>NZ_MJIL01000070.1 GCF_001939735.1 Photobacterium proteolyticum
AGCGGGACATATTTTCTGCTCACCACCCCCTGTCTAATTTACGGATTTAGATTAGGCGACAACTATCCTGACACAGGGGGCCAGGGAGAAACATCAGGTCTTTACCCTAAGCGGTGAGGAGTTCGAACGCCTGCTGTCTGGCTTTACGATTATCGGCCATAAACCCATGGGAATACACAGTTTTACAATGAGTTAGCCACCATAAAAGTCAGATGTGCCGGGCAGTTACGAACCATTTTTAGTATAATGGATGCCATGAAAAAGATGCCCGATATTAACCCTGACAGTCAAGATGTTGCCGAGCTTCAAGCGATGGTAAAAGCCCTGATGGCTGAAAAGGCATCACTTCTTGAGCAGTTTAAACTGGCTATCGACCGCCAGTTCGCCAAACGTGCAGAAGCACTCAAGCCGTATGATGAAGCGCAGGGTGACCTGTTCAATGAGGTGGAATGCGAAGCGGTTGCCCCAGAGCAGGAAGAGGTGGTCACTACCACAACGACCAAAAAAGCGCGTGGTAAACGCAAGCCTCTTCCTAAAGACCTGCCACGTGAACGTATCGTTCTGGACTTGGCTGATGAAGAAAAAGTCTGCTCATGTTGCCAGCATCCGCTGCATAAAATCGGTGAAGATAGCAGTGAAAAGCTCGAGTTCACGCCTGCTGTATTAAAAGTACTAGAATATGTGCGCCCTAAGTACGGTTGTCGCCAGTGCGAGAGGGAAGCGGATAAAGTCAGCATTAGCCAAAAACCTGCCCCCGCCAGCCTAATCCCCAAGAGCTTCGCCACTGAAAGCCTGCTGGCCAACATCATCCTCGGTAAATACCAGTACGCGTTGCCACTGTACCGCCAGGAAAGCCTGTTTAAACAATCTGGTATTGAGTTATCCAGAACCACGATGGCACGTTGGGTGATGCAGATCAGCGAGCACTTTACTCCGCTTTATCAGGCGCTACAAAAGCACCTGCTGGAACAAGTGGTGGTTCAGGCGGATGAAACGCCACTCAATGTACTGAAAGAAGATAAACAGTGTTATATGTGGGTCTACTGCTCGGGCGCAGACTCACCTGAAGCCGCATTAAAAGATGTCAAAAATATCGTCTTGTTCGACTATCAAAACGGTCGTTCGAGGGCGTGCCCTGTTGCCTTCCTTGGCGAATACAAGGGCTACTTACAAACGGATGGTTATAAAGCCTATGATGGACTGCCAAAGGTCAAGCACCTGGGCTGCCTGGCTCATGCCCGCCGTAAGTTCATGGATGCCAAGAAGCTGCAAGGTAAAGGCAAGACGGGGAAAGCAGATATCGCCCTAGCGAAAATCCAAAAACTATATGCGTTAGAAACGCGTCTGAAAGGTAAAGCTGCCCAGGAGCGATTGACAGAGCGGCAGAAACTGGCGGAGCCAATGCTTGATGACCTGCATAAGTGGCTGACATCGCAGAAAGTGATGGGCTCAAGCCAGTTGGGTAAGGCAATTAAATATACGACTGGTCAGTGGCCTAAGCTGGTTCGGTATGTGGAAGATGGTCACTTATCTATCGACAATAATCGAGCGGAACGTGCCATCAAATCCATGGTTATCGGGCGCAAGAACTGGCTCTTCGCCGATACGCCTAAGGGTGCGGATGCCAGTGCAATGCTCTACAGCATCATCGAAACGGCCAAAGCCAATGATCTTATTCTTTACGATTACCTCGTCCAGTGTATGAAAGAGATGGCCAAGCCTGATCCAGATATCGAATCACTTCTTCCCTGGAACTTCTCACATTAATATTGCGCCCGTGGGATCATGGGGCGCATACATCAAATCCATGGTTATCGGGCGCAAGAACTGGCTCTTCGCCGATACGCCTAAGGGTGCGGATGCCAGTGCAATGCTCTACAGCATCATCGAAACGGCCAAAGCCAATGATCTTATTCTTTACGATTACCTCGTCCAGTGTATGAAAGAGATGGCCAAGCCTGATCCAGATATCGAATCACTTCTTCCCTGGAACTTCTCACATTAATATTGCGCCCGTGGGATCATGGGGCGCATACGTCTGTTTTCTCAGACAACCTCAGAGCGTCTTCTAGTTCAACGCCAAGGTATCGAATTGTGTTATCTAGCTTCGAATGTCCAAGTAAAATCTGTACGGCCCTGATGTTTTTCGTTCTGGCATATATTAACGTGGCTTTGGTGCGGCGCATGGAATGAGTGCCATAATAGTCAGCATTCAGTCCCAGTTTTACAGCCCAGTTCCTGATAATTGAACGATAGAATGAGTAGCTGATAGGTTGCCCAAAGCGTCGGCTACTCGGGAATAGAAAACTGCTTGCCTCTAGGGATGCTGCAAAAATCCATCTGCTAATACTTTGCTGGGTTCTCGGAGTAATCTCATAGTGGACATCGGTGCCAGTTTTTTGCTGGATGCACTGAACCCTTTCATAGATAACTCCTTGCGAAGAAACATCGTAAACGTGTAGCTTTAGTAAATCACTCGCTCTTAACTTGCTATCTATAGCTAGGTTCAGTAGTGCGAGCTGCATCAGATCATTTTCAATCTCCAGCCTAGTTCTGATCCGCCAGATCTCTTCAAGCTTAAATGGCCTTTTGATGCCACTGCATTTTCCAGAAGATAACTTTCTCATGATGACCTCCTCTCAGTGTTTTGGTCAACATGAAGTTTGGCAGTCAAATTTAGTAGGGTTTAGCAAGCTCTGAAACGTTGGTGGACATAAGTTTGTCAGTGCCTTTTCTAAATTAGCAACTGATTAATTAGTGCAAGTGCCGCAAAACCTAAGCGACGACCACTAGAAGCGGTAGTCGCATTGCACGGAATTAGACAATAGTTATCACCGTGATATCGCATTACCCAATAATTTATATGCTACTTTTGTAAGAAGCTATTCTGTTGTGGGTTCAGCACTAAAACGTTTTCTGAATTCTGTAGGGGTGAGGCCATATTCTCGCGTAAAAACCTTCCTGAAAGCGCTGACATCTTGGTATCCCACCTCATAAGAAATTTCCGTAATCCCTTTTCTTGTTAGTTCAATTAATTGACAAGCATTATGCAGACGTAATTTTTGTAAATATTGTACAATGGTAGAGTCAATAGACTTTATAAACCGCCGTTGAAGAGTCCGAGGGCTAACAAAATAATTCTCTGCTATAGTTTTCACCGAAAGAGGTTTAGCGTAATGCTCATCCAAATAACTTTGGACTTTCAGAACAAGTTCATCACCATGGTCTAGTTTTGGTATAAATTGGTGGTAAAATCGCTGTTCACGAAATCCGCTATCAATCACCATTTCTTTAGATAGACGTAGTGCAATAGTTGGTGAAGAGAATATCGAGATGATCTCAAATACCAGATCAACCCATGCCATACGGCCACCTGCGGTAATAACGCTCCCTTCGTTTACAATGATCGCATTCTCGTTGAGCTTCACTTTGGGAAAGTCTGCTCGAAACGAATCACTTAGTCGCCAGTGTGTCGTGCAGAATTTGTTATCCAGAAAGCCTCCTCTTGCCAGAATATATGCACCGACACAAGCAGAAGCAAGTACAGCGCCTTGTTGCTGCATTCTCGATAGGTATTGATTTAATTTCGTATTATTTGTTGTGTAAAAATCGTCGTTGACACAAGGTGGTAACACCACGACCTTACCCCCCCTTTTAATATCAATATGTTCCAACGTATTGATACTCACATCGAACCTAACTGAAGCGTCTAACTGCTGACAAATTGTGTTGGCAAGTATCATTGCTTCAGCTGCATATTCCGGAGTATTGCGACCCCTGATTCCGGGATTATCCGATCGCTCATTCCGGTTTAAACCGATCACCGATTCCG
>NZ_MJIL01000071.1 GCF_001939735.1 Photobacterium proteolyticum
GTGGTTACTGTGGGCTTAGTTTTATCCAGCGTGGCCGTGTCCGTCACCGCCGCCGCGGCATTGCCCGCGCTGTCGGTCACTGTCACCGACAGCGTCAGGGTACCGTCGTTCAGGTTACCCAGGTTGATATTGTCGATGCTTTGCGTCGCTGACGTCAGGGTGCCGTTGCCGGTCACATCAGTCCCGCCGTTGGAGCTGGAGATGGTATAGCTATAGCTGGCCCCCACCTCGCCCCCGGTAAAGCTGAAGCTTGCCGAGCTGGCTTCAGAGCTGTTGTAGCTAGTGTCATTCAGCGCCACACTGTGGCCGCTCGGCACCGCGGTATCCAGCGCACTGGCTGCCGTCACCGCTGTCGCCGCATTGCCCGAGGCATCCGTAAGCGTCACCGACAGTGTCAGATCACCGTCATTCAGGCCGCCCAGGTTAATGTTGCCGATACTTTGCGTGGCTGACGTCAAGGTCCCGTTGCCGGTCACATCAGTCCCACCGTTTGAGCTGGAGATGGTATAACTGTAGCTGGCCCCCACCTCGGCACCGGTGAAGCTGAACGAGGCGCTGCCTTTCTCCGAGTCGCTGTAGAGGGTATCGCCAAAGGCCACGCTGTGGCCTGTCGGCGCTGCAGAGTCTATAGTCACAGCCAAAGTCGACGAAACAGACGTATTCCCTGCCGTATCTGATATCATTGCTGATATATTGTGTACGCCAGTCGTTAATGCTGAACTAGGAGTAATACTCCAAACACCACCACTCACCACTGTATTGCCAACGGAGCCATCAACACTAGAGAATAGTGTAACGGTATCACCATTTGTACCGGTGCCAGTGAACGTCGGAATGTTGTCGTTAGTTATGTTATCCGAGTTTGAGGAGCCAGAATCACTGCCCGTACTCAGATCTGGAGTGCTTGGTGTACTCGGTGCGATATTGTCCAAAGTAATATTAGTGCTATCACCAGTTGAGGTGTTACCAGCAATATCAGTCTGGGTGGCCGACACCGTCAGTGTACCGTTATTAAAACCGCTGACATCCAGCTCACTTCCGCTCAGCGTCCAGTTGCCCGAGCCGTCGGCGATGACCGTACGGCTCACCGAGCTGTTAAAGTCGGTAATGGTCACCGTCACACTGTTGCCAGCCTCGGCCCCAGAGCCGGCGATCAACACATCGTTGTCTTCTGCTGCATTAACGATGCCATCACCCTCAATCGGCGTGGAGATGCTCGGGGCGCTTGGCGCTGTGTTGTCCAGGGTGATACTTTGCGTGGATGCCACCGAAGTGTTGCCCGCCGTATCGGTCTGGGTGGCTGACACCGTCAGGGTGCCATTGTTCAGACCACTGACATCCAGCTCGCTGCCGCTCAGGGTCCAGTTGCCCGAGCCATCGGCGGTCACGGTGCGGGTGGCGGTATTGTTGTTATCGGTGATGGTCACGGTGACACTATTGCCTGACTCGGCCCCAGAGCCTGTGATCAGCACATCGTTATCTTCCACGGCATTGACGATGCCGTCGGTTTCTATTGGGGTGGTGATAGTCACGGCGGATGGCACTATTGTATCAATGGTGACACTCAGCGCGCCGGATGCCGGGCTAACGTTGTTGCTATCAGAAGCCGCTTTTGCTGTGATTGCGTGCGTCACACCAGCCGCGAGTGTGCTGGTCGTGATCTGCCAGTTTCCGCCGGTTGCAGTGCCCGTACCAATAACAGTTGCGCCCCCATCCACTTGATCACTATATAAAGTAACAGTCGAGCCACTTTCAGCAGTCCCACTCAACGTCAGAGTTGTATCGCTAGTGATGTTATCGCTGTTTGATGTACCGGTATCCGAGACAGCATCCAAATCCGGTGTAGATGGCGCATCCGGCGCAGTACTCACCGTGGTAAAGCTGAAGGTGGCATCGTCACTGATCCCGGCAAAGCTATTGCCTGCGGTGTCATCAACGGCAGTGGCATCAACGCGGATGGCATAGCTTTTACTGCCAGTTAAGTTGTTGGTGGGATTGATATAAATTTTATCGTTGGTAATGCCTATACGCCCAGCCGAAGGCGCTGTGGTGGTGCCATCACTCTCGGTGGCAACATCAAACACCTCAAAGTCACTGCTATCGGTCACATTACGAATGGTGATATTGCCGCTGCCAAGCGCGATATTTTCATCAAAGTCGATAACAATATTATTGCTGACAGAAACATTAGTAGCGTTGTCAATTGGCGTCGAGTTACTGCTGTCAAAAACGGGTGGGGTTAAATCTGATGTAACTGAAGATTCAAAGTCTATAGTATCGATAATGACAAAAGTCACATTTGAACTTTGGCCTGACGTGGTAAATCGTACCTCATCAATATTGCCCCATTGGTTATCAAACGAAAGTATACCATCGTTGTAGTTGGTATTTTTAGTATAAGTAACTGAACCACTGCTATCCGATTGGGTAAAGTCTATCGTATCAGAAACAATACTGTTGCCATCTTTGTAACCTGTGATGGTTACTACATGATTAATGGTATTCGTTACTGTGGATGAATCTGTTATCGAGCCGGCCTCCATTGAAACCAGTTTAAACTCATCACCACCGCTAGATTTAAAACGGAAATCAATATCACCCACAGAGGCATTAAAACTACCACTATCTGATAAGTGATACAACAACGCATTATCAGCATTTGCACTATCAATTATCCCAAAACGATCACGGCCATCGATAGAGTCATTATATCTGGCCATTTTTCCAAAAGCCGGGGCAGCGCGAGAGTAATCGACGCCATCAAACGTGGTTGGATTAGATAATAACGCGGGGCCACCATTTTCAAAGGTGACATCATTCGGCGGCGTTGCAACTGCCACGGCAGGTACTAAAGCCACTACGGTCAATCCAACTGCAACCATTGCCTGTGTAATTTTATTTAATCTCACTTCCCTGCTCCAACAGTTTCTGTTTTATCTTAATTTCACTATCAAACTCACAACCTACAAAGGAAGTACAATAACCGATATCTTTCAATTGACTCAAATTCTCAACTCAATTTAACGAGTGGATGTATACTTTCTGAAATAACGAGTAGCTGGACCCTTATTTACAAGAAACCCGGATTTAGGGTAACAACTGATACGCTAATTATGGTATTACAGCTCATTACACCTATATTCCCTCAGCGCTCAAACAAACCTTGTAATCACAGTCAGAGGCCACTGAGTATTTAAACCCTCAATTGGGGTACCAGGGGTGGGAGTCCCCCTGGAAAATACAGCTAACTTAATTACGGCTCGGATAAATCCCATCAATACTGATGGCATAGTTCATAACCTTACTCGGCGGGTTAATCGGGAAAGAAAGACCTGATCCCGTAGCACCAATGGACACATTTGGCGCAGGAATGTTACTTGCGTCAACAGTAACCGTAACGGAATCACTTGCCATCGTTGTATTTTTTGCTTTTGAATAGGCTTTTTGTATCGGGGTCACATCAAAACCACTCGGAGTGCCACCGGTTGCCCAGTAGGCATTTTCCGCATCATTGGTGTCCCCTGTTCCATTAAAGGCATTAACCTTAGCTTGTCCTGCCAGAACTGCTCCAGGACTACCCTGGGAGGTTGCCACCGCAGGATGACTGTGCATAGGAAGATTCTCAATATACAATGCTTGAGTCTCAGAACCATAAAAATAACCCAGATACCTGGGTTCTAAACCTGGTCCAGTGCCTTGACCTACCGCAACCCGACCACGTAAGTCAGGTATGCCAAATGTAGCTCTTCCATCTCCTCCATGAAATGTACCTAACAAAGAAAACAATGCGGTGTATGATTGGATACTTTCATTCTGGCCGTAACACAAAACAAAACCACGTGGGGCAAAGTTAAATCCATATAGCTCAACTTCTCCTAAAAAGGCTTCTGTACTCATTTTCATTCCTTTGGCTCAAGATAATAGAACACCCGCTTGCAACCCAACCATTTGGGCAAAGCGGTACCCATCAAAAACACCTTGTGGCGTCGCAACAATATCCAGCTTGGCAGCACTCTCTTTAGTCGCTACCACCAAGCCTGAATTCAATCCCACTTCAATCACCGTACCCGGCGCTATACCTGCCAGATTCAGTTTCTGCTTGCTTGCTTGTATAAGCTGAATTTCATTAGCGTTAAAACGGATCCGTACACTTGCGAAATCCCCACTCCCGGCTCGAGCCATATTTACGATCTCTGTTGCAGTGTGTTGCTCCCAGTTCACGACAAGCTCTTCCGGTTGAGGAAAAGGCGCAGATGGATACTCGCCACTTTCCTGTGGCCGCCATTCAATTGTTTGGTTGTCCAATTGCTCAATAAATTGGTGTAACAATTGCGGAATAAACTGGGCACTCTTTTGATAAACGCACATCAGATTTTCAAAAGGGTGAATCGGCATATCGAGTTGTACACCAACCTCCCCTGAATCAATTTCTGTGGTTACCTTATGTACCGTCAGTTGGATACTGGATAGGCCATGCCTAACCTGCCAATATAAAGGCATTGGTCCTTTATACTTAGGTAAATCACTGGGATGGATATTATAAATATCATGATGAAAGTAATTGAGCAGTTCTTCACTAAGTATGTGGCGAAATAAATACACCATGCCATAACTTGCCGATAACGCATCCAGCTCTGCAATTAAGGGAACGGCATTCGTTGTCGAATACTTGAGTACTTTTATATCCAGCTGTTTTAAAACCTGAGTCAGTTGTAATAGATCTGGATTTGGTTCTGCATCAAACAACACAACACACGCCAAGCGCCCCTGTGTCTGTAAATACTGGATGGCCGGTAGCGAAAAGCTACTACCGGTGAAAAATGCGAATTTCCCTGTCATGCTTCGATTATCCTTTTGTTGCGATGAAGCCAGGAAGGCCTGTAAGTTGATAATAAAACTGCACCTTTTCACCACTGCTTACCACAAAATCATGAGGATTCATGGCTCTGGGCTGCATATCCACATAAAAGGTCATATCCGGACAAGGATGAGTAATTCCGGAATCATACTGACCGACAGATTCACCAGCATATGTCTCAATATGAGCGTAAATCGCCAGGATCCGATCTTTCATATCCGCAACACCGGTAGGAAGCGCTATCTTATTTGCCTTGACGACTTTCACACCACTTTGTAGCTCAATCTCAGCCATGCCCAGCAGACTGGATTTAGTAATTTTAAAAATCTCGCCTAATTCGATCCGATCAGCTTGGGCTTGCTCTGACAGATTATCAGAGTGAGTATATTCCGTCGTTTTCCATTGTTGATTAAACTCAGTTTCGCCATGAATTAACATTCCACGCACCGATATTTCTTTCGGAATTAGCCAGCCATCAATGGAGAGAAACTGGATCAAATGCTTTGCAATACTTAGTTGCCCTTCTTTTGTAAAACCATGCTGCATAGCCTCCAGCACCAGCAGATCGATATCATGTTGAGGGATATACTTAGTTGCATCCTGCTCAACAATCTCCTCAATATAATCACTGATAGAAAGATCTGCGACAAGCTGGCGAAGGGCTATTATTGCTCCTGGCTGAATATCAACTAAAGTCACTTTTAGTTGCTCGCTCGTAATATTTCCCTGTTCTTTATAAAACTGCAACAACGGCAACAATAACGGAGCGAATGGCCCACAAGCAGGATATAAAATATGAATTTGTTTTTTATGTTTTAACTGCCCTTTAACTGCTTTATCAACACCGCGGGCAAACCCACTTATACGGTAGATATCTTTAATCGTGGTACGGCAATTTAACGGGGACATAATTAACCCCGATTCGCTCACGAACTGATAAGTTAATAGTTCCTGGCTAAGCTCAGCCTGCGCCATAGACAAAACGGCACAGTCGTACATGTCCGTAAACAACTTGGTTAATGTTTGATGTTCTACTTTTTCTTCTAGCAAAACAGCTTCAATCGCTTTGGTAAAACTCTTCTGCAATAAGTCTCGTCGCTCCCAATCAGACAACTTAGCTTTAGTCAAAGACTCTAGCTGTTCTCTCAGCGAGTGTTTCAATAAATCATCCACTACAGGTTCAGCAAAACCGAGCTGCTGAGCTTGTTGCTGCTGTTTTTGTCTTATCATTCTAATTCACTTACTTATCACTAAACCTGAAATGACCAGACTTGGTCTCCACTATTACCACCAACCACCACGATAGGATCCCGACCATCAATACTTTTCACCATCTGTACCGGGTTTAATCGTGCCCGCCCGTACTGGCGTACAAATTGGTTGTCGGGTGTGAATACTTTGATTTGTCGTGCCCCCGAATCCCAGACATGAATATTGCCCAGAGAATCTATCGTGAGTGAACCTGGCCCGTTTAGCTGCTGCGGTTTATCAATACCAAACTCACCAATAGCCTGGACGAAAGCCCCGTTTGAGCTTAAGTGAGTAATAGCGTGCTGGCCGGTAAACAGCGCAAATACATCGCCGCTTTCGCTCACGGCAAAGTCTTTTAATATGCCTAATTGGTCACTAAATGGGATTTCGAATCGAGACTGCAAAGAGGCCGAATCATAAACGTGTATTGAAGACTCGTTCTGGTATGAAAGATATAAGAGATCCTGATATCGACGCGCCATTCGAAGCTGGCGTGTCAATGTCAGCGTCTCACCTTGTGGCGCTTCAACGGCAAAAGTTGGCACGTTGATTCCCAATGCAGCAACTTGCTGCTCGGTCAAGCGACTGCAATTATCTTGAGCGGCACCGTCTGTTGATAATTGATTATTGGCAAATACCGGTGCTGATAATCCCGCGACACTGGCCACGCCCAAAGCAGCAAAGCCCGTACCGATAATCTGACGACGTTGCTGATCTAATTCTGCAGGTGATCCTTTTCGCATTATTCTTGACCCTCGATTGCTGTCGTATCAGTGGTTAATGGTGTAAACGATAAGGTGTAGCCCGGCTCTGAACCTGTCGAATAACCCAGCTGCACAACACCTCTGGCCTTCGACGTCTCAGAACCGCTAATGAATTGCTGCGTCGACGATGAAAAAGGGATCACGAAAGGAAGGTTAAGGCTACAGTCATAGCCGGCTAAACTGTGATGCCCATAAACCTTAATCTCGGTGCAAATCTCGATGGCCTGAATACTACTCTGCTCGGGTAGAGCTGCACTCATGTTCAATGCCTGTTGATTACCGCTAGCGAAATCAGACGCCGTTGCACGATCCAGCCGCCCTTTCGCCGCTAACGGTATGCGTTCTCCGTTGAGATCTAGCCCATACGCAGACAGCTCAACAGCCTGCGGAATCAATGATCCTGTCGGTTTAAGGGATGATACCAAGTGCGAGAAAATACTGACCTGCGGCTCTGTCGCCAGCGCTGCCTTCATGGTTTCCGAAACAACCAAATCAAACTGGACTTCAGGCTGCCAACGGGTTGCATCGGCACAGGTATAAACTGCCACGCGATCTCCCAAGCCAAACGCATCGACTAAAGCTTGGAGCTTCTCCAAGGACTCGGCGTGAATATCGAGCATGGTTACCTGAAGCTGCTCTGCTGAAAACATCCCCATCAGCG
This sequence comes from Photobacterium proteolyticum, assembly GCF_001939735.1. Classification (GTDB taxonomy): domain Bacteria; phylum Pseudomonadota; class Gammaproteobacteria; order Enterobacterales; family Vibrionaceae; genus Photobacterium; species Photobacterium proteolyticum. The sequence continues at coordinate 7,535 of NZ_MJIL01000071.1, forward strand.
GCAGTAATAAAGTCGCAAAAGGACCGGTTCCGGCATATAACACAGAAACGGGTTGTTCAGGGTGTAATCTTTCGCTAATGGCCTGATAGATACCGCGTACAAACACCGCGGTGCGCAACACTTCTTCCGCACACTGCGCCGCCGTTGTCATTGATACCGCCTTCCCATAGGGTGTCATGGTAAATTCGGTGTCCAGGAAAATATCGGGGTGCAAGTCCAAAGCGCTCAAATTGGCTAGGCTGGTTGCCAGTTCCCTTACCGGCTGACGTAATCCATAACGTTCTTCGTGCGGACAGGACACAATCTGCTCAGCCAACTTAGTTAACCAGGCTTGTCGCTCTGGGACTGAATAATCTGCCAGCTCACGATGCTCCGGCAGGCCAAGCATATTTCGCAGCCAGTCGTTGGCAATACAGTCAATCACCACATGGATACGGTCTTTGCTTCCCCGGTGATATACCGCATGTTCCATATCAGCATTGAGGTACCACAACTCGCCCTCGCTCATATGGGCCGACTCGCCCTCGATGATAAACTCAACATCGGGATCGGTTTGCAGGCAGAGATGAAGCCGGGCCTGACCTTTCGAGAAACACAAGCCGTGATCCCGGTGCGGTGCAATTGTTGCTCCTGGGCTCAAGCGCATTAAGCGAACAGAAAGAATGGGGCAACTTAGCTGAGCGAGAAAAGCGGTAAGTTCCGGGCAGCTCTGTAACGAGGCATAATTATCAAAATCCGCCTCAGATTCTGACTCTTCCAGCGCAAATGCCTGCAAGATCGGTGATTGGTCCTGATACTTGGCAAGACCGCGCAATGGGAACACATCCCATTCGCCGTCATAGCAAGCACGGTTAACATGGGCTAACCACTCACTATCCGACAGCGCTTCAATAGAAGCCAGCAGGGTTGGAGAGACAGGAAAGTCTAGCGGCAGACGACGGAAACCAATGTCTAACATTTGACACCAAGATACAAATAAACACATACACAATGGTAATCAAAGTTCATACTGGCGCAAAATATATAGGAATCAATCGAGATGCAAAGTTCAACATATGCAATGTTGTTCACACTTTTATCGATGCTCTGAATGTATTGTGATGAATTTATCAACAAGCTATCGGCTTTTTTCGTCCTCACTCCGAGCATCTAGCAAGCCCTAAGCCAGCCTAGTCCGCTTAAACCCCTAGCCTTTCCCCCTCACTAACTGGTAAAATCCGCCCTCAACAAAAGTCCCAAATATCAACATAGAGAGTTATTCCTCATGGGAAGAAAGTTCGAAGTACGCAAATTGTCGATGGCAAAAACGCAAGGCGCCAAGATCAAGGTTTACTCAAAATACGGTAAAGAGATCTACGTCTGTGCTAAGAACGGTAGTCCTGATCCAGAAAGCAACCTTGCACTACGCCGTTTGATTGAAAAAGCTAAAAAAGACCAAGTACCATCTCACGTTATCGAAAAAGCGATCGATAAGGCCAAAGGTGGCGGTGGTGAAGATTTTGCGACTGCGCGCTACGAAGGTTTCGGCCCGGGTAACTGCATGGTTATCGTTGACTGCCTAACTGACAACAACAACCGTACTTTCATGGATGTTCGTCAGGCATTCGTTAAGAACCACGCCAAGATTGGTGGCCCAGGTACCGTTGCTCACATGTTCGAGCACCAGGCCGTATTCCAGTTCAATGGTGACGACGAAGAAGCCGTTCTTGAAAACCTGATGATGGAAGATGTTGACGTTAGCGACATCGAGTGCGAAGACGGTATCATCACGGTTTATGCACCGCACACTGAGTTCTTCAAGGTCAAGAATGCGCTAACGGCAACAATGCCAGATGTAACGCTGGATGTTGAAGAAATCTCTTTTGTCCCTCAGACAATGGCTGAGATTTCTGGCGATGATGTAGCATCATTTGAGAAATTCCTTGATGCGCTAAACGACTGTGACGACGTTCAGAACGTTTACCACAACGCTGAAATCGCTGACTAATTAATATTTAGTCTGATGAATAGCCAAAAGCCGAGCACTGCTCGGCTTTTTTGCTTTCTAGCCTTGTTCCATTCGTTCGCACAAAAAAAAGCGGCGGCACAAGGCCACCGCAAAACTGAAGATTACTCTAAAAAATCACAAGTTTAAAAGGCTGCTCCAAAAGATTCATGAATGCGATTTATTGCATCCGACTAGAACCAAGTTTCCATCTGTAGGGCAAAGATCATTTCACCACCTTCACCCATAGTGCTTGCATCATTGTCCAGGCTCACTGAGTAGTTGTTCAGATCTTCGCTCCAATCAACATATGATGCTGCAAAACGGATTTCCGGACGCTGGAAGAAACCACCAGACGTATCTAGCTTGAAGGTTGGTGCAATAGTCGCCTTGTAGAAGCTACCGTCAGCCTGCTCGGTACCGTTGTCTAAATCCATGTACTGGTAAGAACCTTCGTACACCATCTCGAAGTTTTTGGTTAGCTCTTGAGCCAGACGAACGTTCGCCGTCGCCCATAGGAACTCATCGCCGTCTTTAACACGATCTTTGCTAAATTCACCCAGGAAAGCAGGCGCAATACGCCAGTTATCGGCAAAACGGGTTACACCGTAACTGAACAAACGCACAGCCTGAGCATCTTCGTTCAGGTTGCCGTTTGAACCAATACCCTTCAGCTCAGCACCCAGGCCCTGACCGACAAGAATACCCGTTTTGGAGAAGCCTTCACCGCCGCCGTAGAAGTTGTTGCCATGATAGGCGAGTAAAGCGTGGTAACCGTTTTCGGCACGTTTGGTCGGTGATGATGCAGTTTGATCTCTGTCTTCGTTATCAGCCGCTGTCATTGCGTTAAGCATTAACTGCCACTGGCCGATGTAATTGTTCATCGTAACAATGTAGTTTTCAACTTCCAGGCTTGAGCTATCAATGGTGCCGAAGTCACGACCATAAATAGAGAAGTTGCTCTGCCAGTCTTCGCTAAACTGAACATCATAAATACCCGCACCGGTACCAGACAAGAAGACAATGTCTGTATCCATGAAGTGAATATCGAAGTTATCGCGGTCAAAACGTTTACCAGCCCAAATGGATGCATAAGCCAGCGCACCATCAAACGAGTCCAGGCCTCCTAGCTCGGCAAAAATCTGGCGAACGTTCAGCTTAGAATCATCAGCTGTCCACTCGTTGTTGGTTTCGGTGCTGTCCGCTATCATCACGCGGTATTTTGACCATGAACCGTCATCCTGACTGATATTATGATCAAGGATGACTTCTACATAGTTGTCATCTTCAATACCCAGACGACCAACCGCTCCGCCCAGCGCACCTGCCGCTGTCATATACGGGCCTGTGCCTGATGCGCCGTTCAGGTCGTCATTAATTAGCAAACCTGAGCGAGCATAGCCGTGAAATTCAAACGCAGACGCCTGTTTCTCAGCATCAACTGCCACCTGCTCGGTCTTTTCCAGACGCTTCTCTAAATCAGCAATCCTTTGCTCTAAGCTCGCTGTATCGCCTTGAGCCAAAGCGGCACCAGAGCAAGTTACGGCAAAAGACACTGCAAGTGATAAGAGGCTTTTTTTCATCATTCTAATTCCATCTATCCATTAATTTGTAAACCACTAAACAACGGAGCTGATTATTGCTAAACCGGTTTAGTTGATCGAGCAAAACCTGCTAAAACCGTTTAGCTTTGTGATCGTAGTGTCAAAATTGCGCATTATGTGATCTAGATATATGCAGGAAAGGAATATGATTCAGCATATGAATTGCGCATAAATCACGCATAAACTCCGGTTATGCTGAAAATTTGTCAGATCGGCTATTAGACGCGTTGAGTTGTTTTTTTTGGAGCTGAGAGTTGAGGAGAACAAGCCACAAAATAGTGCAACTGATAGTGCACCCGCTCTCAAATGGTGCAACCACATTGTGTGCTGAGCACTTGTCTTAAGGAGCCCCCGAAATATCAACACAAAAACTGGCACTTTATTGCACCAATTATCCTGCTAACACTGCATTGCCAGCGCAATTCTCTGCGCTATGTTCGTTTTCCGACAATGGCACCAAGATTGCTTTAAAGGTATCAATATCATTGAGTTAGGGAAGACATAAGATGAACTTGTCGGAAAAAGAAATGCGCTGGTTGCCGTTCTGGGGATCGACGGGAAAACTAGCCATGCGAAAGGCCTGCTGGCTTAACCGTTCCCGTAGTTCGACACTTGAGCAAACGTTTGAAAGTATTGCGAACAACCGCGTTCACATACTCCAGTCATGGGTAAATAGCCAATGGGACTTCCTGCAAAATGCCGCCCTGTATGTTGCTACCAAACCTGACGACGAGAAAAACAGCGTACTAAAGCACTTACTGGAACGTAACGGTGATTTCTCAGAGCTTTTCATTGTTCAGACAGCCGGTAGCGTGAGTTTCTCAAGCTATGAAAGACATATCGGTACCCGGCACGAAAATAAAACGATACTCGAACAGGGACTGAAAGCGCCGTTCCTTCACGGGCCCTATGTCGACAAAGCAACCTTACAAATCGGCCCCTCGAGCTCAGCATTTCATGATGAAGTCACGTTGATGTTCTACCAGCCCCTCAGTGTCGACAACCAGATTATCGGTTGCCTCTGCGGCCGCGTACCCAACGATGTCATGGGGGATTTGATCCAGCGTGAAGCCGGCCATATCTATAATGAGTCCGGCGATAACTACATTTTTATGGTCGACTCTCGTCTCGATCCCACGATCCTGCCGGGTACCGCCCTCTCCCGATCCCGTTTCGAAGACAATACTTTTTCTCATGGCGAGAACCTAAAGTCCGGCGTGAACACCAACTGGGGGATGGTCAAGATACGCCAGCATACCGAGTTTGAGATCCGGTTTACCGATCCGGCGACCAACGAACTGCATCCCGGCGTGCGGGAAACCATCGCCAACGGCTCCAACCTTTATATCGATTATCCGGGCTACTCCGATTACCGGCACATTCCGGTGATCGGCAAAGGCGTGACCTTCCAGCTCAAAGGATCGCCTGATCGTTGGGGAATGATGTGCGAAGCCGATCTGGAAGAAGTCTACCGTCACCGCTCGCTTAGCTTTACCCTGAGCAAGCAATACACCCTGGCACTGATTTTCTCCCTCCTCACACCACTGCTGCTGACCCATTGGTTATCACTGCCGATCTATCAGCAGGGGCTGGTCACCCTGCTTACGATCATTCTCAGTACACTGAGTTTTACCTTCCTGGCAGCCAAACCCATCGCCCGGCAGCTACAGCAGATGTCGGATGTTATCCAGACCATCGCTGAGGGTAATGGCAACCTCAAGCAACGCTTGGATACCGTTCAGTTCAAGCCTGACGAGTCTGGAGATATGGGGCGCTGGATCAACAGTTTCATCGACAATCTCGACGGCATTATGAGCGAGATGATCCATGCATCCAGCGAGGTGAAACAGGTCAGCGAATCCATGCTCAGACGCTGTGATCTGGTTGATCAATCCACCATTGCGACAGCCAACTCAATCGATGCGATGCTGTCTCTTGCCGACAGCCAGCAGCAGGAGATTTCCAATGCAACCGTCGCAGCCAATACCATGCAGCATGAGATGCACAGTACAGTTGATAACGCCCAGAAGGAATACCAGCAAGCTGTCAGCAATACCAATAAAATCAAGGAGATTGTCGAGGCCTCGGCACGCAGTGTCAATGATGTAAACAACCAGATGCAAGAGATTGACGACATCGTCAAACTGATTTCGGAAATCACCGATCAGACCAACTTGCTGGCCCTTAACGCGGCTATCGAAGCTGCCCGCGCCGGCGAGCATGGCAGAGGTTTTTCAGTGGTGGCTGATGAGGTACGCAACCTGGCTACCAAGACATCACAGGCAGCCAATCACATCGGCAGCATTATGACCAAGTTACGGCAGGAGTCGGAAACAGCTGTCAACTTCATGGAGCAAGGAGTCAAGAATGTCGAGCAGAATACTTTCCGTCTGGATGACGGACAACGAAGCCAGAAGCTTCAGCAAGCAGTCGACACTATGTTCGATAATATCAGTCACATCGCCAGTTCAAGTGAAGAACACGCCAACACCGCTAAAAGGGCTCAGACCACCACACAATCGCTGGAGATTTCATCACAGCAGCTAGCCCGTAGAACAACGCTGCTCAAAAATGCAATCAGCCGACTCAACCAGTTGGTCGACCGCTTTGAGGTCTCAAAAGCAGCCTAAAAATCGCGCGGGTACCTATTGGCTACGCCAGCAGATATTGGCATCAAGTGCAAAAGAGGTTGGCGTTACGCGTTGACTCGACAACAATAGCCGGATCAGCTGAAAGCTGGTCTGGGCTATCTTTTCGCTGTCCTGGGCAACGGAATCAATATTAAGCGGCAGACAATCCAGCAGATCATGGTTATCAAAGGTTGCCAGCCGCATTTCTTTGCTTTCCAGCGCCTCCAAACAGTTGTGCTCTTTCAGGTAACGTAACACCCCTTCAAGCAAGGTGTACGAGGCAGTAAACAAGGCTTCTGGCAAGCGCCCAAGCTCCTGATGCAGTTGTTGCATCATTTCATAACCCGATTCCGGCTGATAGTCACGGTGACGGATCCACTCGGGGTTTTCTTCGATGCCAGCCCGCTTCAGGCCCAGCTCGAAACCCGCCAAACGGTGACGACTTGGAGACAGTTCTAACTGACCGCCGAAATAATAAAACTCGGAGACAGGGGAAACCGCGATTTTCTCAATTAGATCGGCCGTCACTTTGGCTGCATCCGTCAACACCAGAGGCAATGCTGACTGGCCAATATGCCTGTCGAGCAGCAAAACCGGGATCTGCTTGGTCAGAGTCTGGTAGAACTCATCAGATGTTTGGCTAGAAGCTACGATCAAGCCATCAATCTGACGACGGACCAGGCCATCGACGACCTGACGCTCAACGTCCGGATCATCTTCCGAGCAGGCAATCAACAATTGCAGCCCTGCCTGGCGACAAAGCTTTTCCAATTCACGAGCAATCGAGGCAAAACCAAAGTTCGTCAAGTCGGGAATAACCAAACCAATTGCATCAGAGCGGTTGGCCTGCAATGACTTTGCATGCAGATTCGGCGAATAGTGGTTTTCTCTTGCGACAGCCATCACCCGTTCACGGGTTTCTTCTTTGATCCTGAACGTCGATGCTCGACCATTGAGAACCATACTTGCTGTTGTTTTAGAGACACCCGCCAATTTGGCAATGTCGGCAATTGTTATACGTTTTCTTTCTTCCACGACTAAACCGTTTTAGCTGCTACCATCAACCTATTATCTGGCCTATTAACGCGAATGGAAAGCAAAACGAATTAAAACTGGCTTTGGATCAAAAGAAATTAGGCAGGGTTAGTACTAATTCTGGGCTATCAAGGCGTTAGTCACATTTTAGAATGGACTTTCTTTATCAAGTTCACCGCAGATGCCGGCGTTTATAGACAAAAAAAGCCAGCAAGAAACACCTGCTGGCTAGATAGACTCACTCTTCAAACGGAGGATTCAGTTCCTCGGTACGGTTACAGCCTCAATGCATTGAGCTTCACCTGAGCCTGACCATACACGGAATCAAGCGGATAGGCAGTGTCGTCAGACACAGTACCGGCCGGTTTGCCTGTCAGGATCTCAATCGCCTCGGTGACATGGCTGATAGCCCAGATCTGAAATTCTCCTTTCTCTACGGCAGCTACGACATCTTTACGGAGCATCAAGTTGTGTGCATTCGACTTGGGAATAATCACACCTTGTGTTGGCTGGCGACCTTTGATGCCACAGACATCGAAAAAGCCTTCAATCTTCTCATTTACGCCACCAATTGGCTGAGCCTCCCCGAACTGGTTCATAGAACCGGTGATAGCCACATCCTGTCGTATCGACATGCCCGAGAAAGCGGAGATGATTGCACATAGCTCAGCCATCGAAGCACTATCGCCATCCACCCCGCCATATGACTGTTCGAAAGTCAGGTGAGTGGTCAACGGGATCTTCTTCGCCTTGCCAAAAATGGAGGCAAGGTAAGCCGACAAAATCATGACACCTTTGGAGTGAATACGGCCACCAAGCTTCACATTGCGTTCGATATCAAACACTTCCCCTTCACCATAAGCCGTTGTCGCAGTAATGCGATTAGGGGCACCGAACTGGTAGTCCGTCGTCGAGATGACAGACAAACCATTGATTTGGCCAACGACCGAGCCTTGAGTATCAATCAAAGTAGTGCCGTTGGTGAATGTCTGCATCACATGATCTCTGAGCCTGCTGACCCGCTTCTCCTGACTCTGCAACGCCTGCTCAACATGGTTAGCGCGGATCATGGTGGCTTTCGACGATTTCGCCACGTAATTACTTTCGCGCAGCAAGTTGGCAATATCGGCAGAATGCAGTGACAGTTTGTTCTGATCATCCGCCTGGCGTGAACTGTAATCGATGATCCGGGCAATCGCCTTTCTGTCGCAATGCAACATTTCGCTGTCATTCACAATACTGGAGATAAAACGGGCATACTGCACTTCAGATTCGTCGGTACGCGGCATCTCATCTTCAAAATCAGCCGTCACTCTAAACAGTTCGCTAAAATCAGGATCGTAGTGCTGAAGCAACTGGTAGGTCTGATAGTCTCCAAACAAGATAATCTTCACATTCAGCGGAATATCTTCCGGCTCCAGCGAAATGGTGCCCGACAGCGTCACCTCACGCTCCAGTGAACTCACATTCAATTTTCTGGCCCGCAATGCACGCTTCAAACCATCCCAGACATAAGGACGTTCCAACACTTTCACCGCATCCATAAGCAGCACGCCGCCGTTTGCCCGGTGCAGACTGCCTGAACGGATCAGAGAAAAATCGGTAAAGACCGTTCCTTTGTAGGTGGCATTTTCCACATAGCCAAAGATGGAGTGATAGCTCGGACTGTCTTCAACCACGATAGGAAATTTCTGATCCGGCTGGCTCACCACCACATTGACCTGATAGCGCCGCGGCATTTTCTTGTCGAGCGCCGCATAGGCAAGCGCGACCTGCTCTTCGCTCTCTTCGAGGAAGATATCCAGATTATCCAGAATATCTTTCTGCATTGCAGTCAGATACGCCTTGACCTCAGATTGCCCTTTATAGGCCTCTTTTAGCGGCTTGATAAAGTGCACCACCACATCGAGGGCGACTTCTTCATTAAGCTTCTGAATTTTATCAGAGAACTCTTCTTCCAGCTCGGTAAGCTGACGAACGATACCACGAAGCTTTTTCTCCAGATCGTTAATCGTCTCTTCGAACTGTTGCTGCTCGTCTTCGGACAGTTTGGCAAAGCTCTCTTCGGTATGGGGTTCCTCACCGTTCAGCGCCACCAGCTGATACTCACCCTGAGTGGTCAGCGACAGGCTGACACTCTTCTCTTTTGCCTCATTGGTCAGGGTTAGCAATGAGCTTTCCTGCTTCTGGGTCAGCTGGTTTTTCAGCGTTTCGGAACGGCTGTAATACATTTCGTTGTCGAATGCCAACGGCAGGGCCTTGACCAGCCTCAGCATCAACTTCTCGATTTCTTTCTTGAACTTCTGCCCGGTCCCTGCCGGCAGCTTGAGCACTTTCGGGCTACGCGTTTCCTCGAAATTCGCGACATAGCACCAGTCATACAAAGGCACGCCATTGCCATTCGGATCATGACGGTTCAGATAACGAAGTACCATGGTACGCTTGCCAAGGCCATTTCGGCCGATAGCATAGATGTTATAGCCCTTCTCTTTGATCGACATAGCAAACTCAACGGCCTGCTGTGCCCTTTCCTGCCCGACAATTTCGTCAAGCGGCGTCAGGTTCTTGGTCGACTTGCAATCAGCCGCCAGTCCATTCAATTCTGATGCGCGATACAGCTTGTCACTGCTTAGAGGTGTAATTGACATAAAGATCCCTCTTTTTATGACATAAGTTACCTCCAGTGTAGACAGTAAATTATTATCTTTTAGTGACTTATCTACCGTTTAGGGGGGCATTGGCACAACTTCCGGCGCGATCGCTCACTTTATAACCATATTCTGCACGTTTTGCAGTGGCCTACGTTACGAATAGCGCAGTACTTGCCTTGAGCTACCGCTCTGCGTTGTGCTTTGATAGAATGCCGCGCTCTTTCACACCTGGTATGCGGAAAACATCGATGAAAAAAGCCCGAGTCACAATTGGTCTAAGTAACCCCAAAAGCCCTTCTAACGTCGGTGCCGTCATGCGTGCTGCAGGGTGTTACCGTGTTGATTCGGTCTGTTATACCGGTAAACGTTACGAACATGCCGCAAAATTTCACACCGACACCAATAACATCTCGGAAAAAATCCCGCTTATCGGGACGGACTCGCTGCTCGATGGCTTGCCTGACGAGACAAAAATTGTGTGTGTAGAGCTGGCTGAAGGCGCGATTCCCCTGCCGCATTTTCAGCATCCGGAAAACGCAATGTATGTCTTTGGGCCGGAAGACGGATCGATTGCGCAGGATGTCGTAGACAGAGCTGATGCCGTTGTCTATGTCCCGACAGTTGGCTGTATGAATCTGGCAGCGACTGTCAACGTGTTGCTCTATGACCGCCTGGCAAAGTCCGAAGAAATGCTAGCTGGCGATGAACTTATCCGCCAAAGCCGAGACAACCGCAATCGTCTGATTGTGAAAACCCAAGCTCCAGCAACAGCAACTGAATAAGCCATTCATAAACGTTATCTGATCCACGAAAAGCAGGCGCACTCTCAGCACCTGCTTTTGATTTTACACACACCGCTCTAGTGCCAAACTCGGCATCTCAAACTCAAACCAAGCCAGCCATTTTGTTATTAAACGCTACAAGTATTCTTTATGGCGATTACTACCAATTACCTTGACTTAACAACTACTTATTACAAGACGCATTAAACCTTACTTTTTACAAGGCCATGCTGCTTTTGTGTGATGAATGTTTGGTTGCGAGAAATATTAAACAGATATCATGTGCAACCAAATTTTTTATTTACCTTAAACGCTGTCATCAAGGAGATTGATGTGTTTTTTGTTGAGTTTTTAATTGTACTCGTCTGTATTTTAATCGGGGCGCGGATCGGTGGTATCGGTCTGGGTGTCATGGGGGGCGTTGGCCTTGCCGTCTTAAGCTTCGTGTTTGGCTTGCAGCCTACCAGCCCACCTATCAATGTGATGCTGATGATCATGGCAGTGGTTGCCGCGGCGGCATCCATGCAAGCTGCCGGTGGTCTCGACTTCCTGATCAAAATCGCCACTAAGATCCTGCGTAAAAACCCTAAATACATTACTTTTATCGCGCCGGTTGTTACCTACGTCTTCACTATGATGGCGGGTACAGGCCACGTTGCCTATTCTGTTCTTCCGGTTATTGCGGAAGTCAGCCGTCGCAGCGGCATTCGTCCTGAACGCCCGATGAGTATGGCGGTCATTGCTTCCCAGTTCGCCATTGTTGCCAGCCCAATCGCTGCTGCCGTTGTTGCACTGGTTGCCTTCCTTGAGCCTCAGGGGATCACTCTTGCCGACGTGCTATTGGTCACCATTCCGGGCACCAGCCTTGGTCTGACGGCTGCCTGTGTCATCGTCAACAAACTGGGTAAAGAGCTTAAAGATGATCCTGAGTATCGTCGCCGCATGGAAGATCCAGCTTTCCGACAGGAAATGGAACAAGAAGTGCAGGTTGAAGAGCTTGAAGTGAAACCTGAAGCCAAAAAAGCTGTTTCACTGTTCTTATTCGGTTCTTTGGTCGTCGTTCTGATGGGGGCCTTCCCGTCACTTCGTCCGAGCTTTGACGGCAATGCGATGGGCATGGCCCATACAATTGAAATTGTTATGCTGTCTATCGCCGCCCTGATCATCCTGATCTGCAAACCTGACGGTTATGCCATCACCCAAGGCTCAGTGTTCCATGCCGGTATGCGCGCCATTGTTGCTATTTTCGGTATCGCCTGGCTCGGTGACACCTTCATCGGCGGTCATGGTGTGATGGTGAAAGAAACGGTTGCCGGTCTGGTCGAAATGGCTCCTTGGACCTTCGCTTTTGCGCTGTTTGCACTTTCTGTCATGGTTAATAGCCAAGGCGCAACAACGGCTGTACTGGTACCGGTAGCCATCACCCTTGGCCTGCCGCCGGAAGTGATCATCGCGACTTTTGTTGCTGTTAACGGTTACTTCTTCATTCCGAACTACGGCCCGATCATTGCGTCAATCGACTTTGACCGTACGGGTACGACCAACATCGGTAAGTTTATCTTTAACCACAGCTTCATGATCCCGGGTCTGCTAAGCATGGTATTCAGTATTATGTTCGGCTTCCTGTTTGCCGGTATCGTACTGTAATTAAAAGCACTTCCTATCCAAGCCCTGCAATCGCAGGGCTTTTTTATATGCAAATTACTAATCCGATAGTTTGTATCCCTACAGCCATCATGCACTCATGAACCAGTTTTGATTACGTATCCTGACCCAGGCTATTTAAAATCGACCTAACCTTTTGCTCATTTTCTTCGTACTCGGTTAAGGCCTGAATCACACTAAGGCAATCCGCGCTCAACCGATACCGATTGGTATATTGCACATCGGTATAAATCGCTGCTGGAAAGTCATCGGGTATACCCAAAGGTTCAATATGACCAGCTGACGGGTTCTGGTAATTCCGGTGATGCTTGAGATTCGGCCAACTGATTAGTTCGACCGCCGCCTTGGCAATGCCAACCATCCACCCCTCCTGGACTTCCTGCGGAGAAAGGTCGAAATAGCTGTCGGTACTGACATCGGCATCAAGCCAGCTTTGCACGGTGGTAAGGTAGTGTTGATGATCATAGTCTTCTATCAATTCGCTGACAGCTGAAGACTGAAAGGCAAAAGAAGCATTGAGCTGGTAGAGCTCTGCAAGTGTCATGTTACTGAGTGCTGCCAGGGCAACCTCAAACGCCCTTTCATGCAATCTGGCTTCGACAGCCAAACGCTGTTTCTCTTCATTCAGGCGCTTTTCCTTTAAATGCCTAATGCGATTTTTACCATCTTCAATCAGCTGCTGTGCCTGCTGCAGGACATCAATTTCTGCTGACGAATAGAGTTCGTTAAGGTCAGATAAAATAACATTTTTGATAATATTGGATGCGGTGGTCGCTTTCGCCTGTTTGCTTTTCAAAGCCTGGCTGTTTGCAAAATCGAGCATGATCAATCCCCCAATATCAAAACCACGATAGCTATGCTGCCTATGCAACAAAGGCATATGGTAAGTGCCAACTAACACCTTTATTGCAAACTCCTCTGCCGATGGACTCTCCTCTTCACGTTTGGCTGTTATCTCTAGTGTAGACAAAAAACTCTATTTTTTAGTGATTTGCCTCGTAAATGAATCGGAAACACAAAAACTAATAAGCACCTCCCTCTTTGGGAAGGCGCCTGAGAACTGTCTTTCAGCTATACCGCACTCCAATCAGTCGGCCTTCACTTCATTTGCAACTTTCTGCAGAGACCGCAGAAACAATGTTATCTAAATAATATAACCATAATTAATCTAAGCAGTATTTTCTCTTACCAGCTATATATGTTTCCTTTATGTTTTGTTGTCCACCCATAATCATCAATGAAAATAATTTATCTTCCAAGTCATTTGAATTATTGACTCTAAGCTCTTGGAGATCATTTACAGCCCAGTCTATTACTACGAAATCGGCAACTTTGCCTTCTGTAAAACTACCAACTTTATCATCAATACTCAGAGCTATAGCTCCACCTAATGTTGCTAAGAAAAAACCTTTAAGTGCGGATAATTTATTACCCTCGAGTAGATTTACCTTATAAGCCTCATTAAGAGTATCTAACTGGCAAAAACTAGTTCCAGCCCCAATATCAGTACCTAAACCAACACGAATATTTTTCTCTTCCGCTTTTGACAACTTAAATAAACCACTCCCTAGAAATAAATTCGAAGTAGGGCAAAAAGATATTACAGAGTTGGTTTTAGAAATATCATCCCATTCATCATCAGTTAAATGGATAGAATGTGCAAATACAGACTTATCACCAGACAAGCCATAATAATCATAAACATTAAAATAGCTTTTTCTTTCTGGATATAATTCTTTTACCCACTCTATCTCATTTCTATTTTCACATAGATGCGTATGAACATAAACATCTGGATATTTCTCTTTTAGCTTACCAGCTAAAGTCAGCTGTTCCCTTGTTGACGTAGGTGCGAACCTTGGTGTAATAGCATATTTTAATCGTTTCCTGCTATGCCACTTATTAATTAGGGCTTCTGATTCAATATAACTCTTATCAGCAGTATCAAGTAAATAGTCTGGAGCATTTCTGTCCATCATTACTTTTCCTGAAATCAAAAGCATATTTTCATTCAAGGCCTCTTCAAATAAGGCTTCTACTGATTCAGTATGAACAGTACCAAAAACTAAGGCAGAAGTTGTCCCATTCTTCAATAATTCTCTAATGAAAACCTTTGAAATCTTCCTTGCATAGTCTATATCAGAAAACTTTTGTTCGGTCGGAAATGTGTATGTCTCCAACCATTCTAATAGTTGTTCTCCATATGAGCCAATCATTTCTGTTTGAGGGTAATGAATATGTGTATCTATAAAACCAGGAACAACTAAATAACCTCTTTTATCTTCTATGTTTTCAAATCGTTTTTCATCCTCATCACTATACTCTCTTAATTCAATTATTCTACCCTTCTTAATAATCATCAACCCATCATTAAGAAACTCATAAGAACTTAGTTTATTACTACATTTCGATGGGTCTTCAATGAAGTGAAGAAAACTAGAGCGAATTACCAAATCTAAACTATACATATATACCATGTAAATAAAAATCACTCTAAATAATATGAAGCAATGATGAACTCAAGATGAACATTCTGTTAATCATGAGTTTATTGAATTAAGTCAACTATGTATTGACCACCGCACCAACAGTGGTCGGAGCTCTTAACCACCCAAAATACTGATAGCATTCCTTATAAAGGATAATAAGAATAATTATTAAATAGGAGGAATATATGAAACTGGTACACCAATTGCCAATGCCCCCAATCGATGGATTTCTTGGTCATGTTTCATATCTTCAAAAGCCGAATGTTCATCAGCAACTTCTAAAATGGGTTAACGAATATGGCACAAGTTTTCGTTTAAAGCTGGGAATGAAAAATGCGTTGGTATTAGCAGAGCCTGAGCTTATTAAAGGCGTACTAAAATCACGCCCAGACCAATTTAGGAGATTGAAAAACATTGAAAGTGTATTTGATGAAGCAGGCTTAAACGGCATTTTTTCAGCCGAAGGTACTCGATGGAAACATCAAAGAAAACTCACAGAGCCAATGTTTCAACCAAGTCACCTTAAGCACTTTTATCCAAAGTTAAGCATAATTACCGAAAGGTTACAAAAACGATTTTCTGATCTTGCTGATTCAGGCGAAATCATAGAGTTGCTTGATGAGTTTAAACGATACACTGTTGATGTTACCTCTTTACTCGCTTTTGGAGAAGATTTTAATTCTATTGAACAAACAGAAACACCTCTCACGCAAAGTATTAACCATATTTTTCCTATGGTAAACCGACGATGTAAGTCGCCTATTCCACTATGGCGTTTTTTCAAAACCACTCATGATAAACAGTTTGATACAAGTCTAACTTATGTTAAGCATTTTGTTTCTGGCTGCATTGAAAAGCAACGAACTCTAATTGCAACAAATCCTGAGCTAGCAAAAGAACCTGAAAATATGTTGCAAATCATGATTACCGAGCAGAAGAAAGACGCAACATTTAGCGATCAGGATATACTTGCAAATGCAATGACCCTGCTACTAGCAGGAGAAGATACAACAGCAAACACTTTGACGTGGATGTCATACCTGCTCTGTTATAACCCCAAAGCAGAAATATCTCTTACGTCAGAATTCGAAAGCTTAGAAGAAACCAAGTATCTTGCATGGCCAATACCCCGGCTACCTTATCTAACAGCAGTCATGTACGAGGCGATGCGCCTTAAGCCAGTAGCTCCACAACTTTATATAGAACCACTCTCAGATACTTTCATTGGAAGTATTAAAGTTAAAAAAGGCACTCCTATATTTGTTATGCTGCATGCTAATGGTTTTAACTCTGATTTATTTGATTCTCCTGAGTCCTTTTCACCTGAACGCTGGCTAGGGAAGAATAGAGCATCTTTCTCTAATATTCAGCCATTTGGAACCGGAGCCAGACTGTGTCCTGGACGCTCATTAGCCATAATGGAGATTAAATTGGCATTTCACGCTCTTTTCAATGAATTTATTATTGAGCCTCAGCAATCAGCAGATGAAGTAGTAGAGAACTTTGCTTTTACCATGTCACCCGTTGGCTTTAAAGTTCGGCTAACAAAGCGTTAAATACTTTACTTACTATTAGACCAACGTACCATTTATAATCTATCTCTTGTTCATAATCCAATGTTCAAGAGATTTATAAATACACTTTATATGGTTATCACTAGTTAAATTATCAAGCAATTTACAACTATTATAAGTTCAGCCTTAATTAAGATAGCTTTAAAAATATCGCTTATTTTTTTTGATTATACTACCAACCATACACCATACTCTCAAAGCGGCTATGTATTTCTATAAAATAATTTTTATAGTTCGCCTAATTTTTTAAGAGGTTACCAGTACTTTAGTCTTGTTAATATTATTTTATATGATGATAAAATTACATAATCCTCATGCAATAATATCTATTAAATTACCTATATAATAGTATAATAATCGATAGATAATCCTATTGAATTTTATTTAAAAGCCGTAGCAATGTTAACGGTTTTTATTCATTAAAATAAAAAACTTGATGATATCTTTATTAAATCTAAGTGGCAACCAAGCTAAGCCTTGTTACCACTTAGGTTATTAAGGCGCGTACTGTGCAAATACTTCTGCTTCAGTCATGTTTTGGGTGTCATTACTGAAAGCATAATACTCAGGCTTCTTATCGATAAAGATTTGGTGATCCATCTTCATCTCATCTTGCTGATCAAGAATACCAGCCGTAATGATATGCTGGCTCTTCTCCTTCAACAGGTAGAACAAATGTGTCCCGCACTCCTTGCAGAAGGCGCGCTCAGCCCACTCCGAAGAGGCGTAACGACTGACAAACTCTTCACCATTAATCACGACTTCTGATCCGCCATCAACGGCAAGGAATGGCCCTCCTCCCCATTTACGGCACATACCGCAATGACATGCTCCGACATGCAAATCAGCGGCTTTAGCTTCAATTGTCACTTTACCGCATAGGCAACTGCCAGATACCGCTTGCTTCTCACCCATATGTCCTCCTTGTCTTGTTCAATCTAATAAATCATTACGACAATAACTGTATATATATACAGCAAGGTTGTTCAACTATAGATATGAAACACTGTGATCAACATGCCAGTTTATAGTTGATATCAATAGCCTGTCATCCTAATGCCACCCGATTCTGTCACTTCATCGAGTCGGTAAGCTCGCGCCAGTTCAGCTCATACTCATGCCGGTTTATCACCGCTTCTATCACACAGCGAATAACCTTATGGTGCTCGTCAAACTCAGCCTGTGTCACAATTTATATCCACTCCCAGCTTCTCCAAAAAAACACCCTGGCTGCTTGGCAAGCAACCAGGGTGTGATGTATCTACCGAAAGAAAACAGGCAAAAGCTGGCTATACCAACAATCGGCTTCCCAATGCCTTGGCCTGTTCATCATCAACAACCGCCTGTACTGAGATATCCATATCATTGTTCCACTTCAGCGCATAGGCTGAAACCGCCTCGATACTATCTGACTCGCAGATTGCAACGCCCGTTCCGCTGACCAGATCATGCCAACGTCCAATCATCTTGATCTCTTCCCCCATCATGGCCTGATCCTGCTCGGTGGTAAGCTGAGAAAAGTGAGCCAGCGTCGCATGAAGCTTGCCTTGGTGTAACTGCCAGGTAATTAAAAATGTCATCATCAGTACCTCGTTTTAGCACTGAGGATAAGTATAGATAAGGAGATGCAATGCCTGAGACACTACGCCTGAAATACTATGCCTGTGATTCTAAGCTAGAGCATGGAGTACTCAGGCCCCTAGAACGACACGCAGTTAACACCAAGGTGTTTGCCTACTAGCCTCAAGCAGTAGGGATACAATCGGCAGAGAAACATGCCCTGTCAATCAAAGCTTGTGCCTCTGATACCGGGAGCGCCTTGTCAAAATAATATCCCTGGGCACAGTCGCAACCGAGTTGTGTTAATAATTCCCGCTGCTCTTGTGTTTCAACCCCTTCTGCAAGCACCTTGACCTGCAACACGCGGCTCAACGCTATAATCTGCCGGGTAAATTCACGATCCAGCTCCGTATTACAGATATTCTCTATCAAGGTACGATCCAGTTTGAGTTTGTCTAACGAACGGCAGAAAGTTCGAATTAAGTTCAACGAGGAATAACCCGTGCCAAAATCATCCACAGCAATGTTGATCCCAGCGCTTTTGAGCTGCGTTATATTGTCCCTGAGCATGCTAATGTTCTTCGCTGTTGCTGTTTCCGTGATTTCGATTTCAATCAGCTCTGTCGGGCATTGGGTTGTATTTATGATCTCTATAATCCGTGAGACAAATGTCGTCATCTCGATGGTCTTAAAAGATATATTGATTGCAATACGAGGGGGATTAATACCATTTTCTCTCCATTCAACAATTTGTCTGCAGACCTGATTAAATACCCACAAATCAAATTCAAAATGCAAACCAATATCTTCAGCAACCCCCACAAAAACATCCGGAGGAATATAACCCAGCTCATTATGTTGCCAGCGAGATAATGCCTCGAAACCAATCAGTGCTCCACTGCACAAATCATATTGTGGCTGGAAATAGATCTTTATCTGGTTTTGTTCTATTGCCTGTGGCAGTTCTTCAATAATGAGCTTCTTAAAAACCAAATCATCTTTGGTCTGTTCCGTCGCCAGACAATATTTAGATGTGCTGAACTTCTTCGCTTCTCGCATAGCAATTTCAGCCGCCACTTCCATCGCATGATAGCTGTCGTAAATAGCACTTTCAGCACTGACACCAATGCTGAAGGATTTACTCACCTGATGGCCGCCCTTGAGCTTCAGCTGCATAGCCGCGACATCACAAAGTCGGAGGCAAATCTGGCGAACATACTCATCAAAGACATCGCTTGTCAGCCCATTGTATGCTTCAACCAACACGCCAAACTTTGCATTCGAGTAGCGAACTACCAGCCCTTTGCCGTTGAGCTTCTCCTGGAGTGTTTTTCCCAACATCCACAGGTAATTGTCACCAATATCGAAGCCATAACGAAAATTTATCGTCGAAAAGTTATCTACACAAAAAACAATCAATGCCATCTGCGGTTTTTGCGCATCTGGCAGGCGAAGTAAGTACTCAGCTTTCGAGCGTATTGCCCAACCATTAGGCAATCCCGTAATCGGATCAACCGACTTATTTTCGACGACCCTAAAATATAGCTCAAACTCTCCAGGAGCATCCGCCCGAGCCTGACATTGCACGTCGACTGGCAGTGCATAATGATGCTTGTCTTTAAACGCAGCTCTAACGCAACTCTTCTGAGCTTTGTCAGTAATATAGTCAGCAATGTTTTCATTACTGACTGTGTCTTGTGTGTCCGTATCGATCACGGACAAAACAAAATGCAGCTGATTGCCTATTATTTCAGACTCAACATAACCAACTTGTTCTGTAAAAGCGTCATTACACGCAATTACAATACCATTGTTAATCGTTAGCACTGGTAATAGCGAATATGCAATATCACTCATTAATGCACTCGTTAATATTTTTCTTATTAATATTCAGAGGAACACTGCCTCAGCATTATTTTCACTATGATACAGGACTTTTCCATTGAGCTGTTGAATATTTTATCTGATTGATACTAAATTTTATTAATACCTCAACAGCCTCAATCTCCTTTATATATAACCACTAAAAATATAGGTTAATAGATCAAATATGCGTTCAAGAAGCGTCTAATAGTTATTATTAATCATGCTTTTAGACAAAATAATCTAACGGCATCCTCTATTATCACTAGCTGATTAAACGGAAAAATTGATCGACACCATAGAAGCGGTAGACAGCTCCTACTCAAAAATAACAAACTAGGTGTTAAGTAATAGCAATTCTGCTTGTTTGGCGGGATTTAGGCACCTTGGCTATTTTCAGCACTTATTGGTTATAAGTCGTTGACAGCACCTGTTAAGACAATTTCATTTATGAAGAGAGGTAGTGGAAACTTCGCTAATATTGTATGTTTATCAAGAAGCTACAAGAACAAACACAAAATAGCGCCTGAAAGTATCAGGCACTAATCCATGATTTAAGGCTGCACCTGCGCCAACTGTGAATAATCCAGCCATTGCAGTCTATCTTGCCACCAGTATGTGGTACGCACTGGTTGCGAGAAGTCCAGCGACTCACCAACTAAAGGTGTAACCAGATCGGCGTTATGAGTTTCAGCCTCGGCAATCAAGTCATTCACAGGCTCATCCCAGCGATGAAGGAACAGCTCATAGGTAGACCAATGCACCGGAAAGAGCTTTTCAGCCCTAACATCCAGGTGGGCCTGCATGGTATGGGCGGCCTGCATATGGCCCCACCCCTCGACCGGATAACCTTTGCCGTTCTTCACATTGGCAGCCACTTCGATAAATGACAAATCGAACGGACCTAGACGCTCACCGATTTCTTTGAAATGCTCACCGTAGGCCGAGTCTCCACTGTAGAACACACTCCCGGCATTAGCCTGAATCGCCCATGAAGACCATAAGGTTTTATTCGAATCAAACAGCCCACGCCCTGAATTATGGTTAGCCGGTGCCGAGGTAATAGTCACGCTATTAAACTGCTGACTTTCCCACCAGTCGAATTCCTGAATATTGGCAGCTTTCACGCCCCACTTTTCAAGATGGCGGCCCACTCCAAGCGGAACAAAGAATTGCACATCCGTGTTGGCATAGTATCTCGCCGTATTTTCTTCCAAATGATCATAATGATCATGAGAAATCAGGATCACATCGGGAATCGGCAGATCCTCGCGGCTGACCGGCGCATCAACATTCCGCTCGAACCAGCGGGCAAAAAACGATGGTGCGGCGTACTCAAATACCGGGTCAATCAACAAACGGGTGTTGTCGACCTCAACAAACAACGATGAATGGCCCAGCCAGGTAACCCTGAGCGACTGGCTAGACTTGGCAAGCAACTGAGTATCGACAGCCTAAAACTGAAGACGCTCGGATGGTTTGTACCGGTCACGCTGCATGAAAAACTTCCACATGGTTTTTAGCATGCCTTCTTCAGAGCTCACCCTTGGCAGGTGAGAAACTACTTTACCATCAATAAATTGTGGCGAGCTCGCAATGCGCTCCTGTCTGAAATCCTCACTTCGAACAGCGTTGACATCAACCTTGTCGCTACCGCTGACAGCAATTCCAAGCGCTGCTAATACGGCGACCATAGATGCTTTTAATGTTGTATTCATTGCTTCGCTAGCCTCAAAAGTAAACGATGGTGTATACTTTTAATCTTAACGAGAATCGTGTAAAAGTAAACACAATCGTTTACTTTTATATTCATCAATGGTGCTGAAATGGTTAAAGTCGCTGAAATAAAAAAAGAAAATATTATTCTTGCTGCAATTGATATTTTCACTGAAAAAGGACTGGAGCAGGCGAGTATGGAAGCCATTTCGAAAAAGGCCGAAGTCTCAAAACGTACGCTCTACAAATACTACCCAACCAAGGAAAGTCTATTTAGCGCCATTATTGAGCGCTTGTTATCCAATGTCAGTGTGGTTAGCCAGATCCCTTTCAACCCAGAGGTGCCAGTCAAAGCCCAACTCACTGCGATGGCGCGCAAAAAAGTTGAGCTCCTGTGCTGTCCGCACTTTATCTCACTGGCCAGGATGGTGCTTTCTGAATGTATGAGCTCCAGTGATTCCGCCACACTCATGTTGGAAAAGGTACAAAACCTAGAAGGCCAGCATGGGCTGACCAAATGGATCGAACAAGGGGTTGCTGCAGGAAAACTTGATATCGAGTATCCGGAAGTTGCAGCAGAACAGTTTACCGCAGCCCTGAAATCCACAATCTTCTGGCCGCAGATACTTGTTCACCTGCCCCCTGCTAGCCAGCATGAACGGGAAATTGCAATCGAAATGGCCGTAGCGCAGTTTCTTAGTGCCTATCTCAAAGACGAATAATCCGCTTATATAAATAACCAGTTCAGCTGTGAACTGGTTATTTTATAAAAACAACAACACTTACTGTAAAAAACGCACAACGCCACAAACTTGAAACAATTAACTCATATTTCGAAAATCACCATTGAATATTACCGAAGTAGAAACTTTCATTAAAATATTCACTAATGAATATTCGATATAATTCATAATTACAAAAGGAATACCCATATATAATGTATGGGTATATGAAAATTCATCTATCTTCGAATATTTGATCTGCTTTCAAATTCTTTTGATAAATATGTAGATATGCTCCCAGATTATGGGAATTGCGTGCTGTATCCTCGGCACAAAATCGATATTGAATAAATGCGCATTTGGCATTACAGACTCAGTTGTCATCGACTCCATGATCGGATTTAGTATTACCGCTATCCCACTGATCATCAATGAAAACTCATACCTCTAACCTATATCGTTATCTCTTAAGACCCTACCTATAGCTTTCTTAAGAAATAGCCATTCAACCAGGTCATCAGAAGGAGTGTAAGCTTGAACCTCACAATTAGAAACAAGGCAATACTAGCTACAGTAACTGCAGCTTTAGTGATCATCACTGCGATGGGTGCGTATTCCTTTAATTCAAGCTGGAACATTCTTATCGATAAAACGTTCCAGCGCGAACTACCCGCAGTGTTAGGCGAAGTAAGCAATGATTTAAATGCTCAACTCAATGTCCCCGTCACTGCTTCACAAGTACTCGCCTTATCCCCTTTATTTATTCATTACTCCAGCGACACCTCAAAACAAAAAATAGCCACATACCTTTCCGACGTTAGAACAGAATTTAATGCTATCACCTCTTATTTTATTTCTGCCGACGACTATACCTACTATACGCCGGCAGGAATTTTAAAAACCATGAGTGATACAGCCTCTGCCGATCAGTGGTTTCACCAGTTTATGAAATCTAACAAGCCGTTCGAACTGTCTATTGATACCGAGGGTGCCACAGGTATTCCAACCATGTTCGTTAACTACGCGGTCATGAACAATGGGCGGCGTATTGGTGTTGCCGGTATCGGACTCACCCTCGACAAGGTTACCGAGCTTATTAGCCAATTTCGTATCGGTGATAGCGGCATTGTCTTTCTGGTCGATGATCAGGGCATTATCAAGGTACACCCGCAAAAGCAGCTGGTTGGACAATCTCTGTCTGCATTGGGAATACACGACTTTAGCGCCTTGCTGAGTACCGAGAAATCTACCGTCCGCGAAATGGACATTGCCGGTAGCCCGCAGATTATTGGTGGCAAAGCACTGCCGGGCATAGGCTGGACGCTGATCACCCAGGTGCCGAGGCAAGAAGTCTTAGCCTATCTCAACAGCTTTAGTTTCAATATGATCATTATGGGGTTGGTCATTGCTGTTATCTTTATTCCTCTGTCCGCCTGGTCGATCAACCGACTGCTATCGCCTTTTGTACATGTTGCCCAGCTGCTGGAAAATATAGGCAAAGGAGGTGGCGATTTAACCCAGCGGCTTGATGACTCACGCCATGACGAAGTCGGGCAAATTGCTCGGGGGTATAACCAGTTTGTACAATACCTAAGCCAGTTGCTCCAGAATGTGTCCGATACCGGAAAAGAAATTTCAGCATCGATTGAGAATGTTGACCAGCTTGCCTGCTCTATGGAACAGGAAATCAAGCAACAAACCAGCAAAATTGAACAAGTAGCCACGGCAATACACGAGATGGGGGCAAGCTCAGACGAAATCGCCCAAAGTGCCGATGGCGCAGCTACCAGTGCCGCTTCAGCTTCCGAGGCGATTACGACCGGCCATCAGTCAGTTACCGCCACCTATGAAAGCGTCGAAAACATGAACAAGCAGCTGAGCGATACCGATGAGGTCGTGGCGCAGCTCGCTCAGGATGCTAATTCTATCGATACCGTGCTTGATGTAATAAGCGGTGTTTCCGAACAGACCAACTTGCTGGCACTCAATGCAGCCATTGAGGCGGCCCGCGCTGGCGAGCAGGGGCGCGGCTTTGCTGTTGTTGCCGACGAAGTCAGAACCCTGGCCTCCAGAAGCCAGAGCTCGACAGAAGAGATCCGCGTTATTATTGATAAGCTGCAAAAACGCACCGATGCGGTGGTCAATGCAATAGCAACCAGTGCTGAGCTGGGCAAAAACTGTCAGACAGAAGCGTCTCACTCTGAGCAGCAACTCACGGCAATTTCTACCAACGTCAGCGAGATGAATGCCATCAACATGCAAATCGCTTCTGCCACCAGCCAGCAGTCGAGTGTGATTAATGAGATCTCTCCCCATGTCACCAGCATTGCAGAAATCGCACGCCAAAGTGATGCCATGGTTGAGCAGACCGCAAGAGACTGCCACCAGCTAAAACAAAAAGCCGATCACCTCTCCGGCCTGGTCAGTCAGTTTAAGTTTTAATACCTGACTATATCTCTCAGACATAGAAAAGCCCCCCAGTATCGTGGGGGGCTGAGTTTGATTCGGACCAGTTTAACACGTACCAAACGTCATTTGGCAAAGCAGATAGCTACTTCTTGTTTCGTAATTCCGCCATGCCATCGACGCCGGATTTCGCAACCGTCTTACCGATTTCACTCAGATCCGCCGCGTCCTCATCGTAATTGAAAAAATAAAACATCGCGTTGCCGAAAATAGCAATGGTACAACAGGCCATCACTATCATCGGAATTATGCCCAATATGTTCAATTCCATTAGGACAAAACTAACCAGCATTACAATGGCATTCATGACCATTGCGAATAACTTCTTTTTCTTATATTGCGTCATCATTACACCTCGGTGCTTTCACCGCACCCTTTGTTACCTCGCATCTATAAGCAATGAATACCATATCAGTTTTACGCAAATGTCGACCCGGTTCGCATTTGTTGGCTTTCTTCTGTGTCGCAGACCTTCATGCTTCGACTAAAAAATGTCAGATACAGACACGGGATAACAATCAGAACTACGGGCAGAGAGAACAACAGGCCATAGCCTAAGGTGAGCGACATCGGCCCCATATAGACATCAGTTCCACCCACGCCATACGCCAGAGGAAGCAACCCGGCTACCGTTGTCATTGACGTGAGTACTATCGGTCTCAAACGACTTGTCGAAGCGTCGACTATCGCTTCAAGCACAACCTTGCCTTCCGCTCTCAGCTCGTTGATCCGGTTTATCAACACCAACGAGTTGTTCACGACCACTCCTGTCATACCGAGCACACCGATGAGTGCAAAAAGAGACAATGGCTGCATATGAACAAAAAGTGCCATTAACGAGGCTGCAATGGCAAACGGGATAACGGCCATCACCAGCATGGGTTGCAGCAAAGAACCGAACATCACAGCCAGGACGAAATAAATCCCTATGATGGCCGCCGGAAAGGCCACGACGAAACCACTCATGGTCTCATTGGTATTTTCAGCCTCACCACCGATTTCCACCTTCACCGAGGCCGGTATTTTGCCTTCTAGCGCCTGCGTTAGCGTTTGACTAATCATGGTTGGTGTCAACTCTTGATCCGTAATTTGCGATGTTACAATCACCTGACGCTCGCCATTGTAGTGCTGGATCTGGCGCGGTACGTCAATGTGCTCCACTTTTGCCAATCGACTCAATGGCACCTGAGCGCCATTCGCCGTGTATACCTTCGTTGTGCTCAGACGCTGAATGTTGCGGTATTGCGCATCCATCAGCACTCGCATTTCAATTTCCTGATCACCTAGCCAGGTCGATGTTACCGTCTCGCCCTCAAAAGCAATTCGCAGCGTCGTTGCCAAGTCAGCCACAGTCAGATTGTAACGAGCCAGCCATTCATATTGAGGCATAATTTGTAACTGAGGATCTTTCAACGCTTCACTGTTAGTCACCTTATTAAGACCTGATTGCCGGTTAAGCCAGTCCGTGACCTGTACTACGGCTTCTTCTCGCTCTGATTGATTACCTCCTAGCACCCTTATTTCGACTGGCTCACCCGGTGGTGGCCCACCGGCATCGATCGACAGCTTGACGAAGGAGAGCTCATCCACCGTCTCTAGCTGTTGATTTAACTCAACAAGGATCTCTTCGGCACTGCGTTCACGCTGCTCAAAACTCGATAACACAATCAACCCCGATGTCGCAGGGCTGCTATAGGTCAGCTGATAGCTCACCAATTCATTATCCGATAGCGCCTGGATAGCCTGCTCAAGCTGGAAATGTGCTGCTTTGACATCATCCAGAGGTGTCCCCGGCGTTACCTCAGTGTAAACTTCAATATATTTAGCCGCCTCAGAAGGGAAAATATCCAGCTTCAGTGTCGTAGCCAGCCAACCGCTAGTTCCCAGCATCAGCATTGCCACCAACAAGACACTCTTTTTATAGTTCAGACAACCCGCCAGTAACCGGGTATAAGCTGAGGTAACGGACTGAAAGCGATCAGGACGGGAAGCTTTCTGCTCGGTACTCTTGAGCGAGTTGGCCAAATGTGCCGGCAAAGTAAACGTACATTCAGATAACGAGAACAACAGCGCAGCAATCACCGTTAAGGGGATCACGATAACCGCCTTGCCCATGGTGCCGGGAATAAAGAACATCGGAATAAAGACCAAAGCCGTGGTCGTCAGGCTTGCCATAATCGGCTTTATCACCTTTCGGGTTCCGTCAATGGCGGCCTCCAGCGCCCTTTTACCCTTTTCTTTCTCTTGGTAAATACTCTCGGCAATAATCACGGAGTCGTCCACAATAATACCGATCACCAGCAGCAGTGCCGATAAGGTGATACTGTCGAGGTTCATACCTAAAAACGGTAAAATAGCCATCACGCCCAGCACACAAAACGGAATCGAGACCGCTACCCAAAATGCAATTTGACGCTTGAGGATCAAGCTCAGCACCAGCAACACCAATATCAACCCGATCCCGCCGTTGATCGAGACAATCGTGAACTTATCGCTCATGTCATCAGCCAGATTCAAGCCAATCTCAAAACGATATTGATCGCCTAAGCGCTGCTGCTCGGCATTTATCAGTGCTTTGATGCTATCAATCGTGGCAATAATGTCAGCACTGGCGCTATTGGTCACAGAAAATAAAATCGCCGACTGACCATTAATCACCGCTTGCTCGGTCGCTTTCTCAAAGGTGTCGGTGACAGTCGCAATGTCCGCCAGACGAACCAGGCCACCCGATGGCAATACCCTGATCACCAGTTGCCCCAGCTCTGCTACCGACTGGATTTGCGTCATGGTTACAATGCGCTGCTCGCTGTCCCACGATTCCACCACCCCGCCGGATAGCGACAGGTTTCGGCTATTGACCGCATTGATCACGTCATCAAAAGTCAACTGGTAGCGACTGACTTTTTCGGGGTCGACCTCAATCCAGAACTCACGTTCGTTGAACCCCGTCATGGTCACACTACCCACACCGGAGAGACTTTTTAGCGCTTTTTCCAGTGACCGGGAGTAAGACTGCAACTCGGCATATTCGCCATCATGGCTCACACCGAACGTCATCACTTCGAACGCGGATGTACTGCGCTGTTCGACCACTGGCGGATTGGTAATATCCTTGGGCAAACTCTTCACACGATCGACCGCTTGCTGAATATCGCGCAAAACTTTGGTGATATCGGCCGCCTCATCCACCTCGATGGAGATATGAGAAACACCTTCCGTCGATTGCGACGTATATTTCCTGATCCCCTGAACGGACTTGAGCTCCTTTTCAATCTGATTGGTAATGTTCAGCTCAATATCCTGCGCCGTCGCCCCCGGATACTGCGTGGTAATATCCACTTCTTCAAATGCAATATCCGGCAGTTCCTGGAGCTTCAGCATGCTCAAAGAAGCCATACCGACCATCAATACCATCACCGTCAAAATACGGGCGAGAAAACTCCTGCGAGCAAAATAGGCAATTAATCCCTGCATGATCCTGACCTTTAGAATTGATTGTTAGAAGCAGTAAGGTTCGCCGGTGTTGTCGATGCATGGATTGACATCCCGGGCTTGAACAGGTGATTGGGATTATTGATTTCTACCTCAACAGGATATGCAAAGGTAACCGGATCAATTTCCACGCCGATACGCTTGATGGAAGAGCGGACTTTGAGTTCGGGATTCGCCTCTGCCCACACTTCAACTTCCTGTCCGACACGGAGCTTTCCGATATCATATTCACTGGCTAACAAACGTACGTTAAGCACATCAATATTGACGACCTGATACAGCAAGTCTCCCTGACTAACCCAGGCACCGTCTTCCACCGAACGATTAATAATATAGCCATCCATATCGGCGCTAATTCGGGTACTCGCTAAATCGAGCAGGGCTTTTTTCAGCTCGATTTGAGCCAGTGCCACCGCCGCTTTGGCTGCCTCAAAGTCCGCAACGGCAATATCGAGTTCATTCTGTGAAAGGCTATTTTTGTTTCTCAGTTCACGATACCGGTTGTAGAGAGATTGCTTAATAGACAGATCCGCCCTGACCAAAGCAAGGTTAGCCTTTTGCTTGCTGACCTCCAGTTCGAAGTCCTGCGCTTTAATTTCGGCCAGCACGCTACCTTGCGAGACTAGCGACCCGGTCTCAAACTCTGACATCTCGACCATACCGCTAATTTCAGAAACCACATTGATCATATTTTTACTCTTGGTGTGGCCGATCAGATCCACCGCAAATACAGGCGTTGATAGCAAGGCAACAGTTAAGCCTGTAGCAATCAAACTCTTTTTCATGACGATAACCCTCGATTGTCGATGGATTAAGTCTGAGGGCAAATATGTCAAGTTTTTGTCGACGGGTCGAATTGACAAAAATTCGACAAATAGTTGCTACTATAGGAACCAGAAAACAGAGACCAGATAACATTCACTTCCGAAATTACCGAGGCAACATGCTGACTAACAAACAGATATTAATCGTTGAAGATAATGACGAGTTGCAAGGTATTCTGGCCGACTTTCTGGAAGTCAAAGGAGCAGACGTTGATTTTGCCGCCAATGGCGAACGAGGCCTCAAGCTCGCAATCGAAAACGAGTTCGACGCCATTATTCTTGACGTGATGATGCCCAAAAAAGACGGTTTGCAGGTCGCAAGAGAGCTCCGGGAACAAGGATGTACAACGCCTATCCTGATGCTGACAGCATTGAACGGCAAAGAAGACTTACTCAACGGCTATCAAAGCGGTATTGATGATTTTGTGACCAAACCCTTTGATTTTCAGGAGCTGGAAGTTCGCCTCTGCGCCATTATCAAACGATATCGCGGAGAAGTCGCCAGCTCCATCATTCAATTCGGCAACTTGAAAATAGACCAAAACTCACACCTGGTGACCCGTGAGAGTGTTGAGTTGACCGTCACCCCGGTGATGTACCAAATTCTCACCATGCTCGTCAAAGCTGCGCCTGAGGTTGTCTCACGCGAAACACTTATCCATGCTATCTGGGGTGAAGACTCGCCCGATAGAGATCTCCTGCGCGGCCATATCTATTTATTGCGCAATGTGCTAGATAAGCCTTTCAAGAAAGCTATGTTGGTCACAGTACCAAAATTTGGCTTTCGGCTAGAAGAGTAATCAAGATGTTCAAATTCTTTCATGGTAATACGATTAAAGACGTCAAAACCAGGTTACTATTCATCTTTTCCAGCATCGCATTGACCTCAACCTTTCTGGCCTTTTTCCCTTTCTCTTTATATTTGGTGATCAATGAAGATAACCAGGTTGCTCAGCATTTGGCATCCTTCGAACAAATTGCCACAGAACATTACGCCCTAATACAGAATGACTTCGCTCAGCTCAGCCCGCATGTAAACGCTTATTACAATGAAGCGGCCCTACCTGATAGAATTAAACAACTAATGCCCTTCACTGAAAATGTCATCACCCGACATCGTCCGTATGATGAAGATGGCTTTATCATTTTCCATACAAGCTTCATCGATCTTCAGGGTAAAAAAACACCGCTCTATCTGACGATTGACGCACTGGCTATCGAGTTTGGCGATGACGGCTGGTACGTACTCATGCTGATATCATTTGCACTAATGATATTTTTAATTACGTTCTTGCGCTTCTCCCTGCAACGGATGTTCGATGGATTAATGTCACCCGTCATGGAGCTTAGCCACCAGCTACAACACAATCATAATGACGAATTTTCAGTCTCGGAGCGTTCGATTGACGAGTTGCAAACCCTTACCAAGCATTTGAACGAATACAAACAAATGAAAGAGCGCCTCGCCAGACAGGAGCTGATGTTCGCCAAATATGCCAGCCACGAGCTAAAAACCCCCATCGCCATCGTACTTGGCGCCGCGAATCTCCAGGGAATGAAGGACGATCCGGTGTTTCAGGCCAAGCAACGGGAGCGTATTCTCGTTGCGGCCACGAACATGCATGCAACCGTTGAGGTTTTGCTGAATATAGTGAAACAAGAAAATGCCAGCGAAGCGGGCACCATGAGAGTGGTTAGTGAGAATGAGATACCGCTGGATAAATTCCGTGCCAAACTCAAAGACGGGGTAAAGCTAAACTTTGCGATCGACCCCGAAACCCAGCTCAACCTGCCCGAGCCGGTGCTGGCAATGCTCCTCAAAAACCTGGTTAATAATGCAATTCGCTTTACCCGGCAGGGGCACATCACCATCCATATTGATAACCACACCATCAGCGTGACTGATACCGGATGCGGCCTGACAGGCAGCACCGAAACCGAGCACGGCCTCGGACTTCTTATCGTCAAGCGTTTGTGCCAAAGCTATGGCTGGGGCTTTGAGCTAAAGTCAAACCCGAAGCAGGGATGTACAGCAACATTACGTTTACTGATAAACCCGAGCTAAACTTATGCTTTTGCTTTGTATCCGATGTCTATGTCGAACAAGGGCGAAAAACAGGTAGCGTTGTACTAACAGCGATTTGATCATGCTACCAGTCCGAAAAAAGCCAGCCTTACGGCTGGCAACGGTTGGCTCGAACAGATAACACTTCAAACTATGTATTGTGTCGTCTAGGGCGCGGAATTATCAACATTCAGTACCAGGCCACCGGCAAAGTCATCTGTGGCCACCACCGAGTAGACACCACCATCTTCGACCATAGCCATGGCTTCGACAGCCGGAGTGAAGGTATCATCGCTGGCTAGGATCACAGCCAGGAAATAAGTACCGGCAGGCACGTTTAATGTGGCGGTGCCCTTGAAATCAACCCCTTTGAGGACAGCCGTTGTCTCATCAAACACACCATCTGCCGAGGCATGAATATCAACCAGGCCTAAATCACCGGCCGTCGGGCTGGCATGTACCACTCGCAGTTTGCTATACAGCGCGACAGAACGCAGATCTTCTGGAATAACCAATGGTTCGATAGTTGAATCAGTAATACTGTTCAGTTTACCGACGGCATAAATACTGGTTGTGGTACCTGCTTCAAAGCTGGTGTCCGGCGCTTCGATAACAACCAAACTGTTATCAATGGATGCAGCCACACTCAGATCGTAAGTATCAGGTGCAAGATCCAGACTCCGGAACTCCCTGAAAGCAATCAGAGTAAGACCGTCAACCGGCTCATCAGAAGCCAGTACATCGACCTCAGGCGCATCATCAACAGCATGTACTACTCTCACGGCTGCTTTCTCTTCTTTATTTCGCAACACTAATACACCCTGTCCGTCAGCGACCAAAAGATTTACTGGCGAAACTGCTCCACCGTCCACATTCGGGACTGCCGTGATCATCAAGTCACTGCCCCCCACCAGCTCAAGATCGCCACTGTCGAAAACAACATCTTTCTCGCCAGCCAGGGTAACCCGGATTCGATAGGTCTTGGCTTCGACTGTGACAGGCAACGCCATATCATCAACCTTAAACTCCAACCCGCCAACAGCAGGTTGCGCACCTTCAATACTCTCTTCAGTCGTCAGATAGATATCTACGCCTGGTACATCGGGGTGTGCATGCAACACATCGATACGGACTTCACCAGCCCCCGGCCCGATGCTCTCACGACTTAGCACAACAGCTTCAATAGCGGCGGCATTGTTGAGCGCAACAATGTCGTATTGCATGTCAGGCGCAAAGTCCAGATTGGCCCCAATCACCTCGACTTTCTCATCGCCGGGAAGCAATGCTTCTACCCCGACGTTGTAAGTTCCTTCCTCAAGATTCAAAAATCCACTTGCTGCCTGATAATCCACTTCTTCCAGCCCGCCAACCATTTTGCCGTTTAGCGTGATTGCAACCAGTGGTGCATCGCTACTGGCGTGAGTCACGCGTAACTGGGGCTCATCGTCAAGCAAACAACCCGATAATAAAAATGCCGAACCTAACACTAACGCTAACGAATTGGCTTTCATTCGAATACCCTCTTCCTGTTCATTGTTGGTCGGAAATAGTTACGAACAAGGCCATACATTCGATCATAAAATCCAGACAAAATTCTGCTTTAAGAGGCTAGGTTAATCATTTCAAAGTGTTTTTTATTACAGTCATCTATTTGCTCAATTGCTGCGTAATGAATAAAAAAAGACTATTCGGAGATGCCCGTGCCGCAAGAACTGTTTGTTTCACGTACCCTGCCTGTACTAGCGACCACTGAACATTTACTGCCTCAACAGAAGCATCAAATCAGAGGCCGCGGAATGCTTTTTAGTCACACCATTCTCGAAGCAATACGTTCAGAAGGAATGTGGATTGTCATGCAAGGTAGCGATGGTGAGACAGCCAACAAGACAGGAGATATCGTAACGTTTGCCACCATTGAGAATGTTGACTGGCTTTCTGAGGATCAGGTTATAGTCGAGCTTGAGCTTAGTCTCTGGGGAAGAGTCGATACTGAGCAGCATCACAGATCCGATCGTCTTCTTAAGGCCAGGTTTTTTCCTCTATGGCATTCCGATATCAAGGCAAGCGAAAGCGACCGGGTTGTCACCCAGCTTCAGCAGTGGCAGGCAGAATATGCCTGCCACCAGCCGCTTAACGATATCGGGTATGAGTTTAATGCTGATCCATGCTGGCTTTGCTGGCGATGGCTGGAGCTGCTTCCATTACCTGTACAGACTAAACAACGCCTACTAAAACAACCTGAACCAACCCTCTGCCTCCGCTATCTCAAAAAAATGATCCGCCAGAGTGATCGATATACCAGATAGTTGCGTTAAACAGGTATTGATCCCATGCTTGCAGTAGAACGATGATAAAAATCAGTCGAAATACTCACTCCGAGAAGATCAAGGAGCCCATGCTCAACGAAGAACAACCCACTATCGATGTGGCCTCGTTACTGTTTAATATTGCTCATTCTCGATGTAAGCAGAGCTATGAAAAACTATTCGTCCTGCTGGCACCCAAACTACTCAACTTTTCGCGCAAACAGTTGAGAGATGACGCAATGGCAATGGAAGTTGTCCAGGAAACGATGTTAAAGATCTGGTTAAAGGCCCACCTGTACGATGCGTCTAAAGGTGCAGCTTTAACGTGGATCTATTCTGTCGCTCGAAATGTGAAATTCGATCTTCTTCGCAAATCCAAACATCAAAATGATTGGGTTCAGGGGGACGATCTGTGGCCGACACTTAGCGAAGACGTCGATCCGGAGCGTCTTCCAAAAGAGTTTCATGCCATCGTCCATCGCGAGTTAAAAGAGCTTGTTGATACTTTGCCGCCAGCCCAAGCCGAAGTTGTCCGGCTTATCTGCTTGCAGGGGGCGTCCCACCAGGATGTGGCTGACGCATTAGGTGTGCCGTTGGGCACAGTAAAAAGTCGGCTTCGGTTAGCCCTGCAGAAAATGAAGGAGGCTTTGGATGAGTAATATCCACTTTCACCCTACTAATGACATACTGGCATGCTATTCGACGGGTGAGCTAGACCCGGCTTCAAGTATCATGTTAAGTGCCCATCTGGAATTATGCAGCCATTGCCGGGCCCGAGTTACCGAGTTAGAAAATAACCAAGCTCAGGACTTGGCACTGGTGTCATCAGAAACCCCGTCTGAAGCACAATCAAAAGAGCTCAATGAGCTGCTTGACAATATTCTGAGCCATGATGAGATTCCTCAGGATGACGTCGTTGCCGTCACCAATGCACACATTGAGATCAACAATAAACAGTTCCGGCTTCCCCGGGCGCTTCAACGTCATGAGGATCATATCGGGCCATGGAGCCGCTTGCCCGGAAACATCAAACGTGCCAATGTCACCACCGGCGGCCACAGCAAAATGAACTTCATCTACATGGACTGCAATAGCTCGCTACCGCAGCACACCCACCAGGGGCAAGAGATTACGCTCGTGCTTGCTGGTGAGTTTATGGATGAACATGCCACCTACAAGCCCGGTGATTTTATTGTCCAGACCTCGGCACATCACCATGCCCCCAAAACCCGGGCGGATCAGGATTGCCTGTGTCTGACACTGCTCGATGCTCCATTGCACTTCACCAATGGACTTGCCACCTTGCTGAACCCGTTTAGCCAACTGTTTTTCCGCTAAGTAAAACCTACCTACTCTTATACGGCCCATTTCGCCGACCTCCAATTACCAGCTCACTATACAACTGGTAATTGGAGATGACATCATTAAGGCTGATTAGAACTTAGTCAATTAGGTTTTTTACTCTAAACCTCTCCCATACACTGGATTTTGCATTCCTTCGGGATGTTAGTACCGAACAATTACGCGAAGCTAGCGTCCGCTATTGGTACAAAAGGCCTCTTCCCTCCATCACTAACCAACCATTGAAGAGGCCTTCTTCTACCAATCCCAGGTCAAACTCTGTTCCAAAACTGCTACCCAAGCTGCTGCCAACAGCTATCAAGCCATGTACACTCGGGGTTATTGTTATAAAACAGCAGTATAAGGATAAAACATGCTCCGAATTGAAAGTAAAGAGCGACCGCACTGGCGGGCGCTTGCCAAAGAATATGGCTTCGGCTTTCATAGCATGTACGATCAACCCTATTGGGATGAAACCGCCTACTACCAGTTTACGCTCGAGCAGATCGAGCGGGATCTGGAAGATCCCACCGAGGAAATTCACCAGATGTGTCTCGAAATCGTCGATACCGTTATCCGCGACGAATATTGGCTGCGGCGATTTCAAATTCCCGAGTCGATGTGGCAGAACGTCCACGATTCCTGGCAACGAAAAGAGCCCTCGCTCTACTCCCGGCTTGATTTTGCCTACGACGGCAAGGGACACGCCAAGCTTTATGAAAACAATGCCGATACGCCCACCTCTCTCTACGAAACCGGCTTTTGGCAATGGTTGTGGTTGGAAGATCTGGTCAAAAACGGCTCGATAAGACGAGATGCTGATCAGTTCAACCTGCTGCAGGAGCTGTTGATGGGGCGCTTTCAGGAACTGGCCAGCCACCAGCCGGGCCAGACCCTGCATTTTTCCTGCTGCAAAGATACCGAAGAAGACCGCGGCACCGTGCAATACATGGAAGACTGTGCCAAAGAAGCCGGACTCTCGACAGCCTTTGTCCATGTTGAAGATATTGGCCTGAACGGCAAGGGCGAATTTACCGATCTGAAAGATAGACCGATTCGCTGGATGTTCAAGCTCTACCCGTGGGAGTTTATGTTTCGCGAGGAATACGGCAACAAACTGGCGGGGGCCAACGTCAACTGGCTGGAGCCGATGTGGAAGTCAATCCTGAGCAACAAGGCGTTGCTGCCGATGCTGTGGCAAAAGTTTGAAGGTCACCCCAACCTGCTGCCCGCCTATTTTCCCGATGATCGAAAGCTCGGCAACCTGCAAGATTATGTCATCAAGCCAATTTTTGCCCGAGAAGGAGCCAACATTGAAATCGTCCAGGCAGGCCGGCAGACTCTGCGAACCGAAGGCCCCTACGGCGATGAAGGCGTGATCTACCAGGCCTATCACCCGCTGCCAAAGTTTGGCGACTATTACACCCTGATTGGCAGCTGGCTGGTTGATGACAAAGCGGGTGGGATCTCAATCCGTGAAGATACCTCCCGGGTTACCCAGGACATGTCACGATATCTGCCGCATATAATTTTGTAACAGTTCTCGGTAGCTCGTCTCAATNCCGTGAAGATACCTCCCGGGTTACCCAGGACATGTCACGATATCTGCCGCATATAATTTTGTAACAGTTCTCGGTAGCTCGTCTCAATAACAATCAGTGAGCCGATAGAGCAATATCATTCAATACGGCTCGCACGACTCAATTTACCCTGAGGATTCTTTTTTTTCTCGGGGTTTTATTATGCTTTCAGTTTTTTCTCAATGATTGTCTTTGCTGTATGGGATCGGCAGCGGCGGGGAGTTTCATCAGTCACTACCGATCAACCACCAGAAGACAAAGCGCCCTCAATATCGCGATGGGTGCGCTCTTGGGTGGTTCAGTCATGTCCATGCTGTGGGGGCACTATCAAAAGAAACAACAGGGCGTTCTTTAATGATAGACTCCATAAAGACGACTTAATAATTAACTGGAATAAAATTACACTAGATACAATAGGCTATATATATGACATGTTAAACCAAGACGTTACACAGGCTCTGGGGAATCCCCACAAAATCATGAATGATTCTCTATGATTAGGTTCGTTACATGCGTTGGTTTACTTGGCTTATGGCTTTGATTGTTAAAAGTTTAGTGTCGTATTTGAGCCTCAAGCAACCTGCTTTCTAAATTCTGTGTTTGTGGATAATGCATTAGATTTGAAGATGGTTTTCGTGTCTAATTATTGAATGGAAAGGGAATTTTGTGGGGATTCCTGAGACACAGGCTTTGTTGCGTAAATCAGTTTGAACTCTCTCGGAAAGTGACGATCTGAACGTTCATGTTTCATCGTTAGCTATATGAGCCATGAGTAAAACCAAGGTCCGTTACAAGACCAATAACTGGAAAGAGTATAACCAAGCCTTGATCAACAGAGGCTCAATAACCTTCTGGATTGATGAAGAAGCAATATCGTCATGGTGCTCTTCGTCTCTTCATGGTGGACGTGGCCGCAGTAATCAATACTCCGACCTATCCATTACTACAGCGTTGATGATTAAGCGACTATTCAACCTATCACTGCGTGCCACAGAAGGCTTTATTAACTCGATACTGGCGTTAATGAAAGTGTCACTACAATGCCCAAGTTATACTCGCCTCAGTCGAAGAGCAAAAGACGTTGATGTTTCAATTAAAATGCCTATCAGAGGTGAAATTCGACATCTCGCTATTGATGCAACGGGGCTAAAAGTATTCGGTGAAGGCGAATGGAAAGCCAAGAAGCATGGTGCCGAAAAGCGGCGTTTATGGCGTAAGCTTCATCTTGCTGTAGACGCTGATACACATCAGGTAATCAGTGCTGAACTATCCCTTTCAACGGTTACGGATGGTGAAGTTCTTCCTGAATTATTGAAGAAAACTCATCGCAAAATACAGTCAGTATCAGGTGATGGCGCTTACGATACTCGTCTATGTTATCAAGCGATTAAACGTAAACACGCAAGGCCACTCATACCGCCAAAAAGTGGTGCAGCATACTGGGAAGACGGGCACCCAAGAAATCAAGCCGTTGCTTGCAAACGCATACAAGGTAGCAATGAGTACTGGAAGAAAACGTCGGGCTATCACTCTCGGTCAATATCCGAAACGGCAATGTCGAGATATAAACGACTTCTTGGTTCAAGCCTGAGTCTAAAAGATTATGATGCTCAAGTAGGTGAAGCCTACGCAGCTGTTAGAGCTTTAAATAAGCTATCGAGCCTTACCATGCCTCAAACAATTAGAGTTGATTAACCCCAAACAAATGTTGAATCCGTTCAGCTTAAATTCGATTTACGCAACAAAGCCTGGCCAACTGTAACAGACACTGTTGTGGGAGCGTTTTCATCAAATATAATCACAATCAACGATGCTACATATAGACACATTGCAGCTTGCCATGGCTCAAAAATAAAGCCCCAAAAAAGTGGGGCCTTAGTTGTCGTTAGAACATGTAACGCGTAGTTATGGTTAGGTTGCCGATATCATGTGCATCAATATTAAATAACGTGTAGTTTAACCCAACGTCAAGGTCGCTGGTTATTTGATATCCCAATTCAATACCATAATAAACATCAGTGCCACTATCTTCACTTTTCAGCGTTGATATACCACTGCTGGTGTTCTTATTTTCCCAGAATAACAAACCAATATTTGCACCTAAGTACAATTCCTCGTTAATTTTGTATTGATAACCTGCGCCTGTAGATATACCACCAGCTGATATTGGTTGAATTTCGGCAGCTGCTTGCTGGAACGCACTTTGATCTAATGTCATACCATCAATCGTTACAGAAAAACTTCCTAAATCCTGATAGCTAATATCAACAAACACATTATTGTCAAATTGAAAAATAACACCAAGTCTCCAGCTGCGATCCGAATCGTCTAATGTGACTACCTGCGCATCAAGCATGCTTAACTGGCTATTCAGTTTGGCTTTCGATACGTTTGCTTTTGCCTGACCCAAACTTGCTATTACTCCCCACTCAGCCTGAGCTGGAAGAGAAAGTGCACTTAATGCCAACATAATAAAGCTAACGAATTTGATATTGTTCCTCTGCCTTAGAATCAGCAATGGAAATAACAGTAATGTCAATAATGACATGCTGCCACCAGCGGATTTAGACTCATTCACTACAGTCGTACTTTCAAATGCATCAACATTAATATTGATAGTTGCACTTGCTTCACCGCCCTG
The DNA here is from genome assembly GCF_001939735.1 of Photobacterium proteolyticum. Lineage (GTDB taxonomy): Bacteria > Pseudomonadota > Gammaproteobacteria > Enterobacterales > Vibrionaceae > Photobacterium > Photobacterium proteolyticum. The sequence goes on from NZ_MJIL01000071.1 coordinate 46,525, forward strand.
TTCATCTGAAATTGTGTATGTCACTGTATCTGTACCGTCAAAGCCAACTGCTGGAGTATATTGAACCTGATTATTGATAATAACGGCTGCACCATAAGTTGCGGAGGCTGAGGTAATGATTAATGTGTCGCCATCGTCATCAACATCGTTATTTAGTACATTAATGTTAATTGCGGTTCTATCATCAGTCGACGCACTGTCTTTATTGGCAATCGGAATGCGGTTGCCAATTATTGTAATACTGACCTGTGCACTTACTGTTCCGCTATTACCATCAGAAACCACATAAGTGATGGTATCCGCTCCCACATGGTCTGTTTGCGGAACATAGTTTAATGAAGTATCTGCCATGATCTCGACTACACCGAAATCTGCACTTGCACTTATAACTCTAAGTTCATCGCCATCTGGGTCAACATCATTGGTTAATACATCAATAGTAACAGCTTCGTTCCAAATTGTGGTGATGACATCATCTTCAGCAACTGGCACCATATTGCTGTTCAAATAAACGCCAACACCGCCTGGATCAACAATGCTTCCATTCGCGATACTGTCATTATCATTCGGGCCGCCATCAACAACTTGTAATTGTACGCACCAATGACCTTCAGTCAGACCTAATTGCCATTCCTTGCTACCTGGAGGCGGACAAAAGCCCGGCTCACCTAAAGTCGAAAATAGCTGATTCTCGGCATCCTCGACAAAGTTACTCCAGCCAGCAGAATCAGTGTATTTACGATAAATAGCATTGGCTGGAATTGGCTGACGTTGTGGTAATACCAGCTTGTATTCCTGGCCAGGCTTTTCTAAACCGAGGACTACATAGTCAAAAATACCACCAACAATTTCAAACTCAGTATCTTCACCTACAGCTTGCATCGCTTCTTCTTGCGTTAATAACAAACTGCCACTTTGTACATCAGTGGCGGCTAAACCCTTACGTAAACAAACCCCAGATTCACCTTCAACTAGGAATGTCACCTGTGTGCCGACAGTTTCAGGCATTATATTACAGTCATTTATAGCATCTAGGTAATCTGCGATACCGTCGCCATCCTGGTCACCAAACCCTTCTTGTAAGTCAGGAATGAGATCTCCATCAGTGTCAATATCGGTTAATGTCGGTAACGTACTTACAACTTCTAAGTAGATTTCCGCATGCGTTGATGCTACTGGTGTACCGGAATCATCGACCACTACAGTTAACTTGTGAACGCCTACCGATAACTCCGCGGCATCGAACGAGACAATGTTTGACATTTCCCCACTGATGAATGTACTTAGTTCATCAGAAGTGCTCGACCATGATAAAGCGTGGGTGTCTGTGACGTTTTGGTCGCTAATCGCTGCTGTTACTATCACTTCACCATCAGCTTGCGATAATAACATGCGGCTTTCATTTTGCTGCATAGCACTTAGTATCACCTCTGGTGCGATATTTTCCTCTGAAAGGGTAATTGTTTGTACGGATTGCGATGAAATATTTACAGTATCGGATAAGCTGACCACAATAGTTTCACCATTATCAGCAATACCATCATCAAACGTTTCAAAGGTAATGCTTGCGGTATTGGTTTTTCCAATCGCCACCTCACCTGACACAAGGCTATGGTCTTCCCCTTCTATTGCATCGCCTGATACAGAAAACGGCACAATTACAGGGTAAGTTGGAGATGTACCATTTAAGTAGAAGTTAACGGTAACAGTGTTTCCTTCAACTACTATTTGATCTTTACCGATAGAAATTAATGGGTGCACTTGCACATTCTGTGCGGATATTGACTGATGGCCATCAGCATCAGTGGCTTGCCAGTAAGCTTTAGTAATTCCCGGCGGGAACATCAGGTGATCATCTACTAACGAGACGGGTAAGGAGTTACCATTTACATCAACAGCTTTCGCTACTCCTAAGTCTATTTTGGTATATAAAGCCGTTGCGTTAATTACAACATCTTCTGGCAAGGTGAGCATTGGTGCCAATTCATCAAACAAGCCATTAATTGTCAGACTTATCGTTGCGGTATCCGTTTCGCCATTACCGTCAGAAATAAGGTAAGTTAACTCCAATGAGCCAATGAAGCCTGACGGTGCTGCGAAAACTAACTGGCTATTCTCAATCGAAACATTGCCAATATCAGCAAAAGCAGAAGTAACGACTAAGGTGTCATTATCGACATCGCTGTCATTACTTAATACGGAAAAACTGTATTGGTTTTCATCATCCTTATCAAACTCAAAGACATCGTTTTCAGCGACAGGTGCATCATTAACTGCTTCAATTGTTAGTTCAACGGTGGCCATTTCTGACACTCCCCCCTCATTATCCGTCACGGCGAAGGTAAAGCTGTCACTGCCATTAAAGTCAGCATTGGGGGTGTAGTTCAGG
>NZ_MJIL01000072.1 GCF_001939735.1 Photobacterium proteolyticum
AAACCAAGAGTTAACACCGGAAGCGCGTATGGTAGCTGGCGGGTTCCAAGAGCTGATGCTGTGGCTCAGCATTTTTGCCCTGGCGATTTCGGTACTGATTGGCGTGATCATTGAGCGCAGTTTTCAGTCCTCTTTGGGCGGCGAACCTTTCGAAGCTGAACAAGCCATCAAGGCAATGGCACAGGGCGATCTGACATACAAAGATCAGCAGCGTCCACTCGGCAGCATCCTGCACTCCCTAACAGACATGTGCGCCAAGCTCATACAAATTGTCCGCAATATTATTAACGCATCTAAAAACCTCTCCTTGCAGGTAAATGAAGTTTCAGTAGGCTCATCTCAAGTACTGGAAGCCGCTCACCAGCAAGCGACTCTAACCCAAGAGACCGCGCACAAACTGGATGACATGCGCCACAGCATCGATCAAGTCTCTCAAATTGCCAGCCTCACAGAAAACAACTCGGCAATGACTGCAGAGAATGCCGTTCAAGGCCGTGAACTAGTCTCGATTGCCGCTCAGGAAATGGAGAAAATCGCTGTCACTGTCGATGGTACTGTCGAGCAAATTAAGCAGTTAGAGTCTCGAACTAAAGAAATCGGTGGCATTATTAATGTTATTAGCGGCATATCAGAACAAACCAATCTGCTTGCCCTGAATGCTGCCATTGAAGCTGCCCGCGCTGGCGAGTCGGGACGCGGTTTTGCCGTCGTTGCCGATGAAGTGCGCCAACTGGCCCAGAGGACGAACGAAGCAACCTCGCAAATTGAATCTATGATTGCCGAAGTTCAATCGGAAACGGCTGCCAGTGTCACGGCGATGGAGACCACCCAGCCACAAGTCGAAAACGGTAAACAACAAACCACCAAAGCAACAGATCTACTTGCCAGTATCGAACAACAAGCTTCAGATTCATTGACCAGTATCCGAGAAGTTGCCAAAGCAACTGCAGAGCAAGTGAGTGTGGTCAGTGATATCGCTGATGCAATGGATCAAGTCTCGACAATGTCGACAGACTCGATCGCCTCTATGCAAAGCAATGAGAAAGCAGTCAACTCTTTAAATCAGCTCGCCACTGAGCTAAAAGAAGAAGTCAGTTACTTCAAGGTTGATTAAGCATTTTAAGCGAACAGATTTAATCTGAGCTGATAACAACTCGAAATCCCAGCCAAGGACATTGGCTGGGATTTTTATTTGTATTGATTCTGAGGCAGCCTGGTAAGGCTAGCTGTGTGGGCTGAACATACGACAGAGTCGTTTGGTGATCACAAAAAAATTCAGCGTCAACTGACTTCAAAAAATGGCTAGAGCCTGAGTAACCTCTGGCCCACTTTCTGGATTTAGAGCTGCCAAAACTTCATCCGTCAGCAATGAATCAAGCGTTTCTTGCCGCGTTTATCCCAGCTAACTTCCGCTATCGTTCCCGCGACACGCTTTGCTAACAAGCTTTCGAGCATGATTAAACGCTCAGGATCTGTTGTCACATAACCAACTGGTAGAGACATTGCGCTATCTTGGTTAGCTATGGTTTTCCAAGCCAGAGTCACTTGTTGTCCTTTTGACGGGGTAATTCTATATCCCAAGAAATCAAAGCCACTCGCCTTTAACAGCCCAATCCAGGTTTTATATGGATGTTTGGTTTGTTTCACTTCGTTTAACGATTGATTCATCAACCTCACCACATCCCGCAGTTGATGGCGGGTTTTACATAAAATGACCCAATCATCCATAGCGGTAATAGCGTAAATCGTATCTCCGGCAGTAACGCCCGATTACCCGATCCATTCCACTGAGATAAACCGCTCCTAGCAATGGCGACACGGGATTATCATTCACGGCTATCCAGACTCATGCCACTGAGACTTTCCATCCCGCTTTTAAGGCTATCCGGCAGGCCGGTACGGTTGGGCTGGCGTTGCACGGGAGCAGAACCAGGCTGTTGGGTGCGGTTGTCTTCAAGCACGTTAGACGCTGACGAACGGGCGTGACGCTGAGCAGGAGCATGTTTGTGCTCAGAAGCCTTTTGTTGATGTAGTGGAGCCTGTGCTGAATACATCCGTCCATTCCCTTACTATAAGTGCTTTATACAATCACTTTATATAAAACAAGTTAAATATCAACTACTCAGCAAGTTATACGATAATCTTATTATCTTTTTGATATTTGCGGCGAATACCTTGCAGCACATCCGCTCGCAGCCGTCCCTCCTTCTTCAAGCGGGCTATCACATTAGCGTAGGTTTCATCAAGCTGCCACGAAGAGTCTGTCCGGATAAATTGATGACGGCGTCATTTCTTACGTAATGTCGGAGCATATTCAATGAACCAAGGATAAATGGTCGAACGATTAACCGAAATTCCTCGCTCTGCCAGCATGTCGCTGAGGTTCGCGTAACTCATCGGGGTCGAACCATACCAACGAAGGCACCAGAGTATGATTTCAGGATTCGGGGTTGGTCATTGAGTCGCTGGATTAAATGAGGAAAGCAGCGATTCTGAGCCTTGGCTGAATTTTTTGCAACAGAGCCAATACCCTTACAAAAAGGGTCTCGTTCTAATCATGAATCGAGACCCTATTTTTATTTAGGAGTACCTTGCATTAGTCGCGTTCACTTCCAAAGCGATACTTAAGCCTCAAGGCAAAGCCATCGACATCATTGGCATCAATAAAGTACCGGGTCGCCCCCAGGCCTACAGCCCAGTTATCATTTATCTCGTAACCAAGCTCTAGACCCAGGTAAGGATCGATACCATCGTCACTGCTGCTGATGGTGTTCCCTTGATAGGTGCTATCAAAATCCACTTCCCAGTACATACCTCCGCCACTCACATTCAGATAAACTGACTCTGACTGCCAGAGCGAGTAACGCACGTCAAGACCGACTCCGCTTGCCAGCACAGGAGAGAACGTTGCCACACTTTGGTGGTACTCCTCTGGCGTAGCCGTATTATTGCGGATCGTGGCACTGCCCTGCCCCTGATCGATATACCGTGCTGTCAGCGCCCAGTCCGAGTCGAACTCATATCCAACGCCTACGGTCCAGTAGAAATCAGTATCATCACTGTCGACAACGGCTCCCACCTCAAGCCCGGAACGTTCATGCGCATTGCTCATACCAAGATCGGATTCGACAAACCAGCTGGCCTGACTGTTAAAACTCAGCAACGCCAACAGCATCAACCATCCACGCTTGCCCACTCGTCGAGTCAGGCCAAACAGCGCCAGCAAGGCCAGTGTCAGCCCGCCAAGGCTACCGCCCGCTTCATTTTCAACGGTTACTGACTGGGTCAGTTTTGTTGTGACTTTCACCAAGCCCGTATCCTCCAAGCCATTCGAGTCGCGGATCACATAGGTGATGGTATCCACACCTTCAAATCCAACTTTCGGTGTGTACGTCAAGGTCTGATCGCTGTTAATCGATACAACCCCGTTTTGTGCCACTGCGGAGACAATAGTCAGCGTGTCCGCATCCGGATCACTGTCATTACTCAGTACCCGAATGACCAAGGATGTCCGATCATCAGTCTCCACTTCATCATCCACCGCCACCGGTGTCTGACTATTCACGACTTTCACAGTGACGTCCGCAAAATCAGTGCCGCCGTTATTGTCCGTCACGCTGTAGTTAATCGTCGCTACACCATAGAATTGATCCTTGGCGGTATAACTCAGCCAGTTATTGACGACATCAACGGAGCCGAAATCAACCGTAGCATTGGCAATGGTCAACGTATGGCCATCGGCATCACTGTCATTGGCCAGAGCATCAATCATGATATGACCATTACGGCTGACAGAAACGGTATCTGCCTGTGCTTTCGGTATCGTGTTGCTGCTCGCTTTTGCGGCGACACCGCCCGGATCCACCACGTTGCCATTTGCGATACCGTCATCATCGTTCGGTCCACCATCCTGAATGGTTAGCTGAACACACCAGTACCCTTCTGTCAGTCCCTGCGTCCAGCTGACATCTCCCGGAGGAGGACAATAACCGGCTTCACCCTGTGTCGAGGCCAGTGAGTTATAGGCATCTTCCACAAAGTCGACCCAGCCCAAGCCATCCTTGTACTTACGGTACAAGGCATTGGCCGGGATCGGACGACGCTGTGGGAAGACCACGCGATAGCTTTGTCCCACTTGCGGCAGGCCTGTCGCAACGAAGTCAAAGATCCCGCCGATATTATCCGCGGCTCCGTCCTCACCCAACTGAGTGGTTACCTCGGTATCGAGCAACTGGGTTCCGCCGGTTTCATTGCCGGCGACTGTCACCCCTTTGCGCAGGCAGACACCCGGATCGCCTTCAACCAGATAACTTGACGGATCAGAGACCGCTTCCTGGATCACGTTACATTCACTGATCGCATCCTGGTAATCAGGGATACCATCGTTATCACTATCGTTATGACCTTCCTGGTTATCCGGGATCAAGTCGCCATCGCTGTCTGCATCACCCAGTACCGCCAGAGCTTCTACCACCTCAAGGTAGACATCTTCTTTAACAGACAATGGTCCGCTATCTGTCACCGTCAGCTGCAAGTGATAAATCGCCGAGCTCAACCCTGATGGCGAGAAGCTCAGGGTAGTTCCCTGCGTCTGGCCTGCAATAGCTGCTGCCAGGTTGTCATCAGCAGCTACCCAGGCATAGGTGTGGGTATCCCCGACGTTTGGATCTGCAACCGTGGCGGTCACTGTCACTACCTGATCGCTGTTTTCTACCTTGCTACGCTGCTCATCACCCTGCTGGACGGTTACGCTCACTTTCGGCGCAACATTCTGCTCATAGATGCTCAGCGTATACTGGTTCTTACTGCCCAGATTCAAGGACGAATCCAGTGCGATAGTAAGAGTTTCTACGCCTTCAGATACATCATCAGAGTTCACGTCAAAAGTGATCTCCCCGACAGTGCCTGTCGTGATACTCACTTCGCCACTTGTCAGCGTGTGATCAGCGTTATTATTACCAGGCCCAGCACTGCTTCCTGACACCGTATACGGAATCGTCACCGGATACGACGGAGCCAAGCCGTTAAGGTAGACTTTCACTGTATGCGAAGTGCCTTCCGTGGTTTCACCATCTTTTTCGATGCTCACCAACGGATGAACCGTTACCGTCTGACTCGCTTCGGCCACATTGCCTTGTGAGTCTTCCGTCTGCCAGTACACAGTATTCACGCCTGGACGGAAGAACGTCGTGTTATCGACCAGCGAAACAGGCAGTGGTTTACCCGTACTGTCAAAGGCAACC
>NZ_MJIL01000073.1 GCF_001939735.1 Photobacterium proteolyticum
AAACCAAGAGTTAACACCGGAAGCGCGTATGGTAGCTGGCGGGTTCCAAGAGCTGATGCTGTGGCTCAGCATTTTTGCCCTAGCGATTTCGGTACTGATTGGTGTGATCATTGAGCGCAGTTTTCAGTCCTCTTTGGGCGGCGAACCTTTCGAAGCTGAACAAGCCATCAAGGCGATGGCACAGGGCGATCTGACATACAAAGATCAGCAGCGTCCACTCGGCAGCATCCTGCACTCCCTAACAGACATGTGCGCCAAGCTCATACAAATTGTCCGCAATATTATTACCGCATCTAAAAACCTCTCCTTGCAGGTAAATGAAGTTTCAGTAGGCTCATCTCAAGTACTGGAAGCCGCTCATCAGCAAGCGACTCTAACCCAAGAGACCGCGCACAAACTGGATGACATGCGCCACAGCATCGATCAAGTCTCTCAAATTGCCAGCCTCACAGAAAACAACTCGGCAATGACTGCAGAGAATGCCGTTCAAGGCCGTGAACTAGTCTCGATTGCCGCTCAGGAAANAGTCGAGCAAATTAAGCAGTTAGAGTCTCGAACTAAAGAAATCGGTGGCATTATTAATGTTATTAGCGGCATATCAGAACAAACCAACCTGCTTGCCCTAAATGCTGCCATTGAAGCTGCCCGTGCTGGCGAGTCGGGACGCGGTTTTGCCGTTGTTGCCGATGAAGTGCGCCAACTGGCCCAGAGGACGAACGAAGCAACCTCGCAAATTGAATCTATGATTGCCGAAGTTCAATCGGAAACGGCTGCCAGTGTCACGGCGATGGAGACCACCCAGCCACAAGTCGAAAACGGTAAACAACAAACCACCAAAGCAACAGATCTACTTGCCAGTATCGAACAACAAGCTTCAGATTCATTGACCAGTATCCGAGAAGTTGCCAAAGCAACTGCAGAGCAAGTGAGTGTGGTCAGTGATATCGCTGATGCAATGGATCAAGTCTCGACAATGTCGACAGACTCGATCGCCTCTATGCAAAGCAATGAGAAAGCAGTCAACTCTTTGAATCAGCTTGCCACTGAGCTAAAAGAAGAAGTCAGTTACTTCAAGGTTGATTAAGCATTTTAAGCGAACAGATTTAATCTGAGCTGATAACAACTCGAAAATCCCAGCCAAGCACAATTGGCTGGGATTTTTTATTTATATTGGCTCAAAATCGGTCTGCTAGGTGATATCCGCCTCATGAACCTCACATTCAATTTAGCTGATACCACACTTTTTACTGTTGTTTTTACTCAAGTGGAGACAACGTTTCTCCTACTAAACTGCTCCCCCACCTACAAGCTTTTTTGCCAGTTAATAATGTCCCATATAAAACATCACATGGTAAAGCTCTATTATTTTTGTTGCCAGAGCAACAAAAATTAAATACACTCCCGCTTACCAATTTTTGTTGTATGGGCAGCAATATATGAAAGACATGATTTATAAATACGCTATTTATGCTGTACTTGCTGTGACGGTCGGGTTTTCCGCTTTTCTAGTGAGTTCAGATAACGTTTCACCATTCACAACACAAGCCACCCTTCATAAAACAATTGCTTACATCGCGCCCGAAGTCTCTGGTGTGATTACTTCCGTCAATGTAGAGAATGGCCAGCATGTAAATGCGGGTGATCTTCTCTTCAGTATTGATAAGCACACTTATGAACTTGCCGTACGCCAGGCAGAAGCCGAGCTTCATCAGGCTCAGGAAGCCAACTCTGCCAAATGGCAGGAGCTGCAGTCTTCGAATCAGGCCCTGGCCCAGCGTAACGTGGAATGGCATAACGCAAATATCAAATATACCCGCTATCAGAAGCTACTGAGCAAAGGTCTGATCACTCAGCAAGACTTTGATGACGCTCGCATGAATGCCCGTGTTGCCAAGAGCGCCGTAGAAGTTGCCAATGCCGACATACTGCGCATTAAAGCCGAGCTGTCTAACGACAAGAAAAATGCGGCGATCGAATTGGCCGAAGCCAAACTGGCGACAGCAAAACTCGACCTTTCCCGCACCGATGTTGTCGCCTTAACTGCCGGCACGATCAGTAACTTACAGCTACAGTCGGGCACTTATATCAGTAAAGGCAGTGTCTCTTTATTTCTCGTTAACGAAGCAAGCAGCTGGCTAAGCGCAGACTTCAACGAAAAAGGCATGTCCCACTTACAAGCCGGGGCCCATGTCTGGATCGCGTTCGATGCACTTCCCGGCCATGTGTTCGAAGGGACAGTGATCAACCATGATAGGGCTATTTTTGATGCCTCCAACCCGACAAACCAACTATCCACCGTCACCAACGACACCCGATGGATCCGTGAGCAACAGAAAATTCGCACCCGCATTCACGTTGATAATGCAAACGCGGCCCTGATTGCAGGTTCACGCGCCAGTGTCATCGTAGAAAACGGCTGGGGTGTTATCGATGCTGTCGGTTACGCCTGGATCAAACTGGTTTCCTGGTTCCGTTACATTTACTAAGCAGTGGGTGCTGGCAATATGTTTATTAAAAATGCACACACCAACGAAACATTACGAGTCACCTTCACCATCACCCTGTGTATGCTGGCAGGGAAATTACTCCAGCTTGATTCACCGGTATATTTGGCGCTGTATCCGACCATTGTAATGACCAAGGGTAAGGATTATTCATGGCTGGGGCTGTTTAACACTTTTTTACCGACACTCCTGGCGGCGTCTTGTGCCCTGCTAGTGTCTGAAGTGTTTCACGATCACCCTTTTATCATTTGGACAATTAGCCTCATCTTTTTCGACTGGATGCGTCGCCGTGCCAATACCCCCGCGAAATTAGGCGCCATGCTGATGCCGACATTTAACTGGATATTGATCATTGTGTTTTCGCAACATACCGTCTCCGATATGCCGATGCGCATTCACGAAATCTTGATTTCAATGGCGGTCACCACTGTGGTCACAAAAGCCATGGTTTACCTTTTCCCCCAGGAAAAGAGAGGAAAGCCACCGGCATTTAAAGCCCAATCAGTGAGCTATCAGCATCGTTTCGTCTCCATGGGATTAATCGGAACCGGGGTGGCATTTCTCATGATGGTGGACTTAATCTCAGCCACCTTTTGTATGGTGCCTGTCATTGCAGCAGCGACCCAGTTTAGCCGGGATAAATTCCGGGAAGTCGTCGAGCGCCGGTTTATCACACAGGTAGGCGGGTGTGCGCTTGCTGTTGTTTTTGCCTTCGTCATGGCCGGTCACCAGAGCACCGTCGGTTTTTATGCCCTCGGACTGGGCTGCCTGGTCTTTCTACTCGCCAACTGGATGGCAACAGCGCAAGGACCATCTCGCGATATCCATGCCGATGCTTTATTAGCCACTATGCTGCCTATTCAACTGTATATGGGCAACACATCGTTAGGATTGGAAAGTACCTATCTGCGTGCATGGGAACTCACGGTAACTTTAGGTATATTGTTCATTCTTCATCAGTTAACACGATCACAAGGCAACTATGACCGAAAGCATCACCGCCATTCCTGAGTTGGATAGCAGTACCTCGTTTATGATGGGACTCGCGTATAAACAATTTCGCACGTTGGCCAATCAGGCACTGACGGCGGAGTTTGAGATCACATTAGAGATGTTGGGTGCGCTTCGTGTATTGGCCCACCTGGGTGAAGTGCCGCAACAGACATTAGCCGAGGCTTTACATCGCGAACGTTCTGTTATTAAGCGCCTGGTCGATAACTGCATTAAACGTGGCCTTATCGAAGCGCATAAAAGTGAAACCAACAAAAAAGCCCGGTATTTAGCGTTGACTGAAAAAGGGGCAACAGTCAAAGAAAAGGCCAACCAGTGTCTGCAACAAGTCATCGCGGCTTACTACTCGCCCTTAACCGCTGACGAACAGCAACTCCTGATGGGGTTGTGCAAAAAACTTATCCAGGATGACATTATTCTTGGCAGCGATTAATCTAAAAGCGTTTGTGGTATTTGGCGGTCATGGGAGTTGTTAACCGCCAATTTCCATTGAGGGTTACACAAACTTTATCATTTAATATGTCTCTCTCGCTTTAGAACAGTTATTTTTTACTTTAAATTGCCGCATCAATTCTCTTAACTCTTCAGCCAACTCAGCCAATTGCTGACCAGAACTTGAGGTTTGTTCTGCACCACCAAGTACATCTCTCCCTGATTGGCTAATGCTTACAATACTCTGGTTGATCTCTTCAGAAGCGACAGATTGCTGTTCACAAATAGTTGCGACTTCCATACTTTTACTATTTATAGCATCGACAGACTGATTTAGCATTTGCAGCGTTCCAGTGGCAATTGCTGCTTTTTCTGAACTCTCTTCTACCATCTTCCGACTAAGATCCATAACCTCTACAGCTGATGTGGCTCTATTTTGCAACTGTCCAATCAGTCTGTGGATCTGTGAAGTCGCGCCCTGAGTTCGCATTGCCAGAGAACGAACTTCTTCCGCGACAACTGCAAATCCCCTTCCCTGTTCCCCTGCCCGTGCAGCCTCAATAGCAGCATTCAGCGCCAAGAGGTTTGTCTGATCTGCTATTTCATTGATACTGGTAACGAAATCACCAATATTATTACTTTCCTGTTTTAGCTCGTTGATCTTGTCAGATGCATTCTGGACCTGGCTAACCAGCCCAGCTACAGTTTTTTGATTATCCGCGACGACCAGGCTTCCTTTGTGAACGTCTTCGCTAGCAGTCTTTGTTAGCTGGGATGTACTGGCGGCATTATCAGCAACTTGCTGAACAGTTGTAGACACTTCTGTCATCGCTGAGACGACATGCTCAGTATTTAGCTGTTGAGCATTCATAGAGTGAGTGGTCTGTTCTGTGGCAGCAGCCATATCTGCTGCAGAAGCAGCAATAAGATCAGAAGACTGTAGAATTTGCACAATGGTCAGTTCCAACTTTCTGGCCATGTGGTTCATGGCTTTTAACAATTGGCCGATTTCATCATTGGAATCAGCAGCAATATTAACTCGAAAGTCGCCATCGGCCATCTTATCGGACGCATCTACTGCATGTTTCAGAGGGCGGGTAATTGTAATGGTAAACCCGTACCCGCAAGCTGCACCAAAAAGAATAGCAATTAGCCCAATGGCAATCATACCGATGATCGCCGCATGTTCATGCTCTTCAACAATCAGTAGCGCATTCTTAGTCAACGCTTCTACATCGACAAGGAATAGCTCCAGATTATTGTTCATTTTCTCCTGATTAAACTCAAGAGCCGCAAGCCGATTAACAGCCTCATCATAGTTACCTAGTTCAACCTGATTTATTAAATCATCAACATATCGTTCATACTGTAAATATTGAGAACGTAACTGCTGCAAACTAACACTCAACGACTGTTCTTCTTCCTTTAATCGCTCTGACGTTGCATGCTTCGTAGCCTGTGCAAGCAGCTTTTCTGCTTCGTCTAGCTTATTATTAATCGTCAAGTTCATGGCTGAAAAATTGTGCCTGAACAATGTCAAGTTACCTTCTGTATCGACATCTTTTAGGCCCGCATTTCGTAGCGTCCGCTCAACTAAAATGGCAGACTCTAATTGCTGAATGGCTATAACGGTGGCTATATCCGTGAGGGGAATATCCTCAGAAGTGATACTTTTCAGCTCTTCTCCAATTTGCGACAGCTTGAGATATCCATATCCAGCAATACACATCATCAGCATTAGTAGAATGCCGACTAAAATCAGCATTTTATTCGCAATCCTTAGGTTTTTTATAAAATGCATAGAATCCTCAGTGAACAAATTACTTTTTATGTTATTTGGGGGCCTACTCCCTTTTACTTATTACTTCGCCAAGATAAAAAACTGTTTTTCCTGCCAACAATTATATAAAACCAAACACCTATAAAGCTTAATAAGTAAAGAGTAAAATCATGTTATTACTTCCCTAGAATAAAAGCTTACATAATTAAAACCGAACGATATATAGTATCTAATGACACAAATAATAATCATACATAAACAATTCTTATTAGTAAGGTCATAACACCCCTTCTCATTATTTATCATTTAACATGAAAAAAAAGTGAAAATAAAGAGTGTGATTATTTTCCCCACAATTAAATGTAGCCGTAAAACACAGTAAGTCTTCCAGGCGTTAGTAAATTTCAACCATGTAGCACGTAATTTAGGAAAATGTGTGTAACACGATGTATCTTACTCATTGATATCTAGAAATACTGTAAGAATAAAATGCACTGAAGAGGAAAATAAACCAGCTGAAGTTTGAGAGCATTGTTTATTCAAACAAGTGGAATTCATCAATAACAGCCCATGACTTTATTTTACGAAGCATTTACAAATATTTTCATATCATTACATAATTAAAGTTATTATTAATCGTATAACTTAAATTAATGTAACATAAAAATTAGGACTATAGTTTACTAACTCTAGCGCAGTGGCGAATGACGCTTCGGGAGGAAAGGATTTTGTTTTCGCAACATCAGATGGAACGGACAATGAAGGAGTCGCCTGAGTAAATATTGAAGGACCAGGGTACCCCCCCCGCATAAGGGGCATGTTCAACTTGTAAAATCAAAGTCATCTAACCCTTACGGTGTTTACCACCTTAGAGGAAACGTATGGGTATGGGAGTGGTGCGATGGCTACAAAGTTTTCTCTCGAGGAAAGCAAACTAAATATTTCTTTATGGACGAAAAAAATATCATTTAAAGATGCAAAAGGTAAGTATCTAAAAGGCTTAATTGGCATTTGTTTTTCCATTATTGAATTAAATATCATCTTGAGTTTTATTTTATTAAGTTCAAAAATTATACAAAGGTATTTCATGAAAACAATATCACTTTTTTCATTGGTTATGTCTATATTACTTTCTGTTGGCTGCACTTATACCAATCATGAAGGTATAAAAAACACATCAACTATCAAAACCCAACAGGAGCTAGAGAAACTTTGGTCTTTTGGTTTAACAAGCCGAAGAACGAACACCCCACTAGTTCGTTTAGGTGATGAACACAATGTTAACCCTGACATATTAGAGTATGGATATAATCTGGTAGTAGATAGTAAAATAAATGCCCTTCGTCCTAGTGCCAGACCTTTACATGGAGGAGAGAAATTAATTCGAACTTTAGAATATCAAGAAGATATTAACACCAGAGAATACGCAAGAATCGTAGGTTATATGGCACCAATTAGAGATGCAATTCTATATAACTTTGAGGCAACAACTAAGAGTAAGTGGCTTGACCTAACGAAAATTCTATCTGTTAACAATATTAAATCGGTTGATGCTTCCTCTTTAGCTCCCCGAAGTGTTTTATCTATCTCACAGGTTTACGATTATGTTAAATCAAACCCTAAAGAGGGTAGTCCTGTCATGCGTTTTCTAGAAGAAGCTGAATTAGAATTGAAATGCCTGGCATTTGTAGACTTTAATTTTACCAACCCCAAAGGGGAAAACCATTGTAACAAAATGAACATCCCAGTCGGCTCGGGACTTATTATACCTAAATGAAAAACTAATTTTCGATCATTATAGTAAAGGGAAAATGAATTAGCACAACCTGTCAGCTCTAGTCGAAACTGACAGGTTGATTCAATAACCGAATCACTGATACTAATCGTTATATTTCGGCATCAGCCGTTCGGCACTTTCGCTTTTATAGGTCAGGTACTGCGCCTCGAAATAGTCACTCAGAGCACCCATCGCTTGCTGGAAGTTTTCCTTGTTGTGGTCAGCCTTCCATTGGCCGGCTTTCTCTAATAGCGCTTCCTTCAGTTGCTACTCAGTAAAGCTTTTGAGTTGTTAATGTGGCCAGTCATCGTCAATAACGGAAACACAAGTAAATCCAACGACTTTAAGAATTAGGCCGAAGTTGCATATAAAAACCAAATGAAAATACCCCTAAATTGATTTTTTGCAAGATATGCTGACGCTTTTTGTGTTGACGAAAGGTTAAGTGTGACATTCTAGAGCGTTCAATAATATACAAAAATGAGTGCTAGCTAGTAACTAGCCCATCACAACATTTTCGTCTCAACACATAATATTAAATCCAGGGATTAACTTTGAATTTTCTATCGAATTTAAAAGTCAAAACTCGGTTGGCCATCGGTTTTGGTACTCTAC
>NZ_MJIL01000074.1 GCF_001939735.1 Photobacterium proteolyticum
TGCATAGGCTAACGGTTCTCGCTCGACTGAGCCCGTAGAGGACTTTCACCTCCTAGAACAACGCCATGCTCGGCGCACAATTAAAAAGACCGCCAAGTGGCGGTCTTTATTGTATTGTTTACTTTTGTCACGTAGATTAAATCGACAATAAGGTGATTCGTTTGACATCAAAGTGAGGTTTTGAGAAGAATTCATTTTCATACTCACCAGTAATTCTCACTTTATCCTTATCAGAGAAGGACTCAACATTATCAGCTCTAATGTTTACAGTAATTTCATCGGCACCATCTGTAAACAAGAACGTTTTATCATTGACTTGCTTAATAATATAACCTTCTAACGTAAAACTCTGGTCTTCAAACCAACTATCTTTTTCTGATAATTCTGCGATAGTGACCAAATCGATTGGTCCCGTATAATTAATGCTNGTTTTATCATTGACTTGCTTAATAATATAACCTTCTAACGTAAAACTCTGGTCTTCAAACCAACTATCTTTTTCTGATAATTCTGCGATAGTGACCAAATCGATTGGTCCCGTATAATTAATGCTAGACTGAGCTACAGTATGATGCTCACCCTTATCATCTTTACCATCATGACCACCATCAGATGCCAGCGCTGCACCGGAACCAATCAATAAAGTAGAAAGAATAGCAACGGCGGCTACAGATTTATTTTTTTCCACCCGAATGTTATTGATTTTTTCTTTTGTTTGTTCGACTAAATTTTTAATGTTCATATACAGCCCTAACTATTGATTCCTATTTTCTTTTGATCTGTATTTTACAGAACACAGCTTAATGCTTAGTTAACCCATAATTCACATTACGTTCAGGTCTATCAAACAGCGGTAAAGGCGTAACATCACACAGAAGTCATCATACTCTCAAAAACAGGTACCTGTTATGTTAAATCTAACTGGCATGATCGTGTAACAGACTGAGACAAGAAAGGCCGCCTTGGGCGACCTTCCTACGATTTGGTTTACGGGCGTTATGTTCAACTAAAGGAGTTCACCGATAAAAAACAACGCGACCATTTTTTACAACCACTTGCTCAATAACTCCATCAGACCATAAAGTATAAAAGAATGAGCAGTGTTTAAGTTTAATCTTATCAATAATTAGTAAAGTTCGAATCATAAGCTTTTGTAACAAAAATGTGGCCTCCACTTCTCCCTACAAGGGTTAACGAAGGCTATATCTCATAAAGGAAAAACGAAAGGTACAAAACTACCAATATAAAAAACATGAAACCCAGCTTCGTCCTCTTGTTTCGCTAAGTACCATTTATGTTAAATAACCTGGATTTTAACGAAAATTGCTGACGCGCTGCGCTTGCCGGACGAGCACCGGTGTTAGATGAATACTCGCTTCGGCTCACATTGCTCGAACCCCGTCACTCATCTTGAAAACGGACATTGGCTAATTGCAGTACTGCAATCCTGGGGGGAGTTTTTTAGCATGCTAAAACAGAGAGACCTCGGGCTGTAACACGCTCCAGCCCGAAAACGTTTGGTCAGTTGCGTATTCCGGCGATTGTGATCTAGGATTCCGTTTTTTTTCGATCACCTTTTTACCCTCTTTTTCTCTACCCTTATTT
>NZ_MJIL01000075.1 GCF_001939735.1 Photobacterium proteolyticum
GGTGTAGTTCAGGTTAGGGGCTGTCCCCGAAAGGGTGCCGTTTGAAGGTGCGCCAACACTGTAGCTAGCAATTGTACCGTCAGAATCTGTTCCGGATAACGTTATGACTTTAGCAGTATCTTCTGCCAAAGAAATAGTCTGAGCATAAGCTGTTGGCAATTTATTTATGTTTTGTATGGTGACATTAACGGTAATCGTATCTGTACCACTATTACCATCACTTACTTCTACAACAAAGCTGTCGGCACCATCATAATCTGTATCAGGGATATAGCTAATTGCTTTTGAAAGGCCTGTACCCGACGCGCTGGCCGTTCCATGCGATCCCTGTGAGTTGATCGACCAGGTTAAGGGGTCGGCGTCAGCATCGGTTGCAGTTAGGGTTAATGAAAAAGCCGTTGGTGTGCCATTTTCACTCATGGTTACTGCTGTCGAAGTACCTTGAGAAATAACGGGGTCAGAATTTGGCGTCGCTATCGTTATTCTTGGTAAAGGGCTCCAATCGTCTACCAGAGCCCCGCCGCTACTAGATGTTCCTATAAAAGAAAATGTATGTACTCCTTCGGTTGTAGAGTTTGTTACCCCCGTCAAGGTGACTTTAATAGTAGAGCCTGCGGCAACATCTTCTGTAATAGTGATCCAACGGTTTCCATTCCACGCATTACTATTTGCACACGTTTTTTCCACACCATTGACTTTAACTGACAACTTTTGACAAGTACCAAGTTCCCAGACTGCTGGATCATCAACAATGTAAAAACCCGAAGGAAAAGAGACGTAAAATACCTGATCCTTATCCGCAACCCTCAGGTCAGTTTCTGTTGTATAAGTAAAGGTATAAGTAGCTTTTACGCCAGGAAGAGTATCACTAACCGTAATACTGGCATTGGATAATGTTCCAGCCATTGAAGGCAAAGAAACAAAAATAAAAAATAAGGTCGCAAAAAACCTCATTCCGACATAAAACAAATTTTGCATGATGTTATTTACCTGCTGCAAACATAAAGCGCAATAATGGCCCTTTAAAAGCTGGTTAAGATGATGTTTTAATTTTATAAAGTCAATAGTTTATTTTTGTTATAGTTAAATAACTTCCGGCAAAGCCGGAGGCTTATGTGATGAGGCTTTGTTGCTTAATTCAGAGAGAAGGTATGCCTGCCCTATTGTGCTTGACTCTTAAACGATATACTGAGTTTCAGGCATACCTAACCCCGTAAGCTTGTTCAATGCTTTGATCATTGCGTAAGTCTCACCAACCTGAGCGTTGTAGTTCCTCAGGCTTAATTTCCCACCTAACAACTGTTTTACTCGATACATTGCTTTCTCTGATAGTGATCACACATGACTATTTACCCTGATGTAATTATCAGTTTGGCCTATATGTTTTGCCATGATGCAGAGCGTGGGGTTGTTGCTGGCGGCAATCTTGAGGGCCAGGGCACAAAAATGTCGGTATGGTTTTTATCGCCCTTCTTATGATTGGTCAGTTACATAAACTTTTATGTTGTCGCCGCCCGACCTGCCATATGTCAGGATCGGGCATACATCCCCATCGGAGAGAATTCATGAATTTTGTCACTCTTATCGAAAGTCTGATCAGCCTCTGCCAACTTCCTGACAACCGGTTTTACCCGGCGTGCATTATTCTTTGCCTGATCTTGCTCTTAGGTTTGGCGCTTGCCCTGAGATAGGCCGCCAAGGGCGGTTTACTTGTATTTTGCCTCAGCGTAGCCGTTGGTCACTGCAGCCTGGGAACGAGATGGGGCGGGACTTCTCAATTAATCATTAGATAGTTATAGCGCCTCCCATTTCGTGCGGTGGACTGATCATATGAATAAGCCCGCAAAACTTTGAAAGCTTTGCGGGCTTAGTGATTATTTTAGGCAGACTTACTTGTTTAGCTGTGCGGCATGAAAACGCAGATGCTGCTCAATAAAGCTGGCAATAAAGTAGTAACTGTGATCATAACCATCATGGCGATACAACTCTAACGGATAGCCACTAGCTTCAGCAGCTGCATTCAGCATTTCCGGTTTTAGCTGCTCGGTCATAAAATCATCGGCTTCACCCTGATCAACCCGTGCAGGCACAAACTCAGTTGCCTGGCGCATTAGTAAGCAGGCATCATACTCAGCCCATTTGGCCGTGTCCTTACCTAAATATGCAGCCAAGGCTTTCTTGCCCCATGGGCAATTAGTCGGGTTACTTATTGGGCTAAACGCCGACACTGACTGGTAACGTTCAGGGTTGCGCATAGCAATAACCAAGGCACCATGGCCGCCCATTGAATGGCCAGAAATCGCGCGCTGATCGCTGACAGGGAACATAGACTCGATCAGTTGTGGCAGTTCATTAACCACATAATCGTACATTCGGTAATGGCGGTTCCATGGTGCCTGCGTCGCATTCACATAGAAACCGGCCCCCTGTCCCAAATCGTAACCTTCATCATCCGCGACACCTTCCCCACGAGGGCTGGTATCCGGTGCAACAATGGCGATGCCCAGTTCAGCGGCGATGCGCTGGGCCCCAGCTTTTTGCATGAAGTTTTCATCGGTGCAGGTCAGCCCGGACAACCAGTACAATACCGGTACTTTCTTACCATTAGATGCCTCAGGCGGCAGAAAGATGGCAAACCGCATGGTGCAGTTCAGGGTTTCTGACTGATGACTATATTGCTTATGCCAGCCATCAAAGCTCTTGTTTACACTAATATTTTCAATTGTCATCTTACTGCCTTAACGTTGCCCCAGTTGTTTATGCTACCGGGGCAACATAATAATTATTATTTGTCGAAATGGATAACTGTACGGATGCTCTTACCTTCATGCATCAAATCGAAAGCTTTATTAACATCCTCCAGCCCCATAGTGTGAGTAATAAAGTCATCCAACTTAAACTCACCCTGCATGTAACGTTCAACGTATTCCGGCAGCTCAGAGCGTCCTTTCACACCACCGAATGCTGAACCACGCCATACACGACCAGTTACCAATTGGAATGGACGAGTAGAGATCTCCTGACCAGCACCGGCAACACCGATCACAACAGATTCACCCCAGCCTTTGTGGCAGCATTCCAGCGCAGAACGCATCACATGCACGTTCCCGATACACTCGAATGAATAGTCAACACCGCCGTCAGTTAATTCAACGATCACGTCCTGGATTGGCTTGTCATAGCTTTTCGGGTTGATACAGTCTGTGGCACCTAGTTTACGAGCCAATTCAAACTTACTTTCATTGATGTCGACAGCAATGATCCGCTCGGCTTTCGCCATAGCCGCGCCAATGATGGCCGACAAACCTATGCCGCCCAGGCCGAAAATAGCAACAGTTGCGCCTTCTTCAACTTTGGCTGTATTCATCACGGCACCCATGCCGGTAGTCACGCCACACCCAAGCAAGCAGACTTCTTCCAGTGGCGCTTCTGGGTTGACTTTCGCCAACGAGATCTCAGGCAGTACCGTGTACTCAGAGAAAGTCGAAGTACCCATGTAGTGATAGATAGGTTGACCATCTTTATAAAAACGCGTAGTGCCGTCTGGCATCAAGCCTTTTCCCTGAGTGTCACGGATTTTCTGGCACAGGTTTGTTTTACCTGATTTGCAGAATTTACACTCACCACATTCCGGGGTGTAAAGCGGAATAACGTGATCGCCTACGCTAACGCTAGTTACACCTTCACCAATTGATTCAACGATACCGCCGCCTTCGTGACCAAGAATGCAAGGGAAAATCCCCTCCGGATCATCACCAGACAGAGTGAAAGCATCTGTATGACAAACACCCGTTGCAATCATTTTTACACGTACTTCACCTTTTTGTGGAGGCATTACATCCACTTCTTCCATAGACAGTGGCTGGCCTACAGCCCAGGCTACAGCTGCTTTGGATTTAATAATCTGTGCTGTCATCGAACTATCCTGTATTGATTACATCTCACGGGGCGAGATTGCCGCCGTTTTGATGCAAGCATTATATTAGAAGGAATCACGCTGATAATCCCACGTAGAAACAAATAGCTTTTACCACCGTGTAATAATATGCCGCTTTTCTTGGCTTTATCACTTTATAATATTGAACTGATCGAGATGTACTATTAACGTTGTCCAGAGAAATACTGAGCAATAAAACGGCTCCCGATTTGATCAACAGGTAGACATCGGCTAATAGCAAAAGCTCTTTTCTTTCAGTTCAGGCGACGGTGAATATTCCAATAAGTCATGCCAACTACCCCTCCGCCAATGATATTACCAAGAGTAACAGGGAGTAGATTATTAATGATGAACAATCCAATCGTTAGATCTGCAAATTCTGCCGGGCTGCGGCCTGTCTGTGCCCAAAATTCCGGGCTAGCAAAGACTTTAATCACAATACCCATTGGGATCATAAACATATTTGCAATACTATGCTCAAAACCACTTGCAACAAACATGGCAATCGGCAGTAACATCACCATGACTTTATCGGTGGCACTGCGACATGAGAATGTCATCCAGATCGCAAGACAAACCATAAGGTTACACAGCAGCCCTAATATAACGGCCTGGCCAAAACTGTGGTGCAACTTATGCTGAGCAATTGTCATGGCATTTATACCCCAAGCACCATGACCAGCCATATGTTGCTGAGCAAACCAGATCATAGCAACAAAAATTAAAGCACCGACCATATTACCAAGGTATACGGTAAGCCAATTACGTAGCAGTTGATAGGTTGTGATCCGGTTACTGGCACGGGCAATCGTAATTAAAACCGAAGAAGTAAAGAGTTCACCACCACAAATAACGACCAAGATAAGGCCAAGACTAAACGCCAACCCACCAATGATCTTTGATATACCGTAAGGCATATCATTAGTACCGGTAGTTACCGTTGTATAAAACACAAAGGCTATAGAAATAAATACCCCTGCTGTAATAGCGAGATAAAAGGATTGGCGAGCTTTTTTTGTTGCTTTATAGACACCTACATCTTCGGCTTTTTTAGCCATTGTTACCGGCATCAATGCATCAAACGGGTTATTTTCTGTTTTCACTGCGGAACTATTTTAAGTTAAGTTTTGCGGGAAATTTCGCAGCCTAAGCTATGCGAAATACAATATAAGTAAATAGATTACACTTAAGGTTGTCTCCGTTAGGAGGCAACTGGCTTAACGTTACTTTTACATTACCTTTTGTAGATATTCATGATTTCTTCAGTGGATGCCTTTAGCACAATCATGTGAAGAACCACCACCAAAAGAAATCACAACGTCACACTCTTGATCTTTAAGTATGCTCAATCCATCTTCAATGTTCTGTTCAGTTGGATTAGGCTTTATCTCATCAAAGATAGTGAATTCAACATTGTAAGCGTCTAATTCCTTGGGCAGGCTATCGATCAACTTGATACCGACTAGTCCTTTGTCTGTGACAATAAGGGCCTTTTGGAAGTTTCTCGCCTTTAATTCAGGGCCTAAGTCTTTAATGGCTCCTTTACCCACTTATGGCATTGATAGCATGTAAAATACAGTGCTCACTTTCATTACCTCATATTTATATAAAAAGGGAAAAATCATCTAGAATTCGAAGTTAATGACCTGACGAATTTACACGTTACTCTCTGAATGAATTTTGACGTTTCTTCTTTATTAATTACGTTGCCATCGCTTCAGTAAGCTCAATTTTATTAATAATCACAACAAACATAATCCCCGAGAACCACAAATGTCTTTTACCGTACAGAAACAATCGACAGCATGATTTATGTCACACCGCGCATAATTTGTTACTAGTGAGGCTTTGGGGAAATAAAAAAAGTTAAAATACTTATGGCTGTTGTGAGCATGATAACAAACAGGAATAAAGCGAAAAATGCCCTTTTATATCAAAGAAATAGAAAACAACCCAATGAAGAAGAATAAGTAAGTCGGAGGTGGCTGACTTTTAATGTAATCAAACAGAACACACAAACTCCCCTAACGGTACCTCTAGATATCAATAAGCCACGCAACAGTATCATTATCGTATTAGCCACAAAATAACGCTAAGTTCTCTCTATTGTTATTTTTATAAAAAAGCTATAATCACGAAATATTTTAGCGCACTATTAAATGGTGGTAACAATGTTTGGTTGGGAAGGGGTAAGCGAGTTTGTTGCCGTGGCTGAAACAGAGAGTTTTACCGGCGCATCGAAACGGCTGGGAATATCTACCGCACAAGTAAGCAGGCAAGTCAGTGCGCTAGAGGCTAGGCTAGCTGCCAAGCTTTTTTACCGTACTACTCGCAAGGTCTCGGTGACCGAGGTAGGGCGTGTATATTATCAGCATTGCAAGCAGGTGTTAGATGGGCTTGAAGAAGCGGAACGTGCAATTACTAACCTACAAAGCACTCCCAGAGGTCTGCTGAAAATTACTGCTCCTGTTACTTATGGCGAAAGGACGATCGCGCCTTTAATCAACGATTTCATGGTGAAGTACCCTGAACTGGAAGTACAGTTGCAATTATCTAATCAGAAGGTAGATCTCATTGATGAAGGCGTCGATTTAGCTATTCGCCTAGGCAAGCTGGATGATTCAACGATGATGGCCAAACGCCTTGGATCTCGTACACAATATGTATGCGCCTCACAAGAATACCTTGCAGCCTTCGGTGTACCTCACTCATTGTCAGAGCTGGAGCAGCATAACTGCTTACTGGGAACACTCGATTACTGGCGTTTCCAGGAGAACGGCAAAGCACGCAATGTCAGAGTTAAAGGCAACCTGCACTGTAACAGTGGCCAGGCCCTTGCCAATGCTGCACTAAAAGGAATAGGCATCGTCCAGTTGCCGGACTATTATGTTCAGCAGTATATCGACAGTGGCAAGCTGCTCTCTCTGCTCGACCACCACCGTGAGCAGGATGATGGAATCTGGGCGCTTTACCCGCATAACCGCCACTTGTCACCCAAAGTGCGAATGCTGGTCGATTTCCTAGCCGAGCAATTGGCTTAAGCTTTTCCCTGACCGGAAAAGAGCCTCTATCGCTTCATTTCATCTATCGTCCAGCAGACTCTGCGAACCGAAGGCCCCTACGGCGATGAAGGCTTGATCTACCAGGCCTATCACCCGCTGCCAAAGTTTGGCGACTATTACACCCTGATTGGCAGCTGGCTGGTTGATGACAAAGCGGGTGGGATCTCAATAACAATCAGTGAGCCGATAGAGCAATATCGTTCAATACGGATCGCGAGACTCAATTTACCCTGAGGATTCTTTGTTATCTCGGGGTTTCATTATGCTTTCCGTTTTTTTTTCAATGATTGTCTTTGCTCTGGTTGGTGCGGTTTCACCCGGCCCGGTCAATATTATCGCAGCCAGTACCGGGGCACACTCAGGTTACCGCAAAGCCCTGTCTCATGTGTTAGGTGCCACTATCGCATACACTTTGATTGTCTTTCTCTGCGGTTTGAGCCTTGAACGGGTATCGACACGCCTACCCGAAATAATGAACATCCTGCGACTGCTGGGAGGCGGTTTCCTGCTCTACATGAGCTTCAAAATTGCCACCGCAACCGGGACTGGGAAACACTCCCAGCAACACTATACCCCGCCAACCTTTACCGAGGGCGCTTTATCACAAGCCCTCAACCCCAAGGCATGGCTGGTCGCCATGTCCGGTATTAGCTTATTTGTATTAAATCACTCGCCCGCAGTGCTATATTTATTCAGCTTTACGGCGGTTTCATTTATCGCCTGCTTCGCGGGTGTATCGGTATGGGCGGCGGCGGGTAACTACATCGGTCACTACCTATCAACCACCAAAAGACAAAGCGTCTTCAATATTACGATGGGTGCGCTCTTGGGCGGGTCTGTCATGTCCATGCTGTTGGGGCACTAGGGAAAGAAAACAACAGGGCGAGGAAAATGCAATGAAGCAAGATGATACGGTTTTTCTGACACAATGTAAGACGCTGCCTTGGATCGAGATCCGCCAGGCCTCTCAAACCAGTGCCTGCTATCACTCTCATTCACATGACGAGTTCTCTTTCGGCGTGATTGACAGTGGGTCGGCACAATACATCAACCAAAAGGTCAATAATCGTATCGGCGTCACCAACACCGTAACAATCAACCCCGGCGATATTCACTCGTGCAACCCTGATATTGGCGAATGGTCTTACCGAATGCTGTTTGTCGATACCAGCTGGATAGGACAGCTTCAGTCAGAACTACTCAACCGAGATGGCGCAGATTATCACCCTTTCCTGAATCATTACGAAACAGCGCCGGATCTCTTCCAGCATTTTGATTCCTTATATCAATCACTGCTCAATGAACCTAACCCACTTACCGCCGAGAGTGAATTAATCCTCTATTTGGCGCGCTGTTTCAACCTCCATAGCATCAAGGCTCCCAAGCGAGAACAACATCCTCTGCCCCATCTTACCCGAGTAAAGGAAATGTTGCTCGACCAGCTTGATAGCAACCTTCCACTGGAAGAGTTGGCAACTGAGGCAGGCCTTAGCCGCTATCACCTGATCCGCAAATTCAACCAGGTATATGGTCTGTCGCCCCACGCGCTACAGTTAGATGCAAGGGTCAAGAAAGCCAAGGCCTTGCTCAAAGCCGGCAATTCATTAGCAGAAACATCAGCTCAGCTCGGCTTTGCCGATCAGGCTCATTTTCAACGCCATTTCAAAAAACGCCTCGCGGTGACACCCAAACAGTACCAGTCATTTTTTGTTTGATCTGATTGGGTGTTTGGGAAATAGACATTAATCCAACGCCCCTAAGCCCGTCGCATAGATAATCTGGAAAGTACCAGTGCCTCTACGGTACATAGTATTAGCCCGATCCAGATAAACCCGAAACTAACGACTTTCACCTGATCCAGCACTTCACCAAAAATGAATACCGCCAATACAAACTGCAAGCTGGGCTCGATATACTGGGTCAGGCCAATCATAGTCAAGGTTGTTCGCTCCACCGCCAGGGCAAAAAATACCAACGGCAACAAGGTCACTGGCGCAGCACCAGCATAAAGCCAGAAAGTGTTCATATCACCCGCTAGCACTGTCGAACTCCCATCCATGAAGCCAAACACCAGATAGCCCAGCGCAAACGGCATTAATAATGTCACTTCAACGGACATCGAAGTCAGTGAATCGAACTGGATATATTTCTTGATTAAGCCATAAAGCGCAAAGAAGCAGCCCATCACCAGTGACAACCAAGGCAACTCACCATAGAAGTAGACCTGATAGCTAATACCACAGACGGCAAGGACCACCGCCGCTTTCTGCGCCCAGGTGAGCCTGTCTTTCAGAAACAACACGCCAAAAGCAATAGAAAACAGCGGGTTGATAAAATACCCGAGACTGGCCGCCAAGACCTGGTCATTGGTTATTGCCCAGGTAAAGGCATAGAGTGAAACACAATTCAGAATTCCGGCGATAAAGCACAGGCACAGTGACCGCTTGTTCTTCATCGCGTTGGAAAAAGTCAGGCTGGGTATCTTCAGGCACTTAAGAATCAGTAACATTAACGGCACCGAGAAGATGATTCTCATTGCAATCAACTCATTCGTATCCGCCTGAGGTGTAAACTGAAAGTACAGAGGTAACAACCCCCATAATACAAACGCGATGGTCGCGATCACATTACCGTTTACTCGAGCAAACATAATACCCACCCTGCCACTGAAAACATCAAACAATAAATTTGTTCAGCAAGGTTTCTTGCTGCTGAACTTTCGAGACCTGTTCATTCATTTGCAGAGATGATTCATGGGCCCGATCCGACACTTGCTGGGACAGATCTTTTATCTTGATCGTATTGTTATTGATTTCTTCAGCGACCAAACTTTGCTCTTCAGCCGCCGAAGCAATTTGCAAGTTCATATCAGAGATCTGAATAATGGATTGCTTAATTTGGTGGAGTGAATCACCGGCTTCCAATGCCTTCGACACGGCCTCATCGGTCAGCACTTTGCTTTTTTCCATCACACTGGTAGCTGAACGAGCCCCGGACTGAAGCTGGGCAATCATGCTATGGATTTCTGTTGTCGACTGCTGGGTACGCTGTGCCAATGTCCGGACTTCATCCGCCACAACGGCAAAACCGCGTCCTGAGTCACCGGCACGGGCAGCCTCTATTGCAGCATTAAGTGCCAGCAAGTTAGTTTGGTCGGCTATCTCATTAATCACCGAAAGAATCGACTCAATATTACCCGTTGCACTTTCTAAGTCCTGAACAACAACAACCGTCTCATCTATTTGCTTAGCCAGAGTACTGATAGCATCGGTTGTATGAGATACAACACTCACACCATCTTCTGCCGCTTTGTCCGCCTCCTGAGCCGCCGCAGCAGCCCCTTGTGCATTACCGGCAACATCTGAAGACGTCGAGGCCATCTCATTCATAGCCGTTGCCAACTGCTCGACTTCCGCGAGTTGATTAGTAATATCCGTCGCGGTCAACGTGGCACCCTGAGTCGTAACTTCAGCATCAGCACCAATTTCAGCGCCGAGGAGCTTGGTCTCTTGAATAAGGTGCTGTAACTTGCCGGTGAAAGCATTAAAGTTCTGGGCCAGCTCGGAAAACTCAATATCTGTATTAGTATCTAAGCGGTGAGTCAGATCTCCCTGACCGGAAGCCACATCTTTCATAGCCTCGCTTAATACCCCCAATGGACGCATAAAGTACCTAAGTACAAAAATCAGTGCGAGAACGGCAATAAAGACAAAAGAAACGGTCATAACCATTGATGACGAGCGCAGCTGAATAATCGATGAATAAGCTTTTTCGTAATCAAGAATGACACCGATATACCAGTCTTGACTATCAATAGGAGTAAAATCGATATAGGTAGGCTTACCTTTATAATCAATGAGTTTGTAGTTTTCGCTGATGCCATGATCACCAATGAAAGCGTTCAGGTTCTTGCCAACCAGCTTCTGATCCGGATGAGAAACAATCGTCCCATCCTTATTCACCATAAAGATATACCCGGCATCAAATAATGAAATCTGATTGATGGTGTCAGAAAGAAGGTCCAAGTTCAGATCATAAAAAATAGCAGCCTCAAACTGCCCCTCGTTATAAACAGGGGTAGCAATCGACACTAGAATACTCCCCGTATCCCCCATATAAGGAGCCGTGATAATAGTTTTACCTTCATTTTTGGCCCGTCGGTACCATGGACGAGATCTCGGATCGTACGAACTGCCCGGTTGCCAATTAATATCGTTACTCTGTATCCGTCCATCGGCTTCAAAACCCATACCAATCAGAGAAAAAGCATTCTTGGCGATAGGCTTGTTGATAACACTGGCAATATGTCCGGTAGAAACTTCATCTTCGATCATTTGAGCGGTATAGGTCGCCAATTGTGACTTAGACACAATTTCATTGTCTACAGTCGCTTTCACACCATTTACAATTTCTGTAATGCTTTGATGAATTAACGGCTCGACTTGTGACTTTACCTGTCGGTATTGTTGAAGAGATAAAACTGACAGAGCAACAAACACAATAACGGATGATATAAAAACCACCTTGTGCTGAAATTTAATTTTCATAGTATCAATTCTTAACGGTTATTGTTTATATGTTTCTAGATTATTACCTAGGAAATTTAACCACATTGTTTGCGCGAGAATCTGACCATATCAGAATATGTTGGTAATAATTCTTAAGCAGGAGGATACCTATGCTAAAAACAGCAAACATAAATATAATAAGATAACTACTCTCTTTTACATCGGAAGATGAAAAACAGAGTAATAGCCCAATACCAATACCGACAGAACTGAGTAGCTGAAGCATTGGATAGGAAAGGTGGAAAAAACATTTAAGGTTGATCATAAATGAAAACAACCCTTTTTTTAGTAATTTCAAAACAACCACCATCTACTTATCAGTACACTAGATATGCCACCGTATTAACTACTGCACCGCGATATATTTTTTACGAGCAATTTCTCAATGGTTGAAAATGACTTTTCGAGTTGTACTGAAACTGCCTATATCAAAAAAACATAGCTAACAATGAGAAAAGCTATGCCCACGGATGATGAATAGTTATCTGGCACCAAATACAGACAGCAGCTTGTATATTTACAAACTGCTGCCGATAGACTTTAAGAAAGGAGTCCTGAGCTGTTAATGCTTATCCTTTATTTAACTGCTGCTCGACCAGTGTCTGCCAGTAGTTAACACCTGTCATCAGAATATTATCATTAAAGTCATAATATGGGTTATGAAGCGCAGTGCCACCACACTCACCCTGACCATTACCTACCAGGATATAGCACCCTTTCACTTCACGTAGCATGAAAGAGAAGTCCTCACTGATCGTAAACGGCTCACAGTTTCCATTCACGTTCTCTGCACCAACAACAGCCTCGGCAGCCTTAATGGCGTGAACCGTCTCTTCCGGCGCATTGATAGTAGACAGGAAGCTATTATTGAAGTGGTATTTGTAGTCAACGCCTGCCGACATACACTGCCCGGCGGCAACACGTTCAATGGCTTTTTCTATCTTATGCAACGCTTCATCCGTATAACTACGGGTATCGCCAGTAATTTTTACCTGAGAAGGAATAACATTCACAGTGCCGTTGGTAGCAAACTCAGTAACTGAAATCACCGCAGTTTCATTTATCGCACTCAAATTACGCGAGACTATCGTCTGCATGGCCGTAACAATCTGTGCCCCGACGACAATCGGATCTGTGCCCATGTGCGGCATCGCAGCATGGCCACCGGTTGCGATAACATCAATCTCAAAACTGCTTTCGCTGGCCATCAGCGAGCCAGGCCTCGTTACTATCTGCCCCTCAGGGATCCCCGGCAAGTTGTGCATGGCATAAATGGCATCCATCTTCCAGCGTGTGAACAGACCATCTTCAATCATGGCTTTGGCACCCGTGCCACGCTCTTCATCCGGCTGAAAGATAAAATAAACTGTACCATCAAAGTTCTTACTTTGAGCTAACTGGTATGCCGCACCAAGAAGCATAGCCGTATGGCCATCATGACCACAGGCATGCATAGCACCTTCATGTACAGACGCATGGTCAAAGGTGTTCGCTTCACAAATGCGTAATGCATCCATATCCGCTCGCAAGCCAATTGAACGGTCGCTATCGCCGCACTTCAGAATACCCACGACGCCTGTTCCACCAATACCGCAATGAACCTCAAGTCCGAACTCTTCCAGTTTCTTGGTCACAAACTCTGACGTTTTATACTCTTCCGTACCAAACTCAGGATGTTTATGTAGGTGATGACGCCAGTTGATAACGTTCTGCTCAATGGTCATTATTCTTCTCCGACAAAATCGCGCAGCAGTACTTTGCCGCTGCGCATCTATTAATTAAGCTTCTTGAGGTTTAAGCGTTTCTTCTTCAGTTTCTGGTTCAGTTGTTTCAAATTTGGTGAACACATATAGCGCTACAACAATGAGAGAAACAATAATAGTTTTACCCAGCGCCATTTGCTCGCCAAGTGTGACAACTGCAACCAGGTAACCCACTAGCGGCATTAAGTTCAGTGCCATGGTTGCTTTTTCCACACCAATACGTTTGAAAGCAAATAACTGAATCAGGTAACTACCACCAGAAATACCTGTGCCCAAGAAGATCAGCAAGCCAATGAGCAACGGACTAGACATAATGATGGTAATTTGGGAAAGGTCCAGCCCCATTGCGACTACCACAATAATACCCAGTACTGCGACAGAGATGTACTGATAAAGCATTGAAACAACAGAGCCGTATTTATCTGCCAGACTTGCACGTAAGTGTGCCGTCCAGGCAAGTGCCAACATAGAGCAGGTGACATACACATAGCCCAATAGCGGCGTCCCACCTTCAATAGTATTAGTCGGGCCAACGCTCATAGCATAAATACAAACGGCTGACGCAATAAATGCACCCCATTGGATTTTGTTCATTTTAAAGTTCATGAACATCATGCCAAAGAAAACAGTTGCAAATGGCTGCATCCCCTGGATAACACCATTCTCTGTCGCGCCAATGTGAGATAAAGAGAGGAAGTTAAACAGCGAAAATACACCTTGACCGACAATCCCGCACAGCGCAATTTTCAGGTAATCTTTTTTCTCAATCTTTAAAGAAGAGCCTAAATCCTTGCTGAGGCTTTCACTGCGGGATGTAAAGAAAAAGATAATAGAGAGACCAATTACAGCAGTTACATAACGGAAAAATACCAGTGTCATTGGATCAACCGCCATCGACAACGGCTTAGATACAACCCCGGTAACACCCCAAATTACGGCTACCGCGATGGCAGCAACCCACCCCAAAAATATATCTTTTTTAGTTATATTCATGATACATGCCTACAAAATCATTATTGTTATTCATGACAACAGGCAGTACACAATATGTACTGCCTCATGTTTTATTTCTTTTATTCAGTTACAGTTTTTGGTTCTGCCGCTGTTTCTTTATGAGCGAACTTCATAAATAGCATCATAGAAACAACAACCACAGCCATCGCAAGTAAGCGCATCGGCGTTACCGCTTCACCCAGTGCAAAGACAGCCAGTACAAACGAAGACAGAGGCATCAGGTTCAACGCCATGCCGGTACCATCAACACCAACACGCTCCATTGCGTAGATGTACACGAGGTAACTTGTACCTGAGATACCAACACCAAGAATAACGATACATAGCATACGTAGCGGCGAGCTGAAGATACCCAGCGCTGAAGAGAAATCAGCACCTGAGAACATCAGATAAACACCAAAGCCGATAGAGGCGAAAATGAACTGGTGGAACATGGTTGCAACAGAGCCGTATTTTTCAGCCAGTTTCGCACGAGCATAAGCTGTACAAGAGAAGCTTGCAGCACTACCAAGACAGATAAGGTGACCGATGTTGAAACCATTTGTTTCCGAGTTCGGATCCATAACCAAGATAGCAACACCGACAAATGCGCCGACAGCAGCCAGCATTTGTAGGATGGTAAAACGGGCATTGTGACGGAAGAAGCCGACGGTCAGGATCAAGATTGGAATCAAGCCTTGAATAACGCCATTTTCTGAAGCCGTAATATAATCTAGTGACAGGAACGACAGGTAACTAAAGGCACCCTGACCAATGATGCCACAGGCCGCAGCCCAGAACACATCACTGCGGTTATCCCACGTTAACTTGAAGTCTGCCTTTTTCTTCATCTTGCCGGTTGATAGACCAACATTAAAGACAATACCCAAAGTAATGAAAGCAACAGTGTAACGAACCCATACCAGTACCTGCGCATCCATCACTTCCATAATAGGTGTACCGACAATCCACGGTATACCCCAGAGCAATCCGATAAAGATCGCTGCAATCCAACCCTTCACTGTGTTACTCATGATCTAATCCTTTCTTCTACACTTATTGGTTTAATAGACGTCCGTAACCTGGACACTGCGCTGCTTTTCCAGTCAGATGCATCGCATGCCAGAACATTGCTGAATTGCTGCAAACAACGGGAATATCAAACTTGTCTTCAATTTCCTGAATATGGTCGAGGACGCGTAAATTGGTGCACGACATAAAGACTAAGTCAGCCCCCGAATCAGGTAAGATTTTGTCTAGAGCCTCAAGCATGGACTCTTTAGAAACTGTTGTAATATCAGTATCTTTTTCAATTCCCAGCGAGCCAAGGACAACGACCTCGAAGCCAGCGTTGGTCAGCTGCTGATACAGAGGGAAATTCACTTCTGTCGGATATGGAGAGAAAACGGCAATTTTCTTGGCGCCTAGGTGTTTGAATGCGGCCTGGGCTGCGGTCCACGGATTAGTAGCAGGGATATCACCGCGATTTTTCGTCAGCAGGTTGGCAACCTTTTCCTCACCGATAATGATAGAGGCCGACGTACAGCCGAAAGCCATCACATCCATCGGCAAGCCTGTAGCAATCAAATCTGACGCTTCGCTGATACCGGTCGCAATCTGATCCAAGGCTTCAGGCGTCATTTCACTGCTGTAATAAACACGGGAGCTAAATACACCGGCCTGGGTACCAAGTAGTTTTGCCCAGTCCATCTCTAGGGAGTGGTCAGTACTTAGCTGGACAAGACCAATGTGAACACGATCAATACGCGGAGACTGTACATGAGTAAGTGGAGTTTCAAACTTCTGGAATTCTTCAATCGTTTGCATGATTCTGATCTTTTTATAGTTATGTTGCTTTGTTGCCATGCCGAACACCTCGGCATGGCATAAATTGAGCTTAAGAAATAACAATTAGCTCAGGCTCAGCGCGCTCGCTCAGCCACTCTGCACCGTCTTCGGTGATCACGATGTTCTCTTCATGAACCATTGACTTACCAGGTGCATACACCATACCTGGCTCAAGGGTCATCACCATGCCCGGTTTCAGAACCGTGTTGTCTGTTGCCGTGTTGGACGGACGCTCGGTCAGCTCCATACCCAGGCCATGGCCAAGGCGGCCAACATCGTTACCCAGTGCGCCATTTGCCTCTAACACCTTCCACATTGCGTTATAGATGTCAGTGGTGGTTGCTCCAGGACGTGCCGCTTCAAAGCCCTTGGTCGTTGCTTCATAAGTTGCACGGTATGCAGCTTTGGTCTCTTCGCTTGCGTTGCCGAATGCCCAGTTACGGTCAAAGTCAGAGAAATAGCCGTCACGAACCGCACCGGTATCAATGATCAGCACGTCGCCCTCTTCGATAATGCGATCTGTCGGGCCCATAATGATGCTGTCGTAACCGTCAGGACCTGAACCGGCAATGATGTAAGGACATTCATCAGCACCTTCCAGCAGCATATCGATACGGAACTGCTTACAAATCTCACGCTCAGTCATGCCTGCACGGGCATAATCAGGGATTTTATTGAAGCCAACATTGGTGATACGGCAAATTTCGCGAGTCTTCTCGATTTCTGCCTGCGATTTAATCTGGCGCAGCTCGTGCATCGCTAATGACACATCGACGAACTCTTTTTTCACCATGGTTGTCAGCTTCAGGTAGTTGTTCACCGGCATGCGCAAGTGAGACTCGATACCCAATGTCGCACCAACTCGACCGTGACGGCATGGCAGCGAGTTCAGGGCACTGGCAACCAGGCTGATCCCGTCATCCTCTGGACGCGGTGACGGCCAGGTGATGATGTTTTCCACCCAAGTACCAGCCATGCCGCTTGCACCAATTTCAGGGATGATGGCGATTGGCTTACCTTCGGCAGGAACCACGACAAACCAAGGACGAGTTGGGCTATGCCAGAACTGAGTATGGAACCCAGTAAAGTAACGAACATTCGGCTCAGTTGTGAAAATCATCGCATCGAGCTTCATCTCATGCATGACTTTCTGTGCACGTGCTGTTCTATGTTCAAATTCAGACGTTTCAAAACCACGTTGTAAATAGTTAGTCATTACGACCTCTTCCTTTATTGTCATGGCTGTGTGGTAAGGCTGTAGGGCACAGAAGTGAACGGTAACCGCCACACAGTTCAATATTGTTTACGTTACTGTGGTGCATCTTACTGAATATTGAGTTAAATAATGTGACCTGCGTCGCGCAGTTAACTTTAGTGTACTATTAATGCGTTAATTTGGAATTTTTTGTGATTTAAGTCAATTTTAGTTCCCGTTAGTTAACTTTACAGTTGCCTGATATCGCAATTTATAGTTTTATAGTTACACAAAGTTGATTTTATCCTTGCTTTCTTGGCAACTGAGGAACAAAATAGTTAACAGTCTCAGTTCACTATTGTGGTCATAAATGAAAACTACAGCATATGCATCGTTTAATGCAGAATTTACCGACAAAGACAGAGAGTTCTTGGTTACTTACTTTCGGTTAGCCGACACCATTGCTGATTTTATCGGTCCTCATTGCGAGGTTGTGATTCACTCATTTGAAAGCCTGGAGAAATCAGTCGTCAAGATCGTCAACGGCCACCACACAGGTCGTAAAGTTGGCTCCCCGATAACTGATCTCGGGCTAAAAATGCTCAGCCTGATCGAAAAAACGGGCGAGGTAACACCGAAAAGCTATTTCACGACGAGCAAAGACGGCTCTTTACTGAAATCAACGACCTGCGTACTGGCAGGTGAAAACGGAAAGCCGATTGGATTGTTTTGTATCAATATGAACCTGTCCCATCCCTTCCCGGAAATAATCAAAACATTAATGCCCGACATGGCGAACTCCCACGTCGCTGTTAATGAAAATTTCAGTTCATGTGCAACCGATGTGATTGAGCAAGCGCTTGATCATGCTATTCAAGAAATTGAAAGTGACACTTCGGTTAACTTGAAAGGTAAAAACAAAGCGATAACCAAGCTATTACTTGAAAACGGGATATTTGAATTAAAAGAGGCGACAGCCATGGTTTCCGAGCGACTCGGGATCACTCGCCATGCAGTTTATAAATATATCCGCGAATTCAAATCGTAATAACAGAGATAAAAGAGAAAAATAATGAAGACAAAAATCCACACAGATCTAGCCCCTGCAGCAATTGGTCCATACTCACAAGGTACGGCATTCAAAGACATGGTTTTCACCTCTGGCCAACTACCGCTAGACCCGGAAACAATGGCTTTTGTTGAGGGAGGCATCAAAGAACAGGCTCGTAAGTCACTGGAAAACCTAAAGGCAGTGCTGGAAGAGAGCGGTGCTTCATTGGATTCTGTGCTGAAAACAACGTGTTTTCTGTCTGATATGGAAAACTTCGCTGCATTCAACGAAGTATACACGGAAGTCTTTGGTACCGAGAACGCGCCAGCCCGTTCATGTGTCGAAGCTGCACGTTTGCCTAAAGATGCATTGGTTGAAGTAGAAGCTGTCGCTTTTATCCACCAGTAATAACGAAGTGAGGCCAGCCGTCGCCGACGGTGGCCTAGTCCCTGTTCTGCCCCTTTCGAAGTGATGATTATGCTTAAAGTCTCTAATAACCAGTTCTATACCGGTGAAACCTGTTCACTATTCACGACAGAAATCGCACAACGTACCCGCGAATTCCATCGTCAAATTGAGGGTTACCAGCCAACCCCTTTGGTTTCATTGCCTCAGCTTGCCGCCAAGCTTGGCGTAAAAGCCATTATGGTAAAAGATGAATCGCACCGTTTTGGTCTTAATGCATTTAAAGTACTGGGCGGTTCGTATGCCCTGGGTAGACTACTGGCCGAGCACCTGAAAATGGATATTGCAGAGATCGACCTGAAAACGGTTTCTTCGAAGCTAGAAAAACCACTGGTATTTACCACTGCAACTGCCGGTAACCACGGCACAGGTGTAGCATGGGCTGCTCGTGAAATGGGTCAGAAAGCGGTTGTATATATGCCGAAAGGCTCTGCACAAGCCAGTGTAAACCGTATCAAGGGACTAGGCGCAGAGTGCATCGTCACTGACGTTAACTATGACGACACCGTTCGTCTTGCCAACAAAACCGCCGAAGAAAACGGCTCGATGCTGGTACAAGATACGGCATGGGAAGGTTACGACAAGATCCCAACATGGATTTCGCAGGGCTACATGACAATGGCTGACGAGGCTATTGAACAGGCTGCGGCTATGCCTGAAGGCCTGCCAACACACGTGATGCTTCAGGCAGGCGTGGGCGCAATGGCTGGCGGTGTTCTTGGCTTCCTCGCCGACAAACTGGGCGCAGAGAATTTTAAAACCATTATTGCCGAGCCAAGTGCCGCTGACTGTATCTTCCGCTCTGGCTCGAGCGATGACGGCAGCATGGTTAATGTAACCGGTGATCTCAACTCCATCATGGCTGGCCTGGCCTGCGGCGAACCTAACCCGGTTACCTGGCCAATCCTACGAGACTGTAGCGATGTATTTGTCTCTGTTGACGATAATGTTGCTGCAACTGGCATGCGTATTCTCGGTAACCCGCTAAAAGGCGATCAGGCCATCACCAGCGGTGAGTCAGGCGCAATTACCATGGGTCTTCTACACCTGCTGGCAAACCACCCTGAAGGGCAGAAAGTCGCCAAGAACATTGGCCTTGACCAGGATGCTGTGGTCATGATTTTCAGCACCGAAGGTGATACCAACGCCGAGCGTTACCGCCAGATCGTCTGGGAAGGCAAACTGCCGCTTAATGACTAAGCATAATCTGTGGCCATCATCAGCTTGATGGACTCACTGACAAAAATACCCCCTCTAAATGACAAGTTTAGAGGGGGTATTTTGTTGATGTTGATAGGGTTACTTTCCTCAAGCCGCGTTATAAGCCTGAGATCGACGACGCCACCATTTGTGCAGCTCTTCGATAACGAATAAGCTGGAAGCAATCAACAGCAATTGGATCCACTGGACTAAAGAAATCGGCTGAATAGCTAATACGTCACTGATACCCGGAGTGTACATAGCGGCAATATGCACCAGCTGGGCAATAGGAACAGCACATATCAAAAATGGATTAGCAAAGACTGGCAACGTAAATAATGACAACGTTTCAGAACGACTATTCAACGCGTGAATATTGCCAAACAATACCATCAGCATAAGGGTCAGATTTCTCGCCAGCTCCACTGATTGGCCAGCCTCTAGAGCCAAGTAATAATGTACAAATGCTAAGCCCCCCATTACGGTGCCAGAAATCACGATATGCTCGATTATTACTTTTTCAAAAATCGGCTCGCTAGGCTTTCTCGGCTTACGGCTTAATTCATTACCTTCTTTAGGTTCAAACGCCAGCGCGACGTCCTGCAGTCCATTGGCAACTAAGTTCAACCATAAAAGTTGGACGGCAATCATAGGCATAGGCAATCCGGCAAGAACCGAAAGGAAAAACAACCAAAGAGCAGAAAAACCAGTTGCCACCAAGAGGGCAATAACCTTACGTATATTGTTGTATACCACACGGCCTTGCTCGATACCGGATACAATAGAAGCAAAATTATCATCTGTAATAATAAGATCTGCGGTTTCTTTGGCAACATCGGTGCCGCGTTTGCCCATTGCGATGCCAGTATTAGCCTGACGCATCGCTGGGGCATCGTTCACGCCATCTCCGGTTACCGCAACAAAATGCTCTTGGCGCATGAAACTGTCAACAATCTGCTCTTTTTGTTGCGGCTCAATACGGGCAAAAACGCGGACTGGCCTAATTAATTCATCTGCGGCTTTTGGACCTTTGGCATTGGCCTTGTGGATCATAGCACCAGTCACGACAGCGGCATCTTGTCCACACAATCCAAGCTCTATTGCAATCGATTTTGCTGTAGCGGGGTGATCACCAGTGATCATAGCAACTTCAACCCCTCCCTCACGACAACGGGTTATAGCATCAAAAGCTTCATGACGGACAGGATCAATCATGGCCACCATACCTAAAAAGCTCATATGCTCGAATTGCTTACAACCACATTCAATCACTTCTTTCTTTGCAAGGGCAATGATTCGATAACCTTGTTTCGCAAGAGATTCAAATTGGTCCTCAATCAATGCCTTGTCAATTTGTACCGAGCCAGACGACGTTTCCATGTGACTGCACATACTGAGCATTTTTTCAGGGCTGCCTTTGGCGTATAACCAAGATTTGTCACCATCAAAGTTTACGCTTCCGCTATAGGCTTTTTCTGATTCATAAGGAATAAGCTCCAACTGAGTATGCTGCTGACGAAGCTGAGTAATCGACAAACCCAACTTCTTGGCTAACACCAGAAATGCAACGTCAACAATATCACCATCCGATACCCACTCTCCCCCGGCATAACTAAGATGGCTTTCATTAGCCAAGACACCCGCAATACACAACTGCTGCAGGTGCTGTTGCTCAGTATTGCCGCAGACCTTACCCCCAGGTGAAACCCCCTCTCCCGTTACCTGAAATACCTTATCATCCGGTAGTACAACTTGACGTATCGTCAATTCATTTACGGTTAATGTGCCCGTTTTATCCGAGCAAATAAAGGTACATGAGCCGAGTGATTCCACGGCGATCAATTTGCGGATAATGACACTATTTTTGGCCATTCGTCTCATGCCTATAGCCAAAGCAACAGTCAATGCTGCGGGCAGCCCTTCTGGTATCACCGAGACAGCAAGACCAATCGTCATTAAAATAATGGCCTCAGTGGTATAGTTCCCTTTTAGCAACATCATGATCGTAAGCGATAAGATGGCAACAAAAATACCGCCGGCAA
Organism: Photobacterium proteolyticum; assembly: GCF_001939735.1. Lineage (GTDB taxonomy): Bacteria > Pseudomonadota > Gammaproteobacteria > Enterobacterales > Vibrionaceae > Photobacterium > Photobacterium proteolyticum. Next base: position 22,125 of record NZ_MJIL01000075.1, read on the forward strand.
CTTGATAGGTAAAAGCCCGGATGCGGATCATTAATGGGGGCTCGGAAACACGCTCTTTAGTGACATGACGAGCAATACGACCAATTTCGGTATTAGTAGCCGTAGCTATAGCAATGGCTTGGGCACGCCCATGGGTAATAATACTACCAGCAAAACAATGGTTTACCTTTTCCGACAGCGGCGCGTCTTCATCAACCGTTGCAATCGCATTTTTACTTACCGCCAGAGACTCGCCAGTTAGCATCGATTCATCCACAGTAAGGTTATGGCTACTAATAAGAGTTACGTCAGCAGGAACCTTATCGCCAGAAGAGAGCTGTACCAAATCTCCCGGTACAATTTCTTCAACATCAATCGTACGGGCGACACTATCGCGGATAACATGGGCCATCCCTTTGATCATATTGCGTAACGCCATCGCCGATCGTTGTGCCGAATACTCCTGAACAGTTCCTATGATGGCATTAAGAATCAGCACCACAATAATGAAGACACCGCTGGGATTTTGTCCCAGGGTAAATGAAATAATTGCGGCAACAACCAGAATATAGATAAACGGACTTAAAAACTGCCGAGCAAATATTTGTACCGTACCGGGCATCGGAGGCTCAGGTAGGCGGTTGAGACCATACTCTTTCAGTCTCTCTTCAGCTTGCTCTTGCGTTAAACCACCAGTAACTTGATCAGACCCACCCCAAGTATCTGAATTTTGGCCAACATACTCAGACTTTATAGCTTCTTTCAGAGAATTTAACGTCATATGCTAATTCCCGCTATAAATAGCAGTTAAACCAATTATGTCACTCTTTTCCCACACGAATAAATTAGCAACCCATCATTGCAACTGAATGACCAATCATTCATCCCCTCACTTTTATCAAGGATAGACCGATAAATATGTAACGGGTGATATAAGTATATCCGTTTAGAGTGGCTTTGCTGGATCGCAGTGACGATCACTCTAGCATTCTGTTTCAGTTAACGAAACCAAGCCTTATGACGTTGGACTAAGTCTCAAACGTAGACTATACCTGAATAAGCCTTTTTTCAGGATGAGAACATTATCAATAAAACATGATCACCTAATAGAGATGATTTGTTTCTACTCAGTTCAAAGCTCACTATCGTTATGTTAAGGAATACTGACTTTGAAGTAGTACAAATTCTACCTTTAAGTGAGGCTTGAATGAAAAAACCACTGCGCAAAATTACCTGGGGCAGCCTTATTATCGGTTTTGCGCTGGGGGTTTTCTTGGTTCCGGCAACGATCACTTTTAATCATTTCACGTCTACCGAGGATTTCTGCGGGAACTCCTGTCACGCCATGTCATGGGTTATTAATGACCCTAGCTATATCAATTCTTCCCATCGCAAAAATGGCAGTGGCGTTGTTGCAACATGCAAAGATTGCCATCTACCCAATGACTTACTGCGAGAAACCTGGGCCCATATACGTGATGGAAGCCGAGATCTAATTGCCAGTTTATCGAACGATTTCAGCGAAAAACAAACATGGGAGGCAAGGCGTCAAGCATTAACTTACGAAGTACGAAAAAAGATGATTGCCGATAATAGTGAGAGCTGCAGTTCATGCCACCAGCTGGCATTTTTAGAAAATACTAAAGAGCGTGTCGGGCGCCAACACGAATTGGCCAATCGAAATAATGTGAAATGCATTCAGTGTCATTTCAATTTAGTTCATTCGCCTGTTAAGCCATCAGTTTTTGATCGGGAAGATTTGAAACTATTACCCAATTATGAGCGCGTCTCTGTAGCGCCAGCAAATCAACAATAGCCTTAAGCGAGAGGATTATATGGATCTAGATAGACGCGATTTTATGAAAGGCCTGGCTGCAGCAGGGGTCTCTGCTCCCATTTTCGGTAGTTTCAATTTGAATGCAGCGAAGACTCAAGCAGGAGCAAAGAATTGGACTCCATCACCATCAGATAGTATTAAATCCACCTGTGTTCATTGTGTTAATTTTTGCGGCATTGATATACAAAGAAGCGATGGAGTCATCCGTGCTATTTATCCCGACAGTGCTCGTAAAGAGTTTTACAACCATGGGATATGCCCGAAAGGCGCTTCTGGGTTATTTAACACCTACAACCCTTATCGCTTGAAAAAACCACTGAAACGGACAAATAAAAAGAAAGGGCTGGATGTTGACCCTGGTTGGGTTGAAATAAGCTGGGAAGAAGCCTTTGATACCATTACAAAAAAGATGGACAAAATTCGTCGCGAAGATCCCGCCAAACTTATTTGGCAACATGGCCATGGCAAGTATCTAATTGGCGACAAATTCCCCAAAGCCTTTGCAAAAGCGTTTGGAACTCCCAATCTGGTACACCGGACGACAACATGTGAGGCGGCCCGGCATGTTGCCGACGAGCTGACATGGGGTTATCACGGGTTTTTGCCCGATTTAAAGCAGACACGATTGTTCGTCAATTTTGGTGGCAATTATTTTGAAGCAGAACAATTTTCTCGCTGGTTTGACCATGCGTCATTAGATGCCAAGGAAAACGGGATGTACAGTGTGGTTGTAGAGCCTCGGCTCTCAGTATGTGCATCCAAGGCTGACAAATGGATACCGGTTCGACCGGGGAAAGACATTATCTTGATATTGGGCATTGCCAGAGAATTAATCGCCAATCAATTTGTTGATGAGGAGTTTTTAGTCCAGTACACCAATGCTCCCATTCTGCTCGGTGAGCAAGGTGAGGCGATAAAAAATCAAAACGGGGATTATCTGATCTGGGACACAGTCAGCCAGTCAGCCCGACCATTTAGCGATGATGTAACCCCCGCATTGCGAGGGCGGTTTAAGCATAATGATCGTCAGGTTATAACGGCTTTCGAAACTTTTGCCAATGGTGTGTCTGACATTACGCCACAATACGTCGAAGAAGTGGCGGATGTTCCAGCCAAGCAAGTCAAACAACTAGCACAGTTAATTGGTGAAAAGGCCATGATCGGCGCGACGGTCGTTGTGGACGGGCAACGAAAACGCTATCGACCTGTCGCTCTTCATACATTCAGAGGCTTATCTGCCAAGCAATATGGCGTCCAGAATTGGCGAGCTGCGTTAATCATTCAGATGATAATTGGGAGTATCGATGCAGTTGGTGGGACTCAACTGCACAGTGCTTATAAACAACCCAAATATTTCAAACCGTCCAAAGCTGAGTATCCCCCAAAAAGAGTTGATTTACAGGAAAGCGTCTTCTTTCCCCATGCAACCCATAATGTGGCTCAGCAAGTGGCTTTGTCGATATTGGAGCCCGATCGTTATGGGCTTCCCTATGTGCCGGAGATGCAAATTTTTTATGCCACTAACCGGCCTTTTTCAACCTCTGACACCAAGCCTCAATTTGAGTCGCTCAAAAAAACATTCAATGTTTGTATTGATATTGTGATGAGTGAGACTGCATGCATGTCAGATATTGTCTTACCTGACATGACTTATCTTGAGTCGTGGCATTTTTCACCGACTCGCTATACACCTTACACAAAACACAGTGCCATTCGTCAACCAGCTACTAATGCCTATAACCTTGAGCATGATGGTTACAGTATTATCTGGGAGTTAGCACGTCGCCTTGGCATTCTTGATGACTATGTTGATCAAATTAACACTCGTTGGGGGCTAAAAAAATATCCCTTCAAGAAAGGCAAGAATTACACCGCCAAAGAAGCCGTAGAGTTAATCTGGAAAGAAAAAACCAAAGGCAAGTCGTTTGAATCAGCGATTGAGAAAGGGTTTGTTGGTAAACATCTTGCGCCATCAGAAATCTATTGGGGAGGGATCGAAAAAGTATTTAACGGACCAGGAAAGCCTAAAATGAAATTTTACGCCGATCAACTTGTTGAAACAATGGCACTGGTGCGCCAAACCGTTGCTCAGCACGATATTAAATCTATCGATCTAGAAAAATACGCAGTTAGCCTTTCTCCTCTCCCGCAAAAAGAACATGGTTTTCCAACGCCGCACCTTGAAGCTAATGACTATCCTTTTTATTTAATCACCTTTAAGCACATGTACAGAAATCAATCGGGTAATACCTCAACTAATCCTATTCTTAACGCGTTGGGGCCCGACACCCAGGAAAACGGTGTGGTCATCAATGCCACTATAGCCGCTAAAAAAGGCATTCGGGAGGGTGATATCGTGGTGATTGAAACGCGTATTGGCAAAGTACAGGGAAAAGCATTGCTGACTCAAGGAATACGGCCGGATACCGTCGGTGCTTCCTATCATTTTGGCCAGCAGAGCCAGGGGTTGCCTGAATATGCAAAGAAAGGAATATGGATAAATCAAGTGCTGGAGCTTCATCCTGATGTGGTATCTGGAATGAATAGTTTTAATGATACCAAATGTAAATTGTACAAAGCTTGAAGGATAGGATCATGACTCAGTTTGTGCGTGTTATTGATTTGGAACGGTGTATTGGGTGTCGTGCCTGTTCAGCGGCATGCAGTGTTGAAAACCAGTGCGCCCCCGATACTCCCTGGCAGGTGGTACACAACTATGAAATAGGAAAATATCCCAATGTTCGTGAAAAATTCGTACCGATGGGATGCATGCATTGTGAGAATGCGCCGTGCGAAAAAGTGTGTCATGAAATAGACGTCCATGCGATCACAACCAATGAATATGGCATTGTACTGTTTGATTACGATAAATGTATAAGTTGCGGTTATTGCGAGTCTGTGTGCCCCTATGGCGTGCCTCAGTTCCAGAAAAAGCGCGAGACATTATATGTTGATGAAGATCCTACGCCATATGAAGCATTACCAATGGAGAGTAAACATCCGCTGCACAGAAAGAAACAAGGAGTCGCACAGAAGTGCACATCTTGTTGGCATAAAATCGAAAAGGCAATTGAAGATAATAGCGTTGAACAAGTGGGTATTGCTCCGCAATATACGCCCACATGTGATTTGGTCTGCCCGGTCGATGCGCGTGCCTTTGGTAATGTCGACGATACCGATAGTAAAGTCGCCCAATGGATTGGAGAGAAAAAAGCGGAGCAGATGAAAAAGGAATATGGCACGTTACCGCGGGTCTACTACATATCAAGCGGAGGAGGCGACTAATGTCTATCCCGTCATTGAGCCGTTCTCCCTTAAAAAGGCTGGCCGTTAAGCGACTAATTTTACTTCTGTTCTCTTTTTCAGCTAGTAATTTGCTCGTTTTCGCTGTGAATGCAAAAGACGATACAGATAAACAGGCAGAGATGATTGAGTATGCAAGGTTAGGTGAGAAAATCAGGCAAAACAAAATTAACGTGGGTAACATCTATTCAGTATCAGATAAAAATGGACGTTTTCATATTATTCATGCCGATAAATTATTGTTGGACTGCAGCCACTGTCATTTATCTTCCTCATATAAAGCAGACTATTTAATCCTTTCCAAATTTAAAATTCTACCGTCCAGCAATAAAGGTCGTATCGAAAAATCTGTTTGCCTGGGATGTCACCAGACGGGCGGAATGGGAACCCCATGGTATACAGGCAGTACAATAAAAGATGACCAAAATGAATAAGAGAAAATGTGTAGAATTACGTAGCCATACTTATCGTCTGTTTGCAGGCTTGATTAATCAGCCGATGAGTGCTGCCACATGGCAACAACTTATTCAATGGGCCAAACAAACAGGTGAGAGTGGTTTCTTATCCCCTGTGCAACAATGGATTATTGAACATGAAAAGCTATCGAATGATGGTTTGATGAGTATGGCGGTTGATTTCACTTGTTTGTTTACCGGTATTTCCCAGGAATTCGGCCCACCACCGCCGTATGAACACCTTTATCGAGAAAATATAGAACCATCAGATTGCCGTTCTGCCGTCATTCAATGCTATAACAACTATGATTTTAAACCCTTAGATCCGTACAACAATGTTAGTGATCATATAGTAGCTGAGTTGCAATATATGTCTTTTTTGGCATCTCAGCAGTTACAGCCAACTGATATCTTTTTAGAACTCAATGATACTCTTATTTTGCGGCAACAATCATTTCTTCAGCATCATCTATTATCTTGGGTTCATTCATGGTGTAATCATGTTGAGTCTCAAAATAACAAGCTGAAATTTTATTCTCATGTTATCAGTGCATTGATTTGTTTTCTTGAACAAGATTTCGAAAACTTAAGCCGAGACAGAGCACCAACCTGATTCGGTTGCGTACAATGAATAACTAGTGCAATTTCAATGATGTGAACAACTAATATCGCCTTTAATATTTTCGCTATATTTTTGCACTACGCTCAAAAGTGATAGTTAGTGAGAGACGCTCAATTGAGTAAGATTAACCTGCCAGTTCTGGTTACGTCATGTTTTGTATCGTGACAGGTTACATCAAAGCTATCCACAACAATAACCCATCATTCATTGCTTGCTTTTTTATCTGTCGCCTTTTTTAACGGTTTTGTTTCTGCCTTATCTCTCGGTGACAACTCTACAACTTGCTCTTTTTCTGCTGGATGGGTACTGCCAAAGAACTTGCCGCCTTGCTCGATACTCAAGTTATCACAGTAAATAGTACCTGAGATTTTCCCGCTCTCGATAATTTCAACGGCATTGGCGTAACAGGTACCTTCGATTAGCCCATTCACAATGATTTTATCGGCATAGATCTCACCTTTAATGCGCCCTGACTTGCTAACCACTAAGTTTTTTTCAATCCGAAGCTTACCTTCGATAATGCCATCAACCTGAATATCACACGTTAGCTGGAGCTCGCCAATGATATTGCATCCCTTTGCGATGACAGTTGTAGTTGCATGCTGACTTGCTGCTTTACTTTGTTTGTTAAAGATGCCCATTTAACCTTTTTCTCTTTTTCAAAAATAGATTCAAAATTATTAATATCCCAGTCGACAAATGGCCGAGGGTCTAGCGCCCTACCTATAAAGCGGACTTCATAATGCAAATGCGGACCTGATGACAAACCTGAATTACCGGAATAACCAATCAAATCTCCCTTGCTGACAAAATCACCGCTTCTAACAGCAAATTTCTGCAGATGGGAATATGACGACGTAAAACCAAAGGAGTGCTGCAATCGCAAAAAGTTTCCCGACCCTTTGTTGTTAGGTCGTACCGTCGCAACAACCCCGTCAGCAGGTGCATAAATCGGCGTACCTGTGTTCACGGCAAAGTCCAAGCCTCGATGTAGACGTTTAGTGCCTGTCACCGGGTGCTTACGTAAACCAAACTGAGATGACTGTCTGGCATTGATGACAGGCGCCCCATTGGGAACACGCCTCAAAATAGCCATTCGGACTGCCGAATTGAGCTCAGCCACATCCAAGCGGAATTCCAGCGGCATATCACCATCGGCATTTACACCAAGTATATTTTCCAGGCTACCCAACCGTTCAGACACCGTGATCAGTTGGTTTTCTCTGTCATCCAAATCGTGTTCAAGCTGTTTTCTCTGCACCTCTAGCGCATTAAGATCTCGATTCAGCGAAGAGGACAGAGTTTCCAACTCTTGATGCTTAGCCCTCGAAAAATCAACCTCATTTAGAAGGTATGCGACGGTACCAGCAATCAGTAATGAAGCGACCAAAAATGAAGCGACAGCCCAGCGAACAGCTTTTCGCACCTTCTTGCCCAGGTAGAAGCATTCGGAGCCATGTATGGTGGATACCGAAATAGTGATACGATCCTTCATGTCATTGTATTTTTAATAGCTGCTCTTATTATTCATAGGCGACGGCTTCAGCAATCTCTTAAGTGAACTGGCCTATTGATCTGTATCTGTTTCACTATGATAGTATTTACCGTTTAGGCACCAGAGAGTTATTCGCGTGAAACTGGATGATATGGAACTGTTTGTTAAGGTGGTTGAACAAGGCAGTTTTACCAAAGCCGCCGACTATTGCGAGATCCCTAAATCAACGGTCAGCCGCCGTATCCGTGACCTGGAGCAAAGCCTGAAAACCCGATTACTGGAGCGAACGACCCGCCGTCTTCACCTTACCGAAGTCGGTGAAGCTTTTTTTCACAAGGCACAGCAAATACTGCAGGAAGTCGAGACCACCGAAAAAGAAATCGCCCAGAAGCAGGGGGACTACTCAGGAAAACTGACCGTCTACGCCCCGGACTGCATTCTTGAGCTCTGTGTCGATCATGTCGCTCAGTTCTGCCAGGATTATCCGGATATCTCGCTAAATTTGCATTCAGACTCGCAGCCGCAACACCTGATGGCCGAGAAACGCTTTGACTTACAGCTCAATATTGGCGAGCAGCCGGACTCTTCCTTTATCGCCCGTCCGCTGGCAACCCTACACTATGACTATTATGCCAGCCCGGATTATCTGGCCGCTCACGGGGAGCCCCAAACCCCCGCCGATCTTCAACAGCTATCGACCCTGGAGCTAGCTCAGAGCAACCCCAGGGCAATGGCGTGGCATTTCCCCCAGCAAACATTGTCGCTAACCCACAAATATAGTGTGGACTCACCCTACGTGTTGAGGGCACTGGCCGTAGCAAATCAGGGAATATGCTGCCTTCCAACCATCATGGTGAGCAACGAGGTTCTGGCTAACAAGCTCGTCAGACTATTTGACGGCCAATACGCCTTTCAGCAGCACCTATACGGGATCTACCATTCTCGCCGTTACGTTCCCAATAAAGTGAAGCTGCTGCTTGATGAGGTTGAGATGCTCCTGCAGGCAAGGATCGATTCGCTCGAGAATGGCATCAAGTAACATTACTTTTATTGTGCCATTTAATGGCACAGTGCATTCCAGTTAGGCCGGTTTTTCCTCTAATGTGCCCGTTTTAGACTCACTCTATCAGTACTACCAGAGTGAATCTAACGATGAAAGACATTATCAAAAAACACTCCAAAATCATTTTCTGGACTTGTATGCTCCTTGCCCAGATCTGTGTTGGTTTCCTGTTTAAAGACTTGGCGGATATCAGCCAATGGTTTATCCAGTCACCGAGAGAAAGCACCATGTGGGTTTGGTATAACCGCTACCTACTTGCATTTGTCGGCTTGGCCGCTTTTTTTGCCGTTCTTTATTTCAAATTCAAGCAACGCGACATCATCAACAACAAGCCCTTAATTTTCCTTTCCTTACTGTTTTGTTTTAATTTCTACAGCGGCATGATTAACCCGCACATTATGATGCGCGCCCGGATGGATAACGGTGTATTCCTGTCTGTGGAGCAAGCAGCCAAATACTATGCCCCCAACGAGAGCGTGATTGTTCTGGAAATCAACGGCAAGGCCCGTGCCCACTCGGACAAACAATTACTCCGCCCGCATGTTGCTGGCAAAGGCGAACTCGGTGGCGAAAACGTCGTCATGACCTACTGCGGTCTTACTAACCTGGGTATGGCCTTCACACCCGAAATCAACGGTCAACAGCTCGATCTGGCACCAATGAACCAGTTGGAAAATAACTTGGTCATGTACGATAAGCATAGCGGCGAACCTATTCAGCAACTTTGGGGACAGAAAGAAACCGATCGCAACAATAGTGCTGATGCGAAAATGCGAGAGTGGCCAACCTACCGAATGCCATTCGATAAATTTGCCAAAGCTTTCCCTGAAGGCGAGGTATTTGTTAACGACTATCTGGTTGATGATATGAAGGCATCATTCTGGGAAAACCCATTCCTGGCGATCTACGACCCAATCATGGAGCTGATTTTCAATCACGCCATTGAAGATCAGGCCACCAGTGTCGATCCTACCTTCCCAACCATCAAGCACGTCGATCCTCGTCTTCCGACTAAAGAAACTGTCTATGGCCTAAATGTGGGTGACGACTATGTGGCATACACTGTCGACTTCGTGAAATCTCATACCAAACCTGTTAACGCAACGGTTGGCGGAAAAGAAATTGTTATCAGCTACGACAACGAGTTCGAAAGCCTGGGTATTTTCTACAATACAACGGGAAAAGCTGTCACCGAGATCGATTTCTACGGTCAGACTCCAAACGGCAAACTGCCTCGAGTTGAAACCGTCAAGGCCGGTGCCTACTGGATCATCTGGGCGAACTTCTTCCCGGAGACCGACATCAACCGGGTATAACCCTCCCCTTCCATCAATAAAAGCAATGACCACCACGGTCATTGCTTTTTTCTTTCAGATTAACACTCATACCGATCCCGCTTTGCTCTCGAGCAAGCCAAATCATGCTAAAACTAATACAGAAGAAAGTCTTTAACTGTTACTTATGCAATAAGAAGGTTGGCAATTAATGGTCTGGCAGTTTACCGCTCTGGAATATATCGCTCGACGTATAGCCGTTCTACGGGCCATTACCTTGCGCATACTGGCTCTGATCATCATCAGCCTCACTGCCGTTTCATGTACCAGCCTGCCAGAACCCATACCGGATAGCGTTTCCGACCAGCTTCGATACTATCCCTCTTCAGTACAAAATTGTGCCTTTCAGTTAGTCGACTTCAAACGGATAGTTCAGCAACAAGGTGTACAGGATGTGCAACACCTCTGGGTTCCGCGTTACCCGCACCTTGCCTTCGATCGCTTCAGTCTCTCGCTCATACCGGATCTCACATCACAGCAAAGCAAAGAACAATGGCTACAGTATGTTGCCCGGCTGGCTTCCGTTCAGAGAAAGGTTGAGCACCAAAACCTCGCCAATAAAGCCGGTTTCGATATTGAACACAACGATAAATGCGCACGACAACTCACCCACACTACACTCAGTGACCGTCAGTTTTGGCACCAGTTACGCCAATATCCGCCTCATATTCAGTCTAACTATCAAAACTGGCAACGGGTTGTTGGTCTTTATCCTATCAGCAAGTCACTGGCAACCCCTGCCATTGATACCGAAAAGAAACGAATTATCAGTGGCTTTATTTCTCCCCTGGATGAGTACACCATCAGTTATGCTGCTGCAAGCACGCCTTCTCAACTCTCCTCGGAGGAAATTCAGTCCTGGTTCGAGCGCACCAGACAACAATCTCATCTGGGATGGCCCCTGCTTACCGAGTACCAAGTCGCCCGGCTGTCTGAGTATTATGCCCCGGAGTTTCTCATCGAGTCGGCATCACTCGACGACAAGCCTGGTCAGGTGGCATACCACTCTGGCGGTCTACCCTATATCAATACCAGCAGACCTACGCTGTATACCAGTCACAGCTATACCCGGTTTCACGGCCAGATCCTATTGCAGCTAGAGTACAGCCTCTGGTTTGCCCACCGGACAGCAACCTCCGCGATCGATCCCTATGCCGGTCAGTTCGACGGCCTCCTTGTCAGGCTGACCCTCGATAGCCGGGGAAGACCATACATCCTCGACAGTATTCATCACTGCGGCTGTTACCATATAGTTTTTGCCCTGGATACACAGCTCAAGTTCGCCCCACGAAATACCCGCATCGAGGCGCCGATAACCATGCATGTCAACCCAAGAGCGGGGGCAGCTACTCTGCAGGTCACTGTCTCTAAGGGGGAGCATATGATGAAAGGCGTGCGTTGGATTCAGAATAGTACTCTGTCACATCAGCTGAATGTGCTCGACTACCAGCAGTTGCGCAGCCTGCCGTTACAGAAAAACCAACACAAAAGTCTGTTTGACGAACAAGGAATGCTGATGGCCAGCACCCGGCTGGAACGCTGGTATCTATGGCCGTTTGGTGTCAAATCGCCGGGTACAATGCGCCAGATAGGCCACCATGCTACTGCCTTTATTGGTGAGAGGCACTTCGATGATGCCGATATGTTAAGCCCGCTCTTTCAAAAGCCTTAGCCGTTATCCCCAAACGACCAGTACTACTCCCTACTGGGTATTTTGAGTAAATAAGAAATACCCGGCATCCCCCCTAACTATACTTGAAACAGCATAGTCAAAGGAGTGGGTGCCGTTCACTAAGGGTTTGAGTTAACAATGATTGTATGGGCATAGGATGGTGCCCACACCTATCGAATGTTCCCGAGAGTCTGACCATGAAAATCTACCAAGGTATACTTATCACCTTGTTGTTCTCACTGCTGTATTCCAGCGCAGCGAGCGCCACACACCGCAATTCTTCACCTTCAGAGCGATTGCCTGTTACTCAGCTACACTCAGGTTCCAACGCCATTTTCTTTGATCAGGTCAATTTTGATCTGGTTATAAGCCCTATCAGCAACAGTGACTGGGGCCAGTTCAGAGTCAAACCGACAAAGCTGACCGATCGCCGGGGTAAGCCGCTCGGCACGGGTTATGTCAATGTTTTTACCTACCCTCAAAACCGCGGCGGGGAAGCCGTCTGGGCAATCAGTAATCTATTTGTATCTTCCCCCGCAGATTCGAATAGTAATGACCGCAGAAAAACAGTAACGATAAAGCATGCCGACAATAGGCAGTTTACCCAGCCTGGACGAGGATCATCTGCCACAATTTCTCGTCGTCAGCCCAATACGCCAGAACCAGAGATGTCAGCCTATTTTGACTTGCGTCCCGGTGAAGATGGCCAGGGCAGCCTGCGGCGAATGCGTGCTACCGTTCTGTTCTCACCGCAGCCATTGCCAACGATTGAAGATGTGGCCCAGTTCGCCAAACGTTTTCCACCACAAACTTTTAGCGTAAGCCCTATCATCATCAACGCTGAAGGAGCTGGCCATGTCGATGGCAGAGTCAGCCCTATCTCATCAACCATCCCTAGCTCCCTGTCATTGGGACGCCCGCCTCAGCCAGTTACCCCTGCGCCGGGACTACCGGATGACTTGCTGTTTCCAATCCAGGTCATTCAAGCCGACCAACCCAACCTTGATGCTGGCCGTAACCAGTGCGTGCCGATGGCTCATGCCAATGCACTGCAATACCTGGAAGACAGATACGATAACCTGCCTCTGGCATGGCGCTTTCCGCAGCTTCATATTCGCGGTATCGGGAAAGTGTCTTCGGCCGGAGATGTACTTATCTGGGAACCGGTACCTGAAAACAGCCTGGTTGCCAACATCGACAGCTACGGCCGGCGCGCAGGTGTACTCGATTTAGATAGCGGCAGCTATACCACCTTTTGCGGACTCATTCGTGGTGTATTTGGCTATCTGGCCGATCCTGTTTCCGGAACGTTTGACACCACAGAGTTTCGCCATCAGGGCAGCGGCTCAACAGTACTGGGGAGCGGTGCCGACTGCGACAACGGTACTGTCATCATGAACGGAATCACTTCGCAGAGAGAAGGGCTCAACCCAACCTGGGAGTGGATGTTCAACGAGCTTGTACAGGGCCGGGCAGTGACGATTCTGTTTAGTTGGTATGATGTCGACGGTGACTGGACAGGCGGACATAGCGTGAGAGTTTATGGTGCCGCCAAACTCGATAATCGGCACTATATCTATACGCTTGACGATGACAGCCAGGGGGATAACTTCAGCAATGTCGCCTCGCCTCGCACCCAACAATGGGAGGTTGCCGATACCGGCCAACCCGGCTTGGACGGCGTACCTGACGGCCGCCTTAACATGAATGGCATGAGCTGGGAAATTGACTTCGCTCTGTCCTATGAGGCGAAACCAACACTGCTCATCCCCTAGCTTCTGATCCTCCCATCCAAGCAGGAGCCGTAAGCAACGGCTCCTGGCCTCTCCTTACAGTGAATGGAAACATCAGTCTTCCCCTCCTTCCCTTTCTCGAACGTAAGAAAAGGTTGCAATACTGAACAGCCACTTTCTAACACATTTCACTACAATCAAGATAAGTTACCGAAGAATTCGTCGACCCTGCTCAGAGGTAAAGGTATCTATTTCATTACTAATTCAGGCTGATTCAGAAAGTGGTCAGGCAAGTTAGGTTATACAAGACACCTATCAGAGATTTACACCAATAATAACAACAGAGACAAATGGCATTGTGATGAATACACGCAGTATCACGCTTTACACTTTATCTGGGGTTACGGCACTCTTTGGCTCCGGCTATGCAACCGCTGAGGGCATTGCCCGTTTCGATGACTATGGTCCGTTGAGAACATACGCCCAATCTCCTATCCAATCCAATAGCCTGACTCCGCTTGTGCGCAGCGGCTTTAGCTATCAACCCGGAACCGTAGAGGTCTACACGACAGGTACGATTGCCAGTGTCTGGGCACATACTGAAGAGTACAATGCCGACTACTACCAAAATGCCATATCCGTTGGCGGCCAGTGGCAGATCAATAGCAAATGGCTCGTCGAGCTCGACTACACTTACCGGTTTGCAGCCAACAACCACCTGGACAGTTTGACTTCCGCCTTTCATGACGTATTCGGTATCAGCCAGAACGGGCGCGATGAAGTCGACAAACACTCCTTTGATATTTCGGTTCCCCAGTACGGAGTCGAGATCCATGACTTTAACCGCGAGACCCTCGGCAGTGCGCTGACCTTCTATACCAGTTACCAGTTACTGGAAACCAAACGACACGGCTTATCGATCGGCGGCTCACTGTACTACAACTATGTACCGAGTGGTCCGTTTGAAACCAGTAACTTTGAGCAGGCGCTGCAGCTCAATTACAGCTATCGACGTGACAAGCACATGTTTTACAGTATGCTTGGCCTGTCATACCGAAATGACGACGAGGTGCTGGGCAATATCCCCTATAATTCGGTAGCTCTGTCGTTCGGTGCCGGCTATCAGTTCCAGTTAACGGAAAAACACCGGCTACTTGCTGAGTACCATATCTATGAAGGGGCGACCGATGCCGCGTCCGATCTGTCCAAGCCCTCCAATGAAATTTTGCTCGGCTATCGCTACCACATGAAGCGCAGTGCCATTGAGTTCTCGATGATCGAAAATGTCTTTAATATGGATAACAGTACCGATATCGCCTTTACGCTCGGTTATCGGCATCGGTTCTGATTTACAATGTAAACCCTAGGGTCATTGGCAATTGCGCTGATTGGCTTCCAGCCAGGAAACAGCCTGGCTGGCTGGCTGCGCAATGTCTCAGCCTATATCTGCTGTCAACTGATCGTTTAGCTAAATCTTTTCCTTGTTTAGCATATTCTCCAGATCGCGCTCAAACCGCTCAATTAAGTAGTCGATAAAAACCCGGAGCCGCTTGGGGATCAGCTTACGCTGCGGATAGACAAAGCTAATAGGAGCATACGGCATCTCCCAGTCTGGTAATAATTGCACCAACTTTCCGGAGGCAAAATGTTCGCGACAGAGAAACTCCGGCAACATGGCAACGCCTAAACCATCCAGACAAGCCATTAGCGAAGACGTGATACTATTGACCCTCAGCCGATAAGGGAGATCAATATAGACTTCATTATCGGCTTGCATCAAATGCCAGTTAGGCATCTTTACTGCCTTATTATAAATTTTCACCTGATGATGAGGCGCTTTTAGATCAGCGGGCGTCATGATCGTTCCATACTGTGCGAGATATTCCGGGCTGGCGGCCATTACTCGCGTCGTCGTATAAAAAGGTCGGGCAACCATACTCGAATCAGAGACCTCGCCAACCTGGGCATACAGGTCAATCCCTTCCCCGATAATATCAACTTCGCGATTCGTTAGCTCGAAGTGTACCGTGACATTAGGGTACAGCTTTAAAAACTCGTTGATGTACGGCCCAAAGACCTTCTGCCCAAGCTCAACCGGCATCACCACATTCAGCCGCCCTCTGATCAAGTCCTGATTAGCCGTTACCTCCAGTTCGGCCTGCCCCAAAATTTCAAGCATCTGCTGGCATGACTGATAAAACGCCTCGCCTTCTGGCGTCAGGGTCAGACTCCGGGTCGAACGCGTGATCAAGCGCACACCTAAATGATGCTCAAGCTCTGCCACTTTACGGCTTACTGTCGACTTTGTTAAATCCAGAGTTTCTGCCGCTTGGGTAAAGCTTCCACATTCAACAACTTGAGAGAAAATAGCAACGGTATTGAGATCCATTTTGCCACCTATTGATTCGATTTCTGCAACAGTGTTTCCTTTTTCTCCTATCTAATCAACCAATCATTCTCGCTTACACTCTGTAACACAAAAAACCCATCAAATTTCACCATCAACAGAGGCCTCATGACAAAAACGACACAAAGAAAAAAGAAAAAAGCGCCGCTGATCGCTACCTTTATCATGCTGGCCCTGGGGCTTGGTGCCGGGGGATATTGGTTTAGCTACGGACAATACTTCGAATCCACCGACAACGCCTACCTTCAAGGCGATATCACCAATATCAGTCCCAAGATCGCCGGCTATATCACCGACTCATATGTCATTGACAACCAGACAGTCAAAGCCGGCCAGCTACTAGCGAAAGTTGACGACAGAGATTTTATTGCAGCCCGTGACAAGGCCGAGGCAAATCTGGCTGTCAGCCAGGCAGCAATTGATAACCTAACCGCTCAGCAGCAGTTACAGAAAACCAAGATCCGCCAGTCAGAAAGCCAGATCGCATCAGCCAGTGCCGAATATGAACGGGCACAACAGCAGGTTAACCGGACCCGAAGTCTGCTCAAACGCAACTACTCCTCGCAAGATGAGCTCGACAGCGCCACTTCACACTTGAAAGTGACCAAAGCCCAGCTTGACGAAGCAACGGCCAGCTATCAGGCAGCCAAGGATCAGCTGGCCGTTATAGCCAGCCAAATCGTCCAGGCCGAAGCCTCTGTTGTAGAAGCCAATGTCCAGCTCGATCAGGCGCAACTCAATCTTAGTTACACCAACATTTACGCACCTGTAGACGGCATTGTCGGCAAACGTAGCGTTCGAGTAGGCTTGTATGTCCAACCTGGCATGCCGCTGATGAGTCTGGTTCCGACTTCAGATGTATGGATTGAGGCTAACTTCAAAGAGACTCAGCTGGCAGAGATTCACCAAGGGCAAAAAGTCAAAGTCGAGCTGGATGCGTTTCCCGGCCAGCCGCTGGAAGGCATAGTCGACAGTTTTTCTCCAGCAACAGGCGCAAAGTTTGCTCTGCTGCCGCCAGAAAACGCGACAGGCAACTTCACTAAAATCGTTCAGCGGGTACCGGTTAAAATTACCATTGCCGATCCGGCCCAGCTCCAGGGCCGGTTAATCCCCGGGCTGTCTGTTGTTGCCACTGTCGATACCCGAGGCTAAACCATGAGTACGTCAGACACCCTTACTGAGCTGCCACCAATCGCCCGAGAGGCCGCTCAGGATCAGGTTCCTCGCCGCCACTGGATAGCTTTGATCGGCGGACTCATTGGCACCTTCATGGCTATTTTGGATATCCAGATCACCAACTCTTCGCTGAAAGATATTCAGGGCGCACTGTCAGCAACTCTGGATGAGAGCTCATGGATCTCAACCTCTTATCTGGTCGCAGAAATGATTGCGATCCCACTGAGTGGCTGGCTCTCCATGGCATTGGGGAAAAGGCGCTATCTTACCTGGACAACGGTGATTTTTACGCTGTCATCTCTACTGTGCTCCATATCGTGGAACATGACCTCCATGATCGTGTTCAGAGCGCTGCAGGGCTTTAGTGGCGGGGCATTGATCCCGCTGGCATTTTCGCTGGTGGTACAGCTACTGCCAATCCATAAGCGGGCGATCGGTATGGCAATGTTCGGAGTTACTGCCACCTTTGCCCCGTCTATTGGTCCAACGCTCGGCGGCTGGCTGACTGAGAATTTGTCCTGGCACTACATTTTCTACATCAATATTCCGCCGGCCATATTGCTGATCACCATGGTACGCTATGGCCTGGACGATGAACCTCTCAATATTCAGAGCCTGCTAAAAGCCGACTGGGTTGGAATCATCACCATGGCACTTGGCCTGGGGTGTCTGGAAGTGGTGCTGGAAGACGGCAACCGCGAAGAGTGGTTTAGCTCTGACTTTATCGTTACGCTGTCAATCATTTCGGCAGTCAGTCTGGTGTATTTTGTGATTAATGAGTTACAGCACAAGAAACCGCTGGTCAATCTTCGCCTACTTAAAAATGGACAGTTCGCCATGTCTTGTCTGGCCTATCTGATCCTGGGCATGGCCCTGCTTGGTTCTATCTATGTGCTACCGCTGTACCTGACACAGATCCAGCACTACAACGCACTGGAGATCGGTGAGGTCCTGATGTGGATGGGCTTTCCCCAGCTCTTGATTTTCCCGCTGGTACCGAAGCTGACGAACATATTCAAGCCGAAGTATCTGGTCACATTTGGGTTCGTCATGTTTGGGCTGAGCTGCTACGTCAACACTCACATGAGCGTTGATTTTGGCGGGCAGCAACTGATCTTTTCGATGTTGCTTCGGGCTATCGGCAGCCCTTTTATCATGGTGCCGTTATCACTGGTCGCCATGCAAGGGATCAGCAAGGCAGATACGCCGGATGCATCAACCCTCACCAATGTGATGCGAAATCTCGGTGGCGCGTTCAGTATTGCAATCATCGCAACAATGCTCGACAACAAAACTCGCGAGCATCTTGCACATATTAAAGAGTCGATACCCAGCGTCAGCTCCAACGCCTGGCAGCAACTATTGCAACAAAGCAGTTACTTTGTTCAGGCTGGCAGCGACTCCGGTACGGCTATGGTACAAGCCCAGGCATCGCTGGTGGCAACCATGCAGCGCGACGCTGCTATTATGGCCTATAACGATGCCTTTCTGATGATGAGTGCCTTTTTAGCCTTTGCCGCCGTTCTGATGCTTAGCTCAAAGAGCTAAGCATCAACACCATCAAAACCTTTGCCTATATCATAGGCTATTGCCATATAGCGGCAGCCTTTATCGGCTGCCAGACGTTTATGTATTATTGGCTTCGATGATGTAACCGAAGATATCTCTGACATCGTTGGTGGAAAGTATCGCCCCCCAGGCCGGCATTCCTTCGTTACCATTCATCACGGTGCTGTACAGTTCACTTTCGAATTCAAAGGGGGATGTTACCTTCTTATAGATATTGGACGGTTTTTCGGACAGAGTCGCAGCGGCAACACCGTTACCATGACCGAGTTCGCCATGACAAGACAGGCAATACGTCAGGTATTTTTCTTTCCCGTTGTTAACATCTGCTGTTGAATAGTCTGTTTTCTGCAGTATAGAGAATCCCACAAGGGCACTCATAGAGACAAGAACCAATCCAGCTAACAACTTTTTCATCTTTCACCTGCCCCATAAGTACGTTCTTAGTCTTTTTAGCACTGAGAAAGTGAAAAAATCATTAAAAAAGCGGCAACACCCCATGGCAGTTACCGCTCTCACATTCAGCGCTTGCGAGTATAAAAAACTTACGCCGTCGCCAATTGCTGCACCCTTACCTTAGGTTTCCGTTGTGCCAGCACCACACCGGCGAGCACCATGCCACCGCCAACATAATGATAAGCAGCAAGCTGCTCACTCAGCATCACACTCGCAATTCCGGCAGTGATCACTGGCATCAAGTTCATAAACATCGCCGTACGGTCCGCCCCCAAACGCTGTATCCCTTGCATCCAGCACCAAGGGGCAATCACCGATGCCGGAATTGCTGCGTACATGATCAACGGCAGTGACTCGGCCGTGATTGCGACCCGCTCGCTGTCCATCAATAAGGGAACAAGCATCAAGACTGCCAACACTCCCTGCACATAGACCGATTGCCAGGTACTCAGCGGCATCTGCCAGCGCTTTAACAACACGCAATATAATGCGTAGACAAATGCCGCCAACAACAGCAGAGCATCACCAACAGTGATCCCTTGCGATGCGAAATTACTGATATCGCCATGGCTCAGCATCAAGACCAACCCGGCCAAGGATAAAACGGCACCGACAATGGCCAACGGCAGCAAGCGTTGTCCCAACAGAGGCACACTGAGGAACATGCTGATAAGCGGCACTAGCGAGATGATTAATGCCATATTGGTAGCCGTCGTCGTTTCAGCTGCAAAGTAGCCCAGCGACTGGTTCAGAACCATACCCAGTAATGCCAAGAAAGCGAGTTGGGGAATATACGGCCGGATGGTTGACCAATTTAGCCATACCGACCTCAGAACAAACGGTGTAAGTACCAACATAGCGACAAACCAGCGGTAAAAGGATATAGCACCCGGATCGATCACGCTGAACGAAAGCTTATTAACAATGGCATTCCCTGCCCAAATTGAAACGGTAAGTAAAGGAAATAAGTAGAACATGGTTTGCCTCTAGATTGTTTTTCTAGTCAAAACTGGATGAATCATTATTCATGTACGTCATAGTGTGGCAGGTCATCTTTGATATAAATATCTCTAAAAAGACATCATAACTCTATTGTCAGACATTTAAGGGAATTCCCCGTACCACTAAGCCAACCTCTTTCCTTCCCCAACCACAACAATTCTTATAACCAATTGAACTTAAAGCGTTATCTAACGTTAAAACTGTATGTTTCAACAATCATTCCTGATGAGAAAGAGTGAGCTTTCTAAGAGGAAAAGAATGTAATTGGTTGATTTTTGCTCTAGACATCTGCGGCGTAGTCAGACTAGACCTCGACCGATTATGCGGAAGTCACGATAAAAAAACGGCGAAAAGTAACGAACCACATCAACACTGTCCATGCGATTGCCATGTGTAATATGGCTGAGCTGGCCGGTTGAATGATGACTGATGTCTGTGTACCGACAACAAGCCGCTGGCTACCGGTCGGTATGACGGTGGAGTATCTAAAGAAAGCCACCACCGATCTTACAACAGGAGACGGGATCTAATGGGAAACAGGTGGCGATAAAAAAGTGCCGGACGAAGTCACTGATACTGAGGGGAACCTTGTGTTCCGGGCCGAGATCACCATGAATGTTCGCTTGGCCTAAATCTATCTGTTAACTAAACACCACAAAAAGCCGCATAACGCGGCTTTTCTACTCTCTGGCTACAAGGACTGACAAAGTCATGCAATTGACAACAGAATCTAGTCACTTGGTGAGATGAACAATGTCTTGGCTAAACGAGCAAGGTTATAGGCATCCACATAACCAGAGTGTTGACGCCCTTCCCACTCAACACCCGCCATGTCCATCGCGGCACGCTGACCACAGCGTTTGTTGTTAACATGTCGCTGCAAGCGGAACAGTGTCGCTAAGTTTAAGTACTCGTTAAACGGAACCTTAAGCCCTTTCTCTTTGCACTCGGCACGCAGAATCAAGTCATCCCGTCCCCAGGCAGCATAAATCTTATGACGCCCACCAAACTTCTGCTCAATAGACTTCAAAATCGCTGCCAATGGCTTACCGTTTTTGGCTATCACTTCAGGCTTGATACCTGTCAACTCGGTACAAAACGGAGAAATCTCATCATGCTCCGGCTTCACATAATGCTGTGCGCGACGAACAATCTCACCGGTTACCAGATCCAGTTCGGCAACACCGATCTCGATAATCTCTCCAGTTCTCGACTCCCGACCATCATTCCAACAACACATTTCGAGGTCAAAGCAGACAATACGATTAAAATTCATTACTTTTCCGGCACAACGCTAAAACTGGGCAGGAAGGATACCATCTGGGGCCCAGTAGCAACACCCTCAGCTCATCAGCAAGCCTGAGTCGCCACATGTCACACCAAAAAGTGAAATAGTTCATTCCGACATTCCTTAGTGGGATAAATATCACACCAAACCTCTTTCACCTTAAAGAAACATGTCAAATGTCATATTTGCATGAAAATACACACACTTTAGTACAATAATTTTGCGAACGATTACATGCAGCAAAAATTGAAAAGATGACTGCAATATTTCATTTTTATGTCATTTCTATTAAGGCTGTATACAGCTCCATAAAATGCTAATACTTAGCATATTTTTAACACCATGCAACTGATATCACTATCAGTAAAATCAAACCACCGTCACAATTTTGCTTGCAGCATTACAAAAGTACAATTTGTTTTTGTGAGACACTATGAATATACATTGTTCGCATATAAATTAGAGTTTTAACTCAAAAAAGCATTTATCACTAAAAAACTCACTTTGGCGAGATTTAATAAATCAGAACAACGACCAAGATATCCATTCATCACACCAATAACCAACAATCTAAAATGCAGGGCGTTTATGCATAAAAAATACAAATAAAGCCAAGTAAAAATCAACTTACAAATAATAAACCAATGAGTTTAAAATAAATAAATCAATAAGAACTATTAATTTAAATAGAGCAAAAAAAACAATCAAGAGAAATATAAAACACAAATAGCTCACTAATATAAAAATAAATCATCAATATTTAATGTAAATATATTAAGCAATATAGAATAAGCAGAAACCCAAACAAACCAATAAAAATACAAATGCCCAAAGTTATAATTTCATCAATATGGCTTTTTTGTTGAATTATATTGTTTGCAGGCGGTTATGTGACACAGATGACAATATCAACAGCAAGCAACACCATACTTATCGCGTAGTCGAAATATTGACACAAACCAAATAAAACACATTTAATTCAATGACTTATAAAGTTTGATGGATTTAAAACAATAGAAAAACACCGAAATTGTCTAATTTTCGATCGAAATAAAACACTATAGTTTTTTAAATTATCAATTGCGTTATACAAAAAAACATGTACTTTAATAACGCAATATCTTGAGCAAACAAGTTGTGCTTTTAGATATCACTGTAAAACTTGCTAATTGTTGAATACCTGTTCCTTTTGAACAGTTCCAAAATCAAATTTCGCCCTGCCTTTCCGGCAGGGCTTTTTTTTACTTACAATTCCAACCCCAAAGAAAAAATCACATCATTGCTACTTGAAAATATTATTCACGCCATAAATTAATCATTTATTGCAAACGTTTGCCTGAGTCTTGTGTCACGAATTTTAAAAGCAAATATGCACTTTACACGAAATAACTTGTGCAAGATTTTCCAAATGATTAATGTTTGTGACCGCGGAACATACACAATCTCTTACAAGGATTTTATAATGAAAAAAACAATTATCGCAGTGGCATTGACTTCTCTCATCTCTGGTGCAGCACAGGCAGCAACAGTCTACAAAGCTGACAATGGCGACTACGTCAAAGTCTACGGTGGCGCAGAAGTTGGCGGTACGTTCGTCTCTGATACTGACAAAACTCCTTTTGGCCCAGATACAACTTTTGTTGATGACTCTTTCGCTACGATCGGTCTAAAAGGTCAGACTGGTGACTTCTACGCGAAGTTCGAGCTTGACGGCGAGCGCCAGGACTGGACAAAAGATAACAACATGCGCATCATCATCGACAAAGCGTACGTTGGTTACAACGTAACTAAAGGCCATTCAATCGAGTTCGGTCGTACGGATACTGCATACGACCACGTTGACGCATTCGGCGACGTAACTAACGAACTAGGTCTTGGTATCTCTGAAGCAGGTGACCAGGACAGCACTATCAAGTACCGCGGTAAGTTCGGTAACATCAAAGTAGGTATCTCTCACTCTCTTGAAGGCTGGGATGGCACAACCGATGAATTCGGTCACCCAGAGAAATACACATACGAAACAGATTCACTATTTGGCAAAGTAACTAACGGTTACATCGGTTACTACGGCGACACATTCACTGTACTTGCAGGTGCTGAAGAAGGTGACGAAACGTCTATCTACTCGCTACACGGTGAAGTTGAGCTAGGCAAATTCACTCTTGCTGGTCTTGCATTCGACGAAACCAAAAACTTCGACCGTGGCGCAGACACTACTGAAAAAGGTGTAAACCTGGGTGGTAAGTACGCAATGACAGAGAAACTAAACCTGCTTGCTAACGTTAACTACTCTGACTCTGACGCATTTGCAGATAAAGCATACTTTGGTGTTGTTGGTGCCGAGTACCGCTACGCATCTAACGTGAAGCTGGCGGCTGAAGTTGCATTCGGTGATGTACTTAAAGGTGAGCGCGATGCAAATGGTAAGAAGACAACTGAATCAGGTGCTCTAGCCTACCTAATGGCTTACTACTGGTTCTAATGTAACTCGATACATCTAGAACAACTAGAGAGCTGATCTTTCGTCCCTTGATTGGCTCTCTCTTTTCTTCCCCCCCCCTCTTCGAATGAGGCTCTCATGAAAAAGATCGTTTTATCGGCACTCGCACTTGCGGTTGCAACCGGATGCACAGCCCAAAATTCTGCCCAGGAACCAGCACATGAGTGGGTTCAGGGTCAAGAATATAACCTAACCATTCTTCATACCAATGATAACCACGGCAACTTCTGGCAGAACAAATACGGCGAACGCGGTATGGCTGCCCGTGCCACACTGATCAATGAAATTCGCGCTGAAGTTCAAGCAGAAGGCGGTTCTGTCCTTCTTCTATCAGGCGGTGATATCAACACAGGTGTGCCAGAGTCAGATCTGCAAGATGCAGAGCCAGATTTCATTGGTATGAACATGCTAGGTTACGATGCAATGGCTGTCGGTAACCATGAATTCGATAACCCGCTTGATGTACTTGCCAAGCAGGAAGGCTGGGCTGAATTCCCATTCCTAGCAGCTAACATCTACAAAGATGGCGAACGTATGTTCGATGCGTACAAAATCTTTAACAAGCAAGGCATTAAGATCGCTGTTATTGGTTTGACAACTGAAGACACAGCCAAAATCGGTAACCCAGAATACATCGGCGGCGTTGAGTTCAGAGATCCTAAAGAAGAAGCCAAGCAGGTTATTGCCGAGCTAAAAAGCAAGCACAATCCTGATGTGATCATTGCAGCAACGCACATGGGGCACTATCAAGATGGCCAGCACGGATCAAACGCAGCGGGTGACGTGAAGCTTGCTCGTTACCTGAACGAAGGCGACCTTGACATGATTGTAGGCGGCCACTCGCAAGAGCCTGTCTGCATGGAAGGTCCGAACATGTACAGCAAGAACTTCCACCCGGGTGACGCGTGTCAGCCAGATCAGCAGAACGGCACCTGGATTGTTCAAGCGCACGAGTGGGGTAAATACGTTGGCCGTGCTGACTACACCTTCAAAAACGGTGAGTTCGAACTAAAATCATACGATCTTATCCCTGTTAACCTGAAGAAGAAAATCAAGGTTGACGGCAAGAAAGTTCGTGTCTTCATCCAAGACGAAATCCCACAAGACAAGGCCGTTTTCGATACCCTGAAGCCATTCCAGGACAAAGGCCAGGCCGCACTTAACGTGAAGATCGGTACTTCCAACGGTGATCTGGTTGGTGAGCGTAAGATCGTACGTAATAACCAGACAAATCTTGGTCGTCTAATCGCAACAGCCCATAAAGAGCGTGCCAAAGCTGACTTCGCTGTTATGAACTCTGGTGGTGTTCGCGCCTCTATCGCTGGCGGTGATATCACCTACAAAGATGTTCTGACAGTACAGCCATTCGGCAACATCGTGACTTATGTTGATATGACTGGTGCCGAAGTTCAGGACTACCTGAATGTTGTTGGTACCAAGTCTAAAGATTCAGGTGCCTATGCTCAGTTCTCCGGTATTACCATGACAGTAAACGGCGACAAAGTGACTGACGTGAAAATTGACGGTAAAGCACTGAATGTAAAAGACACTTACCGCTTCACCATTCCTTCCTTCAATGCTGCTGGCGGTGACGGCTACCCGAACATCACTCAGCATCCGGCATTTGTGAACACCGGCTATGTCGATGCAGAAGTACTGAAAGATTTCATCGAATCGAAAGGTACTGTTGACGTCACTGAATTCCAGCCAAACGGCGAAATTGTCTACAAATAAAAATGATATGTCGCCCTGTTAGGGATAACAGGGCTTCTTTAGGGTGAAAATCATGAAAAAATCCATTCTCGCACTATCCATCGGTGCTGCAGTTTCATGCAGTGCTCAGGCGAATATCATCATCTCGGAAACCACAGAAAGCTCTGGTTATAACAAAGCGATCGAAATTGCTAACACCGGTAGCGAAACTGTTCCACTAACAGGCTATACATTGGCTAAAGCCTCAAATGGTGGTGGCTCTTGGGATAAAACTCTCGATTTGAGTGCATATACATTAGCACCTAATGAAACTCTTGTTATTGTTCACAACAGTACACAAGAAGGCAAAGTAACTGATGAGCTTATCGCAGCAGCAGATATTCGAGATGGTGATGTTGCCAACTTCAATGGTGATGATGCGCTGGCTATCTTAAAAGATGGCGTCGAGATCGACGTCATGGGTAAAAAAGATATAAAAGAGGCTTATAACGCCGATGTAACGCTGCGCCGTACAGATACAACACCTTCTACAACATACGATGCATCTAAGTTTTCTTCTCATGATGGTAGCGATCACAGCGATTTTGGTAAGTTCAGCGACGAACCGACTCCACCACCAGAGTCAACCCCTGCGACTATTCAAGAAATCCAAGGTCAAGGCTGGAGCTCTACGATCGATGGCATTGACGTACCAAATGGTGTTTATGAATCAGCAGGTTACCACGAAGTATCAGGTGTCGTAACAGCAATTCAGAAAACTGCTCTGGGAAGCGACCTGAAAGTCGGTTTCTTCATGCAGGCACCAAGTGATAGTGACGCACTGACTTCTGACGGTATCTTTGTTGAAACAAGCAATATCTCCGAGCTGTCTGTTGGCTCTGCCGTTACCGTAGTAGCAAAAGTTAAAGAAGACTGGGGCTGGACGAAGCTTGTTAAAGTTGATTCCGTAAAAGTAACAGGTTCCGAAACCGCGCCAGCAGCAACCGCTCTACGCGTACTGGAATCAGATGAAGACTTTGATTTCACGCTAGAACGTCACGAAGGTATGCTGGTTCAGTTCGACAAAGAATCTGACATGCGCGTCAGCCGCACCTTCGGCTTTGACTTCGGCCCTTATCGAAACAACATGGTGGTTTCGAACGGTCAGGTGAACTTGCATCCTAACCAGAACAATGCTCCTGCGGTTCACGATTATGACCTAGACAAAAACATCCTTCCAGATACTGATGCTGAGCGCCAAACAGACTGCAATCAGGACAAGCGTATTATTGTTGAGTCTTTCGATAAAGTATCTAAAGGTACTCACATTCCATGGTACCCAGACTTCGGTAAGGCAAGCGCTGTACCAATGCCTGATGGTACGACAACGACTGAAGATTATGTCCGTATCGGCGATGTACTAGACGGTTTTGAGGGTGTAGTTACTTACTCATACAACGAATATCGCTTCTTTGTTACCAACGAAGTAACAAAAGATAACTTCGTCCGCGAACACTCTGATCGAACTCAAGCGCCTGTGCTTAAAGAAGGTGGCGAGCTGCGTATCGCAACTTTCAACGTGTTGAACTACTTCAACTCACCATATGGTGGTGACAGCAACCCCAAAAATGAGAACCGAGGTGCAGAATCTCAAGCAGAATTCGATCTTCAAGGAGACAAAATCGCCCGTGCAATCGTTGCTATCGATGCTGATATCGTCGGCCTGATGGAAATCGAGAATAATGGCTTTGGTCCAAACTCAGCTGTAGCGCACTTAGTAGAAAAGATCAATGCCCTTATTGCCGATGAAAAAGATCACTACTCATACGTTGTTGGCAACGAAAGCGATAAATTTGTCGGTGGAGATTCTATTGCCAGCCAGGTAATCTTCAAAGCAAATAGAGCAACTCTAGATACTTATCGTCTCATTGAAATGCCTCAACAACATGCAGATGCAGTAATTGATGATAAAGGGAAGACTATCGAAGATGGTCACAATTATCAGCGTGACACCATCGCACCAACGTTCAGCATCAGCGGCACAGATGAGAAGATTACAGTTGCGGTTAACCACCTGAAATCTAAAGGTTCTAAATGTTGGGAAGATGCAGCTCCGGTTGCTGAAGGTGGTCAGGACGGTAAGGACCCAGACAAACAAGGTTCTTGCGAAAACTTCCGAGTATCAGCTGCTTACCATCTAGGTCAAGAGCTTGGCAAGATCGATGGTTACAAAATGATCCTTGGTGATTTGAACTCTTACGGTAACGAAGATCCAATCATGGTTCTGACTAACCGCGACAAAGCACCTGAAGATCATGTCATCAAGGCTGCACGCAATACCTATATTGGTGGTGATAAAAACACACTAGGTACACCACTACACGGCGATGCTGGTAAGGAAGTTACTGATTCTTACGGCTACATTAACGTTGTTCGCCAGCTACATCCGGATTCATACAGCTACTCTTACAACGATGAAATAGGCACACTTGACTACATCCTGGTTACACCAGAACTAGTGAACAAAGTGATAGATGCTACCGACTGGAATATTAATGCCGGTGAATCAACGCTGTTTGAATACGAAAATGAGAACAACTGCCTAGATGGTAAATGTTCAACTCGCTTCTCTGATCTATACCGCGCTTCTGACCACGATCCAGCAATTATCGATCTGAAGCTAAATGATAAGGTTGATCCAGAGCCACCTGTTGTTGACCCTGAGCCACCTGTTGTGATCCCTGCACCAACAGAACCTAAAAACCCACCAGCAGAGCTTCCGGAAGTACCAGAAGCACCTGTTGCAGGCGAGTCGATTAAGGTTATGTTCGATCTAACGGACATCAATGGCACTCCACTTCACGCTGGTGATAAGGCTGTTCTGAACATTGCGAAGATTAGCTCTTTCAAAGCAGCGGTAGCCGGTGCAGATACTAGTTATGTAACACTAACGAAAGCAATCATCGAGCAAGGATGGGTAGAGCTTGAAGGTAAAGTTTCTGAAGCTGGTGAATTCCAGATGACGAAATCTATCCAAGATGGCGTAACGGGTAATGTTGTTTATGCTACTCCGGCAGAAACAATTAAAGTAGCCGAAACCAGTGATGATAAGACTCAGCCAGTTGATTCAAACCCTGGTCACAGCCACGGTGGTTCAACAGGTCTATTTGGTCTGCTGTCACTACTAGGTCTTGGTTTCTTCCGTCGCAAGATGAGCAAGTAAACTTAATCTGACTTATCAAGGGAGGCATTTAATGCCTCCCTTTTTTCTGAGAAAAATTATGAAAAAAACACTTCTAGCCCTTCTGGCTCTTTCTTGCTTTAGCGCTAATGCTGCCTATGTTCAGGCCCACGATCCCCATGTTGTCGCGCCGTTTTCTGTTACCTGTAAAGCCAAAGAAGTCGTTCCGCCTGTCGATCCGGGCGAGATTAACAATCCAGACGGTTACTATGATTTGGCCCTTAACAAATCCGGTGACGAACTAAAAGCAGCACTCAATACCATCATCTCTACCGGGATTAAAAAACTACCCTACTCATCTTCTTCGTTTGATGTATGGGATGCACTAGACATTACCGACGAAGACCCTAACAACCCAGATAACGTCATTCTTATCTACACTGGCCGTTCTCAGGCAAAAGGACAAAAAACAGGACAAGGAAGCTTAGGAGGCGACAACTGGAACCGTGAACACTCCTACCCGAAATCCAATGGTGGTTTCAATAACAAGAGCGCTTATGGCTATACTGACATTCACCACCTTCGCCCGTCAGACGAAACGGTCAACTCTACCCGTGGTAACCTTGAATACGACTACAGTGAAAACCCAGTAGCCGAGTCACCAGAAAACCGCTACGACTCTGACTCTTTCGAACCACGTGATGCGGTCAAGGGCGATGTGGCTCGTATGATGTTCTACATGGCCACCCGTTACGAAGGCAAAGACAGCATCACACCAGATTTGGAACTAGTGCCAAGCGTTTTGAACAATGGTACGGCACTCGGTAACGTCTGCTCTTTACTAGAGTGGAACAAACTCGATCCGGTTGATGAATTCGAGTCTAACCGAAACACTAAAATCCAGCAGATCCAGGGCAATAGAAACCCGTTTGTGGATAACCCGCAGTGGGCTGACGAAATTTTTGCCAAAAACTGTAAATAATAAAAACAAAGGTCAACCAAGGTTGACCTTTGTTTTATCTTGCTAAGCTATACGCGAACAAAGACAAAATCAGATACGATCTGTATCTCGAATCATCTCTTTATCGCGATCCTGCCGGTCAGCATACTCATCATCGACAGTCGGCTGATAAGACAGATCGTCTGTGGTACTGCACCCTAGTAATGTTAAGCCGAACAGTAAAATTATTATTCTCATCTTGTTACTTCCCTTTTTACTTATGGCAACCTAATACTAGTACATTAACCTGAATAATCCATAAACGACCCTTAACAACGGCAATAAATTGGGTTTTATATAATAAAACCCAATTTATTATTTCTCTTTCTGCTCATAAATGAGAAATGCAACACCCATTAATTAAGGGCTTAAGCCATGCCAAACGTTTGCTATTGAAAATTCGTCAAACATAATTTTTAAAATTCTCATCTAACTGTTTTTATAGGTATTTATACAAAACAAACAGTATTATCCTTTCTTTAATGATGTTTTAAATCAAAGTTCTCATAACATCATTTTATCTAATGACAGTAGATTGATGGTGATTATCGATTCTGTCATGACATTATTATTGCCATCCACCAGTTCCCGAATTTCAATGAAACCCGTATTCAAACTCTATCAATAGCCAATATGCTCAAGCATGACTTATACCCAAGCTACCTCAAGATGCTCGTTTCAGCGAGAATTACTTGGCTTGTAGGCTAGGCACCGATTAGAAAATCTAGTGGCTCTAAATTAATAATCGGTAACAACGCATAGAAGCCCCTATCTATTTAATAGAACTGGAACTCGCCCTTTGGGAGTGAGCCAGCGACCCCATTTCTGTGTCAAATAACGTTGAAAGGGAAAGCCATTCCTACCGTCATTTTCCTTGAACTGAGCTCGCTGGTCTCACTCTGAATACTGCATCTTGAGGTAGCTTGGGTATAACTATCGGTGCACTGCTGGCAATCGGTATTCTCACTATCCCGTTGGTAAAGATGAAAATTCGACATCGTTTCGCTAAACCATAAGCCACAAACCTTAAACTTGTAAATTAGACAAATTTAGCAGCACTATTTTAGACAAGTTGAGCTTTCATTTTTTATCAGAGTAAATACTCACTGGCCGAAACTTCTGTTCTATCATTTCTAGAAGCTGGACAGTGATCCAGCCTCCGAAAACAGCAGGTTTCTGTTAAATTGAGCTAAGGAGTTGGCTATGAAGAAAGTGTTTGGGAAGGGCTGCCTGATTCTGTTTTTTATCTGCAGTACCATCGCTTTTATCTATAAAACGGAGCTCCAACAGCTTTATCATACTGTGCGACTGTTCGATCAGGATGTCATCGTAGAGAACTTCTCTAACATGAAACGGCTAGCTCCGACAAAAACAGTTGCCGCTTCAGGTATGGTTGACAAACTAGGCCACTCCCCTTCACCGCTTCCCCAGCACTTTGCCTATAACGACAAGTCAGTTGACATGCAGAACTGGATTCAACGCTCCAGTACAACCGCCCTAGTGGTATTAAAAGGTGATAGCATCACTTTCGAGGAGTATTACCAGGACACAAATGAGTTTGATCTGCGAATTTCATGGTCAATGGCCAAATCGTTTCTCAGTGCTATATTCGGCATTGCCATTGAGGAAGGCCACATTTCAGACTTAAATCAACCGGTCACTGACTATGTGCCCAGTTTAATTGGCTCAGGTTATGACGGTGTCAGCATTAAAAATGTCTTACAGATGTCTAGCGGCATCTATTTTAACGAGGATTATGGTGACTTTTTTAGCGACATAAACCGTATGGGCAGGCTCATGGCTTTGGGGGGGAGCTTCGATGAATTTGCCGCTTCGCTCACTCGCTCGCGCGAGCAAGGTACTTACCTGTCATATGTCAGTATGGACACCCATGTTATCGGTATGGTGTTGCGGGCAGCGACGGGGAAACCTATCGAAGAGTATTTTAATGACAAGCTGTGGTCAAAATTACACACCGAGCGCGAGGCTATTTTTATCACCGACAGTACCGGTGAGCCTATGGTATTGGGTGGGCTAAACCTTATCAGCCGAGATTACCTACGAATGGGAAAACTCTATCGCGATCACGGCCAGCTTAATAATCAACAGATCATTCCAAGCCAATGGATAGAGCAGAGCATTACGCCTGACGCTCCCCACCTCATGCCCGGCAAAAGAGAAAATTCAAATACACATTGGGGCTATGGTTATCAATGGTGGATCCCCGAAAATGTCAATCAAGAGTTTTTAGCGATTGGCATCTATGGCCAATATATTTATATTAACCGCTTAGCTGATGTCGTCATTGTAAAAAACAGCGCAGATCTTACGTTCATGAATAATAGCTATGAGAGTATGGATTACTCTCTCGCCGCATTTAGGGCTATCGCCCATTCATTGTCTGGCAATGTTATCACCCAAGCAGAATAGTATTGCAATAACGACTTGATATACGTATACGCGACTGCGGTACGCTATAAAATACCCAAAGGAAAATAATGTTAAGGAAAATAGCTAGCTCTCTGTCGATTTATTAGGAGTGTGGTCATTACCATTTCGTTTTTTGCCGCACTGTCATTATGGGCCTTGTCGCTACAGCAAGGCAAAAAGCAAGAGGTGGCCTTGGCCTAAAAGCGCACCTCCAATAGTTAAAGGATATAGCTATGGATAATAAACACTTGGTTGACTTACTAGGCACTGAGCTGCCACTCATTCAGGCCCCCATGGCCGGAGTACAAGACAGCGCGCTGACTATTGCAGTCAGTAAAGCAGGCGGACTGGGATCACTGCCCTGTGGCATGCTCGGCATTGATGACATCGTTAATGAAATCACCGAGATCAAACGCGCGACCAGTAAACCTTACAACCTCAACTTCTTCTGCCATTCTCTGCCGGACTTCGATACTAGCCGCCAGTCGCAATGGCAGACCCTTCTTAAGCCCTACTTTTCAGAGTTGGGCATGAATTGCCTGAGCTCTCCCCAGGGAGCGACAAGGGTGCCGTTTAACCATAACATTGCC
Source organism: Photobacterium proteolyticum (assembly GCF_001939735.1). Classification (GTDB taxonomy): domain Bacteria; phylum Pseudomonadota; class Gammaproteobacteria; order Enterobacterales; family Vibrionaceae; genus Photobacterium; species Photobacterium proteolyticum. The sequence goes on from NZ_MJIL01000075.1 coordinate 54,906, forward strand.
GATGTCATCGAGCCCTTCCAACCCGAAATAATCAGTTTTCATTTCGGCCTACCCGGTGATGACTTGCTCTCCCGAGTAAAAAGCTGGAGCTCGAAGATCTTATCTTCAGCCACTACTGTTCATGAAGCTCAGTGGCTAGAATCCAGAGGAGTCGATGGCATAATAGCCCAAGGTTTTGAGGCCGGTGGACACAGGGGGATGTTCCTGACCGATGACCTATCGACGCAAGTCGGCACCTTAGCGCTGGTTTCGCAGATTGCTAATACTGTCCGTGTACCTGTCATTGCCGCAGGAGGAATCGCTGACAATAAAAGTGTTCAGGCAGCGCTTACCCTTGGTGCCACAGCCGTTCAGGTTGGTACTGCCTACTTATTGTGCGATGAAGCCAAAACCAGCCAACTGCACCGGACAGCGTTAAAAGATTCCCACGTGCGACCAACAGCCGTGACCAACCTTTTTACCGGCAGACCTGCTCGCGGTATCGTCAATCGTGTCATGAAGAAGCTGGGTGCGATGAATACGACTGCCCCTGCTTTTCCCTATGCCTCGATAGAGATGGCCCAACTGCGAAAATTAGCTGAAGGCCGAGGGATAGATGATTTCTCCCCGCTATGGAGCGGTCAAAATACAACGGGCTGCAAAGAAATTTCAGCATCAGAGCTGACCCGACAGTTGATGTCGGGCATTACTGTATAACGAGACGTTAAAGCTTTGCGCCAAAGCTATGAGCGAATATGCTCGAACAGCTGCTCGGCAAGGTTACGTAAGGCTCCCTCGGCAGGCTTGGTGTGAGAGAAGGTTCTGATCCCGTAGATCCCCATCACCAAAAACTGCGCCAACTGCTGATGATCGCGGTTCGAGGGGAGCTCATTATCCTGTTGCGCCTGGTGAATTTGGGCTGCAATCCCTTCTTGCCATTGCTTGAGCATTTGTGCAATGACACTCTCGACTTCATCATCCTGATCAGCAAGTTCACTCAGGGCCTTTTGCAGCAGGCAGTCTTTGATTTCTTCCCGCTCACATTCGTCGACAACGTTATCGAGATATCGCCTTAACGCTTCAAGGCTCGAGGTGCTGTCTTCAAACAAAGCCATGAATTCCGCCTGGCGATCTGAACGATACTGCTCAAGCGCTGCTAATAACAGTCCCCGCTTGTTCTCAAACGCGCAGTATATCGAGCCCGGATGCAAGCCCGTGGCTTTCTTCAGATCCTGCATGCTGGTTTTGCTATAGCCCTTGGCAATAAATGCAGCCATTGCAGCTCTTAATACATGTTGGCGATCAAACTCAGCACTTCTCATAGACAACTCTTTCAATAACCCTATACCCAGTGATTCTAATCAATATTGAGCAATCATTCAAAAAACATCTTGAATGATCGTTCAAAAAGGTCTAATTTGAATGTGTATTCAAGAATAAGGCTAAAGACATGACGGAAAATCTATTTCAACCATATGTACTGAACGACACGCTAACCCTTGAAAACCGTATTCTTATGGCACCGCTAACACGGTGTATGGCAGACGATGATTTAGTACCAACCCAGGCAATGGCTGACTATTACGCACGTAGAGCTGATACCGGGTTAATTATCTCCGAAGCGACAATCATTCGCCCCGACGGTCAGGGATACCCAAATACCCCGGGTATTTTCTCGGAAGAGCAGATTGCTGGCTGGCAAAACGTCACAAGCGCAGTCCATGCAAAAGGCGGAAAGATTTTCGCTCAGCTTTGGCATACAGGTCGTGTTGCACATCCTCATTTCTTTGGTGGCGAATACGTACTGGCACCTTCCGCCAAGAAAGTCGAAGGCAGCGTACCTCGCATGCGTGAGCTGACTTATACCGTACCAAAACCGGCAACAACGGAAGAAATCGACCAACTTGTTGCTGATTATGCCCAGGCAGCCGCTAACGCTATCGAGGCTGGCTTTGACGGGGTAGAGATTCACGGTGCCAATGGCTACCTGATCGATCAATTTCTTCATTACAGCAGTAACGATCGTGAAGATGAGTTTGGCGGTACGCCGGAAAATATGGCGCGCTTCCCGCTTGCTGTTGTCGATGCCATCTCCCAGCAAATTGGTGCAGATCGCACAGCGTTACGAGTATCACCGGGCGCCTACTTCAATATCGAAGGTGACGAACGTGATCGTCAGGTCTCTGATTACCTTCTTGCAGAATTGGAACAGCGTGAGCTGGCCTTCCTTCATATCGGCATTTTCGATGACAGTATGGAATTTGACTACCTGGGCGGTACCGCATCCAGCTACGTACGTAAACAGTACTCAAAAACCCTGGTTGGTGTAGGTAGCTATAGCGCCGAAACAGGCAGCGAGGCGATTAATGATAATAAATTCGACCTGCTGGCTATTGGCCGACCACTGATTGCCAACCCAGACTATGTCGAGAAAGTGAAAAAAGGCCAGGCTCTGGTTGACTACTCCGACGAAATGCTTGCCGAGCTGGTATAACCCAACGCTTAGCCTAACTACCGGAGAGGCACCAACTTCTCCGGTCCTTCCTGCTTCACAAAAACTCAACCCGAAGCAACAACTAACGCTCTGCTATGCTTTGAAAGTGCCTTTCACTTTAGCCACATTTCTTTTGCAGGGGAGCTTTCATGGAACAATCACCCGATAAAATCATGACCCGGCTAGCTTATTTCGGGCTATTGCCGTTTATCATCAGTTTGATTTGTATCTGGGCAGATAAAACCATGTTTGGCCTGAGTGCCCAAAAGGTGTTTATAGCCTACAGCGCCGTCATTCTGAGTTTTCTTGCCGGGATCCTCTGGGGAAATGCCATCGATCACATCAAACATAAACTCAGTCGCAACGCGCTGATCCTCAGTATTCTATTTTCGCTGATTGCCTGGGGCGTACTGCTTCACTCTCCGGAAAGCTATGTAATGTCTATTTTGGTACTGCTGTTTGGCTTTGTCGCCGTTTGGTTTGCCGAAATGAAGATTCGTCAAGTAGAAAAAGAAGGAAGACCAGAAGGATACCAGCCGATGCGTAACCGCCTGACTGGCATTGTCGCCGTGTTGCATTTGGTGGCAATGGCTAGCTGAATCGACAGGTTAGAAAGGTAGGTTTGCGCCTATCGCGCAAACCTTTATTGGTGGATATTTACTATTAGCTATCGATATCGGAGATCCGCTTGAAACGAATCACTTCCAACGTTTGAGGATGAATAACATGGACTTCGTTCGGCATATAGTCCTTCACCACAATATGACCGCTTTTCGGCAGCACGTTCTTTGCCGAACCGACCACATGATGCGCCTTGAAGGCTTGACCAGTAATGTTCAGCATACCGGTTAACGCGCCTTCTGTGTCATCGTTGGCATTAGGGTTAACCGACAGAATAAACCCACCCATCTCGTTGACCTTCAAGATAAAGTGATAGTTTTTGCTGCTGTACCCCTCCCAGGTTCCCACTGGCATTGGGATATCTGCCAAATTGGAGTAGTGCTGGTATAAGTTTCTATGCTCTTCACTTTCAGGCTGGTACTTGGAAGCCAAAAATTTATACTTGGGCTCATCATGATCTGGCTCCGGTGCACTTTGGAGGATAAAGAAGCCAGCAACACCCATCAGTACGATAGCGATAAAAAATTGAATAAAACGAATCACCGCAGTTCCTTTTGATACCCGCTCAATACAACCATTCGTGGATCATCATCCACAACAACAGTACAGGTATTATTTCGGTTAAATGATAAATCTCTTGAGCCAGAAAATGAAAAAATGTTTCACAGCTAACTTCATAACGCCGACATAGAGTGCCACATCGTTACAGTTGAAGTGTATATGCAACTCAAATTCAATAACAAAACAATGTGTCGTGCATCACTAATTTCTATAAAAAATAAGCGCTTCCATCTGCGTTTTCTATCCTTAAAAAACTAGAACAATAGTCCAGTTACCGAGGAACTCAATTCCTTAAGTAATAAAGTTCTCAATTCGAGAAGATAAATGTTACAACATGTGAATAAATTGATCTTAATCATGAATACAGCTCAAAAGGTACATTTAAAATACCACATTAAAGATAACCACTTGGGTAACACAGCCCGGGAGTTCGTTGGTGAAAACAATCAATCTAATAATTACCGCGATATTACGTGTACTCTTGCTCTGTTCACTCTTCCTCGGAGGGATCGCACCGGCGCATGCACTGTTTGTAAGCCCGCCCAAGGATCCACTCCCACTTATCAAAGAAACCTTTCCAACCGCTACCCGTATTGAAGACAAGCAGGGAGAGCCCCCGGTATGGCAGGTCTACCGCAATGATGATGTTTTAGGTTATGCCTTTGAAACCAATGATATAGCAGAAATACCAGCCTACTCCGGTGAACCGGTCAACATGCTGGTAGCCATCGACCCCAATGGGAATTACCTGACAGCCAAGGTACTCGAGCATCACGAACCAATCATCCTAGCCGGTATCCCTGAGCAAAAACTATGGCGTTTTGCCGACCAGTACACTGGACTATCGGTCAAAGACAGAATCAAAGTTGGCGGTAACGAAAATCAGGGCTATGTCGCGGTTGATGGCCTGTCTGGCGCAACTGTAACTGTGATGGTGATGAATGTGGCCATCACCAAGGCCGCAACAAAAGTGGCTCAGTCTCTGGGCATTGTTAAGAAAGAACAAGGCATCATTCAACCCCCCTCCACCATACACCAGGATCAGTTTGAAAAAGCGAATTGGCTCCAACTAACCGGTGATGGTTCCATCCGTAAACTCTACCTCACTAACGAAAAAATCGACGAGGCCTTTGTCGGCACCGATGCCGAGCATATTGATAATGCCCCTGCAGATGAAAAGCAGGACATGTTTGCCGAAATCTACTACGCACTGGCCGATGTACCGACCATCGGCCGCAACCTATTCGGTGATGCCGACTTCGATTGGTTAACCTCTTCCCTAAAACCCGGAGAGCATTTAGTCGCCGTACTGGGCAACGGCTATTCGTTCAAAGGCTCAGGTTATGTACGAGGCGGGATATTCGATCGCATTCAAATCCACCAGGGCGAGAATGAAGTTTCATTTCGCGATCTCGACCACAATCGAGTTACCGATCTCTATATCGACGGTGCGCCGTCATTCCAGGAAATGTCAGTCTTCAGGGTACAGGCGCACCATGAGCTTGATCCCGGTGCCAGCTGGCAGCTTGAGCTACTGGTCAGACGCCAGACTGGTCCGATCGACAGCATTTTTACCAGCTTCAAGGGCAGCTACGACATGTTGGAAAAATATGTCGACACTCCACCAGCTATTGTTCCCGAACCAGAGCTGTCACTCACCCAGCAGGTATGGAAAGAGCGCCAGGTCGAGGTGGTTATCCTGCTCGCGTTGCTAGGCGTACTGCTGCTTATCTTGTTCTTCCAGGACATACTGGTACGCCACCCAACCTTTGTGCATAACCTTCGTCATGGCTTCCTGGCTATCACCGTGGTATTTATTGGCTGGGCATGGAGCGGGCAGCTATCAGTCGTGAATGTGTTCACCTTCCTGCAGGCGCTTATGAGTGATTTTTCATGGGATCTCTTCCTGCTTGATCCGATTATTTTCACCCTGTGGTGTGCAGCAGCCGTTACTGTTCTGCTGTGGGGTCGTGCAGTGTATTGTGGCTGGCTGTGCCCATTCGGGGCACTTCAGGAACTGGTCAATCAATTCGCCCGTCACTTCAGAATTCCTCAATTTGAACTACCTTACGCAGTTCATGAGCGCTTGTGGGCAATCAAATACCTGATCCTGCTGGTTCTGTTCGGTATCTCTCTCGACTCTCTGGCACTTGCCGAGCAATTCGCTGAAATCGAGCCGTTCAAGACAACCTTCTTGCTAAAATTCGACCGGGAATGGCCATTCATTGCCTGGGCTGCATTTCTGATCCTAATTAACCTGATTAATCGCAAGCCCTTCTGTCGCTACCTATGCCCACTGGGTGCCGCCTTATCGGTTCCCAGCGGTATGCGCCTGTTCAGCTGGCTGAAACGTCGCCCTGACTGCGGTACGCCCTGTAAGACCTGTGCCAAGGAATGCGAAATTCAGGCTATTCAGCCTGATGGGGAGATCAATATGCGCGAATGCCATTATTGCCTCGATTGCCAAATAACCTATTACAACGAAGAAAAATGCCCGCCGCTTAAGAAGCTGGCGCGCAAAAAACGCCGTAGCACTGAACTGGATATTCCCGTCACTGTTACCGACTAGAAACACCTAGATACCGAATAAGTTCCGAGTAAAAAGGAAACACGAGTAGAAGACAATCCATCAAGTACTGATGTCCCTACAACTATTAATAACCGTGGCGTGTAAAAAAACGGTATGGAGAGCCAACCATGAGTGACAACAAGAACAATGATCTGATAGAGCAACCTCATCAAGACACATTGCCAAACGAGGAAAGGCGTAAATTTTTCGGCAAGACAGCCGCTATCGGACTAGGCGCAGCCGTTGCTCCGATGTCGGCAGCCATGTTTGCCTCAATGGCCCAGGCCAAGGCATCGGAAGCCGCAAACAGCCCGTTTATTCATCCGGGCGATCTGGATGAGTACTATGGCTTCTGGAGTGGCGGTCACTCAGGTGAGGTACGTATTCTGGGCTTACCCTCAATGCGTGAGCTAATGCGTATTCCGGTCTTTAACACTGACAGTGCTACCGGGTGGGGTCTCACCAACGAGAGTAAGCGAATCAAAGGTGACAGCGCCGATATGCTGGCCGGGGACTCCCATCACCCGCATATGAGTATGACGGACGGCCGCTATAACGGTAAATACGTTTTCATCAACGACAAAGCCAACAGTCGTGTAGCGCGTATCCGCTGTAATGTGATGAAAACGGATAAGATGCTGACTATTCCGAATGTCCAGGCTATCCACGGCCTGCGGGTACAGAAAGTACCTGAAACCAAGTACGTGATCTGTAACGGTGAGTTTGAAATCCCGATGAACAATGACGGAAAGGCGACGCTGGAAGATGTCAGCACCTACCGCTCGCTGTTTAACGTGATTGATGCCGAGAAGATGGAGGTCGCTTTCCAGGTGATGGTCGACGGCAACCTCGACAATACTGATGCCGACTACGACGGTAAATACTTTGCCTCAACGTGTTACAACTCCGAAATGGGTATGACGCTGGGTGAGATGATCACCGCCGAGCGCGATCACGTGGTTGTTTTCAATCTCGAACGTTGTGAAGCCGCACTCAAAGCTGGCGAGTTCAAAACCTACAACGGTAACGATGTACCGGTACTGGATGGCCGCAAGGGCTCCGAGCTTACTCGCTACATTCCGGTGCCTAAATCCCCGCACGGACTGAATACGTCCTCTGACGGCAAATACTTCGTCGCCAACGGCAAGCTATCCCCGACCGTATCGGTGATTGCCATCAACAAACTGGACGATCTGTTCAGTGACAAGATCAAACCACGTGATGCCATCGTAGCCGAGCCTGAACTAGGCCTGGGCCCACTTCACACCGCTTTTGATAACCGTGGCAATGCCTACACCACCCTGTTTCTCGATAGCCAGATTGCAAAATGGAACGTCGAAGATGCCATCAAGGCCTACAACGGCGAAAAGGTAAACTACATTCGCCAGAAGCTGGATGTGCACTATCAGCCGGGTCACAACCATACATCTCAGGGTGAGACACGCGACGCCGACGGCAAATGGCTCATCTCTCTTTGTAAGTTCTCGAAAGACCGCTTCCTGCCTGTCGGCCCGTTACGTCCAGAAAATGATCAGCTGATCGATATCTCCGGCGACGAAATGAAACTGGTCCACGACGGACCAACCTATGCCGAACCGCATGACTGTATGATTGTTCACCGCAGCAAGGTCAAGCCACAAAAACTATGGACTCGCGATGATCCTATCTTCGCCGAGACACTGGCGATGGCCGAGAAAGACGGTGTCGATGTCATGACCCAGAACAAGGTGATCCGTGACGGCAACAAGGTACGCGTCTACATGACCTCGGTTGCACCGAACTTCGGGCTCACAGAGTTCAAGGTCAAGCTTGGCGACGAGGTCACCATGGTTGTCACCAACCTCGATATGGTTGAGGACGTCACGCACGGGTTCTGTATGACCAACCATGGTGTACAGATGGAAATCGGCCCACAGGCAACAGCTTCCATTACCTTCATCGCCAACAAGCCGGGAGTTCAATGGTACTACTGTAACTGGTTCTGTCATGCGCTACACATGGAAATGCGCGGCCGGATGCTGGTAGAAGCCTGATCGGCGAAGACGGTTAGCATCAAGGGCTAACCAAACTGATAAAGTGCCGGCCAGTCCGGCACTTTACTCCCATCCCCAGGAAGTTAAGCTGCCGATGATAAAACCGATAATTACACTGATGACCCTGGCCTTATTTCAGCCTGTCGCATTAGCCAAAACACTACAGGTCAGCGTTGATGATAACCTGCAGGCCATCCTGGATTCCGCCTCAAAAGGCGATGTCGTCTCACTCGATGCTGGTGAATATCAAGGTAATTTCATTCTTCGTCAGGCTATTACCCTCACAGGGAACAATGTTGCCACAATTAATGCAGGCGGCAAGGGTCACGCCTTACTACTCAAAAGCTCCGACATCCTGATTGAAGATCTCACCATCATCAACTGGGGCAGCGATCTAACGGCACAAAATGCCGGTATCTATTCCGATAAAAAAGCCAACAACCTGATTATTCGCAACAACAAACTACGGGGAGACGGCTTCGGCATCTGGCTGCAGAGCGGAAAACATATCAAAGTCAAAGGCAACGAGGTGGAAGGCAACCCCACCCTGCGTTCAGCCGACAGAGGCAACGGCATTCAGCTGTCAAAGGTGGAAGATGTCGAAGTCACCGGCAACACCGTCAGCAAGACCCGTGACGGCCTGTATATTATCGCCAGCCAGTACAATGTATTGAAAAACAATACCATGCATGATCTTCGCTACGGGATCCACTATATGTACTCCCACAGCAACGAAGTGCTGGATAATCTAGCCTACAACACCCGTGCCGGCTACGCCCTGATGAGCTCGCGCAAGCTGACTGTACGGGGCAACGAAACCCGTGACAGCGAAGACTACGGGTTCCTGATGAATTTCATTACCTATTCCGATATCAGTCACAACCGCATTTCCAATGTCTGGACCAAGCCAGAAAACAAAGTCATGGGCCGCGACGGCAAAGGGCTGTTTGTCTACAACTCTGGCTATAACACAATCAGCTACAACACTATCGATACCGCCGAGATTGGCATCCATCTCACGGCCGGGTCGGAGAACGTCAAGGTCTTCGGCAATAGCTTCATGAACAACCCGGTGCAGGTAAAATATGTCTCTAACCGCGAACAGGAATGGAGTCAGGAAGGGATCGGTAATTTCTGGAGTAACTACCTTGGCTGGGACTTAGACAACAACGGCCGCGGGGATACCCCTTTCGAGCCCAACGACGGCATCGACAAACTTATCTGGCAGTACCCCGAAGCCAAAGTTCTGCTTGATAGCCCGGCCATTTTGATGCTGCGCTGGATTCAAAAGCAATTTCCAGTACTCAAACCCGCCGGTGTAAGAGATAGCTTTCCGCTGATGACCGTACCGTCAGCCTCCGACGACACGCTGATCAGCCAGCCACAATCAACCAAAACCATGCCGCCGATTCCAGACCAAACTGCGGGGTAATAGGATTTCTATGACGACGTCTAACAAAGCAACCGCTCCAATTGTGTCTTTGCGTAATACAGGCAAGCACTACCAGCAGGTTGAAGCGCTTAACAATATCAATCTGGAGCTCGCTCCCGGTGAAGTACTCGGCCTGTTCGGCCATAACGGTGCCGGCAAAACGACCATGATGAAGCTGATCCTCGGTGTCATCGAGGCCAGCCATGGTGAGGTGCAGGTATTTGGTATCGATCCACAATCCAAGCAAGCCTGGCACAGCAGACGCCAAATTGGCTACCTGCCTGAAAATGTCAGCTTCTATGACCACCTTACCGGTCTGGAAGTACTCACCTACTTTTCGCGGCTCAAGTCGGTGAACAAGAAACAGATCATCGCCCTGCTTGACCAGGTCGGGCTTACAGCCGCCATGACGCGCAAGGTAAAAACCTACTCCAAAGGCATGCGTCAGCGACTGGGGCTGGCGCAGGCATTTTTGGGCGAACCGAAACTGCTGCTGCTCGACGAGCCCACGGTCGGTCTCGATCCCATTGCCACCAAAGAGTTCTATCAAACCGTCGATGCACTGAAAAGCAACGGGGCCAGTATCATCCTGTGCTCACATATTCTGCCGGGCGTAGAGCAGCATATCGACCGGGCCATGATTTTATCAGGTGGCCAGCAACGGGCTATGGGCACATTGGCTCAGCTACGCGAACAAGCCAATCTTCCTGTTGCGATCTACACTCAGGGACTTGGCAAAACACTGCAGAATGACCCCTTCCTCAGCCCATACCAAGCCGGAGAAAATCTGTTAAACGTGCCCGAGAGCGACAAGCTAACCGTGATCCGTAAACTGCTCGAATACAACCAGATTGCCGACCTGCAAATCGAACCAGCCAACCTCGACCAGCTTTACCAGTATTATCTCAACGATAACATGTGCTATGGCTCTTCAGTTTCCGACCAGAAAGAAGTACCCGAACAATCGGCCACAACAACCAACTCGGAGGCCATCAGCTCATGAATCCTGTTTTTGCCGTTGCAATTAAAGAGTTTCAGGACGGCCTGCGAAATCGCTGGCTAATATCTATCACCCTGATCTTTGCTGTCCTCTCATTAGGACTGAGTTATTACGGCTCGGTCGCTTCTGGACAACTAGGTGTCGCCTCCCTGTCTTCGACCATCGCCAGCCTGTCCAGCCTTGCGGTATTTCTGATCCCGCTCATCGCACTGCTGCTCAGTTACGACAGCTTTGTCGGTGAGCAGGAATCCGGCACCCTGCTGTTGTTACTGACCTACCCGATCAGCCATGGTCAATTGCTGATCGGAAAGTTCCTGGGTCAGGGTGCCATTATTTCACTGGCAACCGGTCTTGGCTTTGGCAGCGCCGCCTTGTTGCTTGCCATCCAGTCTGACTTTGCTGCAGTTGTCCCGGCTTTCGGCCTGTTCATCCTCACGGCAACCCTGCTTGGCCTTTGTTTCATCGCCATAGCCTATGTGATTAGCCTAGCGGTATCAGAGAAATCCAAAGCGGCAGGCATTGCGCTGATGATCTGGTTTTTCTTTGTATTGGTATTCGATCTAGCCCTGCTGGCCATTTTGGTCGGGGTGGAAGAAGGGCTGTCGCAGCAACACCTGGTCCAGTTGATGATGTTCAACCCGACGGATTTATTCCGGCTCATCAACCTCGCCGCTCTAAACACAGAGGATGTAAACGGTGTACTGGCTGTCGCCATCGACCAAAGCCATTCTCCCGCCAGCATGCTCTTACTCATGCTCGGCTGGGTGGTCACACCGCTGGTTGTCGCCGCCCTGGTCTTTAAAAAGAAAAAGCTATAAAGCAAATAACTCAAAAAATAATTAAGCATTTAACGATTAAATTAGTAAGGAAACAAACATGCGTACTTTATCCCCTCTAAAAACTGTCAGTGTAGCCCTAATGCTTGTATTGGGCGTCGCCTGCAGCGAGCAAGAATCGGCGGATCAAGCCATGGTGCGTCAGGCAGTGGCCATTGAACAGGCCGATGAATGCCACCTGTGTGGCATGATCATCAGCAACTTCCCGGGGCCGAAGGGGGAGAACTTCAATAAGTCTTCCGATACCGTGAACAAGTTCTGCTCGACCCGAGATCTGTTCAGCTTTGTTCTGCAGCCGGAAAACAAGCGTCAGGTAAAGGAGATCTATGTTCATGATATGAGCAAGACACCTTGGCAGCGTCCGGAAGATGAGTACTTTATCGATGCCCGCGAGGCCTGGTTTGTGATCGGCTCTGAGAAGAAAGGAGCAATGGGCAAGACGCTGGCCAGTTTTGCCCAGAAAACAGATGCCGAAGTGTTCATCAAAGAGTTCGGCGGCCAGCTATATCGCTTTGACGATATTACGATTGATGTCCTTTAACCCCAGCCAACCGCAATAGCCTACTGAAACAAGCCCGAAAACCACCGGGCTTGTATACCCTCTCATTACTGCGTTTGCAGATCTATTGATACCGTTCATACTTTTTTTATACATTCCTAAAATAACAATGAAAAACGCAGGCAGGAAGCATCAGGCAGCCACCAACTGAAGATGAGGTAACCACCATGTGCGGACGATTCAGTGTGTCAGGCGGGATGTTCAGCGAAATGGTCAGCGAAGAAATCGGCTGCGAGTTTAAAACCGAAGAAAACCTCGACCTTCGTCCTAGCCAGAGCGTATCAACAATTATCTATGTGCAGGGTTCGGTAGAACAGCAGGACGTCCACTGGGGGATCCACCCAAACTGGGCCAAAAAGCAAATCATTAACGCGCAGGCCGAAACGGTCAATGAGAAAAAAACCTTCCACCACGCAATGCAAAATCACCGCTGTCTCATTCCCTGCAGCGGTTGGTTTGAATGGCATGACGAGGGAGCACCGCGCAAGCAGAAGTATCTGTTTAGTCACCGGGACGAGCGGCCGTTCTATATGGCCGGGATCTGGTTTCCGGGCGAGCCCCCGCAACTGGTCACGCTGACAACAGCCGCCAATGAGATCTGCCGCCCCTACCATGACCGTATGCCGGTACTGATCCCGACCAAATCTGCCTGGAAATGGCTGGAAGGCAATATTACGGCCATCACACCGCTGCTCAAAGTCAGTAACAAGCTCCCCATCTCTGTCAACGCGGTTCACTAACTGAACGTGTGTCCAGGTTTGAATTCAGCGCTAATCCGCCTTTTATCCAAGTGATGTTCAGATCACCTACACATCAAACTGGATAAAGTGCATCATCAAGTCGACATCATTCTGTAGTGACAGCGTGTACTCAGTGCCGACAACGTCCGATACGGCAGCAGTCCAAAAGCCCAGTGCCGCCGTATTTTCGACCAGTACCCGGATCTGCCACCGCCCCGGAAAGTGTTCGAGTACAGAGTTAAGGGCCAGCTTACCGACACCCTGCCCCTTGAATTTCCGTAACACAAAAAACTGCCCCATATCGTAAATAGCGGGATTGGAGGGGTATCTTCTTACCAACGCAAAACCGGCCAGTTCACTGTCAACAGAAATGAAATAGGGGTAATGAGAAACTTCCATATTTCTTCGGATCCAAACAGTGGTTAAGATATTTGAATGCACCTCGCAGTTTTGATTTAAAGGTCATCTATGCCTTAATACAAATACATTTGTGCCCAGACAGTTTACTACACTTCACATTGTCCCCGTCAATGTGAGGGTATTCCCTATGAAACCTGTTCTCTTTTTAGTACACGGTATGGGGAACCATACCGAGGCTTCGTTTAAAACCGAGGTCGTTACATCGCTCAATGCGGCCTTGTCCTATTACCCCAACCCAGATACCACCAATATCGAATCGGCCTTTGACGTTATTGTTTTTTCCTACAATGATATTTTCGAAGACTATCTTGAAAAGCTAAAAAGCGAGTTTGGCGATATTGTTACCGCCGCCAGCTCAATGCCAGAACTCACAAATATTAATGAACTGATTGATTTCAAAGATGACCTAAAATCAGTTAGCGAAAAAGTCCTCTTCACTACCCATTGGCTTGATGTAGTACTGTATCGCTTTACCATGCTTGGCGAAGCTATCCGGGCCCGTTTCACCAGCCAGCTGTGTCAACTTATTCGTAGCCGGGGATCCAGCAATGTTCATATCATAGCCCACTCGCTCGGCACCGCAGTTACGCTCGATGCCCTGAGCATTCTCTATGACAAAAACCTGCTTATCGATCCTTCCGATGGCAAACTGAACCCCATCACCAACCGGCTGGGCAGCGTGACATATCTGGCCAATGTCGCCAAAGTACTCGAAGGGGTTGTTCCGGTAGACCAGACTGTCGTCAATCCGTCGGATTCGGGCTGCTCAAGCCGTGTCTTTAATATCAACCACAAGCTTGATCCCTTCACTATGGTTCACCCTTACAAGCCAACCGGCCCGCTTTGGACGCAATTAACCAATATCGATGACGAACTGGAACATTTAGCCACCAAGTTCCCGCATGATGTCGGCAACTACCTCAAAAATCCCATAGTCAATCAGCCACTGTTCCAAGCTTACTTTGAGAATTTTAAGTATCTTAATGGGCTAGATATCGCTCAACGCCAATTCAAGGTAAATAATAAGCTGGTCGCCGCCAGTGAAGAAATTATCCAGCTTATTGAGGCACTCAAACAACCTGGTGGTAACGACTGGCAACGCTTCTACTCTGCCTTTAAGACTGTCTACCAATTAATCAAGGAGTAGTGATATGTTCAGACGGCTAATTTATATCATGTTACTTTACGGGATTACTGTAACCCCTTTGAGTGCAACCTCTATTAACGAACCGCTTACCTGTGAAAAACTAGAGATGCACCTTCAACAGCCCCAAGGCAACATCCCTGCAGTGTTGTTACCGTTTGCCAGCGAAATGCAAACACTCCAGAAATATCACTGTAACAAGGAGCTGACTACCTACATACTAAGTAACGCTGACTATACCGCTACCAACAACCTTTTACTTAACGCAATTAAAAATCAAGCAACAGTCATTATCACCAATACAGACTTAGATAATGCTAGCTTTAACAAATACATTGATATCCTACAAAGTTCGCCTTATATCCCCCAACAAGATAAAAAAGTGTTTGGCCCAAGAACCATCAACAATACACCATATCCTGCTGGTTACTACGACGAAAGAGAACAAGTACTACTATGCCAGCCTAGCAATAATAACTGTGTCATGTTCATTGACGAATTTTTTAGATTACTAAATCAATCCCAATCACTACTGGGATCTGAAGACAGCAGAAATGCATCAATATTCCATACCAATGCCAGCAAGCAGTGGGATCAATTTCTGGAAGACAGCCTGGTCCAGATGCCCTGGGAGCTGTGGTTCAATAGCAGCCGACTGTACTCACAACGGCAGTCATCAGATAACCCGCAACTATTACTGCCGCCAAGCTATCAGTATATTTTCCTGAGACCCGGTCTGGTCTATGATTTTGTCAGCAATGCCGAAGACGGCAGCCAGAACAAAGCCACCTTGATGCTGGAAGGTATTGGTATTGATGCCTGGGATCGCAAGCAGTGGTATATCCCGTCAGGAGTCTCCGTTGTTGGGCTGTATACTGACCGGGACGGTGTGGATGATCTTGGGTGGGGAGTAGCGCTCAGATTCAAAACCCAATTCATGCTCGGTGCTTCATTTTACGGCAGCGATAGTGGCGTCTTTCTGTCGGTCGACTTGCTCGAACTGTTCAGAGACAAAAAGGAAACCTTCAAGCAATACAAGTCAGCCTTCTATGAGGCACAAAGTGAACTCAACCTCTAAACTCAGCCGGGAGTGTTAGCACTCCCGCAGCGAGTCATTAGCGGTCAGCCTTCCAAACTGACGCTATTGATGATCAGCTCCCGCAGCCAGCGGTGGCTGGGGTCGAGATCAAAATGCTTGTGCCACAGCAAGACATAGGCTCCCGGTTCAACCGCAACAGGAACATCAAGCGTCAACAACTCAAAATGCCGGACCATCTTTGACGCATAACGGGCAGGCGCACACAGAATGAGGTCACTCTGCTCACACAAGCTCATCGCGCTATAGAAATCAGTCATATTGACAGCGATATCACGCTTCTGGTGCTGAAGGCCGAGTACCTCATCCAGCAACCACTGCTCAATGCCGCCAAACGTAACCTGAAGGTGGCGATATGTCAGAAAAGTCTCCAAATCCCACTTTTCTTTCAGCAGTGGGTGATCCTTTCTGATTAAACAAACAGGGTAATCCCGCACCAGCTCAACATAATTCAACTCGTCAGAAAGCGTATTAATATGTACCTGCGAACGCTCATCCCACTCCCGGCTACAAATTGCCATATCAATATCGCAACGAAGTAACTTAGCGATACTCTCTTGGTTCCATGTCTGGCTATTGAGCGTAATATTCGGCGCCTGAACCAACAGCTCCGGCATAAAAAACGGGTAAGTGAGCGAATAGGCCGTCTCAACCAAATCAATCCGAAACTGCCGCTGGCTGAGCGACGGGTCAAACGTGCTCGGACGGGTAAACTGATCGAGCTGTTGCAGCACCTGACGTAACTGCGGGGCCAGTTGCATTGCACGCGGCGTCGCCCTCAACCCGTGAGCAGTGCGCTCGAACAGGGGATCATCAAAAGTTTCTCGCAACTTTGCCAATTGCTTGCTGACCGCCGACTGGCTAAGGTGCAACCGTGATGCTGCCGCTGTGACGCTTTGCTCTTCAAGCAACACTTCAAGCACCCGCAGCAGGTTATAGTCAAAATGATTCAAGCGCTAACCACCATCTAGCCAATAAGCATTAATCTTATGCTACTTCAATATGTTATACGAGGCTTTGAAGATGAATTATCTCAATCCAAATTCTGACTCTAGGATCCGGCCAAATTCAATAGGGCGGAGTATAAAACCTCACGTTAAGTTGAGGCCAATAAGAAATGTCTTATCGTTCGCAAAAAGCACCGGTGACGTTATGCAAGCTTGAGGGACAGGCACTCTCGCACTACAATGCGGCTTATCGATTAATCAATTAAGACAAGGAGGACTTATTATGATTCTGTGTGACATTCACCTCGCACAATTTTATGGTATTCAGAATCACTCAAGTTTTTGCGATATCGTGCTGCGATAACCTCTGCTTGAGCGAAGCCATTATGACTACATACTAGAGTTCTCTTCACTCTGGCTTACAAGGTTGTCGTCAGCAAATGTTTGACGATGGCGTACATTTTTGCCTGGAACCGACCTTCGGACAATGACTGGCAAACTGTGCAGCCGCAAATCTTGAGTAAGCAATGAGCACTTTACTATCTGCACAATCTATTTCTTATGATGTTACTTCGGGCCCTCTGCTTGAAGGGATTTCTTTCACCCTCACTAAAGGAGATCGTATTGGCCTGGTTGGCCACAACGGCTGTGGCAAAAGCACCCTGCTTAAACTGCTCAACAACACCCTTACCGGTTACTCCGGACAAATCACCCACGCCAATCAATGCCTGATTGAACGGGTAGAACAGCACCTTCCCGCAGAATTACATTCGGTTTCTATGCTTGATGCCATCATTGCCCGACTACCTGAGAACATCAGACAGACAGAAAGTTGGCAAGCCGAACTGCTGCTATCTGATATGGGATTTAAGGAGCAAGACTGGACTCTGAACGCCGGTACACTCAGTGGCGGGCAACATACCCGACTGCTGCTGGCAAGAGCGCTGATCAGGCAGCCAGATGTTCTGTTGCTCGATGAACCAAGCAACCACATGGATTTGCCGACTCTGCTCTGGCTGGAACACTTCCTGCTCAGCTGGAAAGGCAGCTTTGTTCTGGTTTCTCATGATCAGCGCCTGTTGGATACAGTCACCAACAGTACCTGGATCATGCGTGACAGAACCCTGCACTTTTTCCGTCTTCCGTGCTCGCAAGCCCGGCAGGCGCTGGAAGAAAAAGATCAGGCAGACGAGTTGCGCCATCAGGCCGAGCAAAAAGAAATCAACCGGATAGAAAAAAGTGCCAAGCGTTTGGCTGTCTGGGGCAAGGTCTACGACAATGAAGATCTCGCCCGTAAAGCCAAACATATGGAAAAGCGGGCTGACCGGCTCAAGGAAAGCCAAACCCAGCTTAGCGCCGGTTCGCCCTGGCAGCTAAGACTCAAAGGGGAACCTTTGCCGGCTAACCGCCTGCTGGAACTGTCTGCGCTCGATGTTCGTCCTGAGCCCGGTGCACCTACTCTGTTCCATGTGCTGGCCAAACAGCTAAAAAGCGGTGACAGAATCGCGATTATGGGCCGTAACGGTACCGGCAAGTCTTCCTTGTTACGCATGTTATGGCTGGCGTATCAGCAACATGTCGAACACCAGGAGACAAGCGATGCGATTGTATTTCACCCGCAAGGGCGGCTTGGCTATTACGATCAGACTCTGCAGCAGCTAAATGATAGCGATACCCTGCTTGAGGCGTTACGCCATTTTGCCCCGCTTCCTGACGAGCAGCGAAAAATGGCTTTGATCAGCGCCGGATTCCCTTATCTGCGCCATAGCCAGACTGTTGCAGGCCTAAGTGGCGGAGAGCGATCCCGGCTGCTGTTTATCGGCCTGACGCTGGCTAACTATCACCTGCTGTTTCTGGATGAGCCGACAAACCATCTGGATCTGGAAGGAAAAGAAGAGCTAGCCAGTACACTCGGTGAATTTAAGGGCGGCTGTATTTTGGTCAGCCATGATCGGGAGCTGATTGAAAAAAGCTGCAACCGCTTCTGGCTGGTAGATAATCAGCAACTCGAAGAATGGCATAACCTTGATCAGGTATATGAAAAGTTATCGGGTTTCGGCAGCGAACAGCAAGGTCAGGATACCATCACGCGACAACCAACTGATATTTCA
Source organism: Photobacterium proteolyticum (assembly GCF_001939735.1). Taxonomy (GTDB): domain Bacteria; phylum Pseudomonadota; class Gammaproteobacteria; order Enterobacterales; family Vibrionaceae; genus Photobacterium; species Photobacterium proteolyticum. The sequence continues at coordinate 73,448 of NZ_MJIL01000075.1, forward strand.
TCAAGCTTAACATCCCCGAATGCAGGCTCGAATACTGCGTCGGATCAGGAGCAGTTGCTGGCCCGGTTGATCGAGCTGGAAGTGTTGCTGGAAGAAGATTTGGCAAGAAAGCCGAAACATCAGAAACCCAAACTTCAGCAAGCCTGGATAAAGGAGATAGCCCAACTGAATGAAACCCTTGAGCTGAGCTAAAAGTCGGCCAAGACAAGAGACCATCATGTTAAAGGGGAGATCGCCGATCCCCCCCTTCTTGGTTTACCCGGCAGGTTACTGTCCCAGGCTGGCCTGAGAAGCTGGCTGCTGCGGACTGTCAGCCGTGATTGCATTCATGAAGGCTATCAGCGCTTCCGCCTCCTGATAAGTCAGGTTCAACGGGCGTATTTTTTCCGACAGTTTCGGATAGTTAGGATCATATTTGCTCCAACCAAACGGCGCATTGCTTGCCATCCCTTCCGAATACATCGAAATGACACCATCCATAGTGTGAACCAAGCCATTGTGGAACCACGGACCCGTATTCATGACATCACGCAAAGACGGTGTTTTGAATTTACCGACACTTTCACTCTTACCGTCAACGTTATATTGGCCTAAGTCTTCATAAAACGCTTTATAGTAAGTCAGCCCCACATTTTCGAATGCGTGATTAGTGAGTTCCGGTCCCATGTGGCAGTTCGCGCAGCGACCGTTACGACGATAAATATCCAGCCCCCACAGCTCCTGATCACTCAGCGCATCGGTATTGCCCAGCGGAGCCTGTTTAACAAACCGGTCAAGCTTACTCTCGTTACTTACAATCGTACGCTGGAACGTGGCTAATGCCATTCCCAATTGCTCTGCAGTAATAGCCCCCTGATTAAACACGGCATCAAATTGTGCAGGATATGTCGGATGGGCATTTAGTCGCTCAACCAGGCGGGGCAATGTCTCTGCCATCTCCAGAGGATCCTGGATCGGCATCAACGCCTGTTGTTCCAGATCTTTTGCCCGGCCATCCCAAAACAGAACCGGTAAAAAGGCGCTGTTCACCACTGTTGGCGCATTACGCTTACCACGCTGTCGGTCATGGCCGATCGAGACTTCCAGGTTATCCGTCCACCCCTTTTGCGGGTCATGACAGCTAGCACAGGAGACATCCTGTGCCCGGGAAAGGAACGGGTCAAAGAACAGTTTTTTCCCTAGCTCAACCTTACTGGCCTGATACGGATTGGAATTTGGAAACTCGGGCAAAGGCATTACACCAAGCTCCTGATACTCAGACATATCATCCACAAACGGTGCCGGCCAATTCTCCGGAGAGGTCGCATAGTCTAGCCGCAGCTTGGTCATATTCGGCCTGCCATGGTTATTGACAGAGCGGGGATCCTCCGTCGCCCTTGGCTCAAACTCCGAGGCGATCAGCAATAATTTCGCCCGCTGGTTTGGAGCCGCCGCAACAGGCGTCAGCGAAGGTACATGTGGCAATGATAACGTCGCATACCCTGATTTTGTCGACACCCAGTAGTTACCCGCCTCGGGCTGGTTTAGCGATGCCTGATACAGCAGTTCAAACTCACCGCCATCAACTTTCTGATGCAGTAATAATGCAAGCTCTTCCTGAGAAGGAACGCGCCAGTCGCCACGTCCACACTGCTGCAAAGCATTCACCTGCTTCACCATCTCATCCAGGGTACAGGTGGACTGCTCGCAATGGCTGACACTGGTTTCGAGCGCAAAAGTATGTGCCGTATTGGTGATATCACTATTGCCCGGTGTCAGCCAATAAACATAAGAAAAGCGGCCGTCACGCAAAAACAAGTTATCACGCACCAAGCTACGCATATCGTCCAGGCAGCGCCATGGGCTCTCTTGATAGCTGTTTTGCTGCAGCGCTCGATCGATAGGCAGCCCTTGATCATTCAACCGTATAAAGCTGGTTGCTTCCGACTGCGGCTCCACCTGTTGATTAGGCAGAGAAGGGTCGCGGTATTCGCCGCTGACCAGCATGACCGAGGCTGGCTGGCGTTTATTCTGGTTTGAAACGCTGTTGCGCTTAGTCCCGAAGCTATAGCGATGGGCAAGGTTATCGACTTGCTCATCACTGGCATCTGTCGCTAGCCAATAATATTCAAACCCGACATCAGCAAAAAAATAAGGGTCTATAGCGGCCTGATTCCGGTCGAGTGCAAAGTCCTGTTCGCTGGTGAGGTTTTTCATCTCATAAGCGAAAGGCAAACGCCAGTCGCTCTTGCCGCACCATTGGTTCTGGTTTGCATGGGCAATAAGCGCATCGGTATTGCATTCACCATCACCAAGAAAGCACTGTGCCCCAAGGTGCGGCAAAGTCGCATCCCAATCTTTCCAGGCAAACGTCTGCTGATTGGGCTGGGTTGTTGTCGCCCAGGTCACCCCCAGATGCGTACTGGTATCTGTCACACATTGCCATGTCTTTCCAGAAGACGGATCGTTGACCATGCTTTGGGTGAACCGTGGCGTACTCTGATTCACCCGTAGCAACCAGTTGATCACAACCACATCATCATTACCGACCAACTCAAGCCGAAAGGCATCGGCCCCCGTTTCCGCCTGAGGTGCCTGATATTCAAGCGCTCCGCCATTAATCACTACCCGACCAAACTTCGGCGGTTCAATAACACGCAATGTCTGATCACTTTTCAACTGATACTTGTAGGTAAACACACCACCCTGCGTCACCTGTGCTTTCGGTGAACGATCCAGTTGTTGTAACTCAGGCGTCGATGTTGACGTGGACGGTTGTGTCGACACGGGTGCAGAATCACTACCGGAACCATTGCAGGCAGAAAGCAGCAGAGACGCTGCAATAGATGCAGCGCCCAATGTTAAAGAGGAAGACTTCATGGTTGTACAGCCGAAGTCGAAATCAGACGAACACGATAAAGAGAAGCATTGCTTTCACCACTGCTGTCGGACCATTCACTTTGGAAAGCAACGGCCATATGCTTGCTATCCGGGTAATAGTTATCCGCTGTTTGTGTCCAGTAGTAGCTGTTCTCTTCAACCACGGTGTCAGCAAAAATAGTGTTCACATAGCCGGCACGGTAAGACATGCCTTCCATGTTAAACGCAAAAGAATCAATCAGGATCGACTTAAGCTCAGATTCCGTCGGCAGACGCCAGTCATTACGGCCACACAGTGTATTGGCATTAATGGTATCGACATAGGCAACGGCTTGGTCATAGCTCATTAATGGACCTGCTTTATCAATTCGCTGCCAAAGAATCTGAGTATTGGGTACCTCAGTGGCGAAGAATTTGTCCCGGCTACACGCCCACTCAGCAGCATCCTGATCCTGCAGAGGCTGCCCGGAAACACCCAGCTTGGTAAAGCGACTCTTCCACTTGCTGTCTTCATCACCTTTGGCATTTACTTCAGCTTTCAGTGGCGCCGTGATTCCCCCGATAGTATTTTCAGCGTCATCAGCAATCACGCTGCCACTTACCAGCATCGAAAGACGCGGTTCGTTGGTTGAGCGCGGAGGCATCCTTTCATCAGCAAAGTCGCTGCCCATCCACATCACATAGGCATCGCCGACGGTTGCGTTAGATCCTTGCCAATCGCCCTCAACAGCATTGCTATCATGCCCATTCGGGTATTGCGTATAGCTGCTGCTCCAGTACGCTTCGTCATAGTTGGCATCAACATACGGGAAGAAAAAACTGTCGACAGGCGAAAGGCGCTTATTATCGTCCAGCATGTCGTTGGTCAAAATTGTTTTCCACTCGTTACGGGTCGGCAGGCGCCAGTCTGACTTTCCACACAACTGCTGGCTATTGGCGGCTGCAATCAGGTTATCGGTATTACAAACCGTATTCAGCCCACAAGCTGATTCAGAAAAATCGCGATTGTTAACGACACGATCGCCCCAATAATAGGTTGAATCAAAAGCAAACTCACCGTTGGCCTGCAATACCTGCCACGTCAGGTTTGAGCTGACATCCTGCACGCATGACCAATCGCTGGTTTCCATTGTCATCACTTGCTTGTCTTCCGCCAGCGCTGTGCCTTCAGCATCCAGCTTGACGAAGCGGGTCACCACAGTGTTATCGCTATTCTTATGAAGAGGCAGCACGTAACCCGTCACCTGATAATTCGTATTATCAATTTGGTATTTAATTTCAAAATGATAATTGTTGGCAGATGCTAAGCGGTGTGTTGATGTCGTGTCAGCGGCTTTAGCAACCGTGTTTTTGCTTACCGTCGATTTGGCCTGAGCTGCTGATGTCGAAGCGGTAGGTTGGAACACAAAGCGCCCTGATGTCTGATCAACATAGGCCTTACCAAAATTGGTAGTGATATTGGTAACTTTTTGAGCGGTTTGAACAGAAACACCCGGCGCATCAAAAGTAACTTTGGACGCATCGACAAACTGAATACTCTTGCTCGACAACTCCACCTTTTGATCTTGGGTTGCCTGGTTTTGTCCTTGACTGACTGGGTTAGCAGCACTACTTGTCGAGCTTGAATTGCAGCCTGTGAGCAAGGCAGCAGTCAATAATGCTGATAATTTATTGTATTTCATCGTTATATTTCTATTTTTTATAAATGGACGGCGATACTACAAGTGACAAAAACCAAATACAAATATAAATGCGAATTATTTGCATTTGATCGGTGAGTGGTTTTTTAGGCAGATTACAACACAATGACTGTCAGAAATGGCTGACAATAACTGGTAAGGAAAGAGGATTTTTGTATAAGGGGTTAAGTCGATAGACTCGGTACTGTCTGGACAAGTTTGTCTTACATACGGACAAATGAAAATAATTCTCAACAAATCACTTGCAATCCAAATGAGAATGGTTATTATTAACCCGCGCTCAGACAAGAGGAAATTTATTCATCTTCTTGCTCTGAGAGCACGACATTGCTCACATTGCTTCCAGTGTACTTCAGCTCCGGTTGAAAGTTTTTAGTGTAGGGCTAGAAACGAATTACCACTTCTGCTGAGCGGCTCTCTTGCCAAAGTAAGAGCCGCTTTTTTCTATTCAACGCCAGTTACTTTTCAAGGTCATAGACAACGTAACCTTTGTTATCCAAACAGCGGCGAAGCACTTTTGCCTGAACTTCTGTCGCGTCATTGGCCCCAGACAATGCGCCCGCACCACCTCCGATAGCCCCGCCGGCAAGGGCACCTGCCGCGACACCTGCCAACCCGTCTTCCAGGCCACCAACTACCGCACCTACCACAGCACCAGACGCCGCACCGTTTTGTGCCTCAACTTTGGCCGACTCGGCTTTGTCGACGCTCTCGGCATACGACTGACAGTATGAAAAGTCCTGTTCATATTGCGCCGGATCGACATTAGTCATATCGACTACCGGCTTTTGCTGGTACGCACAGGCTGATAATAAAGTCGCAATCGTAGAGGCAATAAGGAGCTTTTTCATGGGTATCTCTCTTTGTTGAATTCGGTACGGAACATCTTGTTCGGGTAAACTCGGTCAATAGAGACAAATGTACAGTGTTTTATATTTTATTCATAACATATCTTTGTCTGCGTTTGTCGCCAACAATACAAAGCCATACATTGTGACGGTAATATCGGGACGACTCATTAAACGGCTCGATGAAATATAAGCCTTGTGCACATGGAGAAACACTCTTATTACCCTCTGCGCATACTTCAATCGGTGAATATTCGTTACTATAAAATTCAGCCACCATAACAGCATAAATACAATTACACTTGTTATTAGTGGAGTAAAACACATCTAAAACAATGTTAAATCAGCACTTTACATTGCACTTAGTTTGCCAGACTCAAATAATAGGAATTCAAGGATAGGAAATGTCCGATATAAAAACGCTTGGTGAATTCATCATCGAGAAACAAAATGACTTCCCCCATGCCAGTGGTGATCTATCATCGCTATTAGCTTCAATAAAATTAGCGGCCAAGATTGTAAACCGTGAGATCAACAAAGCCGGGTTGATGGATATTACCGGCGCGGTGGGCAAAGAGAACATCCAGGGAGAGCAGCAACAAAAGCTCGACCTTTTCGCCAATGAAAAATTCAAAGCCGCCCTCGAGTCCCATGCCCAGGTATGCGGCATTGCCAGCGAAGAAGAAGATGAAGTTGTCGTTTTCAGCAAAGAGCAAAACCGCAACGCCAAGTATGTGGTTCTGATCGACCCCCTGGATGGCTCTTCTAACATTGATGTCAATGCTTCAGTCGGCACGATATTTTCTATCTATCGCCGCCTATCACCGGTTGGCAGTCCCGCAACAGAAGAAGACTTTCTCCAGCCGGGCAATTGCCAGATTGCTGCAGGCTATGTCATTTACGGTTCTTCTACCATGTTGGTTTATACCACCGGGAAAGGGGTTCACGGCTTTACCTATGATCCATCTCTGGGCGTTTTCTGTCTTTCCCATGAAAACATCCAGATCAGTGAACACGGCAGTTGCTACTCTACCAACGAAGGCAACTATATCCGCTTCCCAACTGGCGTGAAGAAATACATCAAGTACTGTCAGGAAAATGTCCCTGAGGATAACCGTCCGTATACATCGCGCTATATCGGCTCGCTCATTTCAGATCTTCACCGGAACCTGCTTAAAGGGGGAATTTACCTCTACCCAAGTACTGCGGCCTACCCTGAAGGTAAGCTCCGTCTGCTCTATGAATGCAATCCGATGGCTTTTATTATGGAGCAGGCAGGCGGTAAAGCGTGCAATGGCGCAGAGCGGATCCTGGATATTACGCCAACCTCATTACATCAAAGAATGCCTTTCTTTGCCGGCTCTGGTGCGATGATTAACACACTAGAGCAATTTCTTGCCGAACCAGAACCTACTGCGCAGCCATAAACTCAGCCCCTGCTAACAGCTATTCTTACTTAGCGCCTTATTTCTGAAAAGCAGCCCCCGGTAACACCATCTGGTCTTTCCGGAGGCTCCACGCTCAGTAGCTATGAGCAGACTATATTTATCTCATCGCCCTTCCTGGCGCTTGGCATTAAGATAATCGGAATGGCCTTGGATGTCGGCGTATCGCTCAAATCGCCTTTGCCATCAATGGCCACCAAAGGGTTCGTTTCCGGAAAATAAGCGGCAATGTTGCCCGGCGGAATATCATAAGCTACCAGCTTGAAGCCATAGATCTTACGTTCGATACCATCAGGCCAGAGTGACTCGACATCCACCAGATCATTGTTGTTCATACCGAGAGCTGTAATATCACTGGCATTGATTAGCAGCACTTTACGTTCACCAGAGATCCCGCGATACCTGTCTTCAAACCCATAAATCGTCGTATTGTACTGGTCGTGCGAGCGCATCGTCTGTAACACAAACACCGGATCCTGGCTCAGTTCACGTAAGTTCGCAGGTAGCAGATGCTGCGGAAGGGGATGACGCATAAATTGCGCTTTCTCCGACGGGGTCTGCCATCGACGTTCGGCTGCGCTATTGCCCAGATAGAACCCGCCGGGCTGTTTAATTTTCTCATTGACGCCAGTAAACCCGGGAATGACCTCGGCAATTAACACCCGAATTCTGTCATAGTCCTCAATGAGCCAACTCCAGTCTACAGGTGCCTTGCCAAGAGTGGCTTCGGCGATCCCGGCGATAATCGCAGGCTCGGAGCGCATCTCCGCCGTATCACTTTCTACGACCCCGGCAGAAGCGTGAACCATGCTAAATGAATCTTCAACCGTTACACTCTGTGGCCCGGTAGCCTGCATATCGACATCCGTCCGCCCCAGACAAGGAAGGATCAGGGACTCTTGCCCGGGGATCAAATGGGTCCGGTTCAGTTTGGTCGCAATATTCACGGTCAACAAACAATTGGAAAGCGCCTGCTGAGTTAACGAGGTATCTGGAGTGGCAGCCGCAAAGTTACCTCCCAAGCCGATAAACACCTTGCTCTCCCCTGCCAGCATTGCCTTAATCGCACCAACCGTATTATGGCCGTGCTCAAGCGGAGGCTGAAAGCCGAACACTTCAGATATCTTGTCCAAAAAGTCCGCACCGGGTTTTTCATTTATCCCCATGGTACGGTCACCCTGTACATTACTGTGCCCTCGCACAGGGCAAAGGCCAGCCCCGGGCTTACCCAACTGGCCAAATAGCAATTGCAGGTTGGCAATTTCCTGAATAGTGTTCACCGAATGCTTGTGCTGTGTAATGCCCATCGCCCAGGTAATAATGACGTTATTCGCCTGTCGGTATGTATCGGCAGCCTGCTCAATCTCAGCCCGTGATAGCCCAGCCTGCTCAGTAATGGCTTCCCACGGTGTTGCCTCAACGGCGCTCAGATACGCCTCGACACCCCGGGTATGTTCGTCAATGAACGCCGGGTCAAAAATCGAGGCCCGCCCGGCTTCACGCTCGATTTTATCGACCGCACAGAGTGCTTTTACCATCCCGCGTACCACAGCCATATCTCCACCCAGCTTGGGCGTGAAATAGCTCTGGCTGATCTGGGTCGCCACACCCGTTAACATCTCTCCCGGAGACTGGGGGTTAGTAAAGCGTTCGAGCCCCCGCTCTTTTAACGTATTAAAGGTGACAATAGCTGCCCCACGGCGCGATGCATGACGCAAGGTATCCAGCATTCTCGGGTGATTCGTTCCCGGGTTCTGACCAAACACAAAAATAGCATCGGCATGGTCAAAGTCTTCGAGGGTGACGGTGCCTTTGCCAATTCCGATTGATTGCCTGAGTCCGATACCGCTGGCTTCATGGCACATATTGGAGCAATCAGGAAAGTTATTGGTTCCGAACTTTCTGACAAATAGCTGGTACAAAAAAGCGTCTTCGTTACTCGCCCTTCCAGACGTGTAAAATTCAGCCTGATTAGGGTGTTCAAGCGCTTTCAGGTGTCTGGCTATCAAGGCAAAGGCCTGCTGCCAGCTTATCGCTTCATAACAGTCTGTATTGCGGTTATATCTCACTGGGTGGCTAAGCCTGCCCTGGTACTCCAAAAAATAGTCGCTTTGCTGGGCAAGCCAACTCACAGGGTGCTGCCGAAGGAAAGCCGGGGTTACCCGCCGACTGGTGGCTTCCCAGTTCACCGCTTTAGCACCATTTTCACAAAAACTGATGCGTCCCCGCTCTTCCGCTTCCCCCCAGGCACAGCCGGGGCAGTCAAACCCTTTGTCTTGGTTGGTTTTGAGCAAGTTGCGCATATTACGGGCAACATTCTCGCTCTTGACCAAGTGCTTGGTCGTACTCAGCAAGGCTCCCCAACCACCTGCCGAACCGTCATATTTCTTTACCGTCATGCCGTTCTCTTACTGTTTGGTTAGGTTTAAGCGGAAAGCACCATGGTAGATATTGAATCCGCCGCTATGTGTAAACCCTATAAGCGTCAAATTGAAGCGTTTGGCCATATTGATAGCCAGATTTGACGGCGCGCCTGCTGCAACCAGCACCGAGATCCCGGCGACCAACACCTTCTGGACCAGCTCGAAACTAATACGGCCACTCAATAGAATCACGCTTCCATGCTGATACCGCTCAGGCACTCGCGCCATCTGACCTGTCAGCTTATCCAGCGCATTATGCCGCCCGACATCTTCACAGCTGAGCAGCAGCTCTCCTTTCGCATCAAACAAACCACAGCCATGGACGCCGCCCGTTGCCGCAAACATTGACTGGGACTGACGCAGCTTTTCGGTCAGGGAAGGAATAATATTGCCCGGTAGCCAGTGCTCTCGGGTATCTAGCGCCGGAATGCCGCGCAGCTCTAATGACTTAATGGAGGATTTGCCACACACTCCGCAACTGGAAAAGGACGTGGTATCCCGGCTGATCAATGACCAGTCAACAATCACCCCGGGGGCTAAAGAAACATGGATTTCATTGCTGGAAATTTCATCATGGTCCAATTGCTCATTAAACCCTGAAATATCACGGGCGGTTTTAATCACCCCTTCGGCCAGCAGCAACCCGGTAACGAGGTTATAATCATCACCCGGTGTCCGCATTGTCACCAGATAGACTCTGTCTTGCTCTTGGCCATGCTGATCGACATACAGCAGACGAATTTGGAGCGGCTCCTCCACGATTACCGAATCAATCGACAAGGTAACATGGGTGCCATGTATTTGCCGGCGCGAGCAGGTCGCGACACCTGGCGTATATAAGCTTGCCTGGTGCTGCCTTTGACTCTGTCTCTGTTGTTCGATGTTGCAGGCTGAAACTATATAGCTCACCCCATAATCTTCCTGATCGCTTTTCCGTCTAGCCATAGGCTTTCACTCTAAAGGTCAAAGAGATAGATCTGTTTTTCTCACCCTAACAATGTAATTTGAGTATAGGCACTCGCCATTGATATGGGCATTAGAGGTAAATCATGCTCAGGAAGTGGTGATAAATCGAATGGTTTATTTTTAACGTCTGATAAATTTCATTTATCAGTTAACTAAAAAACAGTAAGACGCGCTCTCTCGTTATTGAACGATATAACAGCAGGGAGAATAACAGATAGTGAAAGAGAAAAGGCTCACTGACAGAAAGTGAGCCTACTGAACGTTAGTCTGTGGCAAGCGCCTGCGGCACAATCAGCGTAAACCTCGCCCCACCAGTGTCACTCGCCCCGATTTCGACCTTGCCCTGATGGCGAGCCATAATCTGCGCCACGATTGCCAGGCCCAGGCCATGGCCGCCAGACTCGCGATCCCTGGCGGTACCGACACGGTAAAACGGCTCCAGAATTCGTTCTCTCTCATCTTGCGGGATCCCGATACCGTCGTCATCAATTTGAATATGCAACGTTTGCTCATGGCGAAAAACGCGGAGATCAATACACTGCTCGGCATAACGGGAAGCATTGCGGACGATATTCGACACCGCACGCGTTAATTGATAGACATCCACGGCGGCAGTTTCATCCGTTTGATAATCGATATTAATGGTAAGATCCGTGTCTTGGCGGCATTTAGATACTAGTTTATCCAGCCAATCGCTCACATAGGGCGAGGAAAGATTCAGGGGAATGGCCGCTCGCTCCATCTTGGCAAAATAGAGAAGCTCTTCAATCAACTGTTCCAGCTCGGCCATATCATCATGAATCCCGGCGACATAATGCAACTGTTCTGCCGATAACCCGGAATCTTCCAGCATTTCGAGCTGGCACTGGACCCGGAACACCGGAGTGCGAAGCTCATGGGCAACGGCATTGGTCAGCTGCTTATGACTAGTGATCAGAGCAGAAATTTTATCTGCCATCTGATTAAAACTACTGTTCAGACTACCAAGCCGATCACCCGGCTTTTCCGAGGCCCGGACGGCAAAATCCCCTTCGGCAAGTGCCAATGTGGTTTGCTCCAGCCCACGAAAGCGCCGAGACAAGATAATCAGCATTAACGCGCTGTAAATAGCAAACCCGGCATAAAAAAATATCCACAGTAACGTCTCGTCAAAATCCAGCTTCTGCCAGATCGGTTTGGATAGGTCAGGAAAAATCTTGTATACCTGATTCTCTTCTCCATATACAACGAAATAACTGTACGTGTCTTCAAGGTAAATTTGGTGAGCTTGCAGCTCATCAATGATTTCGCCTATAAGCTCAGGGCTCTCCCATGAATAAGCTATAAGGCTTAACTGATTTTCTTCAACATACTTGGCAAGAAGCTCATTGGCACGGCTCTGGCCTAAAGAATTAGCAACTTCATCCAGGATATTCACCACGCTGTGCACCTGATTAAATTCGATGACTTCCTCGTAATCCGGAGTCAGCTCCTGGGTGACATAAATATAACTAACAATACTCAGAAAAAAGAGCACTGCGACACCAATAAAAAACTCGCAATACAAGCGTTTCATTAACTATGGCCTACCAGCGATCAGGAACGAACAGATACCCTTTACCACGTACCGTGATTATTTTTCTTGGCAGGGCCGGATTGTCATTGAGCTTTTTACGCAGCGACACAATTTTATTGTCGATGGTGCGATCGAGACCGTCATACTCTATCCCTCGAGTACTTTTAACCAAAAAATCCCGAGACAATACCTCATCAGGGCGACAAGCCAGAAGCCACAACAGATCGAATTCACTGTCGGTGAGGCATATTTCCTCGTTATCGAGCAAGCACAGCTTACGTCGGCCGTTAAGGTGTAAGCTACCGTAACGGCACTCTGTTAGCGTACCGCCAGAGTCAGTTTCACTCTCTACAGGTACATCGCCAGTCGACATTTGAGGCTCATCGCCGCGACGCAGAAGCATGCGGATGCGAGCCAGTAACACTCTTGGTTTAATCGGTTTATTGACAAAATCATCGGCACCAATTTCCAGCCCGGCGACATGGTCTATATCATCATCACTCGCTGTCAGCATCAGAATTTTGCTGTTGACCAGCGGCCGGACGTTACGGCAAATAGTCAGGCCATCCACACCAGGCAGCATTAAATCGAGCACGACAAGATCGGGCTGGTGCTCAATAATCGTATCCGTAGCCAGGCTGCCGTCAGAAACGGTCACAACCTCAAATTGCTGCTGCCTAAAATAGTGCGCCAGCAATTCACACAGCTTGAGGTCATCCTCGACTAATACGATCTTTGTCATCTCATCCACCCAAAAATTAAACAGCGTTCAAAACCAAACTCGGTGAATTAAATACTGAAATAGCAACTTTATCAAGCAATAGAAAGCATCCCCCGCACAAATGTATAACCCTCTCACATTACAATGATGAATTCGTCATTCCACTTCAAAACAAGCAGCTTCTGTCACTACATTGACCATGTGGCCATTTCTATCTGTAATTGGAATAGCACTTTCTCAACACACCCCGCGCAGAAGACAACAATGAACAAGGTAACAGGCAAAATACGCGCATTCATACCAGCCCTGCTAACAAGCGTTTTGCTTCTACCCGTTCCGGCGATACCTGTTGCTGATCCGATACTTGTAGCGCTTCAGGGTTGCTGGCAGGGAAAGGCCATCAAAACACCCCGCGGGGCTTTACCCTACCCAATCTGCTTTGAGTTACAGCGAGACAGTTCACTCTATGGTGTGGCTGATTTGGATGTCTCACGCCATCATTGGCATTTCTCTACCCAAGAAGACAAAACGCAGCTAAGGTTTCTCTCGACCTTTGCCGGTAATGACACGCCGATTTATCTATCGGCGAGCCATACAGCGACCGAGCACATGATTTTCGAAGCAGACAACAGCCGCTATTTGAAGGTTCGGATACTGCAACAAGAAGAAAGGACGTACCGTTTTACCATCGAGGTAAAAGGCAAAGAGCATGTCATTATTGTGCTGACTCAGAAAGAGAGATGATACCTGGCAGCGCTCACTGAGTAACAGTGAGCGTTGTGCTATCGGGTAAAGATTAATCAGGCAAACCAGCCAGTAACAAGATCACGGCTTGGGACACTGCCCTTGTGAACAACCTGCTCGTCAATCACCACGGCAGGTGTCGACATCACTTGGTAAGCCATGATCTGCGCCATATCCTGAACCTTCTCGATCTGGATATCGATATTGAGTTCATCGGCAACCGCCTGGATCAGATCGGCAGTATTACGACAGTTAGCACAGCCAGAACCAAGTACTTTGATTTTTTTCATTGTATTTTCCTTATAGCATTAGAATGAAACGATATTGAATGTCCACCCGACAAGGGTGAAAGCCACCAGCAAGACAGCAAACAGTGTCGCCAGCAGTTTCCACTGCATGACTTGCTTGAGCAGGATAAATTCAGGGAAGCTGGCAGCGACGGTACTCATACAAAAAGCGAGCGTTGTTCCTATCGGCAGGCCATTGACAATTAAGCTTTCCATTACCGGGATCACCCCGGTGGCATTGGAATAGAGCGGAATACCCAGCATAACGGCAGCCGGCACTGACCACCATTGGCCATCACCTAGGTGAGATTCAATCCAGCCATCAGGTACAAAGCCATGCAGTGCCGCGCCAAGGCCGACACCGATGATCACCCATTTCCATACCCGGCCAAAGATATCCGCGGTTTCCTGCCGGGCAAACTGGTGACGGTCACTCAGGGTCAGGGCCTTCCTTTGCGGCTCATTCGATTCGAACGGTTTATCCCGGCCCTGTTTCAGTGCATCAGCGGCAAAAGACTGTAGCCATCGCTCTGCTTTGATGGCATCAAGAAATACGCCGCCTAGCATCCCGACGGCCATACCGACCAGAATGTACAGCAGAGTAAATTTCCAGCCCAGCAACCCCATCAGTAGTAATACCGCCACCTCATTGATTAATGGCGAGGTGATCAGAAAGGCCATGGTGATACCCAGCGGGATCCCGGCCGAGCTGAAACCAAGAAAAACGGGAATACTGGAGCAGGAACAAAAAGGCGTGATGGCACCAAACAACGAGCCCAGCATATACCCGAACCAGCGACTTTTACCGGCCAGATAATCTCTTACCCGTTCGACATCCAGTGACGCACGGATCACCGCGATCAGATAAATCATCACCACCAGCAAAGCAAAAATTTTGGTGACATCTTCAACAAAGAAATGCAACGCATCACCTGCTTTGGTGGCAGCAGACAGCCCAAGTAAATCAAACACCAGCCAACTGGCAAAATCGGAGAAAATCTGAAACATGCCTACAGCTCCCGTGACCATGTGCGGCAGGGAGAGCAGGTAATGAGAGAAAGTGTCATTACATCGTCCTTACAAAGTTACCTCGTTATTTGCAAAGACGATGAAAGCATCAAAAGGATGCAGATTTTTTTAGCTTAATATTCGTTTTTTGGATCTCTTGGGGTAAAACAGCAAACCCTGTGATACTCATCAAGCTTTACCTTGCACGACTGACTGAGCTGTCGCCGTAGCTTCTGCCGGGCACGTTGCAACCGGGACTTGGTCGCCACCAGCGTCATACCATGGCGCTCGGCGTATTCTTTCTGGGTCATTCCCCGAATATCACAAGCTTTGATGATCTCGCTGTCTTTTTCCTCCAGCTCACTCAGTACCCGAGGCAGGCATTGAGTCAGGCTATCAATGACCTCGGTATCATGCAGCTCCTGCTCAACATCCAAGTCATCAAGCGGAACAAACCGACGCTGGCGAACCTGATCAATCACCAGGTTATTTGCCACCCTGAACAGCCAGGCCTTGGCATTCTCTATCTCACAAAAATCCTTTTTCTTGCTCATGGCACGCAAGAAGACTTCATGGAGCAAATCTTCGGCCAGGGCGTCCTCGTCGGTATGCTTATATAGCCAGGCTAATAATGAATCCTGATGTGCCCGCCATGCCTTCATCAAACACGGCGCAACTGAATGAAAAGAAAGATCTGCAGATTCCGTGACACTAATTCCTGTACGCATTCCGCTACTCATTCCGACGCTCTCCTCACCGCTATCACCACTCTCACCTCTAGGCCCAAGCTCGCATACACACCCACCCGACTGGCATCACATACCATCCGGCAAAGCCGAGATTCTTAATCATCACTGCCTTTTTCTTGCGACGGCAGGGCTGTGATCCACGACGTTATTTCGTCAATTCCGATTTGCTTGCCGCTTAGCATCCTCATTAGCAGGCCCCCCAGCATCAAGGCCATCGCCTGGTTGGCCTGTGGCTCACCAACCATATTCTGCATCTCTAACAGGTATTGTGCATTGGCCTTGTTCATCAAAGGATCCCCGGCAACCTCACCGGCATTTTTACCCCGGACATAATCGAGTAGCAGCGCCATCTCACCCTGAAAGCGATTGTCTAGTACGCCAATCATTGCAGCAATAGCCTCATCCTTTGCAGCCGGAACTGCCTCGCCTTCAGCCACTCCATATAAATTACTCGGCTGGGTGATAATTTCAGTACAGGCAGAAAAAAGTTCCTGTTTACTCGGAAAATAATGATAAAGCGCACTTTTGGACACACCAATCGCATCAGCAATGCCCCTCATACCCAAGCCGTTATAGCCATGCTCGATAAACACATCTACGGCTTTTGTAGCCAGCTCCAGACGATAAGCCTCATGGTCAATGATTTTGGGCATATTTCCCTCCTGTTTCAGACCACTTGGACAATAAACGATTGGCCACAACGAGTCCAGCTGCAGATCTTTATTGGACCACATGGACTAAAAAGATTGACGATTAAAAAATCAGCCACTATTATTTGGACCAAGTGGACTATTTAGGCCTATTTTTGTACACCGACATCTTACAAGTGGTGCCGGATCTTCAACAAAGAGCGCTTGTAGTCGAAAGCGAAGATACTCAGGAGTCAATCATGAAAGAGAACATCCACACCATCAAAGATGCCCATATCGACTGGAACTGTCAGGGAAAATTCAATTTTACGACAGGCCACGGTGCCACACGCGCTGAAAGTATACTGGCTAACTACGCTGCCTTCTTGGCACCGGTTGTCCTGTATTTTCTTTCTTGGCAGAACTTAGAATGGAGCCTGCTGCAGATTGCCGTAGCCAGTTTTCTAGCTATCGATATGATTGGTGGTGTACTCACCAATTCATTGGGCTCCATGAAACGCTTCCTCTACTCGGAGCAAGTTTTACCGCAATCAATGATGGCAAAGCTGGTTAAAAGTAAATTTGTTTTTCCTATCATCCATTTCCAGATCTTCCTGGCACCACTGTGTTTTGATGTCACATGGGGTTATGCCATGTTCTGGTATGGCATGATGATCGCGTCCATCGTGCTGATCCATGTATTGCCACTCTACCTGCATCGCCCTGTCGCTCTGGCCATTGTGATGCTGGCGGTCATGATTAACCAAAGTGCCTTTATGCCGCTGAGCGGACTAGAGTGGCTGGCGCCGATCTACATCATCAAGTTAGTCCTGTCTCATGCCGTGCGAGAAGAACCATACCGGCCAGCAGACAACGCGGCAAACGCATAAGACCTATACACTGGCCGCAAGAAATGATGAGTGATCACTCGAACTCGTATTGAATGCGGTTGATCATCAGGCTTAAAGCGGGTTTCACAAGCAACTCATTGTTAACTGAATGCAACTTTGCAATCTGTAACCCGCTTTGAGCAATTAACTCGGAATAAAAAGTATTATGTACATAGATAGCTATCAACTGCTCATCAATATCATTGACATTTTTACCTGCTACTTTCTCATTACTTATGCCCTGTTAGAAATGTACATCTACACCTTATAGCCTTGGCATAATTAGAAGAGAAGACCCCTTCAAGACTCTATTTACTCCTCAAGTAATGGCTGCCAGCAAGAAGTCAGTCGCTTTTCTGGCATGCTCATCAATCTGGCACTGACCCGGTTTTTCCCTTCCCATCAAAACGCCCGATCTCAGTGATAGCAACATTCCAAGCCAAAGCTTTATCGTTGTTTCCGTATCTTTGACATCAAGCCTTTCAGAGAAAAACGCCGCAAGCTTTTCATGCGTATCATCAGGCCCTACCGCATGAAAAATGCTGACAATTTCAGGAGCTTTCACACTTTCAGCCACCAATAGCCGGAATGTCGCAATGTGGTTATCCGATAAGTGAAAGCCGATAAAATCCCTGGCAAACCCCGTTAAGGCATCGCGCGTGTTTGTTTTTTTTAGATGGGTAAGAAAGCTATCATCAAGACTTTCTCCCATATGACGCAACGTTGCCTGAAACAAATCAATTTTTGTCGGGAAGTATCGGTAAACTGTTTGTTTTGTCATTCGAGCCTGCGCCGCTATTTTGTCCATACTGGACAGCACATATCCCTCGGATAAAAAAATCTCTTGTGCCGCAGCTAAAATCGCCCGCCTTTTTATCTCTTTATTTTGCTCGATTTTTCCCATTTTCAGCTCACCTCAGAAATCATTAATCATACTATACGGTATGATTTTTGTTGACACAACTCCGCAAATATAAAATCATACCAATCAGTATGATTTTGTAGAGGAGTGAAAAATGACAAATATGATGATAGACAAGAGCAGCTTCAAGAGTGCTCGCACTATGGGTGTAAGTGTCACCCTGATGGGGGCTTTGCTAATGAGCCTGGATCCAATTTTCATCCGCTTTTCAGGTGTTAGCGGATTTGATACCGCTTTTCTGTTTGGTTTATTTACCGCTATATCCATGCCAATTTTCATCCAGCTGCGAGATGAGCGTGGCTTGATAAGAACGATAAGCGAAAGCAGATGGCCAGTATTGCTCTCTGGCTTGTTAATGTTAGGAAGTGCAACTGGTTTGGTGCTGAGTATCAAACATACATCGATAGCCAACACCTTCGTTATTCTCAGTGCGGCACCGGCACTAGCGGCAGTATTTAGCTGGCTGTTACTGGGAGAAGTGACAAAGCGTTCAACCTGGATAGCGATCATTTCTGTCATGATTGGGATCGTTATTGTGGTATCCGGCTCATTTGATTCCGGCAATCTCATCGGTGACGGGCTGGCTGTGTTCGCCGTCACCTGTTTATCCCTCAATCAGACGCTGCTACGCAAATATAAGAATGTCAGCCGCATGGCAAGTGTCGGTTTTGGCGGATTATTCTTGGCTCTTGCGATGTTCTTCGTCGCCACACCTTCCGCCTATAGCCTGAATACCTGGCTCATTATGGGGGCAATGGGGTTATTTACCGCGCCTTTCGGGCGTGTACTGTCGCAAACCGCCACGCGCTACATCACGGCTCCCGAGGTAGGAGTAATCCTAATGATTAATACGGTCCTGGCACCTATTTGGGCATTTAGCTTTTTCAATGAGATCCCGCCAATGACAAGTGTACTCGGCGGCTCGATCATCCTGCTGACCATCTTAATTTACGCCATTTCTACCACTAAACACGAACAATAGAATAAGGACAAGATGATGAGCTCTGAAATCACCTATATCGGTTGTATAAAAACACCTTATACCCAAATTGAAGACTGCCCGAACAACATTCAGCCAAACGGACCACTGTGTCACTTAAACCTGGATGAACACTATCATGATGGGCTGAGAGGCCTCACTGTCGGCCAGCACATTCTGATTTTATATTGGCTTGAAAATGCGAAACGAACTGTCGTTATCCAGCGCACCAGCAAAGGCAACCAAACCAAAGGCACCTTTGCATTACGCTCACCGCACCGCCCTAATCCTATTGGCGCGGCAGTATTACCTATCGAGAATATCGAAAGAGGGCAGATCAGCGTAAGAGGACTGGACTGTTTAAACAACACCCGGCTAATCGATATTAAGCCAGCTATCTATCGAGAAACGGGATCATGATAGCCACACAAGCCCAAAGAGAGTTAGCCAAGCCCAAAGAGAGTTAGCCAAGCCCAAGGGCTTGGCTAACGAGTCAGAAAAATAGCGGTAGGTTGGTTATTTGAGAAAACGCACACACAAGTCAGTGAATACTGACTTGGCATTGTCCTCAATGATATTGCCGTGGGTGACGATAATACGCTTGAAGTCCCAGCCTTGGACGTTGCGAATAAATTCAGTGAACTTCGGTTTATCCTTGATAATGAAGCCCATCTTGAGCGGTGGCGCAATACAGGTGCCCTTAAAACCAATCGGCTGGAAAACATACTTGGTCATGATCCCGGCAAAGCCTGTCGGTACATGATCAGGGTAATTCTGGATCAAATCTGTGACGATCAGCGACTGAGTTTTTTTGTGATAGAACACCGTTTCGTTGAACAGCGGCACACCGGGCATAAACTCCCACTCCAGATCTTCCTGCCACACATTCTCAAGACCATCTCGCAATATATGGTAATTGGATAATGGCACTTTTCTCGGGATCCCCGCACTGACATAGGCCTCAGCATCCGGATAAGCCTCACACCAGTCCTGCAGCCAAGTATTGTGGGCATTGCTGGCTGCAACGATGTATCTCACCTCACCAAGCTCATCAATTTCTTGCTTCAATTCAGGGGTCAATGCGGTAGCTGAATGCACCCACAACGAACCATCACTAAGCTTCACGACTGTCATTCGTAGTCTTAGCTTGGTGCCAGCAAGTTTCATTGAATCATCATGTACCCAAAGATCGTCTCCGATTTTTTGCATTCTTGGCCTCGTTAACTCTCTGAACTTAATAACTAATTAGAATATATTGCCAGACCGCTAACATTTCGCACCCTGCCGGGATCACAGAACACCACTCAAATCGGACCCAAACCATGATCGTCATCGCAGGGTCGAGATTACGCTTAACGCCTTACGTATCTACCTGAATAAATTTATCCACCCCGATACGAATACTCTCGGCAAACGCCTGGGCCAGACGGGAAAGCGGCTTGTGCGCAGGGGTAATAATGGCGTGATCAAAGACGATAGTCGGCGCAAACGGGCGAAAGACGACCTTGCCCTGCCCGGATTTATACAGCTTATAGCTGGCGGCACTGATCGGATCGCAGATACAACAGCAAAGCTGCTGCTCGACAAACTCAAAGCCGGAAATGTAGTTCTGCAGCTCAAACCGCGCACGATAACGGGCACCTTTCTCCTCGAACATAAAGCGCACCAGTTCATTGATCGGATGCTGGGCAAACAAGGTGGCCAGCGGCACATCGTCCAAATCCTGCGGGGTGATCACCTCTAGCGTTGCCAAAGGGTGATCCCGGTTTACGGCACAGACTCCCTCCAACCGAATAGGCTCGACATTGATTGAGTCCCGCTCTTTCGGCATCTCGGAATAACCAATGTCATACTGCTGCGAGGCCACCCAGTCATGCACAATAGACGAGCTACGCATCATCATGGACACATTGACCTGTGGCCGCTCTTTGACAAAATCCGCAATCACATGGGGCATAAAGAACAGCGCAGCAGCTGGCATACAGGCCACCCTCAAATTGCCCCGCGCCAGGTTCTTAACCTCCGCCATCAGCTGTGCCGAGCGTGTCAGACGCTCCAGTACCGCTTCAGTTTCCTCCAGCAGGAAATAAGCCTCGGGCTTGGGGACCAGTCGCCCCTTGTTGCGTTCGAACAACTTAAAGCCCAGTTCGTTTTCGAGGCTGACAATCATCGAGCTGACCGCCGGTTGGGTCCGGCACAGTGCTCGGGCGGCTACCGATACCGATCCCGAGCGCATCACGGCGCGAAAAGTTTCCAGCTGCTTTATCGAAAGATTGGTATCCATACCCACCCTATAAGAAAAATTTATCGAATTAGAGAAATAATAAATTTGTTTCTATTGGCTGTCACCTTTAAATTAACAACGTATTCACAAACGCAACAATAAGGAAATGTGCAGTGGAGCAAACATTCAGATACCTACTGACCGGATTGATTGCAGTGGTTGCGCTGACGCAATTTATCCAGGTTATTACACGATATGTCTTCGAGATCCCCATCATGGGCCTGGAAGAGTCTATCGTCATTCCTACCCTGTGGCTGTACATGCTGGGAGCGGTTAATGCCTCACGGGAAGATACTCAAATTCGTGCCAATGTATTGGAAATCTTCATCAAGACCGAACGCGGGCACAAAATCCTGGCACTGATTGGCGAGGTGATCAGCTTTGTGATTTCACTCTGGCTGACCTACTGGGCCTGGGACTATTTCAAATATGCCCTGCGGGTGTGGAAAGAAAGCCCGACTCTGTATATCCCGACCTTCTTTCACGAATGCTCGCTATTTATCGGATTGGTGCTGGTCACCGGCTTTATCGCGCTGCATATCGTCAGGCTGGTCCGCCAGTTGAAGTCTCCGTCCTACTCAGTACATAAGGCATAACACTATGGTTGAAGTTGCACTATTCGCAGTCGGTGCCTTGGTACTGCTGCTCACTATCGGCGTTCCCCTGCCATTCTGCTTTGGCGGTGCGCTGATGATAATGACCTACGTGGGCGATGTGTCCATGAAAGGTAACATGATGTGGGGTGCCGGCCAGCTGACAAACCCTATTCTGCTCGCTATCCCTTTGTTTGTTCTTGCCGGTACCATTATGAGCCAGAGCGGTATTGCCGCCAGCCTGCTCCGGTTTGTTAATGTATTCGTCGGCCATATCCGTGGCGGACTCGGTATTGTCGCCTCGGTGAGCTGTGCCATTATCGGCGCGATCTCCGGTAGCGGCCTGACCGGTGTCGCCGCTATCGGACCGCTGTTGATCCCCGAGATGGAAAAGCGCGGCTACCCCCGTGCCTATGCCACAGCCCTGATCGCCAACTCATCGATCCTTGGCCTGCTGATCCCACCGAGTGTCACGATGATCGTGTACGGCTGGGTCACAGACACCTCGATTCTGGCCTGTTTTCTGGCAACGCTGGGTCCCGGCCTGCTGGTCACATTCAACTTCGCGATCATCAACCTGCTCATGGCACGTAAGTTCCCGCTGGTACTGGACGACAAGCCGTCGATGTCGGAGATGATCAAAGAGGCCTCTTCACGAACCGTTCATGCCATTCCGGCGCTATTTATGCCGATCATTATTCTGGGCGGGATTTACGGCGGCATCATGACCCCGACAGAAGCCGCTGCAGTTGCCGTGATCTACGCCATCCCGGTCGGGTTTATGATCTACAAAGGGCTAAGCTGGAAATCACTGCTGGCCTCGGGCAAGGAATCGGCCACGGCCGTCGGCTCGATCATGTTCATGATCCTGTTCAGCCTGATCCTCAGCCAGATGTTCGTGGTCGAGAACGTGCCGCAGGAGCTGGTGAACGCCATCTTCGGCATCACCGAAAACAAAGTGCTGCTGCTGATCTTCATTAACGTTCTGCTGTTCCTGGTCGGCATGGTGGTCAACGACATCACCGCCATTATCCTGATTGCCCCTCTGTTGCTGCCACTGATGACAGCTATCGGCATCAGCCCTATCCAGTTTGCCGCCATTATGGGCGTCAATACGGCCATGGGCGGGGTCACACCGCCTTACGCCTCAATCCTGTACCTCGGTGCCCGCATCGGAAACGTCAAGTTCTCCGAAGTCGTTGGCCCGGCAATGATGCTGATTGTATTCGGCTACCTGCCAGTCGTTGTCCTGACTTCGTTCTGGTCTGAACTATCGCTATTCCTCCCTACCGTGTTTGGTTACCAATAAGGATATTTACAATGAAACTGACAAGCATGTTTACACCATCAACAAAGATTAAAAAATGCGCTCAGGTTGTCACGCTGGCAATGGCAGCCCTTAGCGTACTGCCTGCCACGGCGGCTACGCTGAAAATCAGCCACGTCCGCCCGCAGGGCACAGTGGTCGATACCGATATCAAACAACTGGGAGAAGAAATCAAAACAGCTACCGACGGCGACGTAAAACTTCGCGTCTATGCGGCCAACGCCCTGGGTGACTACACCCTGGTCCAGGAGCGCATCTCAGTCGGCGCAATCGATATGGCAGTACAGCCTGCCTCGACAGCCACCGATCGTAAAATGCAGCTAGGCCTGCTGCCATACCTGGCCAACGACTGGCAACAGGCACAGCAGATCTACGGTGACGGCGCACCGGTGCGCGAAGCGATGGAAAAGCTGTTTGCCAAGCAGGACATCACTTTGCTAGCGGCCTACCCGGTCTACTTTGGCGGCATTTCCCTCAACCGTGATGCCAAAGCACCGGGCCAGCCGGATATCAGCAAAGGGATCAAGCTGCGTGTACCACCAATCAAAAGCTTCCAGCTACTGGCAGACAATGTCGGCTACATCGGCTCGCCACTGCCTTTCTCCGAGGCGTTCACTGCCGTTCAGACCGGTGTGGTTGACGGGGTGATCGGCTCCGGTGCCGAGGGCTACTATGCCTCGTTCCGTGACGTAACCAAAACCTATATCCCGCTCAATACCCACTTTGAGATCTGGTACCTGATGATCAACAGCGAGCGTCTCGATGATCTGTCCGACAGCGAACAACAGGCGCTGAAAACAGCAGCAGCCAACTTCGAAAATCGCCGCTGGGAAAATGCCCAGAAAGATCAGGCTGCCAATGAGCAGCGACTGGCTGACAACGGTGCTGAAATCATCAAAGTCAGCCCGCAACAGCTAGCGCAGACTGCAGAAAAAGTGCGCAGCACGGTATGGCCTGAAATCCTTGAAGATATCGGTGCCGAGTGGGGTCAGGAAATTCTGGACAAAGCCCTGAACTAATCCCCCCGCCAACCCCATTGTCGGGGAATATCGACTATTCCCCGACCTTTCGACATGACAACAGCAGAGAGATCACATGAAACCGGAATATGTCATTATCGGTGGCGGCGTGGTGGGCTGCGCCGTGGCTTACGGGCTGCTAAAAAACGGGCATCAGGTTACCGTCCTTGACGGAGGAGACAGCGCCCATCGTGCTTCTCGGGGTAACTTTGGCCTAGTCTGGTTATCCTGCAAGGGGCTGGATGCTCCGCATTATGCTGCCTGGACCCGCCGCTCTGTCAGTATGTGGCGCGAGCTGGCCGACGAGCTAGAACAGCTGACCGGAGACACCATCAATCTGGAACAGAACGGCGGCTATGACTTCCACTTCTCCGAAGCCGAGATGCAAGCCCGCGTTACCCAGTACCAATACCTTCGTCAGGCGCTTGGCACCGATCACCCGTTCGAGGTGTGGGATCAGGCCAGGCTCAGACAGGAGGAGCCACAAATCGGCCCGGATGTCGTCGGTGCCATCTATGGTGCAGAGGACGGTCACGTCAATCCGCTCAAGCTGCTACGCGCTTACACCAAGGCCATCAAAATACTGGGCGGCAAGGTTATCACCCAAGCCAATGTCGAACATATTGAGCAGCAAGCCGATGGTCGGTTCTGCGCAACATTGCTGGACGGAAGCACAGTTAACAGCGACAAAATCGTCCTGGCTGCAGGACTGGGAGCAGCCAAACTCGGCCCGCAACTTGGCCTGAAAGCGTCCGTTAAACCACAAAAAGGCCAGGTACTGATCACCGAAAAACTGCCGCCGGTGATCAATCGCCCCTCCGGCATTATCCGCCAGGTCAACGAGGGAGGTATCCAGATTGGAGATTCCAAGGAAGATGCCGGACTCGACGATCAGGATACGATGGCGGTCACTGCTGCCATTGCCGAGCGGGCGATTGCCGTCTATCCCTTCCTCGCCAACACCCGCTTGATCAGAAGCTGGGGTGCCCTGAGGATTATTTCGCCGGACGGCCTGCCTATCTACCAACAGTCTTCCAGCCATCCGGGCGCCTACATAGTGAGCTGCCATAGCGGGATCACGCTTGCAGCCGCCCACAGCTACCTACTGCCGCACTGGCTGGAAAACACTGCCGATTCACCTGACTTGGAGCTATTCAGTGAAGACCGATTCGAACTTTCTGAGGCTAGATAACGCCTCACAGGCGGCTTCCCGAGAGGTGCGCTTCTTCTGGGAAGGCCAGGAAATATCAGCCCGGCAAGGCGATACCATCGCCGCCGCGCTGCTCGCTGCCGGGATCAGCCATACCCGGGAGACGCCCGTATCCCAATCTGCCCGAGCCCCCTTTTGCATGATGGGGAGCTGTTTCGAGTGCCGGGTAGAAGTGGATGGCGAACACAACGTGCAGGCCTGTATGCGCCCGGTCGAATCCGGCCTCAATGTCAGGCGACAGCGCAGCTAACACGAAAAAGGAATTATTATGTTCAATGTTGATGTCTGCATCATAGGTGCGGGCCCGGCAGGCATGGCTGCGGCCATCGACTGTGCCAAGGCTGGTGCCAGTGTTGTCCTGCTTGACGAACAAGCACGCCCGGGTGGTCAGATCTACCGTGCCATCAAGGCCGACGGACATCCGCTGGGTGATGTGTTCGGTCCTGACTACCTTCGTGGTGCCAGTCTGGTCGAGACGCTGGGCAGCGCAAAAATACAGCACGTTACCGAAGCCACCATTTGGCGGGTTGACCCGGACAAAACCGTATACTGGAGTCGCCGCGGCAAAGCCGAGCAACTCAAGGCCCGGCGCATTATTCTGGCAACCGGGGCCCTTGAGCGCTCCTTCCCGTTTCCGGGCTGGACCTTGCCCGGCGTGATGACTGCCGGGGCCAGCCAGATCTTGCTAAAAACCGCCGGTATAGCCCCCAAACAGGCGGTGATGGTCGGCACAGGCCCACTACTGTATTTATTGGCCGTCCAGTTAATCAATGCCGGGGCCAAGCCTGCTGCGATTATCGATACCCAGTCGCCCAAGCAGTACCTGCATGCCAGCCGCTTCGCCATTAACGCCCTTAAGGGTCACAAGTACCTCACCAAAGGCCTCAAGCTGCTCGGACAAATTCGCAAAGCCGGTGTTGCTCACTATACCCAGGCGACAGATATTTGCGCACATGGCAACGGCGATGGCCAGGGCAGTTCTGCCGACAAGGTCGAACAACTGAGCTTTCGCAGCGGCGGCAAAACGATAACGCTTCCCGCGGCTACCGTCCTGAGCCATATTGGCGTGATCCCCAATGTCCAGCTAAGCCGGGCAATGGGACTGGAACACGACTGGGACCACGTACAGCGTTGCTGGCGACCGCAGCTGGATGCGCACAATAACACGTCTTTGGACGGAGTCGCGATTGCCGGTGACAGCGGCGGGATCGGTGGTGCCCTGGTCGCCGAATACCAGGGGCAGCTGGTCGCAGCCGAGGCACTTTACGCCCTGGGCTACCTGGACGAGGCACACTGGCAGCAGCAAACCCAGGCTCTGACACAGAGCATCAAGCAAGAAATCGCCATCCGGCCATTTCTCGATACCTTGTATGTCCCTCCTCAGCAAGCACTTACACCATCGGATAACACGATTGTCTGTCGCTGCGAGGAAGTCACTGCCGGTGAGATTCGCCATCATGCACGCGAGAAGTGCAATGGCATCAATCAGATCAAAACCTATACCCGTTGTGGCATGGGGCCCTGTCAGGGACGCTACTGCGGCCCGACTGTGGCAGAAATCATCGCCGACGAAACCCGCACTGACATTGCCAAGGTCGGCTATTACCGGATCCGTCATCCGATCAAACCGCTCAAGCTCGGCGAGCTGGCTAGCCTGACCCCGGTCAGTGAATCTTTTATTCAGCGATACCGAGCAAATCAAGGCGGCAGTAGTCCGGCGAAAACTACCCAGGCAGCTACTCAGGCTACTGATCAGGCAGAGACTCAGAGCTCCATTCACACCACTAATCAAAACAAGGAAAGCAAGCATGACAGCCATCAAAAGGCAGTACACCAACCAGCGAATGAGTAAAGTCGTTATTCACAACGATACCGTCTACCTGTGCGGTCAGGTGGGTATCGCCGGGACCAGTGTGGCAGAGCAAACTCTCGAAGCACTGCAACGGGTGGAAACCCTGCTGATTGAAGCTGGCAGTGACAGACAACATGTTCTGCAAACAACGGTGTGGCTTGCTGATATGAGCGACTTTGACGAGATGAACCACGTTTGGGATCAATGGTTCGGAGAAGGTTTTGCGCCGGCCCGCGCCTGCGGCGAAGCCAAGCTGGCACGCCCGGAACTCAAGGTTGAGCTCCTCGTAACGGCAGCTGTGAAAAAAGACTAATTACTGTTTTGTGACACATAGCTGCGCCATATCGCAAAATGAAGGCTCGTTGCCCTGAGCCTTCATCTTATGTTGCAGTTACCGCAACAGCAATTAGCACCCCGCCATCGGATGGCTCGGATCCAGCTGGAGCAAATCCCACAGGTTACCGTACAGATCTTCAAACACGGCCACCGTGCCATAGTCCTGCTCTTTAGGCTCCCGCACAAACTTTATCCCTTCGGCTTGCATCCTGTTGTAATCACGCCAGAAGTCATCGGTGCTGAGGAATAGAAACACCCTGCCACCGCTCTGGTTGCCAATAAAGGCTTCCTGCTCGGGCTTCGAGGCTTTGGCCAGCAGAATGGTCGCACCATTTGAGCCCGGAGGAGAAACAACGACCCAGCGCTTGTCCTGCTCGGGCTGATAGGTATCTTCCATCAGCTCAAACTTCAGCTTTTGAGTATAAAACTCAATAGCTTCATCATAATCTTTCACGACCAGGGCGATATGAATTAAAGACTGTTTCACGCTCTACACTCCTCTTGGTGCAACCTAGCTTGTCGATGATAGAGGGTATCTCAAATTGACTTGCTTTACAGTGACTAAAGCCGTCAGCCAACTTGATCGTCGACTATTTCAACTCTCCCCAAATACCCTGCAGACATTATCCCGATATGTCACTGCCCTTTATTGTTCTATCGCTATACATACATAAAAAATAAGCCAATATCTCAAAATGTGACCCTAAGCCGGGAAACATGATCCTTCCTTCGAGTTACGCCATATTTATATGCAACTCATGACACAAATCAACATTCAGTTGCATACTCTAATATATATCTCCACCTTGTTATCAAACACTGCTTATGAGGAAGCAATGAGCATATTTATCTCCATACTGGTGGTATCCATAGTCGGATTCGCCATTCTGAAAAAGTATAACGCGATCGCCACCTTGTTCCTGGGGGCGGCGGTATTAATGGCAGTCTGCGCCGCAATGGGATTACCCGTTATTCCCGAAGCAAAATCCAGTGGTAATGCCTGGCTGGATATCTTTGAATCAATGAACTTAATGTTCAACAATCGTTTCGGCGGCATGGGGCTGATCCTCTTTGCCTTGTTGGCCTACGCCCGCTATATGACCTACATCGGTGCCAACGACATTGTTATCAACAATGCGCTCAGGCTACTGGGCGGTATCAACAAGCCCTACCTGCTACTGGCCGTGACATTTCTTATCGGTAGCTTTATCTCGCTGGCAGGGTTCGGGGCAACCAGCCTCGCGGTATTGCTGATGTCGACACTGTTCCCGGTACTCAATGCGCTAGGACTGCCTGCGATTTCGATTGCTGCCGCTATCGCGACCACCGCCACCATCAGCTTCTCGCCACTGGCTGTCGACTCGGTGATTGCCGCTGAGAATGTTGGCATGTCGGTTGAAATCTATACTCTGAAATATCAAATTCCTCTGGCTATCCCAAGTATGCTGGCCATGGCGGCTGCCCACTACTTCTGGCAACAGTACATGGACAAAAAAGAAGGCTTGCTACAGCAGGGCAGCAGCAAGAAAGTGAACCTCAACAATGTCGATGTGAAGACATCAGAGATCGAAGGCAAGGCGCCCGGTTTTTACGGCTGGCTTCCTATGCTGCCGATTATTGTCCTGGTCGTGACCAGTGGCGAGCTCGGTCTGGTTGAAGGTGTCACCATGAACATCGGCACCATTGCTATTCTTTGCCTGTTTACAGCAATGGCGCTGGAAGCCATTCGCCACCGCAGCGGCCGTACCGCGATGGAAGGCATGAGTGCGATTGTCAAAGGGATGGAAGATGCCCTGCCGGTTGTCTTGATCCTGGTAGGTGCCGGCGTGTTTGCCCAAGGCCTAAAGGCTATCGGTGCCATCAACTTACTGATCGAAACGGCCTCGCAAGTCGGCTTCGGTGCAACGGCAATGATGCTGGCACTCGTTGGCCTGACCGGTGCCGTGGCATTCCTAACCGGTTCGGGCAACGCGGCATTCTATGCGTTCGTTGAGCTGATCCCGAAAATTGCTGACGGCATGGGTATCAACGGTGTCTACCTCGTGATGCCAATGCAGCAGGCATCTAATGCCTGTCGCGCCATGTCACCGGTTGCCGGAGTAATCGTTGCTTCGTCCGGTATGGCGAAAGTCTCGCCGTTCGATCTGATCAAACGCACGATTCCGCCAATCACATTCGGTCTGGCAGTTAACATCATCCTGAGTATTATCTTCCTGCCACTGGCAATCTAGCCATAACAAAAAGCCTGATCCCCATGCTATAGGGATCAGGCTTGCTATCGATTCTCTACTAACGCACGACAAAAACTGAACAGGGTGCATGGCGCACCACCTTGGCGGCATTCGAGCCCAGCAGGTACGAACGAAGCTTCGGCTTGGCCGATGCCATCACAATCGCATCAGCCTGACTTTTCTTTGCCTGGGCAACCACCTCGTCAAACACAACACCGCTGCGGATGATCCCGCTGCCGCGATGCTTTTCAGGCACCAAACGCTCCAGCATGGCCTGTACCGCCAAGCGGGTATTGGCATTTTTGCCCGAAAAGGTATCGCCCGATACTGTCGGAACCATGCTGTGATGCACCCGAATATCATCGACAAACAGCATGTCAATAACCCCATCGTCGGCGAGCAGTTTCAGTGCCATATCGACTTCTTTCTCGACCACATCGGGGAAGGCGAGGTCCACTGGCATCAGTACATGTTTGAGACTCATATTAATGTACTCCCATCAACTTGTTCGGTAACCACAGCACCACTTCCGGGAACAGCATGCAGAGGATCAAGACACACAGTTTGAGCAGAATAAACGGCGCAATCGAGCGATAAATATCCATCATTGTCACCCCCGGCGGCGCAATGCCCTTGAGATAGAACAGCGCAAAGCCGTACGGCGGGGTCTGTACCGCTATCTCGATATTGAGGATCATCAGAATACCGAACCAAATCGGATCGTAGCCCAGCGACACCGCTATCGGGGTAAACAGCGGGGCGCACATCAAGACAATAATCAGCTCATCAATGATAAAACCTAACAGCAGCATGATCACTTGCAGCAAGATGATCACTCCCAGCGGCGGCAGTCCCAGATCCTGGGTAAACTGGGCCACCATATTCTGTACCCCGCTCAGCATATGGAAATTACTGAAAATCGACGCGCCGAGGATGATCCACATCGACACACTCACCAGCATCGCGGTTTCAAACCCGGAGGATTTGAACATTTCGAATCGGAACCGCTTGAACACGACCGCCAGTAAAATAGCTCCGATAACCCCTATTGCCCCCGACTCAGTCGGCGTCGCAATACCTGTAATGATGCTGCCCAATACAGCTACGATCAGCAACAACGAAAACAGACCGTCACGGGCGGTTCGCACCTTCTGCTTGCCACTCATCTGGCTCTCCTCGCCGGTGCCGAGCGGCGCCTTCGACGGCTTGAGCTTACAGCTGATGATCACATAGGCCACCAGCAGGGTAATGGAGATCAGAGCCGGGACAATAGCGGCGATAAACATCCGCCCGACCGAATTCTGGGTCGTTGCCGAATACATAATCATCGGAATGCTGGGCGGGATCAAAATCCCCAACCCGCCGCCGGCCATGATCACGCCAAGAGCCAGGCGCTTGTCATAACCGCGATCCAGCATCGGCTTTAAGGCAATACTGCCCGAGGTCATAATCCCTGCCCCGATGATCCCGACCATGGCCCCGATCATCGAACACACCCCGATCACACTGATCGCCAGCGATCCTCGTAACCGGCCGATCAGCATCTGGCTGGCATTGAACATCGCATCCCCGATCCCTGATCGGGTCAGCAGCTGGCCCATGTAGATATACAAAGGGATTGCCAGCAAAATAAAGCTAAAAAAGTTACTTTCTATGGTGGTCGGGATCAGGTTGAAAATCCCCTCACCCCAGGTCAGGTAGCCCATGCCCATAGCAATGCCGCCAAGCGCCAGTCCTACCGGTGCACCTAGGGCAAAGCTTGCCAAAATGCAGCCAATCAGCAGCAATGTCAGTACTTCAATACTCATACGTCCTCCATCCCTGCTGGTGTATAGGTCGATTTTGCCTGTTCGTCACAGTGCTCTTCTTCCTGCCCCAGCAAATCCCGCTCGGTAAACAGAAAATAGAGATCCTGCAACAAATCACTGGTGTACTGCAGGATGAATGCTCCGCATGCCACCATCATCATGACCCAGAAGTGAGCCATGGTCGGTGCCCACTCCGACTGTCGGCGATAGTTAAATTCGATAGCCTCTTCAAACTTGCCAAAGCTCATCATCAGCACCACGGCGAGGAAAAAGATCGCCAAAGAGTAGGAAAACAGATTGAAGAGAGATTTGAAGCGGGCCGAGACCGAGAGGTAAAACACATCCACATTGATATGCGCTTTTTTCTGCTGTGCCAGAGCACCGCCAAGTGCCGCGATATACCCGAACAGAAAGAGGGAAACATCATAGGCCCAGATCGTCGGGCTACCCAGCACATACCGAGAGAACACCTCGAATCCCACCGCCAGTGCCAGCAAAGGCATCAGCACCGAGGCCGAGAAGCCAATCAGATACACCAACCGATTGATCCCGAGGCAATACCCCTTCATTGCCATCTTAAACATACTTATCATCCTTGAAGCCGGAGGAAAGACAAAAGGGGCTCTCGCCCCTATATACCAACCGGAGCCTATAGAGATACTCGCTCCGACCGGTATTCACCCCATTTACTGCTGAAGAATCTCAACCAGGCGGCTGCTGTATTTATCCGCCTTGGCGTACTCGTTCCACAGCGAGTTTGCTGCCGTATTCCATTTCTGGATGTCTTCCTTGCTCGGCTGCGGACTCCACTTCATGCCCTTGGCTTCCATATCTGCCACCGCCTGAGACTCCCACAAACGTGACTTGGTCATCTGCTCACGAGCATGCTGGGCACTGGCACCACGTACAATCGCCTGCAGATCGGCCGGTAGCTTGTTCCAAGCGCGCTTGTTTACCACGATAGGCAAGGCCTGTGCACCCGCTATCGGCAGACGGTACATATACTTGGCAACTTCAACATGGTTACCGTCACGGTGGTCAATCAGGTTACTACCGATAGAGCCATCAATGACCCCGGTTGCCATGCTGGTATAGATTTCACTCCAGGATAGCGATGCCGGCGAAGCGCCCAATTTGCGCAGGAACTTACCGTAGGCACCCGGCGCACGAATTTTCATCCCTTTGAAATCATCAATTGAGTTGATCGGCGTTTTGGTCAACACGTAAACAGGTAGCTGAATATAGGGTTCCAGCCACACCAGATTCTGTTTGTCGTACGCCTCTTCCAGTACTTCTCCCCAGCCTTTCTCATGAAACAAGGCACTAAGCTCACCGACATCATCGGTCATCCCAGGCAAGCCAACCTCGACAACACCCGGAGGAAACTCACCGGCATGCATTGGCTGGAAAGGAGCACCCATGGTCATCAGACCGGATTTGACCGAGCCCAGTACGCCGGTCTGACCAACACCTTCACCGGCATACATAACCTGTACGGCAATACGGCCGCCGGACATGGCTTCGATGTTCTCGGCAAAGCTCTTGTACACTTCACCATAGGCTGTGCCCCTCGAGTACAGGTTCACAAAGCGCCAGTTATGCTCGGCAGAAAATGCTTCGGGAACCATCGACAGGGTGGCCGAAATGGCCAAAGTGTAACCAGCCAGTGTTTTCTTCAAACTTTTGTTTCGCAGCTTGTTCTTTCGCAGCTTTAGTAAGGTGTTGAACATGGGTTTTGCTCCTTGTTATTTTTATCCTTCACCTGCTCAAATCCATCGGTTCGAACAGAGACAAGTGCCATGACGTCTTCACTTCATCCGTTGCCATGTTGTTACCGATGATTACAATTTATTCACATTTATTAAATTCTTATGTATTCACGTAAAGTTTTAACGCCATCAAACCTTTGCCAAACCAATCACTTATGCCTTTAAAAACAGAAAGATAAATAATGATATCGCCCTAAATAACAGGCAAAAAAAAGCAATACCGAAAGGTATTGCCAAAACGTCACCACTAGAACATACGTTCAATCAGGTACGACACAAACACAAGCTAAGGGTTATTTCAGGGTAGTTCGTTCTAGCTCGGGACCACCCGAGCCGAAAAATACCGGTATCGGATCAGTATTGGGGTGACTGATCGACACCGAGGCAGAGATACTTAATTTCCAGGTAATCCTCGATACCGTACTTGGATCCCTCGCGACCGCAACCTGACTCCTTAACACCGCCAAAGGGAGCCACTTCAGTCGAGATGATCCCTTCATTGATACCGATAATGCCGTACTCCAAGGCTTCGCTGACCCGCCAGATCCGGCTGTTATCACGGGAGTAGAAATAGGCCGCGAGCCCGTAAGGGGTATCATTGGCCCTGCGGATCACATCTTCTTCATCATTGAAACGAAATACAGTCGTCACCGGACCGAACAATTCCTGGTGGGCGATATTCATTTGCTCGGTCACATCGCTCAGAATGGTCGGCTGGTAATACTGTTCACCGACATCAGCGATCTGTCCACCCAATACCAGATTGGCGCCCTGGCTGATCGCCTCGACCACCAGAGTATCGACCTTAGCTACCGCCCTGGCGTTAATCAGCGGGCCAATTTCCGTCCCTTCCGCCAGGCCGTCACCCAATTTGAGATCCGCCACAGCCTCGATATAACGGGCCATAAACTGATCGTACACCGCATCATGAATATACAAGCGATTGGTACACACGCAGGTTTGTCCGGCGTTGCGATATTTGGAAATCAGCGCCCCCTGAACCGCTTTGTCCAAATCGGCATCATCGAAGACGATAAACGGTGCATTACCACCCAGCTCCATCGACACTTTTTTAACGGTATCGGCAGCCTGACGGAGAATATGTTTGCCTACCGGGGTCGAACCAGTAAACGAGACCTTTCTGACCAACGGGTGGGTACACAACACTTCACCGACCTCGGCAGGCCGGGCAGTTGTCACCACATTAATGACACCGGCGGGGATCCCTGCCTGCTCAGCCAGCTTTGCCATCGCCAGGGCGCACAACGGGGTATCCTCGCCCGGTTTAACCACCACGGTACAACCGGCGGCCAGCGCCGGGCCGACCTTGCGGGTGATCATCGCCACCGGGAAGTTCCAGGGGGTAATGGCAGTAACCACACCGACTGGCTGTTTGATGGTGAGGTAGCGGTTGCCTGGCATGGCCGCGGGAATATGATCGCCGTAAGTGCGCTTGGCCTCTTCGGCAAACCACTCGATAAACGATGCCCCGTAAATCACCTCGCCATAGGCTTCCTTGTAGGGCTTGCCCTGCTCTGTTGTTAGCAATTTGGCCAGCGCATCGGCATGTTCCACAATCAGTTCGAACCAAGCCTTGAGCAGATTGGCACGATGTTTGGCCGTCGTTTTTCGCCAGCCCTGAAGTGCTTTATCTGCAGCGACTACAGCCGCTTGCGCCTCACTGGTACCCATATCCGGCACTTCAGTAATTAATACACCATTTGCCGGATTGACCACCGACAATGTGGCACCGTTATCTGCTGCAATCCACTGTCCGTTTATATAGGCATGAGACAGGACCAAAGGTAAATCTTCCATAACTTAACCATCCGCTGCTGAGAACTATTACAGGGTTCAAAGAATGATGTTTCAAATCCATACATAATACGTACACAGAATTTTAACAATAATAAGCAGTGAATAAATTTTCACTGATAAACCTGAAGTTTTATGGGCATAAAACAATGACACGAGCCTCAATCCCGGTAGGACAGATCGGGGATTACGAAATAAAACAGCTGAAAATTTTCAAGACAGTTGCCGACTGCGGAGGATTTTCCGCCGCCGAAACAGAGCTAAACATTAGTCGTTCGACCATCAGTATTCATATCTCTAACCTTGAGTCGCGCCTCAACCTTACCTTATGCCGTCGTGGACGAGCTGGCTTCGCCCTTACCGAAGAAGGCTCAGTTGTCTATGACGCAACCATCAAGCTACTTGGCGAACTGGACGATTTCCGCAATACCATCAACTCTCTCGATACCCAGTTATCCGGTAGCCTGACCGTACTGTTCAGCGATACCATCAGCCTCGACAACCGCGCCCGGATCCCGGACGTTTTTCGCCGCTTCTCTAAGCTAGCGCACGAGGTCTACCTGACTTCCGAAGTGGCCAGGATGACTGAAATTGAGCGAATGGTTATGAGTGAAGAAGCTGATATCGGCTTTATACCCTACCACCGCAGCCTTGATGGATTGGAGTACCAGCATATTTATTCCGACCACTGTTTCCTCTACTGCAGCCGGGACAACCCGCTGTATGATCTCCATGAGGACGAGCTGAGCGACGAAATCATCGATGGTTTTCCGGTGGTATATGCGGGAATGAAGACCCAGGAGAATATTAACGGCCATCTGGCCAACATGAATCTCAAAGCCACCGCCTATAACTATGAATCACGGCTAGCCTTGCTGTTGTCGTCGAAATTTATCGGCTTTTTGCCAGAGAACTACGCACAGCCCTATGTTGAAAGCGGCGAGCTGAAAGCCATCGCCCCTGACCGGCGCTTCTATACGCTGGAGATCATGGCGATCACCAAAAAAACCAGCACGGTTAATAAAGTACGCTCGCTGTTTATCAAAACGCTGCTTGATTTCTATCACGAACACTAATTAGCCTCACGGACTTCGCCCGTCTCCTGCTCCCAGAGACGGGCAAAGTACGCTTTATTGCATGACCATCACCGCATTTCGTTATCCATCCAGGAAGACAGATAATCAGGCAGAAGCTTGGACAGGCTCTTCCGCCAAGTCGTCTTGCTGCTTGTCGGCGACCTTATTACAGATGTAGTTTCCGATCGGAATAGCAGAGGTTGCCGCGGGAGAGGGGGCATTACAGACATGTAGGCTACGAGGACTCTCGGCAAAGAGAAAGTCATGCACTAAAGTGCCGTCTTTCAGCACAGCCTGGGCACGGATACCCGCCGGATAAGGCTGCAAGTCATCGACGGTAATCACCGGGCAGTATTTATTCACCAGTTTGAGATACCCCGGTTTCCACCATGAGTTTTTGGTCTCTATCAAACCTGTTTTCAGGTGCTTTCCGGTCGCCTTCCAGAAGCCGCTAAAACCGAGCATGTCGCCAATATCCTTCAGGCTGATGTTTATCCTGCCGTAACCTTCTCGCTTCCAGCCCTGCACCGCATTGGGACCAACCGTCACCGAACCGTCAATCATGCGGGTCAGGTGAACACCCAGAAACGGCAAATCCGGATCAGGGATCGGATAAATCAGGTGATTCACTATCTGATTATATTTCTTCGGCAGGCGATAGTATTCGCCCCGGTAGGGAATAATCTGAAAATCAGTCTTTATACCTAGCATCCTAGTAACCCGATCCGCCATCAAGCCTGAGCACGAGATCAGAAACCGACAGACAAAGGCAACACTGTCGCCCTCTTGCAGGCAACTAACCCTAATCTCATCTTCGCCCTCGCTCAAATCTTCCACTACCGTCCCCAGCGCAACTTCGCCGCCCAATGCGCGAAACTCGTCCGCCATTTTTTCGGTCACCAGACGGTAGTTCACTATGCTGGTTGTCTCGACCAAGATAGCACCCAAGCCTTCGATATTGGGTTCCTTACGCTTTAGCTCGTTCTGATCGAGCAATGTCACCTCAAGCCCGTTTTCCCGGCAGCGTTGATATAGCGCCTGCATCCGCTCCATTTCAAGCTCGCTGGTCGCAACCAGCAGCTTGCCGCAGTTCTCGACCGGAATGTCATGCCTGGCACAAAAGCGGGTTGTCGCCTCCACTCCGGCTTTGCAAAATTCGGCCTTCAGGCTGCCCGGCGCATAATACACACCGGCATGGATCACGCCGCTGTTATGCCCCGTCTGGTGGCGGGACAGGCCAGATTCCTTTTCTATCAGCAAAATAGATTTGTCCGGATGGCGCTGCTGCAATTGCCAGGCTGTCGAGACCCCGACAATCCCCCCACCGATAATGATGTAATCGTAGACCTTACTCACTCGTTACCACTCCATTGATACCAGCTCGCCGCAATATCTGCGGCGTGCGTCTTTCCTTTGTTGTTATGCCATTGCACTTATTCCGGCAATCGACTTTGACTTAAATCGGAAAAGACTTAAACCGATTGCGACTTAAATCGATGATGACATAAATCGAAAATGACTTAGCGAGTAAAGTGACCACGCTGGCGCAGCAGTTCACGCTTAAGGCCGGCATGGGCAACAAATTTATCGCGGCCGTGCAGCCAGCAATGGTTCTGGACCACCAGCATAGCGCCGACTTTGACCCTGACATTGAAACAGTTGGTGTCGTTTTCCAGCGACTCGCTCATCTGGTGCAGGTAGAGCCCCTGCTGCATGTTCTGTGGCTGGGCAAACTGGTCGATAAACAGCATATGCGGTTTGCCGTTACTGTCTTCTTCGAAGAAAACCGGGTGCTCTATGGTATAACCGACATTCTTGCTTGGCGGCGCACCCCAGACGATGTTCTGCTTCGCCATCGGGTGATGGTAAAAGCGCTCTAGATCCTGCCACTCATCCACGTGAAGCAACAAGGAATCCCCCATCTCCATGTTTTTCTCATCCATCTTCATCATCAGGACGAAATCAGTTCGCTCGTTAACATAGGTGCCGTCATTGTGAAGTTCCATCCGACGATGAGCCTGGCGCAGGTAGCTGTCACTGCTGTCTTCGTTCTTCACCGTGAAGCGGGCATAGTACTTGCCGTACATCGCATCAAAATTCGGAATACCGATCAGATGAGAAACAGCCGTCGAGAGCTTGACGAAAAAGTCTCGCTGCTCGTCGGTATCTTCATACGCCGCCTGGGCCTGCTCGTCAGCCTGTAGCAAGAAAGCTCCGGTATCACGATTTTCCATCGTTGCAACCAGGAACTTACCCAGCTGATAATCACACGCTTTGTCCAGCGCATCAGCCACGGCATAGCGCAAAAACGGCTTGTACTCCAGCGCCTGCAATCCCCAGTTGGCGCTCAAATCAATAAAGCGATCCAGGGTATTTTTCTCCAAGGTAATCACTTGCAAGCGCGGGTTGGCAGGATAAGGGCTGACCGTAAAACCGTGGTACT
Organism: Photobacterium proteolyticum; assembly: GCF_001939735.1. Lineage (GTDB taxonomy): Bacteria > Pseudomonadota > Gammaproteobacteria > Enterobacterales > Vibrionaceae > Photobacterium > Photobacterium proteolyticum. Next base: position 111,936 of record NZ_MJIL01000075.1, read on the forward strand.
GGCTGATGCTCTCGTTCAATGCAGGTGCAATTTTCATGGATAGCTTCCTTTTGTTTCTTAACAGGCTCTCCGGCCCGATGAAGTTGACTGATTGTTATTGGATAGCCGACCAAGTTCCCTGACCGGCTGTTTTAACAAAACTATAACGAGCACAAGATGATATTAACAATATATGGAAAATATAGTTTCCATATATAAAATAGATTAATGGCGGTTAATGGACTCGTCGGCTTAGGAGTAAATATGGATATCAAACGACTGCACTATTTCACCGTTCTGGCGCAAACAGGCAACTTTACCAAGGCAGCCGATCAACTGGGTATCGCCCAGTCGGCGCTGAGTATCAGTATCCAGAAGCTGGAACAGCAACTAGAGTTGAAGTTAATCAATCGCACCGAGCGACAGATGAGCCTGACGGCCGACGGACAGGTGCTCCTGCGTCATGCCAGAAAAATTCTCGAGGATGTCGATCAGGCCAAGAAGGAGCTACAGGAATTAAAAGGGCTCGACAGCGGAGTAATTAATTTCGGTGTATCCGCCATGCTCGGCTCGTACTATCTGCCCGATACACTGGCACTGTTCAAGCAGACCTACCCGGGAATTCAAATCAACATTCAGGAAGCCGGAACCGCAACGCTGGAAAAGATGCTCCTTGACGGCCAACTCGATCTGGCGCTTATTCGCTCCGATCGCAGCCACGATCAGATCCGCCATGTCACCCTGGCCAAGGAACAGATCGTCGCCTGCGTTCCCAGTACCCATCCTTTCGCCGTAAAAGGTAGCATCACTCTCGAACAGTTCTGCCAGCAACCTTTGGTCCTCTTTCGCGACGGTTATTTCCTGCGCGAGGCTGTCAGCCGTTATTGCCAGCAACAAAAAATCACACCCGATATCCGCTTCGAGACCAATCTGATTGAGCTGCTCAAATCGCTGGTCCGCAAGGAGATCGGTATCTGTACCTGCCTGCCGATCATCCTCGGCAACGAAACCGATTTGGTGACAGTACCTTTCGAGCCACCGATCCCCTTGCATCTCGGCATCGGCTGGAAATCAAGCCACTACCTCTCGAGCGCGGCAAGGGCTTTTGTCAGTTTCCTGCAAACCGAGCTCAATGCCCCGACAGGAAATGTTTGATAGCGGTAAACCTTTATTTTAATTCGTAGTGATTTTCCAACTTGCAACATATCGATAACCTCAGCTCAACACCAATAACAACAGAGCCAGCATATGGAAAAGAAAGTCAGCTACGATGCATTCTGGATGCCGTTCACGGCAAACCGTAATTTCAAAGCCGATCCAAGGATCATCAACCGTGCCGAGGGCATGTATTGTTATTCCGATAACGGGACCCAATTGCTTGATGCCACCGCAGGGCTATGGTGTGTCAACGCGGGGCACGGCCGCAAAGAAATCGGCGAGGCGATGGCCAAGCAAGTGGCCGAGCTGGATTACAGCTCACCGTTTAACTTCGGCCACGACATTGGCTTTGAATTTGCTGAGCGTCTGGTCTCTTTCACCCCGCCGGGGCTAAATAAGGTCTTTTTCACCAACTCCGGCTCTGAGGCCGTTGAAAGTGCACTGAAAATTGCCCTCGCCTACCAACAGGCCAAAGGCAATACCGGCAAGTTCAAGCTGATCGGTCGCGAGCTGGGCTACCACGGTGTCAACTTCGGCGGTATCTCCGTCGGTGGCCTGACACCTAACCGCAAAGGTTTCGGCCCTCTGCTGCCGACCGATCACTTGTCCCATACCTTGGATATCGCCAACAACGCCTTCAGCCAGGGGCTACCCGAGCACGGGGCAGACAAAGCCGAGCAGTTGGAGCAACTAATTCAGTTCCACGGTGCCGACAGCGTGGCAGCCGTTATTGTCGAGCCAATTTCTGGTGCCGGCGGTGTGATCCTACCGCCAAAAGGCTACCTGCGCCGCCTGCGCGAGATCTGTAGCAAACATGATGTGGTGCTGATCTTCGACGAAGTTATCACTGGCTGGGGACGTCTGGGGGCATCATTTGCCTCGGAGGCCTTCGATGTGGTGCCGGATCTCATTACCTCGGCCAAGGGGATCACCAGTGGTGTCGTGCCACTCGGGGCAGTGTTCGCCAAAGACGAGATCTACCAGACCGTCGTCAACAGCGCACCGGAAGGGGCGGTAGAGTTTTTCCATGGCTATACCTACTCCGGGCACCCGGTTGCCTGTGCCGCAGGTTTGGCAACCCTCGACATCTACCAGCGCGAAGGACTGTTAGAGCGCGCCAGCGGCGAAATCGGCCAGTATTTCCAGCAAGGCCTGCACTCACTAAAAGACATACCATCTATTGTCGATATCCGTAACTACGGCCTCATCGGTGCAATCCAGTTTGCCGAGCCACAAGACGGCAAGCCGATAGGCTTCGATATTCTCAAGCGCTGTTACGACAAGGGAGTGATGGTACGCAGCATGGGCAATACTATCGCCCTGTCACCACCGCTGATCATCGAAAAACAGCACATTGACGTAATAGTCGATACCCTGTCCAACATCGCCAAGGACATTCCGGCCTAATACGCTCGGGGCTGGCTGATAACAGTCTGACAGTTATCCTCCGGCTAGCAAAAAAGCCTGATAACCATGTGATGGAGTATCAGGCTTTATTGTATATGCAGGCAGTGTGTCTTTATGCCTTACAATACACTCTCGCATCTCGAGGTGTATAAATACCAAATGTAACCGTCCTCAACACACCGTTTAGGAACGTTTCCTGAACCTCGACTCGTGATACATTTTCAATACCGCCACAAACGTCAGCAGCATTGATTTCCTTCTCCTGAGCCAGTCCATTAATAAAGAAGTGCTGAGAGTTTTCTTCTTTCATCTCACTGTTGCTGTCAGACATCACAAATGACTGTTGGGCACATCCACTCATAAACATAGCCAGGCAAGCCGCTAAAATTACCTTTTTCATATTCACCAAACTGATTCAAATAACAAAAAAGGCATTAGAACATATGAAAAAAGCGAAAACGATATGGCCACCTTATCGATACCAGCCACACAACGACAAAATGAGTAGAGCCCCCATGAAAAATGATTATTTTTATCATTAATATCAATGATTAAGTGTTTTATTACCTCATTTGTATCCGTCTGTATGACATTGTATCTATGCGTCCAGAGAACCATGGACTTACAACTATCTTGATTTCTGGCGGATTCTCTCAATTTCCTCACTGTCGATATTGAGAGATTCCAAAAACTCCTGATGTGCCTCCGGGGCCATTTTCTCGAACTGTATGTGCCAGTTCGTCATGTCCTGTTCATTCAAGCCAGCCATCCGCATGATCTCGACCCAACGCTCCTTCGTCATCATGTTCTGTTCAAGCAGTACCGGTTGCTCCAGCAGCATCACGATGGCTTTTTGCTGCTGACGCAGGGTCTGAATTTCCTGCTCCAGCGCGTTAAATTGGTTACGTAGGGTCTGTTCCGACTTGATATCGTCATGCGGCTCTATCAGCGGAGCAATTTCTTTTACCGGCAGGCCGAAAGAGCGATAGGAAAGGATCGTCTGCAACCGTTGCACCTCTTCCTTTCCGTACCAGCGATAGCCGTTCTCCGAACGACTTGTCGGTTTAAGTAAACCGACTCGTTCGTAATACAAGACCGTTGTACGTGAAATATTGCAGGCTTTCGCCAATTGCGTCACTGTCAGCATAGCTCCCCTCTTTATACCTACTCAGCTTTAGTTTTTTTCTTAAATAGCATCGGTAACACGGCGCTCATTACTATCACGATGGCTCCTATCATTGCCCATGCATCAGGCTTTTCAGCAAACAGCCAATACCCAAACAGTAAGGAGTAAATGATCTTGGTATATTCCATATTGGCAATAACATTCGCCTCTCCATACTTGTAGGCGGTAACGCCAATCCATTGTGCGATGGATGATAGTACGCCAACACCAATCAGCAGAGCCAACTCATAACCACTTGGCCATTGCCATACCAGAATGCTTGGTATCAGAGCCATTAACCCAACAAAGATAGCCTGATAAGCCAGCAGCGTGATGCGCGGCTCGACTTGGGCCACTTTCCTCACGCAGATGACGGCCACAGCCGCTCCCAGCGCAGCAATCAAGCCTAACAAGGTATATAACATCGACGTTTGCTCAAAGCTCGGTTGAACCACCAGCATCACACCGATAAAACCCACAACAATCGTAAACAGGCGCGTTGACGAGATAGCCTCAGCCAGAAAAAGCCGCGAGATACAGGCCACGAACAGCACCTGAGTAAAACCAAGCGCAGTAGCGTCGGCAAGCGGAATATTGCTGACCGTCAGAAACCCGAGATACAGTGCAACGAACGCGCCCAGGATACGAAATGTATGTAATTTAAGGCGCTTCGGCTTCAGCAGCACTTCAAGGTTGCCAACTATCGCAGGCATCAGCAAGCTCAGAAACACCAACTGCCGGAACAGCAATATCTGAAACAAATCAATTGAGTCACTCAATACCCTGACCAGCACGCCAACCACTGTAAACAATGCTGTCGAAAGCAATGCGAGTGATACCCCCTTTAGGGTTGGTGGCATTTTGAGTAAAAAAGCGATGACAGGATGAGCAATAGGAACGCGCTTAGCAATTATCGACACCATTATTTTACCTCTCTTGGTTCAACAAGCAGAGAGGGTAAAGCCTACACCTGTAGACAGGTCAATCATCACCAGAGAGAGGAATAGATAAGCAACTCGTCAATCATTTTACTCAAAGCCCCCGGGATATTGCCATGGGGGCTTAACAGCATGTTGAGTTATAAGTGAAACGGCACTTCTGTTTTGGTAAAGCCACCTTCACCGTCAATGGATAACGCATACAGTCGCTGAACAGCACTTGCATTAAGGGCACCGTACAAGTGGGGGTACAACTCACCGTCATCCTCGATGCCGGCCGGGGCTTCATCCACTACCTCAGCATGCAACAGTGAGGGAGCTATTTCCAACAAATGGATCCCTGACGCTCCTTTAAAAAAGTGATTAATAATGAACGGTAGCTGGTGATCATAAGCAAGATGCACAAAACCTTCTTGCTGGAGAGATTCGGGTTCGTAGGATGGGTTACTTCTCAATTGATTCAAACTATTATAATCAATCAAATGGTAGAGGTTCTTCACAAATACTCGTCTTTTATTCTTATACCCAAACCATCTTACCTATCATCTTCGATTTATCCAACTGAGGTGACCTACAGTTTAAGCGCATAAATGCCCAACCGCTGATCTTTATTCGGTATATCCATGTTGTTACCAACATACTTGACCAACTTGGCGCCAGCCCGCTCAACGACCCTGATACTTGCCTCATTACTTTCAAGACAGTGAAACTCGACAGTATCCACCGTTGTGGATGATGACAAATACGGCAGAATCACGTTAAGAACCTGGTTAATGATGCGGTGGCCACGTACAGCAGTAGAAAGCCAGTAACCTAACTCTGAAACCTTGGTGACAGGGTCAATATACTTAATCCCGAATACGCCGCTAAAGGCGCCATCATAATAAATCGCAAACCACTGTGAGCCGTATAACTTCCCTTTTTTACGCGCATTAATGTAGCTCCTGGCTCCGGCCATATCGGTCAGTGTATCAGTCCATGGCATATAAACAGAAAGATCGTCTCGGCTGGTATTCACTGTTTCCAGTAGCTCTTTGGCATGAAACTGCGTAAGAGCCTGAAGGGAAATAGACTCTGATATTTCAAGTTCCATGAGATGTTTAGCTTTATCCATAATATTTAGGCCTTTCAGAGAGCACAAAGCATCAGGTATGACGACGAGTCGGCGCTTCAATCTAGAAAACATTGTAATAGGCCGACACTGAGATATGCAACCAAGCACAGTTTAGAAGAAAATAGCTGCGAATAGACAAAACTCTCCCCTAAGCTGCATATATGCTCATCTGGTCTTACTTTTTAGGCTCTATAAATTTGGCTGACGCCCTTGCCAAAACTTGCTGTCCTTGGGTGACTTGCGCCTCCAGTTGGTAAATGCCTCTTCTAGACCCGACAAGATCAGCTGTTACCATAACTTGTTGTCCGGTGCAGACCGGGGAAATAAAGCGAACTTTCAGCTCGGCAGTCAACGCCTGAACACCGTGCGCAAACAAGCAGTGTGTCATCGCCGCATCCAGCAAGGTGCTGGTCATTCCTCCGTGTAACAGCCCATCATACCCCTGATGGCGAGCTGTTACCTGAAACGGGGCCGTTACTTTCCCTTTGCTATCCTGACTAAACGTTAACTGTAATGAATCAGGTGTATTGTCAACGGGTCCGCAAACCATGCAGTGATTATGAGCTTGTTTCGTAAGCTGATATGAAGTCATAGGAACGCCACTATCATCTATTAACAGGTATGATTGTGACAGCAGTGATGGCTCTTCGGCCCACCATGCTCTCCTCGTCCTTGTCCACCACGTCCATGTTTAACTGGTCCTTGCTTGCCTTGTCCATGCCTCTTGCCACAGCCTTTACCGTGACCATGTCCTTGTCCTTGGCCATGGCTATGACCTTGGCTGTGGCACCGACGTTCCGCATGACGGCAACCATTATGGTTAGGGGAAGGGCGCCCCTGATCAGCTTCAGTCAGAGAAAATAGCCCCGCCGTTTCTGAGCTGACAAGCTCTTGTGCACTTCGGCGACCGGAATCGGTTTGAGTGACCGACAGTTGGTGCGAAAGCAACTTACCTAACATTTTTTGACCAATATTACGCACTACGACACGCTCAGCATGATGCTGGAGCAACAGCTTCAGCAACGCTTTTTTACCTGCACAATGGGCAGCTAGAGCCGGGTTTTCATGTCGGCTGACTTCTACGCCTTGCTCATTAATAAACAGAAAATGCTCAGCCTTAGAAAAGTGGCTGGCGATGTGATCATCATTCATCGGAATTGCCGTGATCATGATTTATGACTCCTTTTTATTGTCACTTTGCTTTGTGAAATCCTTGCCATAAGTACTTTTTGTTTTTGGCATATGCCATTTATACGCCTGGTTTCTGGCATATGCCAGAAACTTTTGTGTGACAATTGAGGTAAATCAATTATTGCATGATCTATTTTATAGCGAGAGGTTGTGGCTAACGCCGAGAAGAAAGTGTCAGCCAATACACCGATTGGCTGGACTTCATATGAATTGTATTTGGCCTGAAAGCTAGGCCATCAGTAAACGAGTGACATCACCAAGGTTGTCCAGCACCGCATGGGCTCTCTCTGCAACATCATCGCTGGGCTGCAACAAATCCGGGATCATCACCGCCTTGCAACCGGCATCCAACCCGGCCCGCATACCATTATTGGAGTCTTCCAGTACCAGACAGGCTGCTGGTGCTATGTCCAGTTGCTCTGATGCCATTCGGTAGCAGTCAGGGTGGGGCTTGCCATTGACGACATCTTCCGAGGTGATCACCGCATCAAACTGCGCCAGATAGTCAGAACCATTAAAATGGTGTTTAACCTCAGCCAATGCTGATGACGTTACCAGCGCACATTTAAGCCCTTTCTTTTTCAGATCTCCGAACAACACGTCAAAACCGGGCTTATAGGCAACGCCTTGCGCTCTTCGGGTATGAAAATCACTGTTGCGAACACGTTTGAAGCGTTCAAGATCAAGCTTGTCACCAAACTTGGCGACCACACGGCGTTCACACTCGGCATCTTGGACACCAATAAATGTTCGGTAGAAGTCGTCATCCAACACCAGCCCCTGCTCACTGGCAGCAAGTTGCCAGCTCACTTTATAAAGCCCCTCGGTGTCAAAGATCAGCCCATCCATATCGAACAGTACAGCTTGTATTTCCATGTTCTCTCCATGCATTATCCACTAAATTAAAATGCAAAACCTTGCATATTAACAACACAGACTACCGATTTATTGATATTGGGCGGCGGTAATAAACTCACCAAACGTCTCGCACCACACAATCACCGTCGTATACTGAGCAGGATCGATAGACGAGTCCAGCGGTACCATAAAGCTCGAGAAGGTTTTCACTTCACCCACCTTGACCATACTGGATTTCAACCGATTGAAATCGGCTTCCGTTTCAACAAACTGCGGCGACAAATACAGCTTATAATCCGGCCCCGGTGCCAATTCGCCCTGGAACGAAATCACATCAGAACTAATAGAAACTCGGCCTTCCCCCCAGTGTAAAAAATCGCTGTCAGCTAAATCACGGCGGAACTCGCCGCTAAACTGGGCACTTTGCGCCGCCTGCTGTACCTCGCCCGAAGAAGGACTATCTGGGGCTATCAGAATAGGTAAGGCATAAATCCCAGCGGCAAAGCCGACCGCCAGCATAGCCAAATGGCTTAGCAACAACCCTATTGCTTTTATCATAATATTCGCTTTCTCTGCATGGTAACTGTCTAATGACTATAACAAATCACAGATATTAACCAATACTGCTTTCGCCTGAATCAGTGGCCGAAAGCAGCCCGTAATGCCTCGACAATCGCTTCGCGGACCGGGCCGCTTTGCTGACGGCGGGTCGTCACCAAATCAATAGTATTCATCCAGCCATTGGGCTCATACTCGATATTCAGTGCCTTCAAAGTTCCCGCTTCAATCGAGACGGCAGCCAGTTGCTCCGGCACAATCGTCCAGCCTACACCCTGCTCGGCCAGTGCCAGCAATATTTGATGGGAGCTGGCATACCAAACCTGGGTACTGATGGCATAGCTGAACCACAATTCTTTACCGCTCGCCGAGCGCTGCACCAGCTGTCGATAATTGCGTAGATCGGTATCTCTGACACTCGGCAACTCGGCCAAAGGATGGGAAGGCGATGAAACGGTAATAAAGTGGTTATAGCCAAGCGTGACAAAATCAATATCGTCTTGCATGCTGCCATCGGCATAGACCACACCGATATGGGCTTGGCCCTCGCTGACCATTTGCTTGATATCACATGTCGAGGCCGCCGTGATATCGATATTGGTCATAGGAAAACGCTCTGCCAGCTCACCCAGTTTGCCAAGTAGCTCAGTGCCGATCAGACTCTCCTCGACCGCCAGCACCAGTTCATGCTCATACCGTGCCTCAAGCGCGGCCACCTTCTGATCAAAATGCAACTGCTGCAGGAGGATCGACCTGGCAATAGGCAACAATGCCTTTCCCTCGGGAGTCAGCACCGGCGTATTTCCGCTTCGGTCAAAAAGTTGCTGATTGAGGGTAATTTCCAGATTCGACACTGATTGGCTCACGCCTGACTGAGCACGTTTCAACTTGCGGGCGGCAGCAGAAAAAGAACCATGCTCACAGACCGATACAAAAATCTTCAGCTGTTCAAAGCTATACATCACAGATTTACTCGTTTTCATCACCGTCAAGCAAGCCTATCACAGTTCGTGATAACTGCTAACTTTCCGCATTGTCCATCGTCATTATGATGATTACTAACAAACACCCTCGATATTTATCAAAAAGCCGTTAAATCAAACTCAGAAATGAGATAAACCCTGTCAAATAAAGTGGTAACAGCCGTAAGAGATAGCGAGATTAATATCAGACACTGCGATAGCACGACTGATTCTGTGCGCCATGAAATTCGTCATGCCAGCCTCCCATACTAAGTCCATAAGGAACATTCATGCCTTCACTGCAACAAGCACTCGACATTATCAAACGCGGTACCAATGACATCATTCCCAAAGAAGAACTGGCCGATAAGCTTGGCGACAACCGACCATTGCACGTTAAACTGGGCGCCGATCCGACCGCACCGGATATCCACCTAGGCCATACGGTGATCCTCAACAAACTCCGTCAGTTTCAGGATCTCGGCCATCATATTACCTTCCTAATCGGCGACTTTACCGGCCGTATCGGTGATCCTTCAGGTAAAAACACCACCCGCCCGCCACTGACGACCGAGCAGGTGCTGGCCAATGCCGAAACCTACCAGCAGCAGGTATTTAAAATCCTTGATCCTGAAAAAACGACCATAGAATTCAACTCACGCTGGCTATCCCAGCTCGGCGCCGAAGGTATGTTGAAGCTATCCGCCTGCCAGACAGTGGCCCGAATGCTGGAACGGGAAGATTTCAAACAACGCTTCGCTGCACATCAGACCATCGGCATCCACGAGTTCATCTATCCGCTGCTACAAGCTTACGACTCGGTCGAACTAAAAGCAGACATCGAACTGGGCGGCACCGACCAGACTTTTAACCTGCTGATGGGACGCGAGCTGCAAAAACATCATGGAATGTCGCCTCAAGTGGTGATATTAATGCCGTTGTTGATTGGTCTTGATGGGGTCAAAAAGATGTCGAAATCGGCCAACAACTATATTGGTGTTAACGAGTCACCCGACAGTATGTACGGCAAACTGATGTCGATTTCCGACACCCTAATGTGGAACTACTTTGAGCTGCTGTCTTTCAGATCACTCAAAGAGATCAGCCAGCTAAAAGCTGATATTCAGACAGGCAGAAACCCGAAGGAGATCAAGATACTTTTAGCCAAAGAGTTAGTGGCCCGCTTTCACACTCAGCAGGACGCCGATCTCGCCGAACAGGCCTTCGAACAACGATTTAAACACAATGTCATGCCCGATGATCTGGCAACTATCGAATTACAGCACGGACTGGCAATTCCCAATGTGCTCAAAGAGGCGGGGCTGGTAGCTTCAACATCCGAGGCAATACGGTTGATCCGCCAGGGGGCTGTTAAGATTGAAGGTCAGAAAATGACGGATACTCAGCTCATTCCCAAAGAGGGCACCGAGATGTATCAGGTAGGGAAGCGACGTTTTGCCCGGATTTGTCTAGAGAGCCATTAAAAGGGATAAGCAAAATGGCCGCAGAGTCATTTCCGCGGCCATATTAAGATGGTAAGTATAGTTACTTCTTGCCTTCAATCGCGCCCTGTATCGCAGGACCAATCTGGCGTTTACGAGATGTCACTCCATCTAATACCAGCCAGCCTTGCTTTGGTTGGCCCGTAAAGGCTTTGGCCGCGATAGCCGCATCGATATCATCAATCCACAACAGATTGGCGCGCTTGTTCTTGGTATCTATTACGGCAAAGAACAGGTGATCCAGCTTCTGAGTTTCTTTATAGGAAATCATAGCAGCGACAAACTCATTACGACGGTCAAGCAGCTGCTGGGCAGTTAAGGTTTCCGCCACTCCGATACCGACCTTCTTGCCCCCATAGGAGAAGTTTTTGTAGTCCATGGTCAGGATTTCAGCCGCACTGATATGGCTTAGATCCGACTTGGCCTCCAGCATTTTCTGACCGAACGCTTTCAGATCTACGATACCGGCTTCCTTTGCCAACTCTTTAGCATAGTAACGATCGTATTCAGTGGTCGTCGAAGACTGGAACACAACCGTATCGGACAGTATCCCGGCCAGCGTTGTACAGGCCAAATGGGCGGGTAAATCAATATCCAGGCTCTCGGCACGATCAGCCAGTATAGTAGCGGCAGATCCCCAGGCCCGGATATCTATCGGGGTAACCTGCGTCATATTGACCGGTGCTCCGCCAATCGCATGATGATCAACGATTGCCACGATGCTGCTCTCGTCAATGGTCGGATGCAGTTGAGTTTTTTGGTTGAAATCAACCAGGCCAACCGCCTTTTGGCTAAAATCATTCAATGGCTTAGGCGCGGCTATCTGGCAATAATCCAGCACAAACTGGCTTTCCGGATTAATCCCTTCCGGAACCACCGCGGTACCGCCGTAAATATGGGCGGCAATCAACGCCGATGTTACAGAATCGGTATCCGGGCTAAGGTGCCCGGTCCACACCAGATTATCGGTGTTATTGTTTTTTGGCGCACCTAACTCAAAGGCAGCCGCTCCTGTGCTAGCCAACGACAGCAGAAGTAGAATATGACTCGATTTCATGGTTTTACCTTTTATTATCAGATAATTAAGATCGAGAAAAGTATTCTACCTTGGTGACAGAACAGTGACAGCCATTTGAATTTATCCAACTGATTTTATTACAAAAACTTTAAAAGCCTCGCAAAAACCAATGACGAATGACCGGTGTTACACAATTAAACAACCATTACAAAGCGTTTCTCCGTTTCCCGGCACTATTCACACTTTTCTTCCACTTAACACGGTACATTCTTTAAAAAACAATGGAGTACCCCCATGAGCCGCCCAATTATCCTTGACTGCGATCCTGGTCACGATGATGCTATTGCCCTGATCCTCGCCTGTGCCTCCCCCTCCCTGGATATCAGGGCTGTTACCACCAGTGCAGGCAACCAGACTCCGGACAAAACTCTCAACAATGCCCTGCGCATTTTGACCTTGATGGGTCGCAGCGACATACCCGTTGCCGGCGGTGCTTTAAAGCCACTGGCCCGAGAGCTCATTATTGCCGATAACGTTCACGGAGAAAGCGGCCTTGACGGCCCGTCACTGCCCGAACCTGGGTTTGAGCCGCAAACAGAGCATGCCGTAGAGCTGATGGCGCGCGTCCTTGAAGAAAGTGACAAACCAGTAACGCTGGTACCGACAGGACCGCTCACCAATATAGCCCTGCTACTGGCAACCCATCGCGAACTGACAGACAAGATAGAACGCATCGTCCTAATGGGCGGCGGGGCTGAAACCGGCAACTGGACACCGGCAGCCGAGTTTAATATCTATGTCGATCCACAGGCCGCCGATATGGTGTTCAGTTCCGGCATCCCAATCACGATGTGCGGATTGGATGTCACCCATAGGGCCCAAATCATGGATGAAGATATCGAGCGGATCCGCGCCATCGACAACCCGGTATCCGATGTGGTCGCCGATTTGCTCGACTTCTTTATGATCTACCATCGCGATCCTAAGTGGGGGCTTGAAGGCGCACCGCTCCATGACCCATGTACCATTGCCTGGTTGCTTGCACCGGAGCTATTCACCGCGCAGGACTGCTGGGTTGGAATTGAAACCAAAGGTGAATATACCCAAGGGATGACAGTCGTCGATCGCTATCAGCTCTCCGGCAAGCCGGCCAATGCAACCGTGCTGTTCGATGTCTATCGTCAGGGTTTTGTCGACTTGCTGGCGAAAAGCTTGCGCTACTTCAGTTAATACTATGTCACTGGTTTACAGTGAATAAAGGGAGATCATCGATCTCCCTAACCTTTGAGCCGTGCCATTAAACCTTACCATTGGATCTTGGTTGTCTTTGGCCTTACACTACAGACACTCTAATCAAGCTAAGCATGGCAATAGTAAAGACATGAAACTCGTTCGCTGACGATTTTAATCATTACCTCACTAACTCCGTAACTCTATCCCGATAAGGATGGAGGGACTTTCTGTAATGATTAACTATGAATGAGTATTATGAATTCCACCTTATTTTCACCGACACTTACCGTCGATCGTGAAGGCTACCAACTACAGGTTAAAGTTGACGGGCAAGGTACTCCCTTGCTGATCATTGGTAGCGCCCGCTACTATGACCGAGCCATACCACAAACGCTTCGCCAGCACTTTCAGTGTATCTTCATCGATCACCGTGGTTTTGCCTCATCAAATCACTCACCCAAAGCTAACGATATCTCCCTGAAAATAATCAGCGAGGATATCGAGTACATCAGACAGAAATTGGAAATCAACCAGGCTATGATCATGGGGCACTCAGGCCATGCGTACATGGCGCTAGATTATGCCAAACGCTATCCCGCCCATATCACCAAAGTTGTCCTGTGCGGCGCATCGCCGAACCTAAGCCCGGACAGCCACCAAGCTGCTGAACGCTATTGGGAAAGTAATGCCGACGAGTTGCGAAAGGCACTGTTTGAGACGGATATCGGCCTGCTAGGATCTGACATTCGATCGGATCCCGAACGAAAATTTATCCATATTTGCTGCAGGCTGAGGGCCAGGCGCTGGGCTGATCATGCCTATGACGAAAGCTGGCTTTGGCAAGGACTCACTGCCCATAGTGCCTTGTTCGATAAAATGTGGGGAGACGTTTTTGCCAATATTGACATTGAGCAGTACACCTCGGCAATCGAGGTTCCGGTACTCATCCTGATGGGACAAAAAGATTTCAGTATTGCCCGTCCGTCAGAATGGCTTTCCCTTTCCCGACCATTTGCCCGCCAGACACTTCATATCTTCGAGCAAAGCGGTCATACCCCGCCACTGGAAGAACCAGAACGCTTTACCCAGAGACTAAGAGCCTGGGCATAAATAAGCACTAAATGGGTGTTGGAGCACAACTGATATCGTTCATCACGATGTAAAAAGTATGCTCCTCACCCTTTTACAGTCACACTAGCAAGCCTTATGCAGGCATTCGGCCAGTGTCTTAAGGGCAGCCTGGGTTAGTTCAGACCAAGAATAAGAGCAATTGATACGCATACAATGCTTGTACCTGCCATCACTCGCAAACAAGGTACCCGGAGCAATGCTGATATTATGCTCCTTGAGCAGGCTCTGCAGTAAGTGCTCGGTATTGATATGTTCCGGCAGCACAACCCACAAAAAATAGCCACCAGCCGGGCGAGTGATTTTCGTATCTCTGGGAAAAGACTGTTCGATGGCATACTGCATCTGCCGCTGCCGTAATTCGAGCTGGCGTCTTAATTGTCTCAGATGGCGGTCATACCCTCCGTGTTGCACGTACTGGGCAAACGCCAGTTGGTTGGGTACCGCTGCAGATAACGTAGACATCAGCTGAAGCTGTTCAATCTGTCTGGCATAGCGTCCGGCAACAACCCACCCAACCCTAAAACCCGGTGCCAGACATTTTGAAAAAGAGGAGCAGTGCAATACCAGCCCCTGCTCATCATAGGCTTTAATGGCTTTGGTTTTTTCCTCGGAGAAATAAAGCTCGGAATAGACATCATCTTCAATCAAAGGAATATCGGACGCGGCCAGCAAATCCCGGATCGCTATCTTGTTGGCTTCCGGCATTGACGAACCCAGCGGATTTTGGAAATTGCTCATTAGCCAGCAGGCTTTGATATCCTGGGTTTGAATGGCTTCTTTCAGTGCATCGACCGACATACCATGACGTGGATGGGTCGCTATCTCAACGGCTTTCAGGTGCAGGCGCTCTACGGTTTGCAACGCCCCGTAAAATGCCGGTGATTCGATGGCTACGGAGTCACCCGGCTGAGTGACCGCCATCAGGCTAAGCCCAAGTGACTCCATCGCTCCCGAGGTGATCACAATGTCATTTATCGACACATCAATACCGTCACGGATATAGCGCTTTGCAATAGCACGGCGCAAGGCCACACTGCCCGGAGGCAGGTCAGTCACCGCACTTTGGGGTGGCATGGTTCTCACGGTTTGCGCCAAAGCACGCCCCAGGTGTTTTAATGGGAATAGCTCAGGATCAGGAAAAGCCGAACCGAACGGCATCACCTCATCACGCTTACATGCGGTCAGCACCTCGAACACATGTGCATTGATATTAATGGATCGATTCGACATCTGGGGGAATGTCTGCGCGGGTTCGGGCAAACGGTTATGATGCGGCGTTACATAATACCCTGACTTGGTTTTGACGTGAATCCACCCGCCCAGTACCAGGAGCTCATAAGCCTTCAGCACTGTCATCGGACTGATACCGTGAATTTTGCTCATTTCTCTTACCGAGGGGATCCGCTCTCCGGGCAGCCAAATTCGTTGCTCGATTTGGAGCTGGATCTCTGCGGCAACTGCATGATAACGCGTCTTCTGTACAGGCATGCCTTTTCACTAACCTCTATACATAAAATCGAGCCATAGGCGCCGCAGCGGCTGGCTCGATCCGGAAAGTTATCATCGTAGCGGTCTGAGGTAGATAATTCGGCCTCAGACCTAGCGAAGCTTAGTAGCTAGCTTCTACTTCATTCTCACCTTCTCCCAATGCATAGAGAAGATTGGCAAGCAAACTCGACGCTCCAAAGCGGTAATGCATAGGGTCGGTCCATTCCGGCCCCATAATAGCGTCAACCATCTCCAGGTAACGCTGTGCTTCTTCGGCTGTACTTACACCGCCTGCAGGCTTAAAGCCCACGCTCTTTTCGACTCCCAGGGATTTAATCACGTTCAACATGATTTCCGCTGCCTCAAGCGTGGCATTTTCGGCAACTTTACCCGTTGAGGTTTTGATAAAATCAGCACCGGCATCAATCGATATTTCGGACGCGCGCCTGATCAGCCCTGCATCTTTCAGCTCACCCGACTCGATAATCACCTTTAACAGCTTATCGCCACAGGCTGCCTTACATTGCTTGACCAGCTCGAAGCCGACCTGCTCGTCACCGGCGACTAAAGCTCGATACGGGAAAACCACATCCACATCATCGGCACCATAAGCCACCGCTGCCTTTGTTTCGGCTACTGCAATATCAATATCTGCATTACCGTGCGGAAAGTTCGTGACTGTCGCAATACGAATGTCGGGAGTGCCCTGCTCACGGAGGGTCTTTTTGGCAATAGGAATAAATCGCGGATAGATACATATCGCCGCCGTATTGCCGACAACCGTCTTGGCACTGCGGCAAAGCGCAATGATTTTTTCATCGGTATCATCATTGTTAAGGGTAGTCAGATCCATTAACTTCAGTGCACGCAACGCTGCTGTTTTTAACTCACTCATAATTTCTCCAGTCCAGTAAATATCTAGTGCATTCGATCTGCGCAATGTCATACCGGCGATCTGTCTTTCAACAGACTTTGCTGACACCGAACAGCTTGAGAAGCGGACGTGGTTCCTTGAAGATTGGGGCAAATATCGAAGAACATTCACCCCATTGAAGTCCATTTCACCGCCCCCCCTACAAATCAAGGGGGCTACTATCGCGGCCTTGTTTGATAAGGCAGCAACAGCTACAGACCCGTAATTAACGAGTCAGTGCAGGCATTGGAACACAATTAGAGAAAACCGATGTAGAACAGAGCAGCCACATACCCCCTATAACAGATGGAAACAATACGACATGAGGCATAGAACAGGGGACGTTGAATCACTGCGCCAATGAATCTAGATGCGACAATTTTACTGCCGTCAGGCAATCTAAAACACGATATCGAAGAGGACTAAAAAGGTGAAAGACTAGCTCCTATCTAGTATTAGCTATCAGAAAAAGCAAGGATACGATTTTCGTGCTGCTCTCCACCTAGCTGGAAAAACACCTCGCCAATATCTCTAAACCCTTGCTTTTTATAAAACCCGATTGCAGGATCATTGTGTACCCAGGTCGAGAGCCAGTAACTACCGCCAAACTGAGAGCGCATCTCGGCAAGCAGCTCTTTTCCAATTCCCTTGCCATGAAAGTGCTCCTGTACATACAAGGTCTCCACCTCATAGCCATTAGACTCATCTCTGTAGTGGGATGTTAAGTTGACGGCAATGTACCCGAGCAGGTGCTCACCGTCGGTATACACTAAAATGCGGTAGTCTGGATTGAGCAATAACGCTTCAAAATGGCTTTCTGTGAACGTAGACAAGACATATTGTGCAATGTCAGCCCGGATCCCGTCCCTGGCATAGGTGTGTAACCATACTTGTATAGAGAGCGCGGCTAAGTTCCGGCTGTCTCCTTCCCTGGCATATCTGATCATAGTTTATTCCCTGGTCATCCTAACCCGTCTAAATATTTAACTTACTGGTATTGTTACATATTAATCAGAAGGCTTCTCAATCATTCCGGATCTATCCTGCGCTTAAAAACAAATTCTCCTTGCTTAATCTCAAGCAGAACGGCACTTTTCGACGGATCGCCAGATTCTCTGTATTCAATTCGGCCGGTCACCCCTTCGTAACCTCCCAGGGTATTCAATGCATCACGAATGCCTTTCGGATCAGTCCCACCATGACGTTTCGCCGCTTCAAACAGCATTCCGAAAGCATCATAGGTTAACGCCACAACATCATTCGGTTCCTTGTTATAGGCCTCTCTATAGCGTGCCCTAAAATGTACTGCTTCACCGTCAGCTTTATTCACACCGTAATGCGTACTGAAATAGGCCCCTTCAAGCGCGTCTCGATCCTTCTCCGGAATTTGCGTCCAGGTATCACTGCCAAGCAACATGGCATCAAGGCCAAGCTCTCTGGCCAACCGTGCCTGCTCAGGTACCTCGTTATAATAATTGGGCAAAAACAGTACCCCTGGGGCCGCAGCCTGAATACGACGCAGCTGCTCAGTCACATCCGGCGCGTCGCGGGTATAGAGCTCATAGGCAACGACCCTGCCCCCCTGCTCCCTGAAAGCAGCACGAAATACCTCGGCCAAATTGCGGTTATACTCGCTGGAGACATCGTATAACACTGCTGCTTTTTGATAACCCAAATCCTGATAGGCAAACCTTGCCATCAGTTGCCCCTGAAAGGTGTCGTTAAAGGCAATTCGGTATACCCATTTCTTGTTTCGTGTGGTTTCCGGGTTGGTCGACCAGGGGCTAAGCATCGGAATTTGGGCATATTCGGCATACCGTGCAGCAGGAATGGCATTTCGGCTTGCCTGAGGGCCAATGATGGCACTGACATTTTGCTGATTGATGAGCCGCAACGCCGCACTGATGGTTTGTTCGGCATTATCCTGATTATCCTCAATCAGCAGCACAACATGATAGCGTTCGTCATCAATAATCAAACCGCCCCGCTCATTGACTTCCTGTACCGCCAGCTTGGCCGCTTCTACTGTTGCCAGACCGACTTCCGGGATCTGCCCACTGATCGGCGCAATCAATCCGATACGCAATTCTTTTTCCTGTAACGGCTGACTGTCGCAACCCACTAAAACAAGTACAAAAACCATCAGCATGCCGGAAAATAACTTCATACACTTATCCTTATTCGTTGATCGCTTCTTCCTTACGCCCTTTAAGCATATAAGTGTGCATTTCTCCTTTTCCCTTGATCACGACCATTCCGCGATCATCAAACTCGTAATCATCCTTCAAGTGCTTATAGGTTGCCTCTGTGATCTGAATGCCACCCTTCAACCCCTGCGACTCCATCCGGGAAGCGGTATTGACCGCATCACCCCAAATATCATAGATAAACTTTTTGGTGCCAATCACTCCGGCAACAACAGGACCGCTGTTGATGCCGATGCGAATACTGAGCGTCTTGCCATGGCGCTGGTTAAAGCATGCGATGACGTCGAGCATATCCAGTGCCGTCTCGGCAACCACTTCAGCGTGATCATCACGCGGGATAGGAATTCCCGCCCCAACCATGTAGGCATCACCAATGGTCTTGATTTTTTCTAATCCCCGGCGCTCACTCAAGCTGTCAAACTCGCAGAATATTTCATTCAACAAGCCCACCACTTCTGCTGCAGGCAACCCGGCAGACATCGGCGTGAAGTTAACAATATCGGCAAACAAGATTGTGACCTCGGAAAAACTATCGGCAATTGTGTCTTCACCATGCTTTAAGCGCTCAGCAATGGGAGCCGGCAAGATATTAAGCAGCAAATGCTCAGATCTCTCGCGCTCTTCGGCCAGGTCGTCGAGCGTTTTCTTCAGCCTGGCAATCATCTGGTTGAAGTTCTGCGCCAGCAGCCCGGTCTCGTCCCTAGTCAGCACCGGGGCAGTCTGAGTCAGATCGCCGGCACTGATTTTCAGTGTCGTCTCAGTAACAGCCAAAATCGGCCGGGTGATCCTAACGGCAATCAGATAGATACCGATGCTCAACAAACCGACAGCCAACAAACCGACAGCCAGTACCATAACGCCAAACCGATTGGCTGGTGCCAGTGCCGCTGAAGCCCTAACTTCTGATATCAGGGCCAGCCCCAGCTCAGGCAGCCACCGATAGCTGCCAATCACTGGCTCGCCGACATAGTTATCATATAGCCCTGCACCATTTTGGCCCCGCAGGGCCGTTTCAATACCCTGACTATGAACTCCTCGCGGATAGGAGGCATGACCGAACCGCCCGGGAGAGATAAAACGATTATGGGCATCGACAAGGTATGCCTCACCGCTTTCCCCCAGCCCTGTTTGCCGACTGACAATCTCGACCAATACTGACAAGCGGACATGGGCGGCCAGCACACCGAGCAACTCGCCAGTCGGGCTCAGCAGGGGAGTGGATACGGTTAAGGTCGGTGCAGCCGTATCCGGGCTGGGGTACACCTTCTGCAAGAACGTTTCCTTCTGTCCCTGAACAAAATATTGATGGTTTAGCCGATAACCACCTTCATCATCAGGCTGCGTCGAGAAGAAGACCCGGCCGCCGACTCTGGTCATCATAAACACCTCTGTCAGATCAGAGGCCGTTGCCGAGCCGTAATCAAGGAAGGTCGAAAGAAACAACACCTCTGCCAACTGAAAATGAGCCGTCTTGTATGCCGCCGTCCCTGTTTCTTCGGCCAGCAGAGCATCAGCAGCAGCCCGAAGCTCATCAAGCTCTGCAATGTTCCTTACAACAGTTATCTGCTCGGCGATATAGCGGTTAATTTCGAACTCTTTGTGATCAGCCGTCAAATCAAACTGATCAATCGCGATCTCTTTTTGAGTTTCGGCCGCAAGGAAGTAGGTCACCGATGCCAGCGCCACCACGACCAGCACGGATACCAACAAAAAATAGGCAGTCATTCGGGCCTTAAGACTTTGTTGCAAAAGCCCCATTCAATTCCTCCCGCACCCGTTAGCAATAAATAAGCAAAAAAAGTACCAGTCAAAGTGAGTATAGACGCCCAGACAACCTCGCTTGACTTATTGCGTGTACCTTCTTCCCCGGCAACCACCAACACTTAGGCTAACCTGAATAGATAGGCATCAGCGCACGACATGCCGCGCCTCCGCTAATGAGAAAGCAAAGGCCTGACCTTGAAGAACTTAAAACAAAGCAATACACAAGCGCGCTTTAGTCCGTTAAACAGACGGCAGTTTATCCACACCGCCAGTATGCTTGGCGCGGCTGGCACTCTCTCCGTGTACGCGCCGGGTGTCCTTGGTACCCGGGATGCTGCCGATATTCCCCAAAACTCCGACCTTCCCTTGAAACTCGGTGTTTGCGGACCGTTCAGCGGCCCGGCCAAACAGACCGGTGATGCCATCAGACAAGGGGTCTTGATGGCACTTGAAGATGCCCTGGCAGCTGGTGAAGCCCCGGTAACCATCAATGGCGAACTGCATGATATTGAAGTTATATGGGTAGACAGCCAGTCAAGCCCGGAAATTGCCGTAAAAGCCACGACCGAGGCTATCCAACAGCAAGGGGTCAAACTGATGGTTGGGGGCTGGCATTCATCCGTCGCCTTGGCACTGATGGATATCACGGCCGATCTCAATACGATTCACCTTGGCCATCTGGGGGCATCACAGTATATCGCTGCCAAAATAAACGATGATCCCCAGCGTTACCGAGGCTGGTTCAAGGGATGGCCCTCACCGCCGAAACTCGCTGGCCTTTATGGTGCCCCTCTCAAGTATCTGTTGGAACATGGGCTTTGGCAGCCTGCCAACAGACGTGCGGCAATCTTGGTCGAGGATAGTGCCTTCGGACGAGGCTGGGGCGAAGCACTGATGCTCAGCCTCAAAGAGGCGGGCTTTAACCCTTTGCCCTTCGATACCGCGGCACTGGACCAGACCGAATTCCGTCAGTTGATCAACAAATACAAATCCGAGCAGGTCTCGCTGGTAGCCATGACATCAACCGGTGACGTTGCCGTCAGCAGCTTCGTCAAACAGTTCAAAGAGCTCGGCGTGAAAGCCTTGTTACTCGGCCATGGTCTGCGCTGGTTGAGTAACTGGCATGAAATGACGGGCGATGCCGCAAACTATGTGGTCGCGATGGACTCGGCCATGCCTATCGCGCTGTGGCAGAGGTGGTGGGTCAGGCGGTTTAAGACTAAATACGGCAAGGAGCCCACGATTCCGGCGGCGGGTTTTCACTACGACTATACCCGAATGGCAATCAAGGCCCTCAATACCGCCAATTCATTGGACTTCGATACGCTGACAACCATCATCCGCCAGCTCCCCTATAAAGGGGTCTGGAATTACTACCAGTTCTCGTCCGCCCCGGGACCGAACGCCCTATCTGCCAACGAGGTCATGACCGGTCCGTTTATGAAAGGCTTCTACCTGCCAATGGTCCAGCTATTCGACGGGCAGGCAAAAATTATCTGGCCGATAAAATATGCCGAACAACGTTTCCGGCAACCGCCCTGGATCTAGGCCTGATGCATAACAGGAGGCGATGGCATGCATGAGACATTTCTTTTGGTGCTGGGACTGATCGGCCTGCTGACGATTGCCAGCCTGCTGCTGCCAATTGCCAACAGGATCAACTTCCCCTACACCGTATTGCTCGCCGTTGCTGGCTCCCTGCTGGGCGGGATCGTACTGGCTACCAGCAACCTTGACCCGCCGGGGATCCTCGGGGACTTCCTCACCTCGCTCGAGGCCTTGGATATCACTTCGGAAGTGGTTTTTTTCGTCTTTTTGCCCGCACTTATCTTCGAGTCCGCCCTGAATATCAATGCCCGTCACCTGATGACAGATATCGGCCCTATTTTATTGCTGGCCATTCTCGGCCTGCTTATTTCAACTATGCTGGTCGGGGTCTTTGTCTGGAGCGTGTCGGGAGTCAGCCTGGTAGCCTGCTTGCTGCTCGGGGCTATTGTCTCTGCCACCGATCCCGTTGCCATTGTCGCCATTTTCAAAAATCTGGGTGCCCCCAAACGGCTGACCATACTGGTTGAAGGCGAGAGCCTGTTTAATGACGCGACGGCCATCGTCCTGTTTACGATTCTGGTCACCATACTGCTCGGCAACTCCGACGCGGGGGTCATCTCTGCAGCCGGCAAATTTCTCGAGGTGTTTTTCGGCGGTATACTGGTTGGCCTGCTCGCCTCCTGGGCAGCCGCCTCCCTGATCGGCAAACTGCGCAATATGCCGTTGGTCGAAATCACGCTCACTATTTGCCTTGCCTACCTGAGCTTTCTGCTCGCCGAGCACTACCTGCATGTCTCGGGGGTCATGGCCGTCGTCACCGCAGGTCTGGTTATCAACTCATTCGGTCGTACCCAGATCTCCCCGCATACCTGGCATACACTGACCGAGACATGGGAAGAGCTGGTCTTTTGGGCCAATTCACTGATCTTCTTCCTGGTGGGCCTGATAGTCCCCAAGGTACTGGTGGACTTTACCTCGGCACATTTTATCTCGTTGATCGCCCTGACT
The DNA here is from genome assembly GCF_001939735.1 of Photobacterium proteolyticum. Lineage (GTDB taxonomy): Bacteria > Pseudomonadota > Gammaproteobacteria > Enterobacterales > Vibrionaceae > Photobacterium > Photobacterium proteolyticum. The sequence goes on from NZ_MJIL01000075.1 coordinate 135,078, forward strand.
ATCGCCGCCTTTACAGCCCGCACCGCCGTGCTGTATTTGGTGCTGCCGTTTCTCAATAAAATCGGCCTGGGGCAACAAATCAGCCTGGCCTTTCGTACCGTCATGTTATGGGGCGGACTACGTGGCGCCGTCTCGCTGGCCCTGGCGCTGGTGATCCTCGAAACACCGGGCATCTCAGATGACATCAAGACCTTTGTCGCCTCTCTCGTGACCGGCTTTGTGCTATTCACACTGTTTGTCAATGCCCCGACCATGGGAGCAATGATGCGCTTTTTTGGACTTGACCGGCTTCCTCCGACAGAGCGGATGATCCGCAACCGCGTGATGGCATTATCGATTCGGCGGATCCGCGAAGGACTTGAGCATGCCGCCCACACTGACAACATCAAGCCAACCATCGCCACCGGTGTCGCAGACATCTACGAGCAGCGCCTCAACAGGGTTGAACACTCGATGTCAAAAGGCGAGCAATCCGATACGGTGACCCTTGGAGTCGGGTTAAGCACACTGACCAACCATGAGCGCCACCTTTATCTGAAACGTTTCTCGGACGGATTGGACTCGGCCAAAATTACCCGTTCATTGCTGTTCCATGCCGATGATTTGCAAGACGGTATAAAAATCGGCAACGTCCGGGGCTATCAGGAAGCTTATACGGATACACTGAAATTTGGTGTGATGTGTCGATCAGCCCTGTGGCTGCAGCGGACTATGGGATTCTCCCGTCCTTTGGCAATCCAGCTCGCCAATCGTTTTGAAGTCCTGAGCGTTCACGAAACAGCGGTCATTGCACTGATAGAATACTGCCATGACAAAATCCCCCCCTTGTTTGGCGAAAACCTGGCCTTAGAACTCGAACCTCTGCTCATAGAGCGCCTGCAGGCAATCCAGCAGACCCTGGATGCGCTGCGACTACAATATCCAGAATACGCAGAAACCTTGCAAAAACGTCACTTAGTCCGTGTTGCCCTGCGCCTTGAGGAAGCCAGCTACCACCAAATGCTCGACGAAAATATTATCAGCCAGGAAGTGTTTAATGATCTGGTTCGCGAGCTGGACAAACGTAACCGTATCATGGACCGTCAACCCAAATTGGATCTCGGCCTCGAACCGGACAAACTCGTCGCCAAGGTGCCATTTTTCGCCAAGACAGGCGCAGACCAGATCAGTGAAATTGCCGATATGCTTACCCCCCGGCTCGTGGTTCCGGGCGAGTGTATTATTACCCGGGGAGAGCCGGGCACAGCCATGTATTTTATCTCCAGCGGGGCTGTCGAGGCCGCAACCAAACCTCAGCCCGTCCGCCTCGGCAGCGGTAATTTCTTCGGCGAACTGGCATTACTTACCCAAGAGCCCCGCAGTGCAACCGTTACGGCAATAAGCTATTGCCAATTGCTGGTTCTGCAGCTGGACGACTTCAATCGCATTATCGCAGCTCACCCTGATCTTCAGGCGCACATCACCCAAGTGGCCAGTAAGCGATTGGATAATAATGCTCTCATCACCAAGGTCCCTTTGTTCGCCTCGCTAGATCACAGCGCCATTAAGGCAATAGCCAACCAGTTAAAATCACGCATGGCGGCGCCAGGTGAGAAAATAATTGCCCGGGGAGAGGCTGGCGATGCCATGTTTTTTATTGCCACCGGCAATGTTGAAGTCATAACTGGCAAGCAAGTACCTGTAAAGCTAAGCGCCGGTGAGTTCTTCGGCGAACAGGCCCTCCTCTCGGAGGAACCCCGTAATGCTGACGTTATAGCGACCGACTATTGCGAGCTGCTGGTATTACCCAAACAGGACCTGTTTTCCCTGCTAGACACTCAGCCAGATCTCAAGACCCGGCTCAAATTGAAAGGTAACAGCCGAAAGCGTTAGGCCCCAAATTAAAAAACCGAAGCAATAAGGTGCCACCTTTTCTTAATGATGACTCAAAATAACCACTTTTTTTATCTAGATTTTATATCAGGAGGTAATTGACGAATGGAATAAAGCGTCCGAACCCAAAGAGGAAAAGAGAAACAATGAAGAAACTCATCATAATAATTACGATAAATATCATTCCTTTATTAGTTCTTATACTCAGTGTGCTAGGCACTAATTGTAGTTCTTCATTTCATGGGGGGGATAACCGCCAGACTGACATCGAAACTCAATCAAGCTTCAGTTTACACTGTAATTTCAGCGACTAACTGCCATTAGTACAGCGATAATGTCATCTGTTTTCTGCCTGACAAGTTCACCACTCTACCTGACTCAACGTTCAGTCCGGGAAGGAACTATAAATACCCATCAGGCGCATCAAGGCGTTCAATATCATCATCATCGAGATAACTGCCTGTTCGCACCTCGATAATTTCCAACATCACCTTGCCCGGGTTTTCAAAAGAGTGCGGAGAGCCAATTGGAATGTAAGTTGATTCATTTTCTGACAGTAAATAGTTCTTATCACCGTTTTGGACTCTGGCCGTCCCGGTCACCACAACCCAATGCTCGGCCCGGTTATAATGAACTTGTGTCGTCGTTTTTTCCCCCGGCTTAACTCTCACTTTTTTCACATGGTATCGATGGCCTTCGGTAATCGCATCATGCGATCCCCAGGGCCGGAAAACCTCCTGGTGTTGCAAACATTCATTACGCGCCGACTGCTGCAGTTGGGTCACCACGTGCCTGACTTCCTGAACTTTGTGCTTGTTAGCAACCAAAATAGCGTCTTTGGTCTCGACAACAATCAGATCATCCGCCCCCACCACAGACACCAAGCGGTGTTGTGCGTTGATATAGCAGTTACGGCTACTTTGCGGGAACACATCGCCAGCTATCACATTGCCGTTATCATCTTTACGGTTGATATCCCATAGCGCTTGCCATGAACCGATATCACTCCAGCTGGCGTCCATAGGAACTACCGCAACATTTTGCGATTTCTCCATGACGGCATAATCTACAGAGTCACTCGGACAGGCACGAAAAGGCGCATCCCCCAAGCGAACAAAATCTAAATCCAGACTTCGTTCCTCAATGGCCTCCTTACAATGCGCCAGTATGTCAGGGTGATATTTCTCTAGCTCATGGAGAAATGCTGACGCTTTAAATAAGAACATACCGCTATTCCAGAGATATTCTTCCGATTTGACATATTGCTCTGCAGTTTCGAGATCCGGCTTCTCGACAAAGCCTTTGACCTGAAAAACCTCTTCAGACAAAGCCTTACCAATATTGATATAGCCATAACCAGTCTCTGGCGTGGATGCAGTACAACCAAATGTCACAAGCTTACCTTCCTCTGCAACAGGAATGGCTCGTGACACGGCATCCGTAAAGCCTCCCGGATTAAGAATGGCATGATCAGCCGCCAAAATAAGCAACAGCGGATCTGATTGCAGCTCCAATGCCATCAAAGCCGCTGCCGTGATCGCAGGGGCCGTATTACGCCCGACAGGCTCAAGAACAATCCCGCAGTGATCATAGTGGCGCTGGCGCAACTGCTCGGCAACAACAAACCGATGTTCCTCATTGCAAATGATCATCGGTGAAAGACAAGGTAGCGGAGCCAGCCTGGCAATGGTTTCCTGCAACATCGAATCCTTTCCCATCAAAGGCAAAAACTGTTTAGGGTATAGTGAACGAGAAAGAGGCCATAATCGCGAGCCCGAGCCCCCAGCCATGATCACAGGAAGCAGTTCGACATTATCCATATTCAGTCTCCTTGATGATAAAGATCGGCATAAGCGCCAACCATTGCCAGTTGGCTGAAGTGTAGCTCAACTCTTTCCCGTGACATCTGCCCCATGCCATCACGCAAGGCCTGGTCATGAAAGAGATTTAGCAAGCTAGTGGCCAGCGAATCACGATCCTGGCTTTCCACACCGAATCCGGTTTCTCCTTCCAGAACCACTTCCCGGATCCCGCCGACGCGGGTCACCACATGAGGAACGCCCATCGCCATCGACTCAAGCAGCGTGACCGGGATCCCCTCGGCTATCGACGACATCGCAAAGACATCAAAACACGCATAGTAATCCCGGACATTTTGCTGCCTGCCGGCAAAGATGACTTGCCCGGCATGCTGAGCATCACGGTCTGCCATGGCTTTCAGCGCCGGCAGTTCATCGCCACAGCCAACAAGAATCAACTCAGCCTGTTGCGAAAAATCGCGGTCTTGATGGCATGCGCGTTGAAAAGCGTCAATAAGCAACTTTTGGTTTTTTATTCCCTGCAGGCGGGCGACATGGCCGATAATAAATTTATCCGTATTCGGCTTTCGAAAATGCGGTGAGAAGTACTCAATATCCACCCCGTTGACGATCAAGGTCAGTTTGCTTTTATTAATGCCCACATCAAGCTGCAGCCATTGGTACAGATCATTTGACACTGCAACAACATGATGGATAACCCATGAGCTGATCTGGCGAAGATAACGATATTTGGCCACTTTTCCGAACGGATCATAGGTATCTCTTCCATGTTCGGCATGAACCCGCAGAGGCACCCTTGCCAGCCATGCCACCCATTGGTACTCGATAGTGCCGAGATTATAGGTATGAAAAATATCCGGTTTGCTATCGGCAAGAATCCGGTAAAGACGCGGATACAACGACAAATCGTTGCCCGGCTTCTTGTTCAGCTCAATCACGGTAACCGAAGGCGGCAACTCCTTGACCAACTCTCCAGCCTGGGTCAACGTCACTATCGTATGCTGATACTGCCCTCCCAGCTGGTTGATGCAATTAACGATAATCTTTTCCAGCCCGCCGACGTGAAAGCCGTGGACAAGATGGCAAACATGTTTATCGACTTCCCTATCCATTCAACACCTTTTCATTATGGCCTGGCACATCTATCAATTTGACTTCACGACAACATCTTGTATGGCGTGACGTTTATCTCGTAATAACTGCTGAAAGCGCAGAACGATTTTTGCCGCATTCTGGTGCCAGGTGAGCTGCCGATTTTCAATAGTCTCAACCGCCTGTTGCTGAACATCAGCCTTCAAATCAGGCTCAAACACCAACCGCTTGATGGCTGCCAGCATCTGCTGGTTATTACCCTCTTCAAATAACAAGGCATTCGACTCATGTGTTAGCAATTCTCTGATATTGGGCGAGTCGGGAGCGACTACCGCCTTGCCTGTCGCAAGGTACTCAATCAGCTTCAGCGGTGAGCACCAGGGGGTGACTGCCGGTTGCAGAGCAATATCAATTTGTGCCAGCCATTCGGGCATCTCTTCCCGACTGACCAGACCGGCGATACATAGCTGCTGATCGATATGTAATTCACGGGCTTTTTGCTGCAATTCATCCAATACCGAACCGATACCGACAATCAACAGCACCAGGTTAGGGTTTCTCATCTCGGCTATCGTTTCGACAACCAAATCCAATCGATGCCACTCGCGGCAAAAGCCGACAAAACCAATCACGGTTTTCCCCGTCAGATCCGGCAACCTGTCGTAATGGGTGATCACATTAAACTGGCTGGCATCAATCCCGTTAGCCAGCACCGTGACATCACTCTTTCTGACACCGGCCTGATATAAATAATCGGCCAGTACATGCGTCACCGGCAAAATATGGTCGGCATTGCGCCAGGCATAAAGCTCGGACCACTTGGCCAGCATCGGCAGGTGGATCCCACCATAAGCTGCACGTTCCTTGTATAACGGCGAGTTAACCTCCAGAATCAACGGCAGCTTGAACAACTGCTTAGCCCAGACCCCCGAAGGCAAAAACAGGTTATAACGCTCGTAGACAGCATCTGGCCGATGCTTCCTGATAACCTGTACCAGTTTCACGAAGTCATAGAAGCTATAGCCAAGCTCAAGCAGTTCACTGACAAAACCAGGCAAAGCATGGCGGAGCCTCGACATCCAGCCGCCATCATCACCAAACTCGGTCGCATCCGAAATCGTCGGGGCAACAATGATAACCTCATGACCCTGTTGCCTCAGAGCATCAATGATCGCCTCGATATGAACAAACTGCCCATCCCTTGAAGCCACCCGGTGGTGATAAAGTATTTTCATACTGTTACCTCTTCGTCGTTCATATCGGCCTCTGTGTCTCGGCGTAATAAAGGGTCATCAGGTTGATCGTTACCCAACAGCTCAGAAAAAATCCGATACAGTTGTTCCGTAGTTTCATCCCACGAAAACTGTTCGGCATAGTGCCTGGTTTCGGCACGGGAAAGCCGGGTATTGAGGAGTTGCTCAATCGCAGCCGCAATATCTCGGCTATTACGCGCCACCAAGACACCCGCCTCACGGGCTTTGACGACCTCCGGCGTACCCCAGATATTGGTCGCCACGACAGGGGTTCCGCAGGCCATTGATTCCAGTAATACGTTGGCCCAGCCTTCACGACTTGACGCCAGCACAGATAAATCGGCAGCCTGAAAGTAGCGGGCGAGTTCCGGCTGGGAAAGCGCGCCGAGAAAGGTCACCCGGTTGGATACATGCAGCTTCTTGGCCAGTCGCTTCAACCGTGATTTTTCAGGCCCCATTCCGGCAATAAGCAACTGTGCCTCCGGGTGCGCCTTCATGGCTTCAATCACAAGGTGATGCCCTTTGCGCTCGATAAGCAGTCCGACCGAGAGAAAGACAGGCACTTCCATGGGCAGCTTCAGCTGCTGTCGAACATCGCGCTGTTGTTGTTCATCGGCAAAGGAAAAAAGCTCTAAATCGACACCATTACGGGACGCTGACACCTTTTCCGGCGCTGCCCCCAATGCAATCATTTCCTGCCGAAGTGCTTCGCAGACCGCCAGATTATGGCTACTGGCCTGAAAGACCTCCTGAATCTGTCGCCGTGGCGTGTCGTACTGAGGGATCAGGTTGATATCCGAGCCCCTGGCCGTGACGGTAAACGGCTTGTTGAGTTTTCTCGCGACCTCGGCAATGGCTACACCATCCGGATAGAAGTAATGGCCGTCTATCAAATCAAATTCATAGCCCTCTGCCATCAGCGCCTTGATTTGGCGATACAAAACAAATGCCATGGTTTTAGGCGCCAGTGTCATACCGATCTTGGGGATCACCACATAACGGGGGTGATAGACCGGCATACCAAAGCGCTTCTCAAAAGAGGGGGCTTTGGCAAAAATACTGTACTGACCAAAGATCGCTGATTTAAATGGGAACCAGGGAACAGGTGCGATGACCGTTATCTCGGCCTCGGGGTAGCGCTTGCGCAGTTGCTTTAACCGGGTTTCGACAAACACGCCATGCTTGGGATCGGCAGCATTCGGAAACAGGCTGGTAATGGTCAGAATTTTCATTGCTACTGCCTCGCCATAAAGAGTGAAAACATCAACAAACACCAAAGTGATGCCCCGTGATCCCGATAGCCCTGCTGGTGATCGCTGATCATTTTTTTCAGCCAGTCGACATCAAAAAAACCGCTGTCACACATATTGGTCGACAACACATGCCGAGTTAATGTGTCTTTGAGGCTGGTCCTGAACCAGGTTGAAATCGGCATGCTAAAACCCATTTTGGGCCGGTATAAAATGTTATGCCCGACATGATTTTCCAGCGAGCGCTTAAAGGCATACTTCCCCTCGCGATTGCGAATATTATTCTTGCTGTTAATGGAGTACGCCCACTCGACAAACTCGTGATCCAGCATCGGCGCCCTGACCTCCAGCGAGTTGGCCATGCTTGCCCGGTCAACCTTGGTCAGGATGTCACCGACAAGCCATGTCTTGATGTCGAGATACTGGATCTGTTTGAGAGGATCATCAGTGGTAAAAAAACGGGCATGATGTTTGAGAATTTCGATACCGTCATAGCCATTAAGGCTTTGTTGGTAGCCGTTACTAAACAGGGACTGGCGCTCACCGCGGCGTAACTTGGAGATTGAGTTGGCATAGCCTTCTACGGCATCCATCGCCAGCGACTGGAAGGTCGTTTTGGCGCGTAGGGGGCGCGGGGCCCAATCGGCCTTGGGATAGAGATACCCCAGGGGACCAAACACAGATTTACGGATCGGACCCGGGATCGCATTACGAACCCGCTGTTCGGCCAGGTGCAGCCGGTGGCGCCGGTAACCACCGAAAATTTCATCCCCTCCGTCGCCGGACAGTGCAACTTTCACCGACTGACTGGCAAGCTGGCAGACACGGAATGTTGGCAGCGCCGAGCTATCGGCATAAGGTTCGTCATAAATATCGGCCAAGGTGTCAATCAGGCTGATATCGTTCGGATCAACGATCTTCTGGCAATGCGCTGTGCCGTAACGGCTGGCCACCTGCTGGGCATACTCGCTCTCGTCATACGCCTGCTCGCTAAAACCAATCGCACAAGTGTGGACCGGCTTGCTTTGCAGCGATGCCATTAGCGATACGACTGCACTCGAATCCACCCCCCCGGACAGAAATGCCCCGAGCGGCACATCCGCGGCAAGCCGGATCCTGACGGCCTCCTGCAGCTTGTCGAGCAGTGACTCCTGAGTCTGCTCCCAGGACAACACCTGCTCCGGCGCACACAAATCCCAATACTGCTTCGGGGCAATCTCACTGCCAGGAGTCAGGGTCAGATGATGGCCGGGATTTAGTTTGAAAATATACTTGTAGGCACTGTATGGTTCTGGGATATAGCCATACATAAAGAACTCTTCCGCCATTTCATGCCTGAGCGTGGTATCCACATCTGGATGACCCAGCAACACCTTGAGTTCGGAGGCAAAGAGAAACTGTCCTTTCGCCGTGACCGTATAGAACAGCGGTTTCTTGCCGAGTCGATCGCGACCGAGGAACAGTTGTTTCTTATTTCTGTCCCATACAGCGAAAGCAAACATCCCCCGAAAGCGCTTGATGCAGTCTTCTCCCCATGACTCCCAGGCATGGACGATAACCTCGGTATCACTATAGGTAGCAAACTGGTGCCCGAGTTCAACCAGTTCGTCGGCAAGCTCAAGGTAGTTGTATATCTCTCCGTTAAAAACGACGACAACCGACTCATCCTCATTAAATAGCGGCTGGTGTCCCCCGGAAAGATCTATGATCGACAAGCGGCGGTGCGCCAACCCAATATGCTCATCAAAAAAATATCCTTCATCATCCGGCCCGCGATGACTTTGCAACCGGTTTATTTCTTCGAGCAAGGGCCTATCAATAACATCAGGCTGACGCAGATTAAAGATCCCTGAAATACCACACATTTTCAGCCTCCTTGTGAAAATCTAGGCATGGTGACACTGCAAATAACCAAGCAAGGGAGAGAGCTGGGCATCCCAGCTGTAATGCTGCTCTATCCACTCCCTCGATGCTTTGGCTTCTGACTGCTCTGCCTGAAGTTTACCGATCACCCAGCGGGCACTATCAATGGCACTTTCAGACACAGCTACATGGCTCGGCGGGTAGTTCTCCAATCCTTCAATTCCCTGTGGAGAAGCAATCACCGGGCATGACATTGCCATCGCTTCCAGAATTTTATTTTGCACGCCACGGGCAATACGCATCGGAGCGACTGCGGCTTTGGCATGCTGCAGGTAAGGCCGTACATCGACGACTCGCCCCGTCACTGTGATCCCCGGGATGTCTGCCAGCGCCCTGACTCCGGACGTCGGCGAACTGCCAACAATATAGAACTTAGCGTCCGGCACCTCGGCCAGCACCTTAGGCCACACCTTATTGGCAAACCAGACAACGGCATCCTCATTGGCCCAGTAGTCCATCGCACCGGTAAACACCACATAGTTCTCTTTTTCCAGACAATAGCTTTCCTCTGCTGGAACGGCAGAACCGGGTGAAAAGAACTCGCTGTCCAGGCCGTTTTCAAGCGTTTTGATCCGCTCCCGAAAGGGCGTTTCAGCAATACAACGGAATGCCTCCGTCTCGGCCTTGGTCACAAAGCAGCTAACATCAAACTTCGAAGCAACTTTCTTTTCATACTCGCCAAGCACACGGTGCTCGCGCTGGTAGATCGCGCGCATGATGCCTTGTTTTTTCTCGGCGTACTGACGCCACTTGTCAGAGTCGATATCGACAAAATGCATCACGGTATGGGGAGAGTGGGGACTGGCAATCAGGTACTGGGCCATACAACCGGACACCACGAGCGCCTTGTCAATCTGATGGCCTTCAATGGTGGCATCAACCCATTGCTGCATGGCTTTTCGTGAATAATAAGGCAAGGTGATTGGCTGGCCCGTAAATAGCGCAGTCACTCCCTTGAGCTTGCAATAAGCCGGAGAGATCTGGACAAACATACTCTCCTTGCAGTATTGCTCGACCTTGGCCCTGTACTGGAGATCAAACGGATCATCAATGAAACAGCCAAGATAGACATCAAAATGCCGGCTCAGGAATTTAAGGATATGGTAGTTGGCAATTTTATCTCCCTTATTAGGGGGATAGGGAATACGGTGGCACAAATACAGTAACGGCTCTTTCATACAGTTACCCCAGATATTTCGACAGCATTGGGCCAATAAGGCGACTCACCGGAAGAGGAAGCCTCTTCCAGGCTTTGATGAAATACTTGTACTTCGGATTGTTCGGTGACAAATTCGGCAATGACTTGGCTTTAACCAATGCCACTTTGTAATTGAGCGGATGAGCTTTCATCCCCCAGTGTTTTTTATACTGGTATGCCCCCGAATCATTCTTGCTTCTGCCATAGTCAAACAGTGTCACACCACGCTGATGGGCAACATGCATCAGCTGAAAAATCATATAATCACTGCCATTTAGCGCCTTGGATTCATACTTTCCGCCCCCGTAATAAGGCATGGCATGATCTTTATAATAAAAGCTCAGCATAGTAGAAATCGGCTGCTGATCTTCGTCATGCACCAGCATGGTCTCGCAGCGATCCGGAAAAGTTTCTTTCAATTTGGTAAAGAGCTTCTGCGTAAACACCGGAGTCCCCAGATCCCTGACACTTTCGGCATACACATCGTAGCAGGACTTAAAGTTATCCGAGGTATCCCAACTGAGGTTGTTCCTCAGCGAATGCCGTATCACGTTACGCCGTTTTTTCTTGATGACGCCGATGATATCGTCGGACTTTTCAGGTAACGCCAAAGAGAACTGGGAGTGATGGCAGTGCTTCACCCAGGGGGCGTCAGACTCGACATCATGCTTGTCCCGCAATTCGACATAGTCGACATTGAGCTCGCATCCCAGTTCAAAAGCAGCCGCCTCCAGCTTTTTGCGTATATGAGAGCTATCCGCCAGCGCACCGCCATACACGCAGAAAGGGGTGGATACCAAAGTATGGCCAAACAGCCAGCTTTTTTGCTCAAAAAGTGGCAACACACCAACAAGGCGGTCATCGCTTTCTGCCAGCATATAGTGATGCTTGTGGCCAAAGACAGAATCAATCACATCCAGCCAGCCCGATAAATGAAAAAAGCTGCCTTCCGGATGATTGTCTACATAACTATCCCAGTGTGGGTAGTCGTTCCTTGATAACTTCCTGATTGCTAATTGCTGCATCGGACTCAAATCCATTTAATAGATAAACGTTGCGCATCGTGCTCCAGCGATAGTCATTCAATAGCCGGTGGAGCTTAGCTTCCATGCTGTTCAGATTCAGATAATGGCGAAACCGTGATTTTGCGGGTATCCCCATGATCCGAGGCTGGCGCGGGTCAATTTCCCACGGGTGAAAATAAAAACTGTAAGGCTGCTTGGTTTCGGCAAGAAAGGCATTTATCAGTTGCCGGCTTAACCAATAGGGATACAGCCGGAAAAAACCACCGCCTCCGATAGGAATGTTTCTCCCCAGTTTGTTGAATGTCGGGATCGGCACCTCGATAACCCCCTCTTCGCGAACATGCTTAAACCGGGGCCAGTCTGGCGTACCATAGAGATCATGCTTTACCGGGTATGTACTGCTGGAGTAGGCAAACCCTAAAGCGTGCAAGACTTCGAATGCCCACGGGTTACTGGTATCAATCGAAAAGCTAGGGGCCCGATAGCCCAAGACTGGCTGACCGCTAATATCCTCGAGCAGGTGTTTGCTACTGGCGATATCGTTGAAGAACACTTGCCGGGACTGCCGGTTGGCCGGTTGATGAAAATAACCGTGGCTGGCCACCTCGTGCCCTTCACGAACGATCGCCCTGACAAGCGCCGGACACTTCTTGGCCACCCACCCCAGAACAAAAAAAGTCGCTTTGACACCGTGTTTGTTGAGCATTTTCAGAATACGCCGGGTATTGGTCTCAACCCGCAACGGGTAGCGGCTTTCCCAATGTGCAGGCTTGATCACCGACGAAAACGCAGCCACATGAAAGTAATCTTCGACATCAATCGTCATGGCATTCACCACCTGGTGTATGCCTGTACCGGCGGGCTTAGCACCAACAGTCTTAGGCACAGCAATCTCAGCCATCACTACCTTCCTTTTCCGAACAGAATAATTTCGGATGTTCTAATCAAAATCAGCACATCGAGCATGAAACTCCGGTGCTTGATGTAGTAGAGATCAAACTTCAGTTTCTCGGTAGCATCATCAAGGCTGTCGCCGTAGGGATATTTCAGCTGCGCCCAACCTGTCAGCCCCGGCTTCACATCATGGCGCTGACTGTAATAAGGGATGCTTCCATCAAATTGCTGACAAAACTCAGGTCGTTCGGGCCTTGGGCCGACAAAACTCATATCTCCTTTAATCACGTTATATAGCTGCGGTAACTCATCAATACGGTATTTTCGAAGAAAGGCTCCCACCTTGGTAATTCGCTTATCAGATTTAAACGACATCTGTGCGCCATTTTCTTCGGCATTCACTTTCATGCTACGAAATTTATAGATAGAAAAAACTTTTCCCTGTCTTCCCACCCGCTTCTGGGAATAAAGCACTGGTGAAAAAACGCCATCCTCAATCTTAATGAACAATGTAGCAATAATAATCAACGGCCAGGTGAGTAACAGGACAAATGAAGAAATAATACAGTTAAACATCCACCCACTGAGCCTTTCTACAATATTACCCGAAGGTTTAACATTATAAATCACCCATGAAGGGTTGATATGGCTGACTGCTACCTGCCCGGTTTCACGTTCAATAAAATCAATAATATCAGTGATTAGCACACCTTTAAGCTTACAGTTAAATAACATATCCGTCGGAAGGTTGCCACGCCTTTCATCAGCACCAATAATAATTTCATCAATATTATTATCGGTAATATAATCATCCAGCGATGTCATTATTTCTACTCTCGGAACCGTTGATGTTATATCGCGACTATCGCCATTTATGGGAATATAACCAACCAAATCAAAGTTAACCCGATCAGCCCGCCTTTTCATACAGGAGTTAATCAAACTCGCCCTTTCACCCGCCCCGAGTACAACCACTCTTCTGCGATTGAAGTTGGTATAATCGGTTGAGCGGGCAATGTGGCGACTAACCAACAACCCCGCGGCAGCAAGAAGATATAATAATTCACACACTAATAGTGGAAATGAAGAAACAGGTATAAAGAGGTATATAAATGAAGACATGATGTAAGCGAGGCCTATTGCCACCATGATTCTAATAGCAATGCCTTTATTCGTCGCCCTTAGCTTCTCGTTATATAAACCTACGGCTAACGTAGCTAATTGTAATGTGCATGAGAACAGAAAGAGCTGAACAAAATACAGTGATTCGCCAATATTCGGCAAACTAACAGAATAATACTCTTCAGTGAGACTTAAACCTAACGCAAACACAGTAAAGGCAACAATAAAGTCAGTCACTATTAAGACTGTATTGCTTTTGTTTAAATCATGATATCGCATATGGGTGTTCCCGACCTCTTATATAACAATCCGTTTTATTGCTATACATGATTATTGTACATAATTAAAAAGCTGCACCATAAAAAAGTATTATATAGTTAAATAAGTTAAACAAAATTATTCAACTACACTGTAGAAAATAGACTTAGCAAACATGTCATAATACGCAGGATGGGTATGTTTATGAAACAAAAAGGGAAATGCTATATATCGCTACTTGCTGCACTTATTATTGGCGCTTTATTAGCAGGATGTTCACCTTCAAACTTGCAAACTTTACCTTCAGCGACTACTCACCCTTCATTAACCAGAAATATAAATGATTACAGTTATTTAATTGGCCCAGGTGATAGCTTGAATATTTTCGTGTGGGGGAACCCCGAAATATCAGGCACCTTTACAGTAAGACCAGACGGTAAACTTTCTACCTCGCTTGTGGACGATATTGACGCTTCCGGCAGAACCCCTACCGAGCTCGCGCGCAGTATTGAATCACGTCTGGCAGCCTATGTCCGTGACCCGATTGTTACCGTTATTGTCGAGGATTTTATCGGCCCCTACAGCGAGCAGGTCCGAGTCATCGGCGAAGCTTCTCGCCCCAAGGCTATTAACTACCGTGAAAACATGACGCTGCTGGATGTCATGGTCGCCGTCGGGGGCTTAACAGAATATGCCGACGGTAATGATGCCCGCTTGATCCGGGTCATTAACGGTCAGCAGCGCCAGTTTGGTTTGAGAATGGGCGATCTCATCAGGGACGGTGATATCCAGGCCAATATCGATATTCTGCCCGGCGATATCATCATTATCCCTGAAGCCTGGTTCTAGGAGCGAACAACATGAAAGAACAATTCGACCTCCTGGTACAGTATTTACGCGGGATATGGCTCCAACGCCAGTGGATAGCCATTTCACTGTGGGTGATCTGTCCGCTCGGCTGGATAGCGGTCACCCTGATGCCGAATCAATACAGCTCCGAGGCCCGGGTGTATGCTGATACGGAGTCTATTCTCCAGCCCTTGCTACGGGGCATTGCGGTGGATACCGACCCATCGCAAGAACTGGCACTGATGAGCAAAACCTTGCTAAGCCGCCCAAACCTCGAAAAAATTGCACGCTTTACCGATGGCGAAACTGAGATTGAAGACAGCGTTGTCATGCGTGAAGTAATTGCCCAACGCGTTGCGAAGTTAAAAAAGAACCTGTCCTTTAAATCGGCTGGCGAAGAAAACCTGTTTACTATCAACTATTCGGGTTCGGATCCCTATTACACCCAGAAGGTGGTCCAGGCCGCCATTGACGTCTTCATCGAGAATACCGTTGGGCAAAAGCGCCAGGACACTGATAAGGCAAACAAATTTCTTATTGGTCAACTAAAAGAATATGAAAGCCGGCTGATTGAAGCCGAAGTGCAACTAGCTGATTTTAAGCGTTTTAACACCGGCTATATGCCTGGCTCTGAGCAAAACTACTACCGGCGCCTGCAAACGCTCAAGGATGAACTTGAAGATACCCGGCTGACCATTCTGGAAACAGATATCCAGCTTGCCACTGCCCGGAAACAGCTCAGTGACGAGACGGCGCTCGCCGTTCAGCAGATGGCCAATATCAGTACCGAGTACGACATACGCCTGGGCACACTCGAGACTCGTCTTGACGAGCTACTCTTTCGCTTCACCGACAGACACCCGGATGTGGTAGAAACCCGCCGTCAGATCGCCGATCTGAAGCAACTACAACAAGGATCACAACAACGGGCCTCGACGGCAACTGCCTATTCCAATGCCGTACTGCAAGATATCAAGCTCAATATCAGCCAGCTGGAAAACCAGCTTGCCTCACTGAAGGTTCGCGAAGCCAACCAGGTCGAAAAACACAACCTGCTGGCAGAAAAGCTGGAGCAGCTACCTCAAGTCGAGGCGCAGCTAACCAGCCTCATGCGTAACTACGATATCACCAAATCGAAATACGAAGATTTGCTTTCTCGCCGAGAAGCTGCGCTGATATCGAAAAGTGTTGATGCCAGCTCAGACGAAATTACCTTTCGGGTGATTGAGCCACCACTGATCCCCGAGGCTCCTTCCGGCCCCTTGCGACCGTTGCTACTCACCGCAGTGTTGGTTTTTGCATTGGGCACTGGCGGGGGGATCGCTTTTGTCGCCAGCCAGATCTCACCGGTGGTCGTATCTTCCGTACAACTTTACCGGCATACAAACCTGCCTGTTTTTGGTTCAGTCTCGCTCACTGAAGGTTCCGGGCTGCTTGCCAAAGAAAAACGTAAATTTTGGTACTTCTCATTTATCTGCGTCGTCTTGGTTGCCTTCTATATCGGATTTCTTGCCATCAATTCAACGCCTGCCGTTCATTCTAGTATTATCCAGAAGATTGAATATCTATGAGTATCATTGAAAAAGCACTGCAAAAGCAGCAAAAAACGGCAAAACCAAGCCTTATTAGCCAGGCTATGGCAGAGCAATCAAACATCAACACGCCTATTCCGGCGCCAACGCAGCCCCAACAAACAACGGAGGCTGATCACCAGCCTCAAATTACGCCTGTGTTATCCATTGATACCGACAGGCTGGAGCAAAATGGCATGGTGTCGCACACCAATAACAAAGCCAACCCGCAGATCACCAATGAATATCGTTCTATCAAACGGAAAATCATTCACAATGCGTTTGGACCAGCTGCCTCCCACCATGAAAACGGCAACCTGGTTATGGTCTCTAGCTCGCGTCCCTCTGAAGGAAAGACATTCACCAGCGTAAACCTGGCATTAAGCCTTGCCTCAGAGAAAGACAAAACTGTATTGCTGGTCGATGCCGATGTGCTTAAGCCATCTATCGGCAAGGTCCTGGATCTCGATGTCGATAACAGACCCGGGTTAATTGACTTTCTGCTGGGCGATGTCGGCTCGCTATCTGACGTGATCTATCAAACCTCTATTCCGAACCTGCGCATCTTACCGGCCGGTACTTCCCACCATTTGAGCAACGAATTGTTAGCCAGTGACAAAATGGTCTCGCTGACCCAGGAGCTGGCGACCCGCTATCCCGACCGGGTCGTGTTGTTTGATTGTCCGCCGATGCTGGGCGTTGAAGAAACCATTACTGTGTCAAAGTTGCTCGGCCAGGCCATGATTGTCGTCGAGCACGGCAAAACCAAAATGGCTGACGTAGAGAGTGCCATTTCAGAGCTCAACAAAAATATGGCAATAGGATTTATTGTCAACAAAGCCATGCAGGGTGCATATAGTCAATATGAGTATGGATATGGGTATGACTATAACAAAGAGAGCCAATCATAAGCACTGGCTATGGTACAGCGTGGCCTTGGTAGCCGCTTACACTCAGGCAGCAGATGTCGAATTATCCCCCTTTGCCAGTGGCGGATTTACCTATACCGACAACGTTAACCGGGTAGCGGAAGGACGGCAGGGAAGTCTGATCTCGGATCTGAGTGCCGGTATTTCTACCGACATTCAAGGTGCCGGCGGCAGTATTGATCTCGACTATGAGCTCAACCAGCTATTCTACAGCCACGACTCAACCGACAATGAAACCTACCAGACTCTCGCTTTCACAGCTGATAAGGGGATAAAGCGCACAGGCTTTCGGGTCGATGCCGCCGCATCAATCGAAAATATTGCCCGGGCGGACGATCAAAACGCCAACGCCGATATTTTCTCCGGCGACACCATTGAAAACAAAGATGCCAGCCTGGGGGTGAGTTATCGCTCCAATCCGCGCAGCAAAGTGGACCTGACAGCCAGAGCCTTTACCGATATCGTCAACAACGAAGATGATATCGGCAACTACAACGGTTATGGCGCGGAGTTCTCGTTAGCCAACGGGGCAAGCGTGAAAAAGCTGTTCTGGCAAATTGACGGTTCCTACCAGTACAAAGAGAGCAAGGATAACGATGACGACACGGCCATTACCTTGTTCAGTCAGGAGCTTGGCCTTCAGACGCTGTCAGGCTGGGTCCCCTTGATCCGGTTCAACTACGAAGACTATGAAGGCACGTCTGATGCCGACAGCGCCGATACACTCAGCTGGGGGCCCGGCGTTAAGTATTTCTGGACCAAACGTTCATATCTCGAGCTCAGCTACAACTTCTCGGAAGACGATAACAATAGCGACTTCTGGGCCGGCGCAGTCCATATCAACCCGACGCCAAGAACCCGGTTGCTAGCCTCCTATGACAAACGCTTCTATGGTGATGCCTATGAGTTTTTGTTGTCTCACCGCTCTAGGCGTATAACCAACAGTATCCGCTATACCGAGGAAGCCGTCAGCTTTGATCGCGACTTGTTTTCCTCAGGCTCCACTGTCGAGGAAATTTCTCTTAGCCGACGGCTTGAATGGTCGACGGTATTAAAGGGCCGAAGAACCGATTATGAATTCAGTCTTTTCCATGATGAACGGGAGGCGCTCAACGCCACAGCCGATGAGCAGAACGATGAAGTTGACGGTATCGGTATTGCGGTCCGCCATCGCCTTTCACGCCGATTTAGCCTGGCTGGCCGCTTCGATTATGACTATTACCAGTTTATTAGCCGCACCCGCCCGACCCAGAACGATTATTACCGAATCTACGAACTTGAGGGGCAGTATGAATTTAACAAACACCTTTCAAGCACCTTCGGGGTCGAGCACAACAACAAGTCGTCGTCATTTGCTTCCAATAGCTACGATGAAACCCGGATTTTTATCGATATAAGGATGCAACTATAGCTATGTATGAATCACATTTTGGCCTGTCGGATAAGCCTTTTAAACTGAGCCCGGACCCACGTTTTTTCTTTTCGAGCCCGCATCATGAAAAGGCGACTTCCTATTTAAAATACGGGCTATCGCAGGGGGAAGGGTTCATTGTCATTACCGGGCCTATCGGTACCGGGAAAACGACAATCGCCAGAAATTTAGTGGCCTCGCTGGACGACTCGATTGTCGCCATACAAATTGCAACCACCCGGCTGACTCCCGAAGAGCTTGTCAGGCTGGTCGCCGCCAAGTTTGGGATCCCCGTTGAAGGGTTGGGCAAGGCTGAAATACTCAAAAGGCTGGAGCAATATCTACTCACCTTGCACCAACAGCAGCGACGGGCGCTGTTGCTGGTCGACGAGGCACAAAACCTTCCACCGGAAACCGTCGAAGAGCTAAGAATGCTGTCTAATTTCCAGCTTGACGACAAACCGCTTATTCAAAGTTTTCTTCTCGGCCAGGAAGAGCTCAAAGGTATCATCGAACTCCCTGAAATGGAGCAGTTCAGGCAGCGAATTATTGCCTCCTGCCATCTCACCCCCTTTGATAGCGAGCAGACTGAACATTATATCCTCCACCGCCTTAACCAAGTCGGCTGGCAAGGCAAGCCAGCCCTTAGCCAGGAGAGCTTCGGTATCATTACCCAATACACTCAGGGTGTACCGAGAAAAATCAATATCCTTGTCGACAGGCTGTTCCTGTATGCCTACCTGGAAGACCTCACCGTACTGAAAGCGGGTGATGTCCATCAGGTACTTGAGGAGATGCAAGGTGAGTTATCCGGCTCGATGATGGTAAACAACACCTTGAACGACCCCAGCGGCACGCCTGATAACAGCTCTAACAATCACTCATCAGCAGCAGCGGCAGATAGCTCGGATTGCCAAGCAACCCATACGCTCCACGCCGTTTCTGAGATTCTCGATAGTGTTATCGAAAGGAAAGTCGCCACGATTCGCCACTTAGACAAGCTCTTAACTGAAAAGAGGAAAACGCTTTCTGCCCAGGGGGCAAAGCTTCATGACGAGACAATATTGGAAGGAGAAGGGAACAATGATCGCCAATTAGGAAATGAAGAACGCTGCCTGGCGCTACAGGATCGATATTGGTGCAAAGAGCTGATGGCCAAACGGAACTAATGCCGTGGCCATATGCTGGCAAATGGCAGTCGTTTGCCGTCGCTCTTTTCATCAACAAGATGCCGAGTCGATATAATTAAACTTATCGAAATTCCTATAATTGCCCAGAAAAATTCTAAGTACGCCAAAGACACTGCGGCACCAGCCGTTCCATAGGCAATAATGGTTAACTGAAGCATTCTGGCGAGGTGCGCTCTCCATCGGTGCGCTTCACCCAAGGAGCCTGTAATGTTTGCCACCCAGCCGAGTCTGAAAAAACAACTAGCCATCATCGTGAGGTAAATAACCAGTCCAAGCGCACCATGGTCGCCCAAAACCTGAAAGTAAATACTATGGGCAGCCCAGCCAGAATCATCAGTAGGAAGCGGCGTATCAATAAAATCCAGCTTATCGAACTCTTGGGCTTTTTCTTGCCAGATATAGCCGTAGGAACCCGTTTTGAACCCACCACCCAGCAACGGCCGGTCCATAGCCAGCAACGTATGGACTTTCCATGAATTCAATCTGGTAATGAAGGAATTGTCTTCCGTTGCTGTTTCTATGGTATTCATTCTGCTGTACCAATCCTGGGAAAGGTAGAGAGCCGCAATCGCTGTCACTATCAGAATTCCGGAGGTTACAAGAAACTTATGGTTAGAACGGAACCAGTAATACCCTCCCACCACCAGCAGCCCGATAAACCCACCCCGGGAGTGAGTCCCGAGAACGGCAATAATACACAGGCATAAAATACCGATAAGCCCTATTTTCAGCCACCTGCTACTCGTCACCTGAATAAGAAACATATTAATAGGAATGAGCATACACAGTGCAACCGCAAAATGGTTATTATCCGACAGCAGGTGTCCCTGAGGTCCGACAATCTTATGCCCGCCTCCCGTTACGATGAACTTCAGGCTTTCCACGACACCAAGGAACCCAATCGACAATACGATGACCCAGCACAGTAGCTCCAGTTCATTTTTTTTCCTTACACACAATATAATCATCATCACAAGCAAGAGTTTTTTGCTTAACTTGAGCCATTCATCCCACACGAGATCAGGTATACCAATTGTTAAAAGGCTTGTAAGGCTGGTATGAAGCCAAAAAAGAACCACGCAAGTTAGCCCCAAAGTCATATCGAGTTTCTTCTTATTGCTTTGGAACAAATAGCCAACCAGTGCTGTAAAGGCAAAAATACTGTTAAAACTAATACCCTGTGCCATACCATAAAGCCAGTGAACAGGCACGAACAGGCCAACCCAAAGCCAGAGAGAAATGGCAACATAGGGTTTCTTGAGAGAAAGAAAGACTAAGTAGGCAGAGACCACCAGAAAAACAATATCTCTCATTGCTTTCCTCGCTGCCCGGGCTGCTTCTTGTTTTTTATCTCATCGAGATCATCACACTTTAGTGACTGGCGACATCTGTAAACAAGCATTACCAAACATATTACGAATAATAATGACTCCATCACCTCTTCTCCAAAATGTGCTCAAAGAACACATAGAAAACAAATATTACGTAACGCTACGCATCATCCCTAAACGCAAGCTTGCATGCTTTTTTAGCTGGCCGACAATCACCTGAAATTCATTGACTCGATGCTTCAGTACGAAGGTACTAAAAGCCATTGCGACGGTATAAATGAAAGCGCCGAAAGTAATACCTACTATCAGCTTATATAAATCATTATTAAAGAAGCTCATTATCAAATCGACAGCGCCATACATCAGCCAGGAGCAAGATAAAGGGAGCAATAAAATAGACAACAAGCGAATATAATTAAGCCCTACCACTGCAGAATATATTCCAACCATAAATAGCAAGAAAAACAGTCCAATCATTAGACGATTAAAGGAGATATGTTCTATAGAGTTGCCCATCGACAGATAAAGCATCAATGCAATGAGAGCGACAATAATCACATCGGCAACAAACAAAATATGCATCTTGTTCATAATCGTCAGAATGACCGTTAGAGGCATATAAATTGTCATCACAACCATTAGCCCCGCAAGGTTACTCATCACAGGAATGGCCTCCAACCATTGCTGGCCCAGAATAACGGTGACAAATGGTTCGCTAATAACGCTAACACCAAAAGCACAGGGCATTACCACAAGCATCAGTACAGCCAGTTGCTGGTAGACACTTTGACAAAAAGCCTGATGGTCGTTTTTCAACTTAGACAAGACAGCAAAAGAACCTCGGTTAAGTGGCTCAATGACATCCGAGAAAGGTAACCAGGCGAGCTCCTGAGCGAAACTATAAATACCAAATGTTTGGCTATTTAAATGGTTACTTAAAATCATCACGTCTGTACGAGAGCGCAAATAACCAGAAATGGTGGTCAAATACAACCACTTGGAAACATGCCACTGTTTTCGCCAATACTTGGTAGACCACCCGGGTCGATAGCTACAGACTCGATAGCCAATCACCACCTCAATAATGTTACTGAGGATGACGGCGATGATCATAGCCCAGTAATTTTGCCATATAATGGCAATCGCGATAGAACAGACAGTCCCCATTGTTTTGGCAACGATACTAATGATGGTGGTGGTCTTAAAATTAAGCTGCTTTTCAAACACCTCTAAACCAATATTCCGAAAAGCCATGAGAAACGGAATAATAGCAACTACCCGAATCACCAGCTCGACCCGTTCCTCGTTGGTATAGGATGCTATCAAGGGAGCAGACAGAAAGAGCAGACAGGCACAGGCAATCCGGAGCACCAAGTTCAGCGACCAAATACTGTTAAGCCTCTCCGTAGAGATCTCATCTTCCAGGATCACAATCCGATTGGTGCCGACTGAGGTAAAGGCCAGAAAAAGAAAAATAAAAAAAGACGAGATGGCAACAATCCCAAAATCGGCAGGGGTGAGCAGTCTCGCTAATATTAACGTGCTGACCAACCCCAGTATTCGATTATACCAGGTGGCTATCATTGCCCATTTAGCGCCGGCAATTAATGCTCTGTTATATTGTTTATTCATCTTGAACTACCTGGCATG
Source organism: Photobacterium proteolyticum (assembly GCF_001939735.1). Taxonomy (GTDB): domain Bacteria; phylum Pseudomonadota; class Gammaproteobacteria; order Enterobacterales; family Vibrionaceae; genus Photobacterium; species Photobacterium proteolyticum. The sequence continues at coordinate 157,716 of NZ_MJIL01000075.1, forward strand.
GCTTCCCTATCCATACACAATGACTAACCTATAATGCCAACTGCTTGGGTAGCATTGGCTGTCCGCCCAACTCATCAATAAACCAACGGACAAAATCCCGGGTATCCGATACCAGCCGCGCTGTTTCCGTCTCATCACGGGTATAGGTAGTCAGTGCCGGCTTCACACTGGGAGAGTGAAGCGACAAGATAAAATCACGCTGACCAATTTTCTGCTGGGAATAGATCAGTTGCTGCATTTCCCTAAGGGTAACCCCTTCGGGAGAGAGTCGGTACCGACGCATTCTCAGGCATTTTCCGATAACTTTTTTAAGCAGGCTTTTTTGCCATTCGGTAAACACAGCCGAATGCCTGTTGGCATAATGCTGAAATACAGGCAAAGCCGATAATACCGAGCTGGTATGAGGAAAATAAATCAGGCCATCCTTCGAAAAAATCTTATTCCCGTACCGACTAAAATCAGGACCATTCTGGTGGGAAAAATCACAATAGGCGCTGATGCTAAGATCAACCTTGTAACCTAGCTTTGCAAGGCTACTCGCCGTATTACTCCCGATACCGTATCTGCCAGCCAGATACGTAACAGGACGAACTCCTACAACTTCCTCTATCCGGTTCGTCAAGTTCTCCAGCTTTCTGTATTCCTGATCTTTCGGTAAATTTCCAGGATAAGTGTTTACCCCGGTGACGGAGCCATCTTGCTCAAGTTCCTCATGAGGCGGATTCACCCATGGGTGCAAGTGGGCGGCAAACTCAATATTACTATCTGCCAATCCGCGATATCTCTCGATAACGGAAGCACCTTCCTCACTAGAGATGAAAGGATAGTCCATAGCCAGCGTTACTTTCGCTTCTGCATCCAGCAGTTTATCAATCAGTACCATTAACTCTTTATGGTGAGTCACCGACTGATTTGCCACCTTGGGCCCTTTACTCCAGTCGAACTCTTCTTCTGCGTGGATAACTACAGCAAGCCTGTTGGCCATAGCATGCCTCCAAATTCAATTATTGTTATCTACGTCAAATTTTTCTTCCTATAGATAATGGCACAGCACATAAATTTTAACCAAGTTACAACAAAAAAATCACACACCAAGGTAAGCACTGTCTATGAAAGTGCAAAACATATTTAATGTGTTGTAGAACATTGTTGTCATCGCCTACCTATACTCACTACTAGTAACCAGATCCAACATGCTTGTTCGCAACAACTACTTAAGTGGGACGTTCATGAGCTATTTTGCCTTTACCAACCGGCGCTCTCTTATCACCCTGGGGGGAATGTTTATGTTCTTTCTTGCGCCCCCAAAACCTGCCCTGTCACAGCCTAACCTATTTAATAGCTATCCATCGCAAGAGCATCGCTGGCCGACTGTCGGCCCCAATTGGAAACAAGCCCCCGCCAGGCTTCAATTACCTGACAATGCATTGCTCATTTCAGACCAACAAGCACTGATTAAAGCGTTAAAAAACGTATTGCCGGGCCAGCAAATCATCCTAGGAAACGGCACCTACCGGATACATAGCAAGCGTCTCCGGACAACGAATACAACCCCGACGAAAAGGCAGCCGATCTCCTTACGCGCCCTGGAGCCGGGGAAAGCCACGATAGAGCTGGATAGTCTTGAAGGGCTCTACCTCAATCAACCCTATTGGCGAATATCGGGTCTGCGCTTTATAGGCAAGTGTATAAACCAATCGCGCTGCGAGCATGCTATCCATGTTGTAGGTAATGCCAGCCACACCCTTATCGAACATAATGAATTTATTGACTTTAATGCAGCGATTAAGGTCAACCGAGACCGAGAGGCTTTTCCTGATCACGGCATAATTCGCCATAACCACTTCTTTTTCACGGTCCCCAGAAAAGTCGACAACCCCGTCACCCCTATTAATGTCGATCATGGCAACAACTGGCTGATCAGCAGAAACATTATCCGCGACTTTATTAAGCTCGGAGGCAACCAAATCAGCTATGGTGCCTTCATCAAGGGGGGAGCAACTCAAGGGACAATCGAGAACAACCTCGTCATCTGCAATTCCACCAGCCAGCAGTTTCCCGGCTACCGAATAGGTTTGTCATTGGGCGGAGGCGGTATGGCACAACAGCACCGCCGGGGAGAGAGTGACACTGAAACCACCGGAGCCGTTGTTCGTAACAACATTGTCACTCGCTGTAATGACGCCGGTATTTATATAAACAAAGGCAGACAGTCGACGGTTAGCAACAATGCCCTGTACGATACTCAGGGTATCGATATCCGCTATCCCCAATCTAATGCCTATATCGCCAACAATATTTTAAGCGGCAACATCAAGCAGAGAGATAGAGGCCAAGCAGAATCAGAAGCCAACTTGATCAGCGCCCGACGCTTTTGGTTTGGCAAGGAAGACATTGAAAGCTGGTTCCTCTCGCCAAAGAACGGCAACTTTTCCATTCAAACAGAGCAGATCAGTCAGCAGCTTCATTCGGGCGCGAAGCCCTACCAGCTGCTTCCAGATCATGAAAACAAGGACTTTTGCGGCAATCGCCTTAGCCTCGACGACAAGTTCAGGGGTCCATTCAAAGCGGAGAAGGACTGTTTCCGCTAGTTATCCGACGCTTGAATCTTCGCAGAGAATCTTCAACCTTCAGCGCCAGATGAGGCTGTTGATAGTGATAGGTGGCAACAGGCGACTCGCTATTGGCAAATGTCTGCTTATAGCGGGTCACCCCGGCCATGAAGTCATAACCTTCCATCCCCTTTGACAACGCCTGGTTGATAAGCAGGTAATGTGCCGTCAACCCCGGCTTTAAATGCTTGTCCTGCAGGTTATAGTTCAGCGCACTCAGGTAAAAGTACACCTGGTTGTCGTAGTGGAAGTTGTAGATAACCCCAATCGGCTCATCACCGGCGCAAAGAGTATGAAGCACCACTTCTCCGCTCTCGGCCCCTCGTCGAATCAAAGTATGGTGAAAGTGTTTGAACTTGGGGTTGGTAAATCCACTCTGGCCGGGCAGGGCTCCCCAACGTGCAATATGGAAAGGCTCGGCATCGGCAAACATGGCTAATGCCTCATCTGTCGTCGTGGCTGTGGTAATAGTTATCTTGCCTTGGCGCTCATACCTTTTCAGGCTTCGCTTTATCTGATACCGGCCACTTCGCGACAGGCTCTGCTCCAGTGACATATCATCCGCCCGAAGCCGATTGAGATCGAGCTTATAGGCCACCGAGTCCCAGACACACCGGCTTTCAGCCCCTAGCCTCAGAGCGCTATTAAACAGACCTTTCTGGCAGGCTCCTATTACCAAGGCACCATTACCGACCAGTGACAGGAAAATTTTCGATAACATCGTGGTACGCGCTTTTTCGGCATATGCCGGCAGCAACAGAAAATCATTGTACTCAATACATAATTGATCTTGTTCAGGATCCCCAGTCTGGTGCAGAAAATAGCTCTGCCTCGAGTCAAAGGGCAGTCGGCTTTTTTTAGCAACTAGGATCCCCAGCCCGACAACCTCCTTTCCCGTCCGGGCTTCGACAAGGTAGCAGTCATCAACGCAGCACTCTAACCATGTACCAATCCACAACCAAGACAGGAAAAAATTCGGCCGGGACCGAGCCTCTAGCTGTTGCCACGCTTTGGCAAGTTTCTCTCTGTCAGGATTATAAAAAACGTCACATTGCACAGAATCATTTCCAAGCTCCATGGAGAACTGCCTCATCAATAAGACTAAAATACCTTTTATTCAACATAAGCATAGCAGCAAGCTCACCAGTAAGTGGCAAGGACAAGAAATTAAAATCGTTCAAATATTGCCCGGCTGGCTATTATAAGAACGATGAACTTTTTTGACCCTCTGGAGCGCGTATGAAACTGACAAACAATTTACTGCCTGGAAAAAGGAGCCTCGGGGCGACAGTCAATGCTTGTTGAGCGCTTCCCTCTTCCCTGGTTAGCACTGGCCTGCTACTGCCTTTTCATCACCTATGTCTCGCTCATACCCGGCCAGGGAGAGGGAGACCTCACCGACCTCAAGCAATATAAAATACCACACCTCGACAAGCTGCTTCATATTGCGGCCTATTGGCTGTATGCCCTGCTGGCACTGTTGGCGATGTCCCGAGTCAGCCAGCGCCGATGGCTGGCGAGTAGCTTGCTGCTTTTGCTGATATTGCACGGCGTGGCGCTGGAATACCTCCAAATCACACTGACTCTCAACCGGGAAGCCTCGCTGCAGGATATCATCGCCAACACTGTAGGAGTGATCCTGGGCTACTTGACCATGCTGGTTTATCAAATCTGCCAGGCGAGGCGCAGCCACTAAATCATCAGCTCAGACTCGTCTTTCTTCATCGGGTTGAGTCGGTACAACCCTTTTCTGATCAAATGAGGCACCAGCTTTGAAATCGGCAAGCGCTTCAAATGGCCTCTGAAATAGAGCACAAACAAAAGCCATTGATCACCAAATTCATGATGAAGCGGAAATACCGAGCTGAACACCTTGGTAAAAGCCGGATCGAGCAAGCGGAAGAGAAATGGGTTGGGTTTAAACTGTTCATAGAAACTCACCACCTCGTTCGGAACATCAAGACGGAAAAACAGGCGGCAATAACGAAGCGCAAAATACATACACTCACCGCTCCCAATTGAGTGCTGCAACTGAATGAGCCTATCCCAAAAATCCGATTGCTGACTAAAGCACCGAATTAGCTGAAAAATATCAAAAAGATCTCTCACCCCTTTATGAAACTCACTCTCATAAAAAAGGTGTATCGCACTATGGAGAACCATGGCCTCTGGACTAAGCACCTGAGCACCGCTATTGTCGGGAAGTGGCCGGGTGTGGCTATGCAAGGCTGCAGGATCTGGGCCGTGACGTAGCACTGACGGCAGAATATTAAAATGCACATCCAGCTCAGTCTGCCGTTCAAAGTGTTGTAACGGAGGGATTTCCTGTGAATAGTCCCGGTAAAACTTATCGTCATAGTCCGTCATTTTTTTATGCAGCCAACCATGTGCTATCAACACCTGCTCGGCGGTTTCGATCTGTGCCTGAGGAACCAAAATATCAATGTCACTCATGATCCGGCCCTGCAAACTGCCCAGCCCCGAAAGCTGGTAGGCCGCTCCCTTCAAATACACCCAATGCACACCGAGTTGATTGAACAGCTGACTAATATGAGTATGTTCCTGTTCCAGCAACCTGATTTGGTTGGTATACGAGTATTGAGCTGACAACACATGCCGCTGAAATTCAACCGGAAGATCAAACCAGATATCAGCCTCGTCACACAACCATTTAAGCTGTGCCAGCATATTGTAAAACCGGGCCTCAGCAACAATTTGCGACAGCTTACGAGGGTCCATGGAAAGCAAAAGAGCGGGGCTTCGAAGAATATCGACCAGTTTTACCGCCGTTATTTTTTTCATCTATCCCATCCCTGATTGCAGCTTCGCAATCTGCTAGCTGGTTATATTCTATGTATATTACATCCGTATCCTGGACAACCTGTTTGGCACAGGCAAATCCCACCCGGTTCAACAAACCAAAATTGAAACTATTGTTGATCAGCTCCATCAGAGCTTCGCACTTTTCAACCTCCTCGACATAACACGGCTCGTTTGGCGAATACTTAACAAATACAATAAGCGATATCGGCACACTGATATGGGCATTCGCCACGCTGGATGCCGGCGGCTTTACCAAGCACACTTTGCCTTTCGAAGTATCAGCGATCTCCTCACTAAAGCTCGTCGCTGGAAAAAAATCTCGCGCCAGATCAATGGCTGCATTTTTTAAATTCATCGGCCGTGCCAAGCCGTACAGTTGCCTGGTCTCAGGGCAAATTAGCGCCAGCTCATCCGAGAGCAATCGCCACCCCTGTGAAACCAGGTAAGCACAGAGAGTACTTTTTCCGGCCCCCGAAGGGGCCGAAATCATGATCCCCTTACCGTTTTTCTCCAAGGTAGCAGCATGAATAATCAAATACTGGTGCGCATGGTTGGTGATCAGCCAGTTCATGCCCCACTCCAGCATTGCCGGGGCCTGATTGAGCGGAAGTGGCTTAAAGGGCTCGCCACCGTTAAAATAAAACCGCGCCTGGGGCTTTATCCAGCGACGAGCTAATGTCCCCGGCATGATGGAGACATTAAAATCGACAAAATGTGAGTTCGAGGCATCCAACAGCGCACCTTGATAATGGGTTTGCAAGTAACGCTGAACACTTGGAATAGATGTCCTGACCTCGGTAATGAACGGGCCGCTTTTCAAATAGTACCACTTCGTTAAAGAGAACATCTTGCGGGTCCTCAGCTGGGCAATAGGATCTGCATTGCGAGCAATTGCTCAATAACGCCCGGTGCGGGTTGGGGGTGCTTACTCATAAAAAGATCGATTTCATCAGCATGGCTACCCGCATCTCCAAGCCGCTCAAGCAAGGTCACGACAGAGATATCGCAAAGCATCGACTCAGACGTAAACGGACTGTAGATAACACTGCGTGATTGATGCTTGAAGGTACAGAGCGCTATAGAAAACTCACGATTAAGCACAATATGTTCAGGCAGAGTGTTCGGCATGTGCCTCCCTATTATCAGTCAGCTCCAGAGCTGCAGCTGACTGATGAGATCCGCAAAGGCTTTCTTGATGGCAGGCGATCGCTCATTAACACTGGCATGGCTATTAAGCTCATCGGCCAGTTTGGACGCTAATACCATGATCGTTTCAATCACGGCACTTTCAACTTGCCGGGTATTGTAAGGGTAGCGAATCACACTGGTAGAAAAAAAAGCATTCAGGTAGGCCGCCACCAGCACCTGGTGAAAGTGTCTGGGACGCAAAGACACCTCGAGCGCTTCACCTGAGCCACTCGACTCGGTAGGCTCAAAAGTCAGCGCCAGCCTGAACTGGCCACCACCATGAGCACCAAGCACATGCTTGATGCGTACATCACTGGTCTGCTGAACGCTAAGCTTAAATTTCCAACCTTTAAGAGGAACCGTCTGCCAGTGGTAAAAGGGGCTGAGGAACAACTGGTTAAAGTACGTACTGCCGCTTATCTGACCATTATTTAAGGCCTGCCTGAGCGGATAAGTGTTATCTCCCTGTCGGCTTCTGATCACTTGACTCCAACGCTGCGGATCAACAGCGTCATAACTGCACAGCTGTGGGTTAGATGCATTACCCGACACCATAATTGAGCAATTTTGCCCTCCCGCTCCACTGCCCCAACTGGCATGGCTTTTCAGCGAAAACAGTACCGGTGAAATAGCCGCAGAGGTGTGCAAGAAGCGACGACGGGAAAAACGGGACTTACCTTCCGTTGCAGATCGATCGACGTCATTATCGGCAGAATTGCTTTCCTGCCCACTATCGTCATGAATAGCCGACTTGTCTTGATTCATAATAGCCCCTAACACCACAATCTGATCAACGGGTCAAACTTCTACCACATAAACGTACAAGAAAAGTAAAGTTCATATTGGTAGGCCTTGCAAGTTTATTTACTTTGAAGAAATACCCATTAATGTGCCCAAATTTAGAGACTTAACGTGTCATATCATTGTCTCTTTTCACTCTATTGCCTGCTCTGCTAATAACAGACTTTCTGAATCAAAACGTTATAGCGATATGGGAAGGTTTGTTCTCATTCTCGCTGACAACGTTAGTCATCTCACCAGCACGCCCCATTAGCAGATCAGATCACACTTTGAGTTTTTTAACTCAAATTCTCAACATTAATAAATTTCCACGATCACAATACCTTGCCTATTTTGTTGCTTTTTTACGCTTTAGAGGGGCTCAAATCATGACAAAAAGCTGACAAAAGGCGCCGTTTTTTTCTCCACAATGCTTCCTGTCAATAACAGCAGCAACGTGAAAAACAATGAAATATCATAACCTTACAATAAAAACCGGCGCACTAGCTTGCGTATTGCTTCTCTCTGCATGTGGCTCAGGTTCAACCTCTCCATCAGGAGCCGACTCAGGACAATCAAGTGGTACTCCGAGTATCCCTAACGAAGGCACACCGACAACTCCTGGTACTGGCACCCCTAGTAATCCAGGCACCGTTATCCCAGAACAACCGACAACACCTGTCCCACCCGTCGAGGATGCGGTCATTGTCGTTGACGGCAAAACTTACTCCTCCATAAGCCAAGCCGAAAGCGCAATTCAAAACAATAGTCTGGTGCAGTTTGGCAGCGGCATCTTTACACAAGGAATGACCATTCGAGCTGACAACGTCAAACTGGTAGGCAGTGACGGCACACACTTCAAGGGGGCGCAGGTTCAGAACAAGGGGACCTTTGTTATCGCCGGTGACAGCGTCAGCATGGAGAACATTGAATGTAGCGGCGTCAGTGTTCCAAACGAAAACGGTGCCTGTATCCGACAGGAAGGCAAGGATCTTCACCTAAGCGGCGTTTATTTCCATGACAGCGAACAGGGGATCCTGACTGCCAAAGACACCGGCAGCCTGATCATTGAGTACAGCACTTTCGAAAATCTGGGTAAAGGCGGACTCGCCCATGCCGTATACAGTGCCAATGAGCGCCTGGAGATTCGTTACAGCAAATTCTACAAGTCAAAAGATAACGGCCATGAAATCAAATCCCGGGCCAAGGAAACCCTGATCGAGTACAGTGAGATTGCATCACTCGACAGTAATGACAGTCGACTGGTTGATATTTCCAACGGTGGAAAACTGACCATCAGAAACAGCATGCTTGAGCAAGGGCCAAATACTGCTAACTACCAGGTGATCGGATTTGGTATGGAAGGTGTCGATCAAGGCGTTCCCCAGTCTGTCGAGCTGACCAATAACATCATCCTGATGGAAAGAGCGAAAGGCAATGTCTTGCTGGGCCTACCTTCAGGCAGTGGCTCGTTCCAAATTTCCATCACCGGCAACGACATCATCGGTACCCCGTTTAATGACAAGGCCGAGCATAATATTGAACAAAACAACAATATTTATGACAGCCGTTCAGACTACGGGCTTGGTGCCTTCCCGGCCCTACCGAGCATCGGTCTTTAATACCGGCATAAGTTTCACGGTTCTGCGTTGTGACTAGCGGATCCAATATGGGTCCGCTATCACCCGCAGCCTTTCCTCATCGATACAGCCTCAATTATCCTCATTCCTAGTGCCCCGCTGCGGGCTTCCTGAAATCTACCCAACCCTCCCGGCCAGCAACCTGGTAGCCAGTATTCTCTTCTTATAAGCCAAAGGAAAGTTGCTACACTCAGAAGATTGAATTCTCATCAAAAGCACAACAACAACGCTTGGCCTTCAGTCATGAGGAGAGATAAGCATGAAGATTATTGCTTTTGCTGCAAGCACCCACAATAAATCAATCAACAAACAGCTCATTCATTATGCCAGCCAGCTGCTGGACAAAGTACAAGTTGAAATATTGGATCTCAACGATTACGAATTACCGCTCTACAGCCAGGACAAAGAAGATGAGCTTGGCCACCCTCAGCTGGCTAAAGATTTTCTGGCCAAAATCGGCAACAGCGACGGCGTACTGATCTCATTTGCCGAGCATAACGGATCGTATGCCGTCGGTTACAAGAACATCTTTGACTGGTGCTCACGCATCGAGCCCAAAGTTTTTCAAAATAAACCGATGGTGCTGCTTGCCACCTCACCGGGCTCGATGGGCGGTGCCAGCGTTCTGGCAGCAGCGGTACAATCTGCTCCCTATTTCGACGGTATCGTCAAAGCCAGCCTGTCGATCCCCAGCTTTTACGATAACTTCGATGCCGACAAGCAAATTCTGCGGCATGATGAGCTAAACGAACAGCTCAAAGATGCGGTCAGCCATTTGAATCACTTGAAGTAACCAAACCAGAACCAGCCCCTTAGTGTTCACAACAAACTTGGGCCCAGTAACAGGCTTATGGATAGAAATTTGGCCAGTCTAACTGGCAAGTAATGTCATTGTAAACTGATTACGCTGATGCATTGTTTGGTCGTAAACAGGAGTGCTGAGTTATGATCTCCGTCAGCACTCATTTCCTTTAGCATTATGGCTATCAACTTTTCTGGCCGTCATTTTCCTTCAAATATCATCCTCCAGGTTGTTCGTTATTACGTTTCTTATAAACTCAGCTACCGTGAAATCAAAGATATCATGGTTGAGCGAGGTATCCATGTTGATCACTCAACCATCAATCGGTGGATCATCAAATATGCACCATTACTGGATCATCGGGCACGTCGAAGAAAGAAGCCTATAGCCTCTTCGTGGCGGATGGACGAGACATACATAAACGCCAAAGGTCAGTGAAAGTATTACTATCGGGCTGTTGATAAATACGGCAATATCATTGATTTCTTTACTGTTTGGTCAACGGGATGAGAAGGCTTCTCGCGCGTTATTCAACAAGGTGATAGGCCATAACGGCTTACCTAAAAAAGTGATGATAGAGAAGAGTGGTGCAAGTGCTCATTTTCGGGGCGTGGGGTTGCTGGGGGTTGACCATTTTGCCCTGAAGCAAAATATAGAGGCCGCTATCGACAATGCGTGCATAACCGGCTTCCGTCGATGTAGTTGATACTCTGCTTATGGCAGTAATCGCGAAGAAAGTCACTGAGCAGGTTGCAGACAAGCAGGGGCGTGATGCCGGCTCTGTGGCAAAAAATTCATCCAAGGATTAAAATTTCTTCTTTCCTCACCTAATCTAGCGGCTCAATGACTAACCCCGAATTCAAATGGAGGCACTTTGCCCCCGAGATCATTCTTTTGTGCATTAGCTAGTATGGTTCGACGCCAGTGAGTTACGCCAACCTCAGCGGCATGCTGGCAGAGCGAGGAGTTTCAATTAATCGTTCGACCATTTATCGTTGGTTCATTGAATATGCCCCGGCATTACGCAAGAAGTTACGTCGCCATCAATGCATCCGGACTGACTCTTCGTGGCTACTTGATGAAACCTGCTTCAAGGTGAAAGGAAAATGGCATTATCTGTACCGGGTTATCAACAAACAAGGCGATAAGCTGGATTTCTTTCTCTCACAAGCGTAATAAAGAATCCGCTTATCCGTTTCTTAGGCGATGCCTGAGATTTACGACTTAGTCAATCAGCCTAAAACGTTAAAAAACCGACAAACATACTTCATCCTCCAATTCGATTACCCGTCTGAAGAAGTAGGGACGGCTGCGATCGGATGTCGGTCTTTATCGTATTACTTTTCTCGTGTTGATTGACTCTACAATAAGGATATTTGTTTGACATCAAAGTGAGCGCTTGAGAAAAATTCATGTTCATATTCACCAGTGATTCTCACTTTATCCTTATCAGAAAAAGACTCAACCTTATCAACTCGAATGTTTACAGGAATTTCATCGACACCATCTGTAAACAAGAACGTTTTTTCATTGACTTGCTTAATGATATAACCTTCTAACGTAAAGCTCTGGTCTTCAAACCAACTGTCTTTTTCTGATAGTTCTGCGATAGTGACCAAATCAATCGGCCCCGTATAGTTAATGCTAGACTGAGTTACAGTATGATTTTCACCCTCATCATGTTTACCGTCATGGCCACCATCAGATGCCAGAGCTGCACCGGAACCAACCAATAAAGTAGAAAGGATAGCAACGGCGGCTACAGATTGCTTTTTTTCCACACGAATACTATTGATTTTTTCTTTTGCTTGTTCGACAAAACTTTGAATATTCATATACAGCCCTAACTATTGATTCCAAATTTCTTTTAGTCTGTACTTTACAGAACACCGCTTAATGTTTAATGAACCCACAATTCACATTACGTTCAGGTCTATAAAACAACGGTAAAGGCGTAACATCACACAGAAGTAATCATGCCCTCTGAGAGGTATGTAGATACAAAAAGAGCCACCAATAGCGATCCTGTCTTATTTGCTAGCTGAATAAATCAGTCAAAGTTGATATCACATCTTTCATATCTGACAATTAACTATCAGATATGAAAAAGGTATGAAGCTTTCTCGCTAACATAACTCGTTGTTGTGATTCGGTTTATGGGGGGATGTTTAATACAGGTATACAGCCCCTGAGTTAGGAGATGAATTCCCCCCTGCACCATCAGTAATACTCGAACTTTCACCGTGGGAACCGATAGCTAGCGTTCTACCATCAGAGCTAAGACTTATAGCATCACCAAAGCGATCAAAGCTCTTAGCCTCTAAGGCTTTCAGGTACGTACTCTGCTCCCAGCCCATATCACCATATGTGAAAACATAAACAGCCCCAGAAAAAACTTCTGAGTTATCCGACTCCCCACCTAAATGACTGGAGCTCTCGCTAGAGGCACCTACCGCCAACGTTCGGCCATCAGAATTCAAGCTTACAGAACGACCAAAATTATCCCACGCTTCAGCATTAGAGGCTTTCAAGTAAGACTGTTGAGCCCACCCAGCGGAATCGTTTGAAAACACATAAACAGAACCTGATAAAATTTCGGAATTATCATTCACGCCACCAGTGACGCTAGCATCTTCACCAACAGCCCCTACCGCGAGTATACTTCCATCAGAATTTAAACTAACAGAATAACCAAAATAATCGGAACGCTCGGCATTTGAAGCCTTAAGGTACGCTTCTTGTACCCATATATTTTCAAGCCGAGAAAAGATGTAGACGGCCCCAGAGTCACTTAATGAATAAGTAAAACCGGTTCTGTCTGAATCCTCACTGGGGGCCCCTACTGCCAATACACTTCCATCTGAGCTCAGGCTAATAGCCTTTCCAAATTGGTAAGAATATGAAGTAGTACTATCGGCATTAGAAGGTTTCAAGTATTCTTCTTGAGACCAACTTGCTCCGTTGCGTACAAATATATAAACCGCGCCAGAGTTACCTGACGAATTATCCGACTCCCCCCCAACAGTACTGGCATCTTCGCCATAAGCACCAATCGCGAGAATTCCCCCATCAGAACTCAAGCTAACAACCTCACCAAAAGAATCGTAGCTATCAGCATTTGAGGCTTTCAAGTAGGCCTGCTGAGTCCAAATATCCCCATTAAGATCAAAAATATATACCGCCCCAGAGTCTGGTTCTGAGTTTCCATCCGCCCCTTCATTACTCCCTGCATCCTCTCCGGTAGCGCCAACAGCTAATGTGTTGCCATCAGCACTTAAACTAACGGACCGACCAAAATTATCCCCCTCCTCAGCATTCGACGCTTTAAGGCGCGCCTGTTGAACCCACAAAGAGCTTTCTTGCTTAAAAACATATACCGCACCTGAGTTCGATATTGAATTATCGGACTCTTTGCCATTGTAACTAGAGCTCTCCCTAGGGGCACCTACAACTAGCGTATCACCACTGGAGCTTAGGCTTACGGCGCTACCAAAGTTATCATTTTTATCAACATTAGAGGCCTTAAGATAGCCAATTGCAGCAAAGTAGGTTGATTGATCCATACGAACGATGTTACTTAGTGTTCTGTTACTCCCATTATGCGCGATAACAAAAAAATCTTGGTTCACTAACTCCGAGGATAGCAATTCAGGTAACACATATTCTGTATTGGAAGTCGCAATGTTCGATTGAAGAACCTCACATTCATCATCTTTCGTCTGATCCTTGCGGCACAATGTATATGTCCCTGCATTGCTGCTAGTAGACCAAGAAAACTGAAATGCCTTTGCTCCATTAGTTGATGCATTAATTGAATGTAAATTAAACCCGCCAGGAATTAAATACACCTCAGAAGTTGACGTTGTCGTACTGGACGTTGGACCAGACTCAGGTTCTAAGCTTTGCGTTACATTAACCTCAGGAGTTGAAGTAGAACCGCCACACCCAGAAAATAAGAATGAAAAAGCAAAAGCTAAAAACTGATGTTTTTTAAAATAAGACATAACCATTACACGCAGTAATAAAATGAAAATTAATACATAAGTCGTATGAAAAATTTGTTCAAGACATATACCCCCCCAATAAATGGACGATTCACTTCTGTTCAGTTTACGGGTGTTATGGGCCTTGTTGCGTGAATCAGTTTGAACTCTTTTCGAAAGTGACGATCTGATCGCTCATGTACCATCATTGCACTATGACATATGACAACCATGAGCAAGGCAAAGCCCCGTTACAAGACCATCATCTGAAAAGAGTATAACCAAGATCTTATCAACAGAGGTTCAATAACCTTCTGGATTGATGGGGAAGCGATATTGTCATGGGAGTGTTCCTCCCACCTTGGTGGATGTGGTCGAGGTAGTCATCCGATTTATTCATCACTACGGCATTGATGATTAAACGGTTATTCAACCTATCTTTTCGCGCAATGGAAGGCTTGACTAACTCGATACTGGCGTTAATGAATATGTCACTTCGTTGCCCAAGTTACTCTCGTATCAGTCGAAGAGCAAAGAGCGTTGATGTTTCAATCAAAATACCTGTTAGAGGTGAAATTCACCATTTAGCCATTGATGCTACTGGACTTAAAGTTTTCGGTGAAGGTGAACGGAAAGCCAAGAAGCATGGTGCCGAAAAACGGCGTTTATGGCGCAAGCTTCATCTTGCTGTTGATACTCATCAGGTTGTCAGTGCTGAGCTCTCACTTTCAACAGTTACCGATGATAAAGTTCTTCCTGAGTTATTGAAGAAAACTCATCGCAAAATCCAGTCAATATCAAGTGATGGTGCTTACGATACTCGGCGATGTTATCAAGCGATTAAGCGAAAACAAGCAAAACCACTCATCCCCCAAGAAGCGGTGCAGCATACAGGAAAGGGGGCACCCGAGAAATCAAGCTGTTGCCTGTCAACGCATTCATGGTAGCAATGAGCACTGGAAGAAAACATCGGGGTATCACTCGCGGTCGATATCCGAAACCGCGATGTCGAGATATAAACGTCTTCTTGGCTCAAGCTTGAGCCTACGAGATTATGATGTTCAGATTGGCGAAGCCTATGCCGCTGCCCGAGCTTTAAATTAGTTGTCGAGCTTGGGCATGCCACAAACAACCAGAGTTGATTAACCAAAATCAGTGATGGCTTCGCTCGGCTTTATTTCTATTTACGCAACAAAGCCGGTGTTATGGTAAATCCTCTTCTTAAGAGAGCTGGTTCATTGACTCTAATACTAACTTCGTAACACTGAATCTTCCATAGATTACGTCCCTAAACGGTAGTCCGACTACGGCGGAAGCTAAGTAGCTGTAAGCTCATCGCATAATTGAGTTTCCATATACTATGCACATACCTCATTCAGCCAAACTGTTGTTCGAAAAAGATAAGGGGTGGGAGCAATGGAGGCACGCCAGTATTGCTGTGCCTCGCCCGGTTGCAACCACTTAAAATACCCCTCGAAATAAAAACCAGTAATATTTTCATAACAAAATGTAATTTGATTACCCGCGATTATCATTGTATTCATTTATCATAAAAGGAAATGATATTAAAAATATTCAAGGGTACTAAAATAGTAGGAACAAAAATTAACAGGAATTTTAAAGTAATGATAAAATAATTCTTACTTCGTGAATTTTTCAATTCCTACTAGATACTTGCAGATATTGATTAATGAATTATTTCCCGAACTTTTGGTTCATTAAATGTGCTTTATGGTAAATCACGATCGATAGAAACAATCACTTAACATATAGCTAGGTAAAGAGATGACTTCAGCATTTAATTTGGGTATCTATTTATGTTTTTAATCCGCAAACAAAAAAATAAAAACATCGAAATAAAACAACTAATTGAAAAAGAGCGAGCACGGCACAAGCAAGAGGTTGACGCGCTAGTTGCGCAACTGGCCATAAATGAAGCTAACCTCCAACAAGAAAAACAGTGTAATCATCTAGATTCAGCACTTATGGCCAGCCATTTACGTGGCAGTTCCATGTTAGAAAGTATTCGACAATGTTTAGCCACTAGTGCTCAAAATTTAGTGACTGAAAATGATGAACTTAAACAACTTGATGAGACGTTCATCCAAACCCATGATGCACTTTCACGTTTAGAAAATCGTGCTGAAAAGATAGGCCATCAAGCAAATAACAGTATGCAAGCAGCAGTGACTTTAGATAAGACCGCCGTCTCTATCGGCCAACTTGTACTGACTATCCAAGAAATCTCTGCACAAACGAACCTACTCGCTTTAAATGCAGCAATAGAAGCTGCACGTGCAGGTGAAGCAGGGCGAGGATTCGCAGTGGTTGCAGATGAAGTGCGGGCTCTCGCAAGTAAGGCACACGATGCCAGTGGAAAAATAGAAGACTTAGTCAACCAAGTCCTCAATCAGACCAATGAGATCAAAGCCACGATTAAAGAAAACCAACAGTGTGCTGAAGAGGTATCTGCATCATCCGAGCAAATTGATGCTGTGGTAACAGATGTATTGTCTAGATCTCAACACATGCAGAGAGTGATTAGCGTTGCAACTGCTCGTACTTTCTTAGACACAGTGAAATTAGATCATGTCGTCTGGAAAAACAATGTATACAGCATGATTGAAAAGCATGATTTCAATGCCACTGTCAACACCCATACGGAGTGTCGGCTCGGTAAATGGTATTTCGAGGGAGATGGCGCCAATCAATACAGTCACTTACCGAGCTTCAGTCAAATAGACCAACCGCATAAAAAAGTACACGACTTGGGGCGCTTTGCCATTCAAGCAGGGGCAAACAATGATTACAACACGCTCATCCACCAACTGCATGCGATGGAGGATGCCAGCGAACAAGTCGCGGCAAAAATTGATCGATTGCTAGACGACATAATTCATGATGTGTCACCGAAGTAAAGCTGTTAAGTTCAGGGGCACACAAAGATCTAAAGGAAAAAGCCAGCTAAATGGTTAATGCCGAGCGAGCAGGCACTATGATTGCCTGCTCGCTCTTGAAGACGCGACCTCGCTTGAGTTAACCCATCGTACAGTGCGGGGGGAGATGGGGCATACCACATCGAACATGCGCTCCAGAGTCATGCACGCGCGCTCCGTCTTGCTGTTTGCGCCGGATGAGCAACATGTCGTCGTGCTGATTGAGCAAGAACGCTGGACGAGAGGCCTACGGGCAAAATCAACGCCATGCGAGTCGGCCCTACGAAGAGAAAGAGAGCTATAAATGGGAGCGTGCCTCACGTGCCATGGAAACTCGTCTAGGTCCTGACATGGAAAGAGTTATCTCGGTCTGTGACCGGTAGGCTGACATTATCGAGTACCTGACCTACAATGTCTCAACCATCAGCACTTTGTTGTTCGCTCTATGCAGAGCCGCTGTATCAAAGAAAGTACAGAGAAGCTTTACCAGTACCGCGGCTCCTTGAAGCGTGCCGATGTCAGAGCGGTCCAGGTCAGACAGAAAGGCGGTCGCAAAGCTCGCAAGGCAACTTGCGACGTTCGGTACGCGCCAGTGACGGTAAAAATCCCGGCCAACAAAACTGGCGAGCCTGTGCCGCTATATTACGTGGGTTGCCAGGAAAGCGGCAGCGATAACGGCCTTAGCTGGCATATCCTGACGTCAGAGCCCGTCAAGTCCAAGGAAGATGCGAAGCACATTCTGGACTACTACGTGAAACGCTGGTTGATTGAGGTGTTCCACAAGGCCTGGAAAAGCGGCGGCACCCAGATTGAAGATTTGCGGGTGGTGGTAGTACTGGCCTTCATCGCGGTACGGCTTCACCAACTGCGCTACCTCGGGCTCAACAAAGAAGAATCAGAAAAACAGAGCTGTGAGACGATATTAAGCCCACTGCGTGGAAACTCCTGTGGTCAAAACAGAGTAAATCAAAGCCGCCAAAGAAAGCCCCAAGCCTGTACTGGGCGTACATTAATCTCGGAAAGCTTGCGGGTTGGTATGTGACTCAAAACGTAATGGCCTGGTTGGCTGGGAAAGGCTGTGGGAAGGATGGTTCATGTTTCAAACCATCCTTGAGGGTTACCTGTTAGCCCTCTGCCTGTTACACAATCGCGCAAGTTAGATTCCGATTTAACGTAACAGTCACTCAACGTACCAGAACAAGAGTAAAGCAATCAAGACGATACCCTTAATGCTAATTCTGTTTGAATCTAGTGCTAAATATGTACTTATTCATGATCATTGTTGATGATTGATAACCAATAATGATCATATATAAACTTTTTCCCTTCTGGTTTTAGGTTTCGCATCAACAATCATTAATTTCTTATTTTTATGTTTAATATTAATTAATATCTATGTCAGTATAGTTTTTCTTGTTGCAGAGACCTAGCCAAAATTTAGGGCCCACCAATTGAGCCTGATTACTTTACTGAGTCGCTTTAGTTTTGGCGGCTTTTTTTTGTCATAACATCACGGCTTTTCACTACCAATTTAACGTAACAGAACTCAGTCTAGCATTAATTATACGGGACCAATCGATTTGGTCACTATCGCAGAATTGTCATAAAAAGACAGTTAGTTTGAAGACCAGAGTTTTACGTTAGAAGGTTATATTATTAAGCAAGTCAATGATAAAACGTTCTTGTTTACAGGTGGTGTCGATGAAATTCCTGTAAACATTCGAGTTGATAAGGTTGAGTCTTTTTCTGATAAGGATAAAGTGAGAATTACTGGTGAGTATGAAAATGAATTTTTCTCAAAACCTCACTTTGATGTCAAACGAATCACCTTATTTTCGATTTAATCTACGTGACAAAAGTAAGCAATACAATAAAGACCGTCACTTGGCGGTCTTTTTAATTTGATAGTAGCTCCATGATTAGGGTCATTGAGTGGCCTCTATATTAAAGATAACGGGCCTGCTTGGCCTTCTCTTTGGTATCTTCTAGCATTTCACCACCAAACTTCTTTGTTCTCAGTTCTTCCGCGAGTTCAAACCTGTCCACACCCAGATCTTCTAAAGCCTGTTCTATCGCAAGTGAGTCGAGTCCTTTTTGCTTTAGCTCTTGTTTAATGCGATTTAGTCCATGTCGTTTGTTAACTGTTTTCTGATTTCTTTTTCGATGAGTCTTGAGTCATCGAGCTAATGGTGTGAGACAAGACGCACCATCACCGCATCACGATTTCATGTTATCTATACGCTTGGCCTGATAGTTGTTACTCCCTCTTTTTACCGGATCTAGCCACTGATTTTGCGGATAAAAAACGATCGATTCAACGTTATGGGCACTTAACGCACTGAGAATGTAAGTTCAAATTAGATGTTTTGTAAGAGGGACACACATTTTTTTTACTCTTTATCTTGTAAACAAGTTCGTTTTATAACTTTTTATAGCGGCTTAATTTTGAATAAAACCAATGCAATAATATTCTTTTTTTCCCTTCTTATGTTTGGTTGTAATAGCTCTACTTCAACGAACTTAACGTCTGATGAGACTTCAACGAGCTTAACGACTGAGAGTGACTCAGTCCCAAAGTCCTTTAATTTACAAGATATACGGGCGTTACCAGATAAAACTAAGAGTTTTAATTTTAAATGGAGTGACTCTATTAATGCTGAAACATATCAAATATGCCGTCAAAACTCCGCATACTTTAAAAACTGTGAACCTATTGGAGATGTGGTGTCAACAACGTCAAATGAGGTTTCAATTGATAATGAATTGTTGAATAGTGGTCTAGAGTTCTTCGTGATTGCTTCTAACCAAAGTGGTGAAATGTTAAGTAATCATATGACTATATCCCCTGATGAATTATTGGCTTCTATTGGCCATATTCAAGCTAAAAGAATACAGGATGCTATGGGGTGGGATGTCTCTTTGAGTGCTGATGGAAACACCCTGGCCGTTGGGTCTGAAAACTATGTTTTTATTTTCAATAATTTAAATGATCAATGGCAAAAACATGCAATTCCAATCGAGGGGGGGAGTTCCACGGTTTCACTCAGTGCTGATGGTAATACTATTGCTTTTTATAACTCCCTCTCAGGTGAAGTTCATATTTATGTTTGTTCAGAAAACAAATGGACACGGCAAGCGATCCTCCAGGCTGATTATGTCGAGCCGAGTGATAACTTCGGCCTATCTCTGTCGTTAAGCACCGATGGTAGTACTTTAGCTATAGGGGCTGACGGTGAGGACTCGAGCAGTATTGGCGTTGGTGGTGATATGGACAACAATGATGCAGAGAACTCAGGAGCAGTATACATTTATTATCGAACGGAAAATTTATGGAGCCAGCAGGCTTACCTTAAGGCTTCTAATGCATTTTCAGGTGATCAATTTGGTTGGTCTGTTTCACTCAGCGGAAATGGAAATATTTTAGCTGTCGGAGCTATTGGGGAAAGTACTAATGCATATGGCTTTAGAGGAGTAGCATTTGGTCACGATCCACAGAGGTCTGGTGCCGTATATATATTCGTTAGAAATGAAGATGATTGGGAGCAGCAAGCATCTTTCAAGACTGAATATCCACAGCCTGAAGATCTTTTGGGATATTCTTTGTCGCTTAGTGCTGACGGAGCTACATTAGCAGTAGGAGCAATAGGAGAAGATTCTAGTGATATAGGGCCAGGCGGTGACGATAGTAATCACAATGCCTTTTATTCTGGCGCTGTGTACATATTTACTCATTCGGCAGGGTCTTGGACTCAGCAAGCCTATATCAAAGCTTCCAATGCACAGAGTGGAGATAGTTTTGGCGCAGATGTGTCACTAAGTGCCGATGGAACAATTTTGGCTGTAGGGGCGGAGGAAGAGGATTCGGATGCACAGGGCATTGATTCCGAGCAAGTAAATAATGATGCGGAGGATTCTGGAGCTGTTTATGTTTTTCGGCGTCAGGGGGATGTATGGAGTCAGAGTTCTTATGTTAAGTCTGCAAACACCTTATCTTCGGAATTTTTTGGAGTGTCTGTTTCACTTAGTTCGGATGGTAATACTCTATCGGTAGGGAGTGATGTCAGTGGATCTGATGAGTTTGGTTCTGTTTATATATATTAACTAAATAAATTTTAACCTGTTTTTTTATGTGATGTTTTGGTTCGTATTGAACATAATACCCGTAATGAACACTGAACTGTACACTGAAAGGTCGCTATCATGCGGCCTTTCACATACCTGAACTTTGACGGTTTTGTCGCAAACTGGAGTGGTAGGTTATGATCTTCACCAACATTCACCACTTCCAACATCATGACCATCAAATTCACAGNGATTTTAGACTTTAATCATCAAGTCTTCCTGAACAGGGCACTTATTCACCCAGAGTATAGAACGACATAATCTGGCATTGAGAGAGCGATTAAATCGAATGAATCGCAAACCCATTGGTTTCTCTAAATCTTAAGAAAGCATGGCAAGGTCATTAGCACATTCATTGAGCGTGGGTTCTGCAGGCGCTGGTTCAACAAGTTGGCGTCACGACCCGATTATAGATCGAGCGCACAACAAAATGCTGCCTGGTAAGGCTATACTGCAAGAGCTTCACCTACCTCGGTGTGCTCAATCGTTACCGGGCCGCCTAACCGTATCAAAAAACACATAGCTTTAGTCGCGCAACAAGCCCTCAATAAACCATCTTATAGGGGTTTATTGCTTTATCTGGCCGGGTTTTTAACAACTGTAGAATCCACATATATTGTTCAGGATAAGGACTTACCATAGCCTCCAGTGCTTGGGCCAGAAGATTGGCATCTTGTTGAGGATCGCCTGTTGGTAGCCCTTTTATTTCTTGATGAATATGGATTTCTACTTTACCAGTCGTATTGTTATAAACGGGCATCATCGGTACGATAGCCGCACCTGTGAGGCGGACAATCTTCCCCAAACCGGAGAACGTCGCCTTTTGTGTTGCAAAGAAATTGGTAAACATACTTTGTTCGGGCCCAAAGTCTTCATCTGGCAGGTAGTAGCCTAGGTATCCTTCTTTTATTGAGCGTAAATAATGTTTTATGCCGTCTTGTCGAGCATGACAACGGCCGCCATATTGAAGGCGCTGACGACTAATTAGCCAGTCATAAATAGGTTGGCGATATTGTGGCTTCATCATTGCAGCTACAGGAAAACCTAACGACGCCCAGTAGACACCCGGAAAGTCTATGGCCCAACAATGGGGGACAAGCATTATTACCCGACGATCTGCTGAAACAATTCCATCGAGGTATTCCTGGCCAAAGACTTGGGTCCGTTGTTGCAGGTGTTTGCGGCCACGGAGGCTAAGCTCACCCATTGCCAAGATTACCTGTGACGCGGAGATATACATATTATCAACCATGGCTTCACGTTCTTCGTTACTTTTTTCCGGAAAACACAATGCCAGGTTGACACGTGCCCGATGACGGGATTTTTTGATATAGCGGCCAACGTGTTTCCCCAAAAAACTGGCAATAGGATCACGGACACGCCACGGAAGCAAGGAAAGCAACATCAGGACGAATACGCTAAGCCATGTTCCCCAATGTTTCGGGTGTAAAAAAGCCCACTGAAATGTCGGATTGTATTGAGAAAGAGTTTGATTATCTGATGTTTTCAACTAATAGACCCCTACTGATTACTGTCACCCGAATAATATGCGCAATATTTACGGAATAGTGCTTAATAGCAGTTGAACATTGAGAGGAATTTTTCAACTTTTCAGCGATGAGGCCTGTAGTGATGTGATGGACGGCGTCAAGGTGCCAGAGTTAAGTTGTTACTGCTTAAGGTTTTGTCGCAAACTGGAGTGGTAGGTTATGATCTTCACCAACATTCACCACTTCCAACATCATGACCATCAAATTCACAGGCCGGCATTTTCCTTCCGATATCATCCTCCAGGTTGTTCGTTACTACGTTTCTTAGAAGCTCAGCTACCGTGAAATCGAAGAGATCATGGCTGAGCGGGGTATCCACGTTGATCACTCAACCATCAATCGGTGGGTCATCAAATTCGCCCCGCTACTGGAGCACCAGGCACGCCGAAGAAAGAAGCCTGGCGCCTCTTCGTGGCGGATGGACGAGACTTACATTAACGTCAAAGGTCACTGGAAGTATTATTACCGAGCCGTGGATAAATATGGTGATGTGATTGACTTTCTAGTGCGTGATACGCGAGAAGAAAAGGCGGCGAGAGCCTTTTTCCAACAGGTCATCAGCCAAAATGGATAACCGAAAAGGTGGTGATTGACGGCAGCCATTCCAACGCGTTGGCACGGCATCATATCATATTGGGCTTTGGCAGCATGGCCTGATGCTCAACCTCATTGAAGTCCTTCAAGTGAAATACCAGAACTATATTGTCGAGCAAAGCCACCTCAGAGTGAAAGGAAAAATGAACCAGGCACTGGGCTGGAAATCTGACGAAGGCGAAAAGGCCACATTAGCCGGTGTAGAACTTTGATCGATGATTAAAAATGGGCAGCTCGACAACCCTGATGGTTTATCTGTCTGGGATGAATTCTACGTATTTGCAGCCTAATTGCATCTGGAAATCGGTACGCTTGTACTTCAGCATAACTTTGCGACCAAACCAGCGAAATGAACTTTTCGATGAAATGTGCACAATACCCCTAAGAGAATTTTGGGGAAAGGGTTTTCATGTTTTTTTTATGTGTGGTTTTGTAAATTTCCCTCTCTTTTTTCAAATTGTAATTTCGTATTTTTAAAGAACTTAAGAGCCCATTTACTTGATGATTGCTCTGGAACCAAAGAGATATTGCTGACTATGACGTATTACTGTGGATTAGATTGATGCAAGATATTTGTGAAAACGGATAATGGCTGTCGAAACTGCCCGCTCCCTCAGTTTTAGCGCCCGGCAATTAAGCTCCATCGTATTTGACCTTAGCTTGGTGTCCAATTTTATATGAACAAGATCAACACAATCTCATCCGTAGTACCATGCTGATTAGCGGGTGCTATTATCTCCCGGTCAAAAAACGTAATGTCCTGTTATATCGGTAAATAATATAATGTTTAGCTATTTTGGTGTTATAAAAAAGAATGACAAAAGTATTGATAACTCAGCACTACAGTTACAATTAAATGAGCACCAGCATGCCAAAGAAGAGTTGGAAAAAGAGCTCGTCAATCAGCAGGGTACGTTAAATACCTTGCAGCAATCCATAGCGAATCAACGTGCATTTACCGGCCTGCTGTTAGACTCAATATCGCCACTGGAGCATATTCGAACCAATATCGCGAGTTCAGCAGAGGGGCTAAAGCAGCAATTAGAACAACATATTATCGACAATCAAAATGGTATTGCGATTTTAAATGGATTTCGTGACATTCTTAATGAGCAAGTTTCACAAATTAAAGATAGTGGCGACTCATTAATGGCATTACGAGTGAACTCTGAAGATATCGGAAAGTTTATTGCTACCATCAATAATGTATCAGAACAAACCAATCTATTGGCTCTTAATGCAGCCATTGAAGCTGCTCGAGCAGGAGAGCACGGTCGTGGTTTTGCTGTTGTGGCAGATGAAGTACGACAGCTAGCGAAAAATGCAAGTGGGGCTGCTAGTCAGATTAAAAATGTTGTCAGTGAGATCAGTAGCAACACCCAATCATGCTCTCAAAGCTCAGAATATGTTGAGAAGCAGTGTGTAAAATTGCATGGTGAAGTCAAAGAGCTAGTGACAATCGTGACGTCACTAATCGTTAAGTCAGATGAGCTTTATCGCCTTGTTGACGAAACCTATTCAGCTATTTTTCTTCGCCTTGTTCAAATCGACCATGTGGTTTGGAAGGCCAATGTTTATCGACGTATCCACAACCGTGAATTAGCCAATACCGATGTCGATAATCATTATACGTGTCGCTTAGGGTGTTGGTACTACCATGGCCGCGGTAAAGAATTATTTTCAGGGTGCCGTTCTTACCATCAGTTAGAAAAACCGCATGCTGACGTTCACACCTATGGCCGCAAAGTACTTGAGGCTTTTGCTGAGGGTAACGAAAATGAAGCTATGCAGTTAATTGCTAAAATGGAAAGTGCTGCTGAAACTGTTACAGCGCTACTGAACAACTTGCTATGTGAAATAGCACAAGTTAAGCAGCAGTAACTTTTAGTAATAGGTCAGTATTACTAGGTAGAGGTGGATGGCTGCGTCGAATGGAAGGAATACATTGAAGATGGGAATCCATATAACGGGATTCCCATCGTGCATAAGTCGTCTTAACGGCTTTGCTGAAGCGCTCAGATAATGCTCGATGATTCCTTTATCCTGAGTTCCATTATCATAGCCAGCCTTTATTGATTCATTTACAATCAGTTTCTTCTGTACTAGGGCGTGTTGATCTTTCGTGAGTGTTTTTTGAACAGCATGGTAAAGAGTTATAATTTGCTTCGCCAAAAGTAAAACCANATGGATAACCGAAAAGGTGGTGATTGACGGCAGCCATTCCAACGCGTTGGCACGGCATCATATCAATATTGGGCTTTGGCAGCATGGCCTGATGCTCAACCTCATTGAAGTCCTTCAAGTGAAATACCAGAACTATATTGTCGAGCAAAGCCACCGCAGAGTGAAAGGAAAAATGAACCAGGCACTGGGCTGGAAATCGGTACGCTTGTACTTCAGCATAACTTTGCGACAAAACCCGAATTTTATTCATTGCAATCCTCTTTGCAGTCATAGTCCTGCTTCAAATCGGACACAGGTTACCAAATAATTTGAAGATCAATACGTTGAAAGGGATTCCAGCGGAACGTGAACAGTGATTCCGGAAATGTGAGAAAAGTGTTCACATTGAACCGGAATGAGTGTTCAGCATGGGCCGAAATACGCAGGGGCACTTAACGAACTAGTTTTGTAAGTATTTTTTTTTGTATTCTGATGCCTTTGCGAAGAATACGAAAAAAGGAATTGGTATTAACATACCCAAAGAAAACCAAAGGTTTTCTTGCTCTAGTAGTTGATAGGAGCTGATTGCGATTGTCAGGCTCAGTATTGTCAGAATGACTAAGTGTACTTTTGAATGCTTTTGGGTGAACTTGGCGTAATGTTTGATCATTTCTCTATATGCTAATTGATATATATAACTTGAGCTTCAACATAAACCCCGTAAACAGAATCGTAGGAAGGTCGCCTAGGCGGCTTTCGTTGTCTTTGGGCGTTACATGATCACGCTTGTTTAGCGCTGATTACCTGCTTATTTCATGGGGTTGTATGCGCTTCCTTGCGCATTTATGTTCCTTTATCTACACGCCATGTGATTAAGTCAACCGCCACAATACGCAAACAGTAGCACTTTTCGTTAACTTTCGCTTGCTTTTCTTTGGTTTTATTTTTGTGATTTTCTCGCGTTACTCTTTAATGTTAATGTTTTGATCAGATTTATCAGGCTTAATTATATGTTCCGCCGAACTCTCAAGCCCCTACCCTTGGAGTAGGCAAAAAAGGCGAACCATATGCCTTCCTTACATATTCTTGGCATAGATCTCGGTAAACATTGCTTCCACCTTGTCGGACATGACTACGCTGGGCGAGAACTATTGCGTAAAAAGTTAACCGAAGCCATCTCATCCTATTTCTTTCTAAACTATGCCCAATAATGATTGCCTTTGAGGCTTGTGGTTGCCCATTGGCTCGCTCGTAAGTGTCTTGAGCTCAATCACCAAGTAAAACTAATCCCACCGCAATATGTAAAACCCTATGTCAAAGGCAACAAAAATGACTTCATAAGCACTATTCATATCTGAATGAACAAATTAAACGATAGGACAAAAAAGCTTAACCAGTTCGTTGAACACTATGATCTAACACAGATACTCAAAACAGTGCCTGGGATTGGCGATATGACAGCGAGCCTGTGTTTTGCAGATATCAGTTCAGCCGCTAATTTTACCAACAGTCGAAACATGGCAGTTTGGCTTGGGCTTATTCCACGACAATATTCCACAGGAGAGAAACCTAAGTTGCTCGTAGTCAGCAAACGGGGGAAAAAACAACTGAGGTTGTTGTTTATACACGGAGCGACAGCTGTTCTCTCTAGAGCAGATAAAACGGGAAAGGCTATTGGACAGTGGCTTATCGATTTAAGAGCCAGCAAACCTATTTATAGCATTAGCCAACAAACTAGCAAGGATAGCCTGGACGGTCGTTTACAACCCGTATGACGACGATATAAATAACCGAATTTGCAATGACGATTATGATGACGAAAACGATCTATCAGCCAGATTAAGTATCTGTCATAAAAACAGCATATAAATGCTCAGATTGCTGACGAACCCCACTTTTTTAAGTAGGGTTTTATTTTATGAGCGGCTGTAGACCACGATCACGATATTTTTCCTAGCAACTCGGTTTAAGGACTAGACGCTTCCTCAAGTCTGTCTCAACCAGTATTAACACTATTTGAGCCTCAGTGAGCCCCATTTTATGTAAATAGCTCATCACTAGCGTTTTTTTCTTGATGTTTTGAGCTGCTACCACCAACCAACACTGCATCTACACCTTGGCTAAACTGCGGAAGTGAGCATAACTGTGAGTATGGTGTTGTTTAGAGTCAGCGAAGCTGCGTTCTACCATTTCACTTCTTCGCCGATAGGTCTTTTTCCCATAAGTAGATAGCCGCATCTGATTGACTCTTTCTACCGCCCCTAAGTGGATATGTCGTGTGACCACTTTTTCCATATTTTTGCTCTGAGTACAATCACTCCGAACGGAACAGAACGCACACTCCTTTAGCGCTGAGTGATACTCCCTATACCCATCTCTCGATGTAGTCTTATAGATGAGCCCTTGGCCTGCCGGGCAGCAGTAGATATCGGCCTCTTTGTTATAGATAAATTGTTTCTTCTTGAGCGTATTCTTCGTCCGCGATGGTCTGCGATAACCGAAGACACCAAGAATGTCCCTCCGTTCAAGGGATTCTGCAACGGGCGCAGTAAAGTATCCTGCATCGATACCCACAGCAATAGGATTGAGCCTGAACTGGTTGAGTGTGTGATCCTATCATTGGATATAGGGTTGGGAGTCGTTCACATTACCAGTTGACGCTTAGGTATCTACGATGATGCCGTGCTTGCCATCAACGATGCGATGGTCAAGATAGAAGAACCCTTAAGGCTTATTGTCACGCGTCATAAAGCCACTTTCAGTGGTCGGTGGTACTCACTATGGTATTCTTGGGTTTTGGCTCTGCTTTTGATTCTTTTAAGGGCTTCTTTCCCTCCACCTCTCGGTCCTGTGCAACATCTTCATTGAGCATTTCAAGGTATGCACTGGTACGAACCGCTTGCTGCTAATTGCGGTACTTGTTCTTGTTGGCGTTAGCCTTGAGGTATTTGCTGTCAGTGAAAAGCTCTTGCCCTGCGACTAAGTCTTCACCCATTGCTTGCAGAGTGATATTAGTAAAAATGCGCTCGAAGATATAATCGAGTAGGATAACTTTTAATAAGCATACCGGGTAGACAGGTGGGCGCCCATTTCGAGTTCGTATTGCTGTGGCGAAGGTTCTTTTAACATGCCGGGATATCTGTGTTTCGATACCCTTATTAGATCAAAGGTCTAGCCATAAGGCTAGACCTTTGTCATCAATCTAAAGCCACCCTTTCAGGTGGCTTTACCGTTTCATATCTTGCTAGCGAGAGCCATTAACCAGCTTGCTGCGCAGGATCAGCGGCAGGTTGCTTCTGGGCAAATTTGTTTACCCACAGCGAAATGGCACCGTCACCGGTGATATTACACGCGGTACCAAAACTGTCCTGTGCCATATACAGGGCAATCATCAGCGCCAGTTCAGCCTCGCCAAAACCAAGCATAGTCGACATCAGACCCAGCGCCGCCATCACGCCGCCACCCGGCGCACCCGGTGCAGCAATCATCGTAATACCCAGCATCATGATAAATGGCAGCATCTCAAGCAAAGACGGCAGGGCAATGTGCTGGCTAAGTGCCATTACTGCCGTCGAGCAGGTGATAAGGGTAATTGTCGAGCCTGACAAATGAATCGTAGCGCACAGCGGGATCGTAAAGTTAGCAATCGACTCATTCACGCCATTGTTCTTGGTTTGACGCAAGGTAACAGGAATGGTCGCAGCAGAAGACATGGTACCAATCGCCGTAAAGTAGGCCGGCAGCATATTTTTGATCAGCTTCAGCGGCGACAGACCCAGCGCGATACCCGTCAAGGTATACTGGATAGTGATCCAAACCCAGTGCATAAACACGGCCAGTGCCAGCACGACTCCAAAGGTCTTCAGAGTCGTAAACACCGTCCCTTCTGCCGCCATTTCGGCAAAGATCCCGGAGATATAAAACGGAAGCAACGGAATAATTACTTTCGACAACAGCAAATCAATAATGCCACGACCATCGTCGGCAATCTCTTTCAACCGAATACTGTTGGTGATGCTGATCCCCAGCCCGAACAGAAAGGCGGTAGCCAATGCTGTCATCACACCGAACATTGGCGGAATTTCCAGACTGATAAAGCTGGTCAGTTTCTCACCGGCATCGGCAACCGCCTGATCCGGCGCCGGCAGGCCGGCAATCACCGAACTGGCGACAATAAATGCCAGGCTACCGGCAAGCACGGTTGAACCATAGGAAAGCGCAACGGTTTTCCCCAGCAGGCTACCAGAGTTCTTCGGCAAACTCGCGATACCACTGGTTATGTAGAAAAGAATAATCAAAGGGATGGTAAAACCGATCAACTGACCACCGAGTAGTTTTACGGTCAGCAGAATACGCACTACGGCGTCGGGGGCAAAAAAACCGATTAAAATACCGGCGATAATGCCGGCAATTAACTTCAAAATAAGCTTCATTAAAATGTTTCCTGATGTGTGTTTGGTAACGGCGAAATCCAGGAGTGATAAATGATCCATCTATATGCACTTGCTGGCATTATGTTTTTAGAATATGGATAACCCGGAATATTATTTCAGCCGTAGAGTCTATTTAGCATCTTTATACTTGTGTGTCACTTTTTTTGAAAGTTTGCTGATAGATTTTAATCACCAGAGAGCTTAATGAGGAAAGAACAAAGGGGGCGATCTCGTGATCACCGTACTGAATGAAAAGAGAAAATATAGCCGTAAGAATGCTCTTGAAGGGACAAGATCAGCCAGCACATATAGGGCTGACTGATCCTATAGCCTGATATGGCCTGTAATACATTAACCGCTTAGCTAGCGGCCGTAAGTCGACACAATGTATTGCTCAAACGTGTCACACATTTCGCTGTCTGAGCTATCGTTAGAAGCAAGCTGAGCGGCACCGTCAACAATACGGACTGTGGCATTCAGCGGGGCAACCTCCGCACGAGTTCTGCTTTTCAGCGCTGCTATTTTCTGCTGTTCTGCTTCCCATGCCTGTTCGGCAGACAGGTTGCATTCATCAGCAAGGTATTTGGCATTGAACCCCTCTCCCGTCAGGCTCAGAATGGTCGCGTTATGATTGACACTGTTTCCGCCGTGCCAGTAGTGTTTCGCCAGTTGCGGCCCGATCTGCGGATTATCGGTTAAATACCCAAACTTCTCGGTAAAGTAAGCTCTTGTCTGATAAACCGCCATATTCGCCAGCAGGTAACCTTGGTAGGCACAGGCCGCCTCATCGGACAATAAATGTGGGATCGCCATCAGCGGGCGCGGGCTGCATGCCAGACCAAGGATCTGTTGCTCGGTTGTTCTGGCCAGTTCGGTCACCGCCTCAGCTGTCAGTTCGTCATCGCTCAAACGATACAGGGCCCGCTCAAAGTAAGGTACCACCAGAATACTTCTCTCACCGTATGCTCTGAAGGGCTGCTTGCTGTCAATCATTGACTTGATCACGGCGTCCGGGACGGCGTTGCCATCAGCGTCCAGCGCATACTGCTTCAGCCAGTCTGCATCGCCGAGCAGGCTATCGCAAAACATCGACTGAGTCTCGGCATAAGCCATTGAGGTCGGCGCGAACTCCTGAGAGAAACACGGCGCATTCATCTTCACGTTTGAGAAATGCGCAGCGTGCCCGCCTTCATGGAACAAGGTGTTGATACCGTCATACCCGCTACCGACCTGATCCGGTTTGGCATTGCTGGTGAAGTTCACCTTGGCGGGAACCCAGCATCCCTGATCATAAAATGACGGAACCGGACCATGGCAGAAGCCATTTTGATATTTACCCTTGCGATCAAGAAGGTCCAACGTCAGCTCAGCTCCCGAATAATCGATATTCAGACGACCGAACGACTCGACCCAGCGTCGCAGCGACTGGGAAAACGGCACATAGGGGTCCAAATCCCGCATCGCATCCCCCGAGAACGAGAACACAAAGTTATAGCCGAACAAGGCTTGCTCGCCCTTGGCATCAGCCAGCTGACGCAAGCTGCGCAAATGACTGTCTCGGGTCCGGGCTTCAAAATCCTCCAGAATCGCGAATAGCTCTGCCGTCGTCATCTGCTCGGTTTTGACCACCGAGTAATCAAAAAAGTTATCGTACCCCAGTGACCGGGCAAACTCGTTACGCAGTTTTACCAGCTCCAAAAAGCCGTTGCCAAGCAGCCACTGCTCCAAATCAAGCAAGGCCTGATGCGATGAGCGACGAACCTCTTCATCGCTGCTGGTACGAATATTAGCCGCAAGTACAGGGAGTGATCCTTCCGCCTGGTTGCCGTTCTCATCCACATAATTCATCACATGGTTTTGTTTTTTCTCAAACAAATTCGCCTCGAACTTAATCAGCTTGGCTTTTAGCGCCTGCGCTTGCTCCGACTCCAGCGCATGAGCCTGAAACATACTCAGCCAACCTTTGAGTCCAACCAAGGTTTGCGTTTTCTCGTTGGAATCGGCAAGCAACTCAGCTGCCGCTATCTGCTCTTTCAGCTCGGTGATCTGGGTCGGAGTACTCAAAAATGTCGCCCACTGCGTTTCTGCCCGGGCAGAACCCTCATGGTCATCACTCGTTCCCATGTAAGTTTCCCAGAAGAAATCTTCTTTGGTCCGATGCAAAGATAAATAACGCTGGTTAAGTGAATCAAGATAGGCTGATGCTGTCATTTGTATCCCTATAAATGTAAATACTTGATCAATTTAATTTATTGTCTCGTAGCCAATGATAATGCAATCATAATAACCCGCAAGCTCAGTCACATTTTCAGCCAACAGAGATTTGCCCGTTGCGCTTTACATTGTAAATCCGTTTTGCCTATAGATTCAGCCCCGCTTAAGCCACACTGGCATATCATGGTTATCGAGCCAATTGATTAGCCTATTAACCATAGCGTGATGGAACATCCCTGCGACAACACTACATGCAAATCACTGCTACGTTTAAATTTCGAACTGGTCAATCTTTGACCAATCAGGTCTACAAGCACGGAGGAAACACATGAAAAAAGTTATCGCATTACTTTGTTGCATTGTCTTTTCTGGCTTAGCCTTTGCCGAAATGGGAGGAGGCAGCAGAGTTACCGTCCCTCACATTATCTGCATGCAAGACGGTAAGATGATAAGTACGACTGCGATCCCTGTTACCGAATGCAATAAACTCAAAGCGGAAAAAGCCGAAGCTAAGTAGCAGGCCGATTCATCCGTTCATCTCTTTTGGCCGGCACTGCGCCGGCCTTTCTCTGCACCAGCTCTTCATGACAAACATATACACAATTCAAATGTTGAATGATCGGTCATTCGTGATATATATGAACAACGTTCAGTATTAACCAAAACTAATTACACTTGAACGCCACTTGCTCTCTTTATTGCGACAAACAAGGATCCAGTCATGAGACCATTCGCGCGCTGCTCATTGCTCGCCGCCCTTATTGCCAGTTCATTGTCACCGGCCCTGGCTACCACCACCTCTTCCTCTGCCGAGCCACAGAATCAGGCTCCGCTCTGGTTACGCAATACGGCCATTTCACCAGATGGTAAGCAGTTGGCATTTACCTACCAAAGCCGTATCTATCTTGCATCCAGCGACGGCGGTAACGCGCGGGCCATCACCAGTGGCGAATTCTACCCGCACGCCCTGGTATGGTCGCCGGATAATAAAACACTGGCTTTTGCTGCCAACCCGTACGGAAACGATGATGTTTTCACGGTATCGTTGCAAAGCGGAGAGATGAGCCGCCTCACCTCCCATTCTGCCAACGACATTCCTACCGCCTTTTCCGATAATGGAAAGTCCGTGCTGTTCAACACCACACGTCTAACGGCAGAACAGCAGGATTTTTACAGCTTGCCGCTGTACTCGTTCGGCACCCGCGGTAACCAGCTGTACCGTGTAAATATCAATAATAAAGCCGCTCAGGCTCTGATGCCGATCCCGGCCAAGCATGCGGTGTGGAACGCCGGGAAAACACAGCTGCTCTATAATTCCCCGCACAAGGATCAGCAATTTAGAAAGCACCAGAACTCTTTTGCTGTCCCTACTATCTGGCTATTTGATGCCAAGACAGGGAAACACCGTCAACTGACTGAAAATAGAATTGCCGCCCAGCAACCGCTCTGGAACAGTGATAACAGCGGTTTCTACTTCCTGAGTGAGCGCAGCGGCAGCTTTAATGTCTGGTTTTATGAATTGGCCACAGGCAAAGAAATACCAATCACCACCCTGGCCGATCACCCTGTCCGTCACCTGTCGGTATCAGCCAATGATGATCTGGCGTTTTCCTACAACGGGGAATTGTACCGGCTAGCAAAAAACCAGGTGGAACCACAAAAGCTGGCCATCAACATCCGCAATTTCGCCGCCGCCCCAAGTCAGTTATTCTATAGCAATGACGCAACCCGGTTTATGCCTTCTGTCTTTGATGCCGAAGAAATACTCTTTAGCAGCTATGGCGACATCTACGCCATGAATACGCGGAACGAAAAGGTCAAACGACTAACCCATACCGCCACGGAAGAAAAGCAAATGGTCTTCACCCCCGACGGCTATGGTGTGCTGTACTCGGCAATGCGCAACGGTCATTGGGGGCTGTATCTGGCTCGCTCGTTCAGCGAAGAAGAAATGTTGTCCAGCACCGCGATGGTTGAGGAGCAACCTTTTCTTGTCATGCCGGGGCACGATATTTCACAGCCGGTGTATTCACCAGACAGTCGCAAGCTTGCCTTTGTCATTGACGGCCGGGCCCTGCATGTCATCGATCTCGACAACTACGACGGCAATACCCCTCAGTCGGCCGACTTCGAAGCCGGGCCATCGCTTCTTACTGCCCCGGATGATGCCGATACACAGATCAACGCAAGACCGGGTACCGGCAAAGAGCTGATTGCCGCTGACATGGTCAGCGAATCGAACCGCCTGGAGTTTGTGTGGTCTCCCGACTCGACCCAGCTCGCCGTTCACCTCTCGCCTCGTCCCTACGTCGAACAGATTTATGTCGTCGATGCCGAAGGTAATAAGGCACCGGTCAATGTCTCGCAGAACGGCTTCTACAATGGCAAGCCTAAATGGAGCCAGGACAACCGCATACTGACCTGGACAACCTCAAAATTCGGCCTGAAAACAGCCGATGGCGAAGACTGGGACGAAACGGTCACCGGCATTTTTACCAACAACAGTGCCATGCAAGACTTCAAGAATGACCGTGAGCTGCCCGAAGAGACCGAACACTACCCATTTTCGGCCAGTAACCTCGAATATCGGGAAGCTTTCCACCTGCCATTTTCCAGCCAGGTACTGGAAACGCACTTGCTGGGGGATCACCTGTTGGTCATCGACCTGATGGCTTCTCCTTCCGGTGACGAGACCACTCGCGGCTTCCTGTATAACGTCCGCACCGCGGAGTCACATACTGTGTTTACCGATCTCCCAATGGCAAGCGATGTCTATATCACCGCAGATCAGAGCTTTGTCTACCTGCTTGCCGACGGTGAAGTATTCGAGGTCGATACGGCAACGGGCGACTCAGTCAGCTTACCTATTGACCTGCCAGTTGATTACCAGGAAGCACCAAGGAAACTGGCCGCCTACCGGCAGTTTGTCCGCCAGACACAAGAGATGTACTACCGTCCAGACATGGGCAATGTCGACTGGGCCTTCTACAGCGAACACTATCAGCGCTTTTTGCCGCACATCAACAATGACCGTGACTTCGTCAATGTGCTCAAAGAGCTGAGCGGAGAGTTGAATGCCTCTCACACCGGCGCTTATGCCATGCCGGCAAATACCATGCGAGAAGATGCGACAGCAGAGATCGGGCTGATCTTCGACCAGCACGTCGCCCCGGCTTCACTCTCCTCAGGCAAGGGTAAAAAAAGCAAAACAGCCCGGCGTGAAGGTCTTACCATTCACAGTGTTCTTCCGGGCGGGCCGGCAGACAACGACGCCTATGGGATCAAACCCGGAGATCGACTTGTCGCGCTCAACAACAGGCCGATCAATACTCTGGGGGATCTGGCCAGCGCACTGAACAACAAAGCCGACCAACCCGTTGCTCTGACTCTGCAGCGCGGCAATGATAATACCAGGCAGCAGCGAATCACCCCGATAGATGGCGGCGAGGCCTACTCGTTGATCATGAAACGCTGGGAAATCGCACGCCGAAATTATGTCAGCCAGCAAACTGGCGGTAAAGTGGGCTATGTCTATCTGCCAGATATGAGCAATGCATCCTTCCTGCATCTGAGGTCGGAGGCGCTGGGCCGACTGAGAAATGCTGATGCCCTGATTGTCGACGTCCGCTTCAACGGTGGCGGCTTCCTGGCAGATACCCTGATTGAGTTTCTCACCGCACGTAAAGCGGCTGACATTGTGCCCCATATCGGCCAACCGACGTCAGACGCCAGTCGTCGCAGCTGGCTGAAACCTTCAGTGGTGATTGCAAATTCCGGCTCGTATTCGGAAGCATCAGCTTTTAGCCAATATTATCAAGATCTGAAAGTAGGCCCGATCGTCGGAGAGCCAGTACCGGGGACAGGCACAACGGTCATGGGAGTCGATTCCCAGGTCTACCACGGGATCGGCTATATGTTCCCGTACCAACCGCTGCGTACTCTCGACGGGAACCTGTATGAAAACCTCGAGCTTCAGCCTGACATTGCCGTATTTAATACGCCGTCTGAGATTGCCACAGGCAAAGACAACCAACTTGATGCGGCTATCAAGGAGGCGCTAAAAAGCATATAGGTTAAATCACGAGATTTAGCCTAAGCGATGCGACTAGGCCGTGCTGCTAAGCCGGCCTGGTCCACAAAGATATTCAGCAAGATACTGTTTCAACCTTCACCTGCACAGGCCGGCATCCTCCTTTCCACGCTTTAAGTCATCAAGTATCACGC
The DNA here is from genome assembly GCF_001939735.1 of Photobacterium proteolyticum. GTDB lineage: Bacteria > Pseudomonadota > Gammaproteobacteria > Enterobacterales > Vibrionaceae > Photobacterium > Photobacterium proteolyticum. The sequence continues at coordinate 193,780 of NZ_MJIL01000075.1, forward strand.
TCCAGTCACACCATCCTCCCCACTTAGCGATCAAGTGCTGTTTTTTTGTATGAAGCAACCTTCAAGGGGTATTTATACCAATCTACATAAGTATTTGATCCCAAAAAATCTACAAAGTATAAATTATACTATTTAGTATGATTTATACTTTATGGTATAAGTACGTTATGTTTCAATAAAGACAAACGAGAATAGTCATGCAAAGCCACCCTACTGAGATTGCCAATAACATAGCTAAGCCATTGATTCTTTGTGATGCAGAAGTCCGCGACCTGTTGCCGCAACTCGACGTCCAGGAGCTAATGAAGTCCCTGTTCCTGGCGTTGAGTGACAATACGGCAGTCCAGCCGCCACAAACGTTAGCCCTGCTTCCCAATAATGCGGGTGACTTCATTACCTATCTGGGCGCCATGGCCAAAGAAGCGGTATTCGGCGCAAAACTATCCCCTTACCTGATCACCGAGCAACAGCCGATTATTACCGCCTGGACCAGCCTGATGTCGATGCAAACCGGCCAACCCTTGCTGTGGTGTGATTCAAGCCAGCTAACTGTTGAGCGAACCGCTGGTACCACGGCGCTGGCCATCGACTACCTGGCCCCTGAAAACAGCAGTCACTTGGCGCTGATCGGGGCAGGTACCGTTGGCCTGACGCACCTTCGCCATGTGCTGAAATTACGCCGCTGGCAAACAATCAGCCTGTACGCGCCAGAACTGCTCGATAACCCGGCGCGCCGCGATGAAATAATGAGTATCGATCCCCGGATTCAGATCGCTATAGATGCGAGCCACTGTACGAAAGAAGCCGATGTGATCATGCTTTGTACTTCTTCTGCCCAGCCAGTTATTTCACTGACTGACATCAAGCCATCGGCTGTTATCACCTCAATCAGTACCAATGCAGCTAATGCCCATGAGGTACCGCCAGCGCTACTCAATCAGGCCGACGTGTATTGCGATTACCAACAGACAACACCAGACAGTGCCGGTGAAATGTGTCTTGCAGCGAGCCAGCACGGTTGGGATAAATCACAGATCAAGGGCGATTTGGCCAGCCTGGTTGCACAAACCTGCCCGCTCCCCGATTATGATAAGCCGGTCTTTTTCCGCTCAATCGGCTTGGGACTGGAAGATGTCGCGATGGCCTACGGGATCTGGAAACTGGCGAGCCAGCAGCTTCAGTAAACACAGTATAAAAACGCTGTATTTGAATAAATTGATAAGGATAGACCATGAAAATCAAAGAGTTTGGTGTCGAGATCTGGATGAACGACTATGAGAATACTTGTCGATATAACCTGGCCGAAACCTGTGTTGAGTCACTCACCGTCGAACAACTGCTGGAGATGTCAGGTAAGCGTGACACGATATTAGATGAACTATTGCCGATGAAGCTGACTTACGGCGCCATTGAAGGCTCTGATCGGCTGCGTGACAACATCATCTCGCTCTATCAGAAACAGAAGCGCGACAATATCTTGATCACCCACGGCGCTATCGGTGCCAACGCCCTGGTGCATGAGACTCTGATCTCCCCGGGAGATCGGGTCATTGCCGTCTTGCCGACCTATCAGCAGCACTACTCTATCCCTGAAAGCTACGGGGCTGATGTTCATATTGTTAAGCTAAAAGAAGAAAAACAGTTTTTACCAGATTTGGACGAGCTGCGACAGCTGGCAACAGAAGGCACCCGGCTGATCGCGATCAATAACCCGAACAACCCAACGGGCGCATTGATGGATGAAGCTTTCCTGGAACAGGTCGTTGACATAGCTCGCTCCTGCGGCGCCTACCTGCTTTGTGACGAGGTCTACCGCGGCACAGACGAAGAGGGTAACGGCTTTACGGCTTCTGTGGCCGATCTTTATGAAAAAGGGATCGGCACCAGCAGTATGTCGAAAACATTCTCTCTGGCCGGTTTACGACTTGGCTGGCTAGCCGGGCCGCTTGAAGTGATCAAGGCGGTCTGTATTCACCGCGACTACAACACCATCAGCGTAGGCATGCTTGATGATCACTTTGCCTCTATCGCCCTGGAGTGCCGCGACGCTATCCTTAAGCGTAATCGTCATATCTGCAATACCAACCGGGACATGCTGGATGCCTGGGTAGCCAAAGAGCCGTTGATTTCCTACATCAGGCCCAAGTCAGGTACCACAGCCTTGTTGAAGTATGATCTGGACATGTCATCACGTGATTTCTGCGTAGGGCTGCTTGAAGCAAAAGGAGTTATGTTTACGCCCGGCAGTGTGCTGGATATGGAAGGTTATGTACGTATCGGCTATGCCAATAATCCGCAAGTGCTAGAGACCGGGTTGGCAAAAGTATCGGAATACCTTGCTGAGCTGCAAGGCTAACAGGCTGAAGGGGCAATGTGACATTGCCCCTGTCTTGATCGGAACTAACTCTTGTTCTTTATTTCCCGCAAATAATTAAAAACAGTAGCCCGTCCCATGCTAAGCACATTGGCAATATAGTCTGCCGAATTTTTGCCGTTAAACGCCCCTTGCTCATACAGGGCTTCGACCAGTTGACGCTTATCTTTTCTCGAGATCACCGAGAGCGACAGGTGGTGGCTGGCTAGCCAGTCATGGATAAAGCTGTTAATTTTTTCCTGCCAGTCATCGTTAAACAATTTTTCTGGCTGGGGAATGAGATTCTTTGCCGGCAAAAGCAAATCCAGTACAGCCCGGGCAGATTCGATCGGCGTTGTATTCATGTTAATACACAACATTCCGATGGGTGTATTTTCATCATTACGCAGTACCACACTGGTTGAGCAGATCTTCTGACCGTCCCAGTTGAGCTTTTCATAAGGGCCAATCACGTTTTCTGTCTGGTCAAAATTAACGTCATCCAGTGCAGAGGGATCGCCAATTTTACGCTTGGAGATATTATTGGCGATATAGGCCACGCTCTGGGTTGCCAGATCATGAATGATGACCTCGACATAATCTGAAAACAATAATGCGATGCCGTCGGCGACAGGCGCGTAACGTTGTATTAGTAATTCGGCACTTTGCTGTTTTTCTTGCGGCGTCATTTCCTGAACAAACTCAACAATCTCCAACCATGGAAGGCATACTACCTAGCCGTAATAACATTGTATAGAGTGGAAAACGATCCCTGCAGCCAAACCGCTAGTAGCTCAGCTCAAACACCACAGAGCCGCTGTCAACTTCAAGGGCTTGCTGGTCGATCACCTCACCACCAGCCTCTACCGAAATACTAAAATCCTCGGTGGCATTAAATTTCAAACCGGCGCCGAACTCAGTCGGATTAACTTGGTTTCTGTCCTGATAAACACTACTCTTATCGACCATCGTATTACTGACAGGCCTGTCACCGCCACCGATAAACTCAAGCTTTTGCTCTGAGGCTGCCTTATCAACAAAGATCTCGCCCAATTCCCGCTCTTCTGCCTGCACAGCCAAAGAGAACAGCAATGCCGTAACCAAAAATCCAATACGCACCTTCATCTCCCATACCAATGAATACACAAGCAGATTTAAGCTCAATCTTCCTCATTAGATAACCTAACACAAGAAGAAAAACAAGCTTACTACTGGCGGCATGACCAGAAAGAAACCGTTCCTATCGCTCGCAATTAGACGTACGCTTAAAGCAAGGCACATGCATCAGGAACCTATTATGTCTGTCACCTACCCGCTCGAAATAGCACAGCTGGGCAACCCCATTCTGCGTCAACTAGCTACCCCACTGACTCCCGGCCAGTTCAATGAGTATGCGCCCTTCTTTGCCGCACTGGAGAAAAAGATGCTCAAGCACAATGGTGTCGGCATTGCCGCCCCGCAGGTCAGCAAATCTGTACGGGCATTTATTGTGGCATCAAGTCCCAATACTCGATACCCCAATGCACCGCACATGGCGCCAACATTAATGCTCAACCCCGAGCTGATCTGGTCAAGCAAAGAGACGGAAAAAGACTGGGAAGGTTGCCTGAGCATTCCCGGGATGCGGGCCAAAGTCAGCCGCCACAACAAAATAGAGGTGCGATACACCACCATCGACGGCCACGAGGTGGAAAGCCATATGGAAGGTTTCATTGCCCGGATCTTCCAGCACGAGCTGGATCACCTCAACGGGATCGTCTTTCTCGACCGGGCCGAAAAACATGATTACGCCACCGAGGCGGAATTTATGAAGATCATCAGCTAATTTTTACTTATGACAGTTTCAGCATAGCGCTGCAGCACGTTCACAAGGGGTAAGCGATGTCCGACCATATATACAAACTGATCGAGCTGGTAGGCTCGTCTCAAGACAGTGTAGAAGATGCCGTCAACTCGGCCTTGACCAAAGCCAACAATAGCCTCAGCAACATGCGCTGGTTTGAAGTCTGCGATATCCGGGGCAACATAGAAAACGGCCAGGTCGACCACTGGCAAGTGACCATAAAAGTGGGCTTCACCCTCAAGGAAGACTAACCAGGTCCTTTATCTACCATCAGGAAAAAGGGCTGACAGATTACGGAGAAATTATCAGCCCGGCCAGCCAGATGTAAGATCATGCCCTATGATTGAGAACAAGAAAACATAGCTTGTCAGAAATAACCTCAAATAAGTCATATATGCCACTCATCGCCTCAGGCTGATCTTGTCATACTGAGCCCTGTCACGACACGGCGAAGCAGTCGTTCTAACACTCACAGGAGCACACCATGACAGAGCACACCGGCAAAGCCCTTATCATTATCGATCCACAAAACGACTATTTTCCGGGTGGTAAATACCCGTTATGGAACACAGGATTAACACTGGCAAATATCAAAAAAGCCATCGAGCACGCCAAGCAGAAAGAGATACCTGTCATTATTGTCCAGCATATCGCCGGCAACGAGATGGCACCTTTCTTTAACGAGGGTACCGAAGGCGCCGCAATCCATCCGGAACTAGCAGCTGCAGCCCCTATGGCGACTATTGTTACTAAACGTTTCGCTGATAGTTTCGAGCAGACCAATCTGGCACAGGTGCTGGCCGAGAAGGATACTAAAGAACTACTACTATGCGGAATGATGACCCAGAACTGCGTCGCTCACACAGCCATCTCAAGGCAGGCAGATAATTACACCGTCTCAGTACTGACCGACTGTTGTACCACCGTCGATGAAATGATCCACAATATTGCCCTAAATGCGATTTCAACACGTGTTCAGCTTCAACCTGCGGAGTTGGTGATATAACAAGCGGTACCACAGAACTATGGTAATGCCATTTTCATCTGAAGATGCATGCATTTTACAGCTTATGGGGTAAAAAATTTTACCCCATAAAGTCTATTTAAACAAATTCATTCCATGTCGTGTCAATACATTAGTCAAGTCGTCAATACAGTCCTTCGAGGCATTTTTAATATCAATCTGTATGCGACCTGCCTTAACACTGGCTTTCACTAAAGGGGGTCACACGACGATTGGGAAAATATTGTACGCTAAGGCAGTAATCTATTGATTATATTGATGTTATGTGAGCTTTGTTTAGACGTTGATTGTAATAAAAGGAGTGAGTTGAAAATACTGCAATGACCACTAGGGTACTTTTTGTCCCCTTGGTAGTTAAGGTACGGCGTTTTTCAAGGTAGTTGTCGTCTAATCATGTTTAAGCAGCTTGTTCCAACTGCTCGTTTATATCTGGTTTCTCTGGGTTAAGCATGACCGGCCCAGCAGGTTCGCATTTCCTTATTTCACCTGACCACCGCTCTGGATTCTTTGCCTTCGCTTGTTCGAATACTGTCTTTCTATTTGCCAGGATTTTAGTATCTTCATTACGATGACGTTGCCCCGGAGTCACGAAGCCTATTCGACTATGACGGTGTTCTTCGTTGTACCATTCGACGAAGTTCTTAACCCAACTTCTAGCATCATCCAGATTTTTAAAGCCGGATGAAGGCCACTGAGGCCTGTACTTCAACGTCCTGAACAATGATTCCGAGAACGGATTATCATTACTGACTCGTGGCCGACTATGGGATGGTGTCACACCCAACTCACACAACTTCGCCTGTAAAGTCGCTGAACGCATGGGACTACCGTTATCCGAATGCAGGACAAGTGGCGTACGGAAGCATTGCTCTGTCATTACGGTTCGCTGCATCAAGGTCGCAGCTTGCTCTCCGGACTCGCTTTCATAGACTTCCCACCCAACAATTTTACGGCTGTAAATATCTTCGACCATATAAAGGTAGAAGTACTGTCCTCGGACAACACTGCTTAGTAGAGTAAGAGACAGAGCGTAGTCGAACTATTTCTCCGCCTCTCCTCTCCGAACCGTACGTGCACCTTTCAGCGCATACGGCTCTCCGCTTAATCAAGGCCAACGGCCATAGCAACATCTGAGTACTTCGAAGTAACCGTGCTTCTGGCTTCGGTCATAAGATAAGGGTTGGTTGCTGGAAGACGCCATTTGAACGGCATCTTTCGACTACTCACAAGCCTGAACAGAGATATACCACACAGGTGTCCCTGATTCGTTTTACCGAAGAGTACCCAAGTTTTAGCTTTCTTCGGTTCAGGTCGTTTACACCACTTCATCAGGAGTGATTTGATGCGACACTTATATTTGCGAGCCAGCCAGTGTGCTAGCTTCCAAAACACAACTCTGTCTAACCGACCATAAGTCATTGCAGTGAAGTCAGTGAAGCAGTAAAACTGTGACCATCCACTGAGCTTCTGGTTTATCTTCTCGACCTTGTCTATCATGCTGCAACTATAATCCCCAGACAGCTCTTTCATCAGCGTATGAGTGAATGCTTTCGCTTTCGCCTTTGGTATCGACGAGACCACTCGCATGTTTCCTTTAGGACCACGTTTCCGGATAATACGATGCCCTAAGAAGATAAAACCGTCGTTCACATGCGTGATATGGGTTTTCTCCATATTCAGCGTGAGCTTTAGCTTGCCTTCGAGGAACTGACGGCATTCGTCACGGATACACTCAGCATCCTGCTTAGTGCCTTTGACTATCAGTACAAAGTCATCGGCATAACGGCAGTACGCAACCGCTGGTTGCCATTGCCAGTTATTTTTAATAGCTGAGCTGCGTCCTATTTTGATGCTGTGATTTCGGTACCATCGGTCTTGGCGCGCTTTCTTACTCAGGTAACGCTGATTGAGATACTGGTCGAACTCGTTAAGCATGATGTTCGACAGCAATGGAGAGATGACGCCTCCTTGTGGTACTCCCTCATGCGTTGCACAGAACAGGTTTCGCTCAACGTGTCCGGACTTGATAAAGCGCCAGAGTAGGTTGTTGAAACCGTTGCAGCTTATTCGTTTACGAACACATTTCATCAGTAGTCTATGGTGTACTGTATCAAAGTAACTGGCTAGGTCGCCTTCAATTACCCAGCGACCACTTGTGTCTGTTCCATCGGTAAGCTGCAACTTAACTGTACGAATAGCATGATGAACACTGCGCTCTGGCCTAAAACCATAGGATAATGAATGAAAATCATTTTCCCAGATAGGCTCCATCGCCATCAGCATTGCCCGTTGAACAATACGGTCACGCAGAGTTGGGATACCCAATGGGCGTTGTTTCCCGTTTGCTTTGGGGATATAGATGCGCCTTGCGGGCATAGGCTGGTAATTACCGGATTGCAACTCTAGTCTAAGCTCGCGTAGATAGTCGCCTAATTTCCCTTGTAGATGTTGTTTAGTCACACCATCTACTCCCGGTGTTCTGGCTCCTTTGGAAGAGAGTGTTTTCTCTGCCGCATGATATAGCCAGTCAGGATGAGAGATCAGCCGAAGCAGTCGATTTACCCTGCGGGTTTTATCATCTGCTGTCCATGTTGCTAGCTTGTGCTGCATTTCACTGATTATCAAAGGTCTTCACCCTGTTACAGTCAGCTAGTTTGCTGACACAAGTTAATTAAACTGTTCTCCTTCGCCATGTAATGGGCTTTCCCCATCCCGGACTACTACGAGAACTCCGTCAGTCTGTTTGTCATCGGGGGCATGCTCCCTTAGCATTCAAAACAGACTTTCCCCGGTTTACCTATCTGAACTCGAACATATTGGGGTGGATGCTGATCGCAGTCTTTAACCTTATCGTTCTGTAAGGTGATGATGCTAAGAAGTTGATTTGTACTGGCACTTCCTTCAACTGTAAGAGGGCTACCTGTCCCTACAGCTCGGTGTAAATTGACCTTATCTATGTCAATCACACAACATCATACCGCCTGTTAACTCGTGTAGGCGGTGGCGACATTTCAGCCCATAGATGCGGGTTAATCAGTTCATGTTCTTCATCCGTCCAATACTCAGCCTAGAGGAGCATCTTGGCTTAACGAGTTCGCCTCACTCCCCGTTGTCAGCGGGTTACATCACCTTACCAGCATCGGTAAGTCACTGCCGCTCAGGCTCATATGCTGTCACAACCCAGCATAGCCATGGTTACTCAACTCCTGTCTTGTATACTGTGGATTTCAGATAGACTTGTAGTTCAATTTGAGCATCCATGCTCGCCCTGAACTCCGGGCACACAATAGGTAATGTCCCATGACCAAACCTGGTTGGGCTTTTCCGCTGTATAACTCGTTGGTGCTTTCACCTTCCGTGGCGTTTGTGAACGACCACGATGGTGGAGTTGATTATGTGCTTTCAGAACTCGATAAAAGGTTGATTCTGATGCCAGGTACACGTTGTCATCCGCCAATCTAGGAACGATCTGAGATGGCGGCAGACTGGCATATTCTTCACGATTACAGATCTCAAGGATCCGAGCCACATCGTCATCAGACAGCTTATTTGCCGGTACCGGGCGTTTTGCAGTTAACCGTCTGTCACCTTCGGCAATCCCTTTATTTAGCCAGCGTTGTAGCGTACGGATTGGCAGCTCAATGGTCTTACAAGCCATCGTCTTGCGTGCTCCGGAGGCAACGGCTTCTTCGACCCATGCGGCTATTTGTTTTCGCTCAGTTAGAGGTGTTAATCGACCTCGTCGTCCTCCCAAAGGGCATTGAACTTTTTTCTCAGCACCAGCAATGCTGCGGTTTCTGCCAACGCTTTCTCTTTCCGCCGGAGTTCTTTTTCAAGTTGCTTGGTCTTGAGGCGCTCTGCCTTTAATTTAGCTTGCGCTTCCTTATCGCTGGATTTAGCAGAAGCAGTACCATTGATACAGGCTTCACGCCATTGGGCAACTTGTTCCGGATATAAACCTTTAGATCGGCAATACTCCCCCAGTTCTATTTCAGATAGGCTGGCGGTTTCAACAACTACGGCAAATTTGGCTTCCGGTGACCATTGTTCCGGAGATTGACCACTGTTAGGCACTGGACTTCCTGATTCTCTGATTTGATTGCGCCAATTGTACAGGGTTGCCTCGCTAATGCCTTCTTGTTTAGCCAGCTTTGGCACTGACATACTCACCGGCGGTAACAACTTCTTAAGGATGGCGTTCTTTCGTTCTTCTGGGTAGCGGGACATATTTCCTACTCACCACCCCCTGTCTAATTTATGGATTTAGATTAGGCGACATCTATCCTGACACAGGGGGGGTACGACAGAATCGCTTGGTGATCACACACAAAACCTGGGGCCCTGTAACACGTTTCTGGACAGAAATGTGTCAGTGAATTTTCTAATTTAGCTATCCTTGAATAAATTTTTGTATCCCAAAACGTCAAAGACCACCGTTATCGTCGGTGGTCGATTTGCGCGGAATTGGACAAAACTGTGCATTTAAAATCTGCGTTACATGAAATGCCTTATGCGAGTTTGGTCGGTAAGTATTCAGTGGCAAATCTTGCAATCTGCTCCCCAGAACTTTCCTTAATGACTGCCTATCGTTCATCTGCGGTTGTTATTCTTGGAAAATCCGCCAAACAGCACCTTCCAGATGGGTTTCGAGCCTTACATGCACAATTTCCGCTCTTTTTTTCCTTTACCACAAACTGACGTGTAAAAGGATCATTGTTAGCTTCTGCTTTAGTTATACCGTAGCAATAGCAAGCCAGAGCATCACTCGCTTTTGACTTAATCCCAACTTTTGTACGGAGTGAATCTGACTCAATTACTGAATTATCCTGACCAAAGTAGACTACCGGACAATCAGGATCGGAGCAGAAATAGTACCCCTGATTCTTTGATTGCCACATCCACGGGTCTTTGATGTGATGCCTGATGGTCGCGGCGGAAACTGAGCGATACTCCTCCCCATTTGCAGGGCAAGTATGTTTCCTTGGAAAAGAATCTGTACAAGTAGACTTTGAGCAGCAATCAGACATGGTCACCTCCTTGGCTAATACAAAGACTCAGGCTTTTTAGCTCAACTACACTCAGAAATACACATGCGGATAAAGTGCTTATGAGGATAACAGATGAATAACATAGAAATACCGACGCACGACCGAAAAATGACTAGTTTATTTGAACGATATCTGACTGTGTGGGTTGGGTTATGTATTGTTATTGGTATCGTCCTTGGTAAGGTGGCTCCTGATTTGGCAAAAACATTGGATGGTATGGCCATTTATGTTAATGGGGCGCCAGTGATTTCTATTCCCATTGCTGTCTGCCTTTTTTTCATGATGTATCCGATCATGGTAAAAATAGATTTTGCTAGTGTCGTTAAAGCCGGAAAAAGTGGTAAGCCTGTATTCCTGACGCTTTTTATCAACTGGTGCATTAAGCCCTTTACTATGTATGCCATTGCCATGTTGTTTTTGGGGATCCTACTAAAAGGCCTTATCGGTGATGAAGCTATGGATCTGGTAAAAATGCCTTTTGGTCTTAACTTACCTGTTGGCGCAGCATATGGTGACGGAACGGTTGTGCTACAAGACGGGATAAAAATGCTTCAGATCCCTCTTTGGCGAAGTTATTTTGCTGGGTGTATTCTGTTAGGTATTGCACCCTGCACTGCCATGGTTTTGGTTTGGGGATATCTGGCAAGAGGTAACGATGGCCTTACATTAGTAATGGTCGCGATCAACTCTCTGACCATGCTGGTTTTATATGGGGTTCTGGGCGGCTTTTTACTGGGTATAGGTAAACTTCCGGTACCATGGCAGGCGTTACTGCTTTCCGTGGCCATTTATGTGGCTCTTCCATTAGTTGTCGGTTATTTTTCCCGTAAATGGATCATTAGCCATAAAGGTCAGGAATGGTTTAAAGAGAAATTTCTGCACGTTCTTACGCCGATTACGATTGGTTCATTACTACTAACTCTCGTGCTACTTTTTAGCTTTAAGGGTGAAACCATTCTGAATAATCCACTGACTATTCTTTGGATCTCTCTTCCGCTTTTTATACAGACAGTGTTTATATTTACTTTAGGGTACTTGGCAGCCAGACTCCTTAATTTGTGTTATGAGGATGCGGCACCTGCTGCAATGATCGGTGCATCAAATCACTTTGAAGTTGCTATTGCTACCTCAGTAATGATTTTCGGACTTTCATCGGGAGCAGCTCTGGCAACAGTGGTTGGTGTTCTAATTGAAGTCCCTGTTATGTTAATGCTGGTTAGTATCTGCAAGCGTACTTCAGGATGGTTTATTACGAATAAGTCTTCATAGGTATAGATAGTTCATATCATTCGGCAACATTTGAAGGAGAAACCATGATGAAAGAATTGCCGATCATATGGCAACGACTGGTCGATTCTCAAGGGCGAACTTGTAATAGGTGTAGTACCACGTACGAGAGCCTTCAGGAAGCTGTCGCCAAGCTTGAGGAGGCTCTCCGGCCCTTAGACATTGAGATAAAGTTCGAAACCAGAGAAATAGACCGAGAGTCATTTAAAGCTGATCCTTCCCAATCGAACCGAGTTTGGATTGCCGATAAGCCCATAGAGGACTGGCTTGGCGCTAGCATTGCGAGTAGTCCCTGCTGCTCCGTCTGTGGAGATTCAGAATGCCGAACGCTTGAGCTAGGAAGCGATGTATTCGAGGTGATTCCTCCGAATCTCGTTATTAGGGCAGTACTAGTTGCGGCTTCTCAGTTGATCGGCTCCGGTAGGGAGAGCAGCAATAGCAAACCGAAGAGCTGCTCCGATTAAAATAAATGACTATCGGTTAGCACTATGAACTGACCAGAACCAGCCACTTTAAACACTAGCCAGTGATTGATGCATCTACCTTTAATATTGCATATGTATGCATTATGAGGTTGCCTGTATAGATCTGGTATTTTGCTCAGTTTTGGGAGAAAGTGTGCATCCCTTACCTGTTGCCTGACATAAGGAAAAGTCAGGCAACTTTCCGTAAAGGATAATCACCATTCTGTTGCGCAAACTTGCAAAGGGGCAGAAGTTGCTCTTAAGCAGTGGCCCTGTTCTGTGGCCCTGTTCGCCATGAGGGCGGTTTCCTTGCCAGAAATACTGGTACAGCTTCTAAGGGAAATTCAGGCAGGGAAGATAAAGCCCCAAGGGGGCTTTTGAAAGTTACCCGAAATGAATGCGTGGATTTGAATCCGTCAGTTGCTTCTTAATCCATCGCTCATACTCATCGGCGTCACCCAGGCAATCAACATACGCCGTCACACAAACGCTGGATTTGTACGAATACATAACCGATTGAACCAAGAAGTAATACCCGTCCACCTCGATCACATCGCCGGTGCGCGGGACAAAATCCATTTTAAGGCTATCAAAGATATCGTTTTTCAGCTTGTCACCATCAAGTTGCAGCAGGATCACGTCAAAAATTGACGGTTTAGTCTGTTTATCCATAATAATCACCTTTACACAAATCAACTGCTCACATATTAACTTGGGGCGCTCAGGGGAAAGCTCAAGGCTCGATAGGAAAATTCAGAATCTACGGAAAATTCCTTATGGCTCCCCAGCAGAGCAAACTGTCTTATCTCACTATGGGATATTTTCAATTTATAATCTATGCTCTAAATTGGACATTTTAGATAAGAAAAAGTGATTCAAATTATCAAGTTCGGCTCTACAACTACCAATATTGAGATTCGCAAAGTAACGTTCAATAACGAGAAAATAAATGCGCTATAAAATGAGTACTATCAAGTAAAACTGACGATTCTGTCAAATGAACCTATTTGCAATATAACGTAGCACTCCCCCTGCATTAAAATAATCAAGTTCTCGTTGATTATCAATTCGAAGTACCGCAGAGATTTGTTGTTCATAACCCTCTGCTTTTCGAAGCATTATTTTGACATCTTGGCGTGGGCTAAGATTATGGTTTAAAGCGATTGAAACTGTTTCGTTCCCTTTTAACAACAAGGATTCGATCCCGCCTGGCGATACAATTTGAAGTGGCAAAATTCCCATGCCCACCAGATTACTTCGATGAATCCGCTCGAAGGACTCGGCAATCACCGCCCTTACATTCAGTAACAGGCAGCCTTTGGCGGCCCAGTCACGGCTGGATCCCGTACCATATTCTTTGCCGGCGAAGACCACTAACGGTATGTTATCAGCAATCGCATGCTGGCTCGCTTCATACATCGAGAGCACTGGCGGCTGCTCAGTTGAGGGCGAGCTGTCACGATAATTTGAATCATGCGCACCAAAATAGCGTGTGACACCTCCAATTTGCGGCGCAACTATTTTGTTCTGGATTCGCCGGTTGGCAAACGTGCCGCGTACCATCACCTCATGATTCCCTCGACGCGCACCATAGCTGTTAAAATCTCGCGGTGACACATGATGAGAGATCAAATACTGTCCGGCCGGACTTTTCTCTGCAATCTGACCGGCGGGAGAAATATGATCAGTGGTAATAGAATCACCGAGAAGGGCCAATATTCGAGCAGATTGGATCGGCTGATGGTCGATCTCGCGTTCAAAAAATGGCGGACGCTGAATATAGGTTGACGCCGGATCCCAAGGATAACAGATACTATTTTTCATTGTTAAGTTTTGCCAATAGTTATCGCCCTTCTCTATGTCCTTGTAACTTAGCCTGAACTGATTATTTGTCACTTGACGCAAGGCATTATCGAGCATCGATTTGGTTGGCCATAAATCACGTAAAAAGATGTTTTCACCGTCATAGTTCTTTGCGATGGGTTCTTTTTGTAAATCAATACGCGTATGCCCAGCCAGCGCAAAAGCAATAACAAGCGGAGGAGACGCCAGCCAGTTGAAACGAACTGCTGGATGTATTCGTCCCTCGAAATTTCGGTTACCCGAGAGCACCGCGCAGACGCTCAGCTGTTGTTGCTCAATATCAGCCTCAAGATCACCGTTAAGCGGACCTGAATTACCGATGCAGGTTGTACAGCCAAAACCGACGCGTTGAAATCCCAAGAGATCAAGATAGAGTTGTAGCCCAGTATCATCCAAGTATCGCGCAACAGCCTGAGAGCCAGGTGCCAGCGATGTCTTCACGTGGGCAGGAACCGAAAGTCCTTTCTCTACCGCCGCTTTTGCGAGCAAGCCCGCCGTTAACATTACCGTAGGATTCGAGGTATTAGTGCAGGATGTTATTGCTGCGATGACAACATCCCCATTCGTTAAGGTATGAGGCGATTCATCGCGACACTTATCATCGATGGCTTTCTGCCCCATTAATTCAATGTGCTCTTGCGTTTTTTGTTTTACCTCGCTTAACGCAAGGCGATCCTGCGGCCGCTTCGGGCCGGCTATTGAGGCTTCAATGGCAGATAAGTCAACGTATACACTCTCTGCATAAACAGGACTGGGGGTATCAGCGTCACACCACAATCCCTGTGCCATCGCGTAGGCTCGCACTCTTTCTATTAGTGACTGTGGGCGGTTGGTTAGCTGCAAATATGTAATGACTTTTTCATCCACAGGAAAGAGCCCACAGTTAGCACCGTATTCAGGTGCCATATTCGATAAGGTCGCCCGATCTGCTACTGTCAGATTTGCTACACCGGGACCGTAAAACTCAACATACTTACCGACAACGCCATACGTCCTCAACCGTTCAGTGATGGTTAACACGAGGTCTGTTGCGGTGATCCCCGCTTTCAACGCTCCCTCAAGCTTAACACCGACAATATGGGGAAGATTTAGGCATATAGGCTGACCGAGCATCGCCGCTTCGGCTTCTATTCCACCGACACCCCAGCCCAGCACACCCAATCCGTTAACCATGGTGGTATGACTGTCAGTTCCAACCAGAGAATCTGGGATCAGCACACCTTGTTCATCCCGAACGACCTGTGCCAAATATTCCAAGTTAACCTGGTGACAAATCCCCCGCCCAGGAGGAATAACCGTTAGGTTATCAAAGGCACTTTGCGCCCATTTCAAGAACTGGTATCGCTCCTGATTTCGTCGCATTTCCTGTTGCCGATTGGCAATTAATGCCGACTTTTTGCCTGTTTGTTCGGCAATCACCGAGTGGTCAATAACCAGATCAACCGAACAGATAGGGTTAATACGCTGCGGATCACCGCTAGTCTGATAGACCGCATCCCGCATTGCAGCCAAATCAACCAATGCCGGAACTCCAGTATAGTCCTGCATCAAAACACGGCTGGGATAAAAAGATAGTTCAATGTCATCATCTGCCATGTATTTCCCCGAGCAGAGTGCTGAGATAACCGCTGAAGTCGTAGCATGATCTTCATAGTGCCGCATGACATTTTCAAGAAACAATCGAGTAACACACGGCAAATGTTCTAAGTTAATTTGATAGTCATTCGCCAGCGTTTTCAATGACCAGTAGACATGTTCTTTGCCATTTAAAGTCAGTGACTGAAGATATCGTTGACGCCATGCATGTTCGTTATCGGGGATCATCGTCATTTCCTCAGCAATCACGCATTCAAGACTGCGGTTACTTTATCCTGGCTGAGCGAGACCTATATCTCACCTTGATTGTGCAAATCATCGCGCTTCAAAAGCCAACTTAACAATGCTATTCCCATTAGCGCTGAAAATAGCGAAGCCGATAAGATTCCAAGCTTAGCGGCGTTAACCAGGGCTGGGCTCAAAGCCAAATGGGCAATAAAGAGCGACATGGTGAAACCTATTCCGGCAAGCATGCCGCCCGCGAATAGATACGGCCAACGTAGATCGGGCGGTCGTATTGCCAGGCCGGTACATACCGCCAACCCGCTGAATAAGACAATACCGACCGGTTTTCCTACTACGAGACCGGCAAAAACCGCCATGTACAGGGAGCCAGACATGTCAGAAAAAGAAATCGGAACACCAGCATTAGCAAAAGCAAACAACGGCATCACCACAAAGCCTACCCATGGATGAAGTAACATTTCTAACCGCTCCACCGGGGAAAGCCCTTCCCGCGCCGCCGCTTCAGCGGTTTTTAAGACTTTGCGATCGATACTAAAAACCCCCTGCTGGCTTACCGAGGTCGACGGCACTACACATTCCATAATCGTCAGTAAACGCGCTTCGCTGACCCAACGTTCGGTTGGGGTCAACAGTCCCAATATCACTCCGGTCACGGTTGGGTGCACTCCGGAGGCATCGACTGCAAGCCAAATGAGACCGCCAACTAACAAGTATACCGCAATATTACGTATACCAAGGACCGCCATGATTTTAACGACCACAAATCCGATCACCGCGAGTCCAATATAGCGAAAATGAATGTCTTCACCGTAACCGACGGCCACTACGACAATGGCACCTATATCATCAATGATCGCCAGCGAAAGAATAAATACCCGCAAGCTTTTCGGTATACGAGGACCAAACAGGGTGAGACAGGCAATAACAAATGCGGTATCTGTTGCCATCACTATTCCCCACCCATTCTGTCCCGGCTGACCCAACTGAAAAGCCAGATAGAGTGATGCAGGAATCAACATACCACCCACAGCGCCCGTGATAGACAACATTGCTAACCGCGGTTTTTTCAGTTCTCCCAGTACGATTTCACGCTTAATCTCCAGCGCTACCAAGAAGAAAAACAATGTCATCAATCCATCATTAATCCACTCCCGGAGTGAACGCTCAAACTCAACCGATCCCGCCGTTATCCCGACGGGAGTGTCCCATAACGACAAGAATGTCTCCGCCCAGGGGGAATTAGACAGCACCAGTGCCAAAATGGTAAAAAACAGCAGTACCGAGCCAGCTGCGGCTTCAATGCGTAGAAATCGTGTTATCGGCTGGGTTAGCCAGTCAATATACTCTTTGGGCAACTGCGTGGGGTGCCCCCGTTCATGGGGTTGGAAAGCTGCTTTTTTCATTGTTTTTCCGACGTCAGTTTGATCGCTTCCGGTGGATATACCCCCTTCAGAAACTTAAACAAGTCACTCTCGGTGGACAATACCAACGTGGTATTTTCTGCCATGATCGACCGGTAAGCCTGCATTGTCCGCGTAAATTCATACAAACTCACCGCCTGTGGATTTTGGTTGTATGCCAGAGCATATATCTCTGCGGCCTTGGCATCGGCCAAGCCCCGGATCTCTTCCACCTGACGATAGGCTTCGGATTGGATCTTGTTTAAATCACGAACACGATTACCTCGGATTCTGGCTGCCTCCCCATATCCTTCAGACAAAAATCGTTCAGCAATTTGACGTCGCTCACTGATCATACGGTCATAAATTTTGGGTCTTACACTTGCATTGTAGTTAATGCGCTTAAAGCGGATATCCAATAACTCAATACCAAAGACACGTACTTTCTCTGCCGCGGCGATAAATATTTCCTCCTCGACCACCTGACGTCCTTTTTTGATCGGCACCAAATTCCCCAGTGTTAAGTCGCGTACGGCCTCAATGAGAAGAGCATCACGTAAAGGCTGTCGATCTTTGGTGGTACGGATAATTTCAATCAACTCATGTTTTGCCACCGCGTTGCGGGTTTCACTGCCCAGAATGTCATCCAACCGAGACTGAGCACTGCGCTCATCACGCAAGCGGAGAAAATACTGTAAGGGATCCGTTATCCGCCAGCGCGCAAACAAGTCGACCGATATATACAGCTTATCTTTTGTCGGCATATCTGAAGGTTCACCATCCCACTCCAGTACACGCTTATCGATCGCATTGACATCTTGTATAAAGGGCATTTTTACATTGAGTCCCGCTTCCGTTATCGGTTCACCCACCGGTTTACCAAACTGGGTAATAATGACTTGTTCGACCTCACTCACCGTATAAAGCGTCCCTTTCACAGCTAGCGCAATGATAACGAGAATAATAAGAGCAATCACTGGTCTGGCTTTTTTCATGGCTGCTCGCCTTGTTTTCCTGGCTCTGCCTTAAGATCTAGAAAGGGTAAGATGCCGTGGGTTTGTTCATCAATAATAATTTTTGAATGAATCGCAGGCAAAATGGCCTGCATGGTTTCAATATATATTCGCCGGCGTGTCACTTCTGGCGCTTTGCTGTACTGAATCAGCAAGGCATTGAACCGGGATGCATCACCTTCTGCTTCATTAATTCTTTTCAACCGGTAACCATCCGCTTCACGAATCCGCTGATCTTTCTCCCCTTCCGCCAGCGGGATCACTTTGTTGTAATCTCTGCGTGCCTCGTTAATGAGCTTTTCTTTTTCTTGCTGGGCCTGATTGACTTCATTAAACGATTCCTGGACGGGTCTAGGCGGATTAATATTTTTCAGCTGGACCTGATCAATGTTGATCCCCATGGCATATTTGGTGGCAAGTATCTGCATTTTAACCAATGCCTCTGATTCAATTTCCTGCCGGCCAATTGTAATGACTTCATCAACGGTACGATCGCCGACGACTTCCCTCATTACGGACTCTGAGACATCGCGAAGAGTGGCACTTGGTGAGCGGACTTCGAACAAAAATTTAATTGGTTCGGAAATACGATACTGAACTACCCATTCGACCAACGCGGCATTTAAATCACCGGTGACCATCTGCGTTTCCAACTCACCATCATGCTCAGAAGAACGTTGGTATGGATCATTCGCCCCCGGCGTAGCGAAGCCAAATTCTTGCTTTAACTGACGCTTTACCGGAACAACCGTCGCAATATCGATGCCGAACGGTAGTTTGAAATGTAAACCCGGCTGTATTTCTAAATGAAACTTGCCAAATCGCTGCACCACAGCGACGGAATCGCTGGGAACGGTATAGACGGCCTGCCAAAAACTCACCGCTGCGATGACAAACAATGCTACCCCAGCAACGCTTCTCAGATCGTTATAGGGAAGAAACCGTTTCATCGTTATCGCGCGTTTTTTAATACTCTCGCCCACGCTGGCCGGAGGGAGTTCTCCATGCCCTAAAGGGTCTTCAGGTGGGGGATTATGATTAGATGATGACATGAACGTTGCCTTAGGTTTTTGGCAAAAAACGATATTATTAGTAAAGATTGGTTCGCTTTGGATGATCTTTCAAGCGGGCTGGTGAAATAAAGATAGAACACAGTAAGTCCCAATCAACTTCCCATCAAGCGTAATTAGTTTCAATGTATAACCATTACAATTCATTTGAATTTTTTGGGTACTTGCCTTTATGCGACCATCTGGACAATATTAAAATACCCGCCATGGAAGAAAATACAGACGCTGACAATATACCCAATTTTGCGTCATCAATTAGGTCGGAACTGAAAGCCAAATTGGCAATGAACAGTGCCATCGTAAAGCCAGTACCAGCCAAAAGGCTACCTCCAGCCAGTAACTTCCAGTTAAGATCTAACGGAAGTATCGCTATTCCCGTCCGTACAGCCAGCCAACTGAATCCAAATACTCCCAGCGGCTTGCCCAGCGCAAATCCCATAAAAACTGCTATAGTGACGGGGTTACCAAAGTCAGACGAAGATACCTGAATTCCGGCATTAGCAAATGCAAATAATGGCAAAATGACGAACCCAACCCATGGATGAAGCACCATGACCAGCCTTTCAACCGGAGACAGCGTTCCATGTGCCGCAGCCTCTGCCATTTGCAATGCTTTCCGTCCTAAGGTATCCGATTCCCAATGTTCATCGAGCGGATACGCGACAACGTTAGCTAAAATGGCATGTAATCGTTCGCCACTTACCCACTTTTCCGTCGGTGTCATTAAACCTAGTATGACACCAGTAACTGTTGCATGTATCCCCGACGCATCCACCAAAATCCACAGCCCCCCGCCGGCTAAAGAATAAATAGCAACGTTACGAATACCAAGCAGGCCCATTCCGCGAATAATGACAATACCAGCAACAGCTAAGACAAGTACTTCCCATCGGAGGCTATTGCCATAGCTTATGGCGACCACCAGCACAGCGCCGATATCGTCCACAATCGACATCGACAGCATAAATATGCGCAAACTATGGGGAATACGTGTCCCTAATAACCCTAAACAACCGATGACAAAAGCAGTATCAGTCGCCATCACTGTACCCCAGCCATTCTCGCCGGGTTGATCCGACTGCAACATGAGATACAGAGCAGCAGGCACGAGCATACCGCCGAAAGCGGCTATGATAGACAATGCAGCAATGCGCGGGTGTTTCAACTCCCCCAGAACAAGCTCCCGCTTGAGTTCCAAAGCCACAAGAAAAAAGAACAGAGTCATTAAAGCATCGTTTATCCATTCACGAAGTGAACGGACGAATATTAACGAGCCGACATTAATACCCATCGGCGTTTCCCAAACCGCAAGGAAAGCATCCCCCCACATTGAGTGGGACAAAACCAGTGCGATAACAGTAAACAACAGAAGAACCAGGCTCGCTGAAGCTTGAATATGCAAAAAACGTTTAATCGGCTTGGTAAATTTATCAATCAAGTCCTGCGGAAGCTGAGGGATTTCTGTTTTATTTTGATGACCATTTTCCATGCTGACTTCTACCGTCTAGCTCACCAACTTATGATTAAAGTGATCTGTGAAATAACCTATCAAGGCGGATAGACAAAGCTAATGCAGTAAATCTTATTTTTGTTTAGAGAGGGTGAAGCCGCCGTAGAGATCGAGCCGGCGGTGGCGCAGGTTAGTTACGGAACCCTCTGTATTGAGGTATTTGAGTTTGTCGAGTTCGACATCGGCAAATATAATCATTTCGGTGTTTGGGCTAGCCTCGGTGATTGTTGCATCGTGGGGGAAATAAATGTCGGACGGAGAAAATACGGCTGACTGCGCATACTGTATGTCGACATTATTAACCCTTGGTAAGTTGCCAACACTACCCCCTATCGCAACGTAGCATTCGTTTTCGATTGCTCTTGCCTGTGCACATAGCCTGACTCGCAAGTAACCATTTTTGGTGTCCGTCCAGAAAGGCACGAACATGATTTGCACGCCTTGTTCTGACAGCATTCGTCCCAGCTCAGGAAATTCTGCATCGTAGCAGATTAGGATGCCGATCCGCCCTGCGTCTGTCTCAAATACCTTCACCTTGTCGCCACCATCAATGACCCAGTCTCGCTGTTCATGGGGAGTAATATGGATTTTATACTGTTCGTCTATGCAACCATCGCGGTGTAGCAAGTAAGCAATATTATACAACCGGCCGTCTTTCATTACAGGCATGCTCCCTGAGATAATATTTATATTGTACGTGACCGCCAACTGCGAAAAACGTTGCTTAATTTCTTCGCTAAACCCGCTCAAAAGCCGGATGGCCTCTACCGAACTTTGCTCTGGCCACAGTCCCATCAGTGGTGCATTGAAAAATTCAGGGAAAAGAGCAAAGTCAGATTGATAGCCAGAAAGAGACGATACAAAGAACTCAGCCTGGTCAATCAAATCGTCCACTGAGACCATCATCCGCATTTGCCACTGGACAATACCTAGGCGCACCATCGTTTTCTCAGAATCAAGGATTGACGGAGCAACTTCATCATAGAAAACATTATCCCACTCCAGCAAGGTGGCATAACCGCAAGATTTAGTATCTTCTGGCAGGTAATGCTTCATCAATCGCTTAACATCAAAATCATTAGACTGCTGGAAAGACAGGATAGGGTCATGGAGTTCCTTTCTCTTGACCTTCTCAATATATTCGAGGACAGAGAGATGGTCGGCAACTTTATGGTAGCCAGGTATCCGCCCCCCGGCTAATATTGCTTTCAAGTTAGTGTTTCGGCAGAGTTCCTTACGAGCATCATAGAGACGCCGGCCGAGGCGAAGTCCTCGGTAATCCGGGTGTACAAACACATCCAGCCCGTATAAAGCATCACCATTGGCTTGGTGCTGAATCACATTTTGCTCATTGATAATATCGGTGTAGGTATGGTTGAGTGAAAAGCGATTGTAATCAACCTTGATGGTTAGAGCTGCTCCCACGATTTTGCCACTATCTTCGATACAGATCTGGCCGTCGGGAAATTGATGGATCAAATCCATAATCGTCATTCGCGGCCACGCCCCCCCGACATCCTCAAATACCAAGTTCATCAAGGCGGCCAGTTCATCATAATCACCTGGTTCAATAGTACGAAGGTTTAACAAGGGAGTATTGGTATCCATTCTCACTATCTCAGTGTTTATCGGGAGACTATTCAGCCAGTAAGTATTGTTACCGAATACCTACTGGCTTGGGCGAACGCATGAAGAATGAAGTTTTACAGATAATCAATATGTTACGCAATTAGGCCTGTTCTACAGCTAGACTGTAATAGCTTGATTTGACAATGCTTTGTGATTTTCATGCGTTTGCCCTAACCTACTGGCTGAATCAAACATCCCGCATCGCTCAATATATATATTATGTATCAAAGAATTGGGTACGGGCATTTAATTGTTCTGAATCTCTAACGTTGACAAGAAAAATGCTATGTTCAGTCGCCATAATACTTCTTGTTATGGAAAGTCTATATGAACAAGATATAGGTGAGGCAAGACAATATTCACCCTCTTGATTTTCAATTAAATCTGCTTGAAACTGCTTTACTCAGTTTACGACTTGTTATTCAATCTGGATTAGCACATCAACCGCGTCGCTGATACTCACCCAGTCTCACATAATCCCAATAGTGCCCCAAGCAAATTGGGATATACAAGATGCTTCTCGGGCACAGATAGGTTCAGCATTGTTCATTTTTCCACACTTTGATAGTAAATTATTCTATGGATTAACAAAAGTGCAGCGAATTATACTTCGACATGTTCACTCCATATTTGCCTAATAATTAAATTCTTCCTTTTATGTTCATAGCCCACAGCACAACAACATCTCTGCCCTTGATAGATCCCTTTGACGACAAGATTACGAGAACCTTTACTGCCTCCACCTAAGTCGTAAACTTTCAAATTTCCTTCAAAGCCTGCTTTTTTCAATTGCTCTGTAATTCTCTCTTGCTCTTCATTTTTGATTACATGACTAAGCATATAAAAAACAACTATATTTTTCATTATTCCCCTATATGTAACCATACTTGGTAACATTATCCGCTATATAGCTATAATTTTAGGTTCTTTTTAAGCAATAAACCCTATAAATTAAAAAAATGACACCATTAAGGTTTAATCAGTACGTTATGATCATGTTTTATCTTTTCAATTCTCATCGATGAACTTATATTTTACTGGGCGGGATACGCTAGGTTTCTTGGGTGCTTTTCTCGGTCATAGCTAAAAGTTCTTCTGTGTGAATACCGTCAGACAAAAGCATTTTACGATATGCTTCTGATCTTTCTTCTTGTTGCTACTCCATTGTCATCGATTTACGTGAAAAAGCTCGTAAACTGCGAATGTTCATTAATAGTTCTATAACGGCTACCATGAACAAATGACCTCCACTGGCAGCCCCTTTACTGTATCAAGCTAATTAAAAAGAGAACCGAAAATGTATCGCAAATCAGCATTAACAGCCTGTGAATGAGTTTTAGCACTAACTGATAATGGGGCACAAATGAGCCAGCAAAGATCTCGCTGACACATCCACGTCAGCTCACCGGGTTCCCTGGAGTTAGCCTTTCTTGTTGTTGTTCCTTCATGTAGCAATGAGCTCTCGAAAACTTCAACTGCTAACCACACAACAAACCACCTACTAATGGGATCTCTTCACAACAACCGTTCCGAATAAGGTATACCCTAGATTGACGTCAGGCCGGTTACGGTAAAGATGTCTAAATAGGGTTGTTATTCATAAATATTGACACAAGGCAATGGATATCTAAGACCCTATCCTGACATTTAATGGGGGAAAAGCAGTGAAAGGACAGAGAATTGGATATATCCGGGTAAGCTCATTTGACCAGAACCCAGACCGTCAGCTTGACGGTATTGCCACAGACAGAACTTTTATCGACAAGGCATCGGGAAAGAGTATCGACAGGCCGCAACTTGAAGAAATGCTCAGGTTTGCGCGAGAAGGCGATATCATTATCGTCCATAGCATGGATCGCCTCGCCAGAAATCTCGATGACCTCCGTACTCTCGTGAGAAACCTGACATCGAAAGGAATCGATATCCAATTTTGCAAAGAGCAGCTTACGTTCACCAATAATGACTCCCCTATGTCCCAGCTTCTGCTCTCGGTGATGGGGGCGTTTGCGGAATTTGAACGCGCCCTTCTCAAAGAACGGCAGAGGGAGGGGATAGAGATAGCCAAAAGGCAGGGAAAGTACCGAGGCAGAAAGCGGGCACTGGATGAGGCTCAGATTACAGATATCAAAAAAAGGGCAAATGCCGGTGAAGTTAAATCCAGCCTGGCGAAAGAATACGGTATCAGCCGGGAAACTCTCTACAGTTACTTGAGGAAATAAGGTTGCCGCGCAAAACTCTCTTTACCCCATCAGAACGTGAAGCATTAACGGCTTTTCCTCAAGAGGATCACGACCTCGTCAGGCACTACCTGTTCAGTGATGCCGATCTTGCCCTTATCAACCAAAGAAGGGGGAAACACAACAGGCTGGGGTTTGCTATTCAGCTTTGCTACCTGCGTTATCCCGGAACCCCCTTACCGCCAGACTCAGAGCCACCGGCCCACCTGCTGTCTTTTGTCGGCGAGCAACTTGAAGTATCAGTCACCCACTGGAAAAGGTATGCCATCAGGAAGACGACCCGCCGTGAGCACCTCTCTGAACTCATTAACTGGCTGGGGCTGGCACCGTTTACCCTGTCCCACTTCCGTCTTTGCGTACAACATCTACTTGCAACCTCAGTCCAGACCGAAACAGGAATGGTGCTTATGAGGGCACTGCTGGACTACCTACGTCAGAAGAAAGTGGTTATTCCCAGAGTAGATGTTCTGGAGAGGATATGTGGAGAAGCGATTACTCTCGGCACCAAAAGGGTTTATCGTGCATTGACCTCAGAATTGTCCGATGGGCAGAAAGAACAGTTGGATCGACTTCTCCTACCTAGAAACCAGCAGGGGCAAACGTTTATCAACTGGTTGCGTCAGCCACATGGTTTTCCCAATGCGAAACACGTCCTAATGCATATCGAACGGATTGAATATGTTCAGGGACTGTCTCTCCCCGATGGCCTCGAAAAGGCGGTTCACCAGAACAGGTTGAGGAAAATAGCTCGTGAAGGTGGACAGATGACACCGCAGCATCTCAGAGATTTCGAACCGCTGAGAAGGCACGCTACACTGGCGGCCGTGATACTCGATACAAGAGCAACATTGATTGATGAACTCATAGACATGCATGACCGTATCATGGCAAGCAAAGAGAATGTTGCCAGGCGCAGACATGCGGAACAGTTTCAGAGCTCTGGAAAACATATCAATGAGCAGCTAAAAATACTTTCACAAGCTGGACGTCTTATCCAGACAGCTAGAGAATCAGGAAGCAATCCGTTTGATGCCATTGAAGCTTCAATCGGTTGGCAGACCTTCCTTGATAGTGTTAAAAGTGCAGAGCAGCTTAGCCAACCGGAGTTTGATCATCTTGCCCTCATCATTGATGCCTATCCCCAGTTACGCCGCTATACCCCTGCATTTCTCGATACGCTGGAACTGAAAGCCGCCACAGTCAGCCAGTCATTACTTGATGCCGTCAACATTCTTCGCCGACTCAACCGAACTAAAGCGCGCAGGCTGCCAGAAGATTCACCTACTGATTTTATTCGAAAACGATGGGCGTCTCTGGTATTTACAGAGGAAGGGATGAATAGGCGTTACTATGAACTCTGTGTGCTTTCAGAGCTGAAGAATGCGCTTCGATCCGGTGATATCTGGGTTCGCCACTCCAGGCAATTCATGGATTTTGAAGACTATCTTCTGCCTCTGGAGAAATTTCATGCTCAGCGCAGCAGTCAGGAGTTGGGGGTGGCTATCGAAACTGATTGCGAACGTTTCCTACAGCAAAAAAAAGACCAGTTGGCCAGTGCACTGAGGCATGTAGAACTTCATGCCGCGGGTAACAGTCTTCCTGGGGCCGTTGTCACAGCCAGTGGTATGCGAATTACACCGTTGACGAACTCTGTTCCTGAAGAGGCTGAGAACCTAATTAAAAAGGTATCAGCACTCATGCCAAAGGTTAAAATTACCGAGCTTCTGCTGGAAGTAGACAGGTGGACAGACTTTTCACGCCACTTTACTCATTTGAAGGGAGGGCAGCCAGCTTCTGACCGGGTAATGCTGATGACTGCCGTGCTTGCTGATGGTATCAACCTGGGCCTTACCAAAATGGCATCGTCATGTCCGGGAACATCCTATTCAAAACTCTCCTGGCTACAGGCATGGCATATCAGGGACGATACCTACAGTGCAGCCCTGGCAGAGCTGACAAATGCACAGCATCACCATCCATTTTCCCGATGGTGGGGCGACGGCACGACATCTTCTTCTGATGGTCAAAGATTCAAGGCCGGAGGCCGCGGAGAGTCAAAGGGTCACGTCAACGCAAAGTATGGGCGGGAGCCGGGAAGCATGTTTTATACACATATCTCTGATCACTATGCACCTTTCCATACACGTATCATCAACTCGCCAGCGAGAGATGCCACCTATGTTCTGGATGGTCTGCTGAATCATGAATCTGAACTCGATATTGAAGAACACTATACAGATACCGCAGGGTTCACAGACCATGTCTTCGCACTGATGCCAATACTGGGGTTCAAATTTGCACCACGAATACGTGATCTCTCAGATAAGCGTCTCTATATCGCCGGTAAAAAATCGGACTATCCGACGCTGGGCGGACTCATCGGCGGAGAAGCAAACTTTGACTATATCTCCCTACACTGGGAAGAGATCCTAAGGCTATCAGCTTCGATAGGAAAAGGAGCAGTAACGGCCTCCCTTATGCTGAGAAAACTCGGCAGTTACCCGCGTCAGAATGGACTTGCGCTGGCACTCCGGGAACTGGGACGTATAGAGCGAACACTTTTCACCCTGGAGTGGATGATGGATATTGATCTTCGACGCCGAGTCCAAGCCGGATTGAATAAGGGCGAGGCTAAGAATGCACTTTCCCGTGCTGTATTCTTCAACAGACTAGGAGAACTGAGAGACAGAAGCTTCGAGAATCAGCGTTACCGCGCAAGTGGGCTCAATTTGGTTGTCGCTGCAATCATTCTCTGGAACACAGAATACACAAGTCAGGCAATCGAAACGCTGCGGAGGCGTGGAGAAAAAATTAATGATGAACTGCTTAGTCACCTCTCCCCATTGGGCTGGGAACACATCAATTTAACGGGAGACTACATTTGGCCCAACCAGATCCCATAGCTCTATAAATCAAAGCATTAAGCTCTTAGCGTACAATATTTTCCGAATCGTCGTGTGACCCCTATCACGGTAAACAAATTAAGTCCCGCACCTCTTGATAGGTATTGTGCGTTAACACAATGCCGCGGAGATAAACATGAAGCGAATGAGAAAACCATCTCATCCAGGAGAGTTTTTCAAGGAAGAAATTCTTGACGAGAGAGGGGTTTCGGTTACTAAGGCAGCTGAGCTATTAGGTGTGACTAGAAAGACGTTAAGCACTTTCATTAACGGTCACTCTAAGTGTTCTCATACTATGGCAAGGCGCTTAGCTGAAGCGACAGGTACTGGAGTTGCATTCTGGATAACAATGCAGGCCAACCTAGATACTTGGGAGGCGGAAAATATGGTATTGGAAACCAAAGTAACCCCCCTCCCAACCATCAAAGTTGCGTGATAGATTTTCAATTAAGGCTCACTTGATTGAAAACAAAAACCCGACTATCAATCGGGTTTTTTTATGTCTGATGAAAGGTTAATTTGAGGAAACAAGTGTTCATTGGGCTGATTCTGAACAATGTCGAAAATGGCGGGGTGTCCCGCTCTTAAAACTTATTGCCGAAAGATAACTTCCCATTGCCGTGGTTGGGGCAGACAGCGAACCTTTTGTGATAGGGTTGCTCACCCACAATAATGTAGTGACCAAAAATACCTGAGTGGTCCTGGCCTGGTTCAGGGAAGCGCTTAAACCAGGCACCGTTACAGAGCAGTTGTTCCACCTCCGCGACAGCTTTCATGCTGGTTTCCCCGATTTTGATATTCATTGAACGGTAGTGCTTGAACAACTCATCAATGCTTGTGAGCGGCTGTGGTTCCTGAAACATCGCCTCAAGTAACAGCTCACCCACGGCTTTGCTATGTGGATCGTCGGGATGGTGTTTTTTCCATCGCATTAAAGCGCAGGCAATATCGAGGTCACCGTCAGATGCGGCCTGAAGCATCTTGTTCAAATCAACCTCCTGGCTATCGGGAAATATCAGGTACAGAGCAAGATCAGCCACCGTGTACTGGAGAGAGCAACGGGTCAATACTAATAGGTCAACCAGGCGCTCCTGGTGCCGTACAAACGGGTTTTCTGACTGACTGTCGTTGTCATGGTGAGTTCTCGACGTAAGCTTGTTCATTTCTAATCCTCGTTTGATCCCGCCCGTACCCGCCACTAGAGCAGGTACTACCAAGTGTAGCGCTTTGCTATCTGCAAAAATACGGGCTTTTCATTGTTATTTGGCAGAGTAACTCCCAGTGCAGTAATCGAACTGTCCAATGCAAATCGCTGTAGTATTTCGGACCGACAACATCAGAGAAGCAACATACTAATGTTGCGGAATCAGCCTCGGTGAAGTGTTACAACACCCCCCAGGGACGAAACTGTCCCGCATAGCCTTGTAGGGTGATTGATTAGGAATACAGAAAAAGGAAGAATCTTTTTGGAAACATTTCCTTGCGGTGTTTTTTATCTCTCCCTGTATGCTTCTATCAAATTATGTCTACAACGACTCATTCAGAAAGGAGAAAGATATGATCCTACAGATTGTTACTATCACGATTGCTAGTCTGGGTGTTTTGCTCACTCTTGGCCACTTCATATTCAGAGCCGGATTCTGGTTCGGAGGAGCATCTGAAAAACTCAAGCATATTGATAAGCCATCACAATGAAAAGTGAGATCCGATCGAACAAGTGCCGCCCGAAGGCGGCTCTTAGCTAGCCAGTGGAAACGTCACACCGTGAAAAAGCGTTCATCTCGGATGCAAAAGGATATGTCTCTGGCAGTTTACCTCGTTGATCTCTTCTAGCTCAGCCAGGAAAAGTTTTGTCTCATTAATACAGCCAACAAGTGCTTCTGAGCGTTCCGACTCTATCAGTAGTGAGACGGGCGCTATCTGTTTTCCGTTGGCCTCAAAGCAGTTGATCAGGTGATCTTGCAAAACATAGATGACATCGGGCTCAGCCCTGGCCGACTCATCAAACATCCTCGAATCAAATCCATGTTCCTTTAACAGGAAATTCAGCAACTCATATAAGCGGTGGGCATCATCACTGTTCCTGGCACGGTGCTCTATGGCCACCACGTTCAGCTCATTGAGCTTTGCCTCCAGATCAGCCCCCTTACCATGGCCAGCCAGGACCATACGTTTTATCTCACCCTTAACGGGTTTATAGCAAGGTTGTTTTATCTTCGGCTTAAGGAACTTGCAAAGTAGGGCATTGCGCTTTTCGAGTGGAACGAACCGATCGCTTAATGCGACATGGCTGTATAGATGCAACAGGCTGTTCTCGATAACTTCAGACAACAGTTGCTCAAAACGTTCTTTCGGCAAAACAGGCGACACTCTNAAGGCTCGTCAGCTTATTTGAATGTGAGGTTTATGGGGCGCTTACAGTTGATCAGGTGATCTTGCAAAACATAGATGACATCGGGTTCGGCCTTGGATGACTCATCAAACATCCTCGAATCAAATCCATATTCTTTTAACAGGAAATTCAGCAACTCATATAAGCGGTGGGCATCATCACTGTTCCTGGCACGGTGATCTATTGCCATCACGTTCAGCTCATTGAGCTTTGCCTCCAGATCAGCCCCCTTACCATGGCCAGCCAGGACCATACGTTTTATCTCACCCTTGATGGGTTTATAGCAAGGTTGTTTTATCTTCGGCTTAAGGAACTTGCACAGAAGGGCATTGCGCTTTTCGAGTGGAACGAACCGATCGCTTATTGCGACGTGGGTGTATAGATGCAACAGGCTGTTCTCGATAACTTCAGACAACAGTTGCTCAAAACGTTCTTTCGGCAAAACAGGCGACACTCTCGATACAAACGGAAAGATGTACTGTATATGAGGGCAGGTATCACCAAAATCAACCAAACATGATTGGAAAACAACCTGAACAGGAGAAAAGTAGATCTTTTGGCGCTTTCGCGTCAAAAACTGCCCCAAATCAAAACCAAGTTCCTGTTAACAAATTAGCTACAAATAAAATCGATGATCCTGACCTGGAAAAGTGGATCTTTTGGCGGCTTGGATAGGCTTTTCTAATTGGACAGCGTTCAGTAGTACGTGACATGCCCTTTATGTTAAATAACCTGGAATTTATCGAAAATTGCTGATGACGCGCTGCGCTTGCCGGACGAGCACCAGTATTCGGTGAACACACGCCCCGGCTCGTATTTCTCGACCCCCGTCACTCATCTTGAAAACGAACATTGGCTAATTGCAGTGCTGCAATCTTGGGGGGAGTTTTTAAGCATGCCTCGGGCTGTAAACGCTCCAGCCCGAGAACATTTAGTTAGATAAATCGTCGAAAGATCCCCCAACAGGGTACGATTATATAAAAATAACAAGAAGCCAAACAATGGACATATACAAAACAAAATCCTTTCAACACGCTCTGAAAAAATCAGGGTTGACCGACACAGATTTATACACTTCCTGCGCTGACGTCTTCTTAAACTAGCTAAATTTCGGTGGTAATCGAGTTAATAATAGTATTTAATGGACATCAAATGATTTAATTTCACCATTTAATATATCAAGATAATATCTAAACTCAGTTGTTTTTTTCAGAGCATTAATAAACAGTGTGGNCCTGAACAGGAGAAAAGTAGATCTTTTGGCGGTTTCGTGTCAAAAACCGCCCCAAATAAAAACCAGGCTCCTGTTAACAAATTAGCTACAAATAAAATCGATGATCCTGACCTGGAAAAGTGGATCTTTTGACGGCTTGGATAGGCTTTTTTAATTGGACAGCGTTCAGTAGTACGCGACATGCCATTTATGTTAAATAACCTGGAATTTATCGAAAATTGCTGATGACGCGCTGCGCTTGCCGGACGAGCACCGATATTCGGTGAACACACGCCCCGGCTCGTATTTCTCGAACCCCGTAAAACGAACATTGGCTAATTGCAGTACTGCAATCCTGGGGGAAGTTTTTAAGCATGCCTCAGGCTATAAACGCTCCAGCCCGAGAACATTTAGTTAGATAAATCGTAAAATATCCCCCAACAGGGTACGATTATATAAAAATAACAAGAAGCCAAACAATGGACATATACAAAACAAAATCCTTTCAACGCGCTCTGAAAAAATCAGGGTTGACCGACACAGATTTATACACTTCCTGCGCTGACGTCTTCTTAAACTAGCTAAAGTTCGGTGGTAATCGAGTTAATAACAGTATTTAATGGACATCTAATGATTTAATTTCACCATTTAATATATCAAGATAATATCTAAACTCAGTTGTTTTTTTCAGAGCATTAATAAACAGTGTGGGTTGATTTTCGTACATATCCATCAAAATAAAGGAAAAATGGTTTTCATTTATTTCGTTTAGAATGACTAAGCTAACCATAATAGCTTTCACATTATCATCATGAAGATAAAGATCATTTGCCTTAACAGCTTCTATTAATGCAGCAATCCTTTTTATAGGACTTTCACTAACGCGTTCTATCAACAGCCTCTCCAAGCGCATAGAGTATCTCAACAAATATATCGTTATCTTTCATCGCATTAATAGTCAGGCTACATTGCCTATTATTAACATCAAGCATTGCTTCTTTATGGCATCCGGCAATTCTACTATAGTTTATTGCAATCATTGCCACGCTTGACTTTGTCGCATCTTTGCCTAGNCTACTATAGTTTATTGCAATCATTGCCACGCTTGACTTTGTCGCATCTTTGCCTAGGTCTAAACCTAGTTCCTTTGCAATTTCGATGCATTCTTTAATTGAATTCCTTCTGGCGTTTATTCTGAGGCACTCTCTTACATTAACTTCATCAAACTGAATTCCAATCGCCTTTAGCTTTTTAATTTCGTTATTATAATCCATACACCCTCTACAACTATATTTAATAACAGAATTTATATTAATTTATTCAAGAACACTGAGCTTAATCAGCCACATAACGCAAAAAGTAAAACATAAACTTTCCGTTATAATTTTCAGGAAAAATCATCTATAACCATTGAGTTACCTGTGACTTTAACTGTTAATTTAAAACCATCAATTAATGTAACTATATATTTCTTTGTGTATTCCTGTAACATGCCATTAATTTCAAAAAAATCATTTATTGATT
>NZ_MJIL01000076.1 GCF_001939735.1 Photobacterium proteolyticum
TGCATAGGCTAACGGTTCTCGCTCGACTGAGCCCGTAGAGGACTTTCACCTCCTAGAACAACGCCATGCTCGGCGCACAAACAAAAAAACCCAGCCTAGGCTGGGTTTTTATTAAACAAAAGCGGCAATTAACCGATATGTGTTTCACCGTTCATGTACTTGCGCAGTACTTCAGGGATCATAATACGGCCATCTGCTTCCTGATTGTTTTCAAGAATCGCCACCATAGTACGGCCTACAGCCAGACCTGAACCGTTCAGTGTATGAACAAGCTCTGGCTTCTTCTCGCCCTTACGACGGAAACGAGCCTGCATACGGCGAGCCTGGAAATCCCACATGTTTGAACAAGAAGAGATTTCACGGTAAGTTTCTTGAGCAGGAACCCATACTTCAAGATCGTATGTTTTCGCAGCACCAAAGCCCATGTCACCAGTACAAAGAACCACTTTACGGTAAGGAAGTTCTAGCAGTTGAAGAACTTTCTCAGCATGGCCAGTCAGCTCTTCCAGTGCCGCCATTGAATCTTCAGGCTTGGTGATCTGTACCAGCTCTACTTTGTCGAACTGGTGCATACGGATCAGGCCACGGGTATCACGACCGTAAGAGCCCGCTTCAGAACGGAAACACGGCGTATGTGCCGTCATCTTAAGCGGTAGCTCAGCTTCATCTGTAATGGTATCGCGAACCATGTTTGTCACTGGTACTTCCGCAGTCGGGATCAGTGACATACCTACGCCTTCTTCAGTCGCCGGCTTGGTGTGGAACAGGTCTTCGCCAAATTTCGGCAGCTGACCAGTACCGAACAGGCTGTCTTTGTTCACCAGGTACGGCACATACATCTCGGTGTAGCCGTGCTCGTCGGTGTGAAGATCCAGCATAAACTGGGCAATCGCACGGTGCAGGCGAGCAAATTTACCTTTCATGACAATAAAGCGTGAACCAGAAATCTTAACTGCACTTGCAAAGTCAAGACCGTCGGCCAGTTCACCTAGATCAACGTGATCTTTGACTTCGAAGTCATAAGTCTTAGGCTGGCCCCAACGAGATACTTCAACATTCTCGTCTTCGTCTTTACCCGCAGGAACACTGTCATCCGGCAGGTTAGGCACAGAAAGCGTGATATCCTGAAGCTCAGTTTGAAGCTCAGCTAGCGCCTTTTTTGCTTCGTCCAGCTCACCGCCAAGGTTGGCAACTTCAGCCAGAATCTTTTCAGCAGCTTCGTGATCGCCTTTAGCTTTAGCTTGACCAATCGACTTCGATCGCGAGTTACGCAAAGCCTGTAGCTCTTCAGTCTTAACTTGAAGGGACTTACGTTGCTCTTCTAGGTTGCGTAATTTTTCTACGTCAAGGGTAAAACCACGACGTGCGAGTTTTGCAGCTGTTTCATCCAGCTCAGTTCGAAGTAATTTAGAATCTAGCATGCTAATCCTGTGCTCTTAATATTCTGAAATGCACGTTATTTAGACAATTCTTGTCAAAATAATCTTAGGTTTACGGAACACCAGTCATTCTGGCGTCAATTGTTCAACGATACCCAAAAAGCCTTATTATTGGTAGCGCTTTAATGCGCTTTTTGCATCTAAAGAAGCAAGATAATCCAACTTTTCGGTAATTTTAGTTTCCAAACCGCGATTTGTTGGGTGATAGTAGCGTGTCCCTTCCATTTCCGGCGGGAAGTAACACTCACCGGCCGCATAGGCACCCGGCTCATCATGGGCATAGCGGTATTCGGCACCATAGCCCAGATCCTTCATTAGCCGCGTAGGGGCATTACGCAAATGATTCGGGACCTCGTAGTCAGGATGGTTCATCGCATCAGCCTTCGCCTGCTTGAACGCTGTATAGACCGCATTGCTTTTCGGCGCACTGGCAAGGTAGATAATTGCCTGTGCAATGGCGCGCTCCCCTTCGTAGGCACCAACCCGGGTAAAACAATCCCAGGCCGATATAGCCACCTGCATCGCCCGCGGATCGGCATTGCCGATATCCTCGGAAGCAATTGCCAGCAGGCGACGGGCTACGTAAAGCGGATCGCAACCGGCCTGCAACATACGGGCAAACCAATACAGGGCTCCGTCAGGACTGGAACCACGGATCGACTTATGCACGGCGGAGATCATGTCGTACCAAAGATCACCCTTATTGTCGAAACGGGCTATTTTTTCGCCTGCAACTTCTGCAAGCAGCGACAGGGTGATCGGCTTGATGCCTTTTTCGTTCTCTTCTGCCATGTCGATGAGCTGCTCGAGATAGTTCAGCGACATACGCGCATCGCCGCAAACAAGATCAGCCAGCCTTTCCTTCACATCATCGACAAACTCAAGGTTGGCTTCGCTGATCCCGCGTTCAGTATCCGTTAGGGCCTGTTCAATAACCTCGAGAATGTCTGTTGACTCCAGCGACTTGAGCTTATAGACCCGGGCTCGTGACAACAGTGCGTTGTTGAGCTCAAACGATGGGTTTTCTGTCGTTGCACCGATAAACGTCACGGTGCCATCTTCAATATGCGGCAAAAACGCATCTTGCTGACTTTTATTGAAACGGTGCACCTCGTCGACAAACAAGATGGTCCGTCGTCCGGCCATTTTGTTATCGCGGGCTTTGTCGATGGCGGCCCGGATATCTTTTACCCCGGAGGTGACGGCCGACACACGCTCGACTTCGGCATTGGCATAGTTAGCAGCCACTTCGGCCAATGTCGTCTTGCCTGTCCCCGGCGGCCCCCAGAGGATCATCGAGTGGAGATGACCGGCTTCAAGCGCACGCCTGAGCGGCTTTCCCTCGCCCAGAATATGGCGCTGGCCGATATATTCCTCAACCGTACGTGGCCGCATACGTGCGGCCAGCGGGCGAAAATCTGACGAGAAATCGAGGCTGAAGTTATTCAAAATAACAGCTCCTTAAAACAAAATTAGGCGGCACAAGGGTGCCACCTAAGAAAAGTACGAACGGCAGTTCCGGCGTTAATTACGCTGATCGTCAAGCTCTACACCTTTTGGGGGTGTGAACTTAAACAGACCACTCGGTTGCGCTTTGCCGCTGAACTTACTGAACGAGAAGTTGCTACGCTGGCCATCCTGCTCAACCACCGAGAAACTACGTACTTCACCACTCTTGGCAACCGTCACTACGAACTTACCCATCGAAGAGGTGCGATCTTTCGGTGTCAGGGTAAAAGTATCGGCTGTCTGGGCAACATTGTATTTCGCCCAGTCAGCCGTGTTGTTTCGAGTTAGCAGTACAAACGGAGTTTGTTCAGTTGCATCGGCAAGCCACATCGCCGTCACCTGCTCGATAAACGGACTGTAGTACCAAAGTGTCTTGCCATCCGAGATCAGCAGGTTTTCATCCGGCATCACCGTATTCCAACGAAACAGGTTCGGACGCTGAATCGCAACATCTCCTTCCCCTTCCACCAGCAAATCACCTTCCGGACTAATGACTTTTTGCTTAAATTCGGCACTGAAAGCATTCACTTTGCCCAACCTTGTACTCAGCTCCTGCTGCGGCGTTGCCCATGCAACGGAAGATAAGAAAACAGGGGCTGCAACAAGCAGACTTACTAATACTTTTTTTATCATTATGACTTAACCTTTTCGGTTCAAAACAGTTCAAATCGTTTGTTAACTGTCCCCAAAACCGCTCGGGAACAGTTATTGACTTCGGTTACCACGCAGGCCCGGCTTTCTCAGGTGACTCCCTGATATAGCCTAATCTTGTGGGGGTGGCGGTGGCGCCAATACTTCACGGTTGCCATTATGCCCCGGGGCACTGACGATACCGTGCGCTTCCAGTTGTTCGACAATTCGCGCCGCGCGGTTGTAACCAATCTTAAATTTACGCTGCACGCCCGATACAGAGCCTCGGCGAGATTCGGCAACAAACGCCGCCACCTGATCAAACAACTGGTCGAGATCATCGTCGCCGCCACCAGCCGCTTCACCCGGTAGCAAACCTTCAGCCCCCTGATCAGCATTCAGAATACCGTCGATATACTGCGGCTTCCCGCGAGCTTTCCAGTCATTAACCACATTATGGACGTCATCATCAGAGGCAAATGCGCCATGAACCCGGACAGGATGGTTTTTACCTGCAGGCAGGTACAGCATATCACCCATGCCCAGCAAGGATTCCGCCCCGCCCTGATCCAAAATGGTTCTCGAGTCCGTCTTGGTCGATACCGTAAAGGCCATCCGGCTTGGAATATTCGCCTTGATCAAGCCTGTTATCACATCAACTGACGGACGCTGAGTCGCCAGTACCAAGTGGATGCCGGCCGCACGTGCCTTCTGGGCCAAACGGGCAATCAGCTCTTCAACCTTCTTGCCGACAACCATCATCAAATCAGCGAACTCATCGACAATAACCACAATGCTTGGCATTTTCTCAAGCATTGGCGGATATTCATCCATACTGTCTCCCGGTTTCCACAGCGGATCGTGGATCGGGTGACCAGCCGCCGCCGCTTCTGCCAGTTTGGCGTTGTAACCGGCCAGATTACGTACCCCGACTGCGGCCATCAGTTTATATCGGCGCTCCATTTCCCCGACACACCAGCGCAGGGCATTACCGGCATCTTTCATGTCAGTAACCACTTCGGTCAGCAAGTGCGGGATACCTTCGTAAATGGAAAGCTCCAACATTTTCGGGTCAATCATGATGAAACGACAGTCTTCAGGCTTACACTTATACAGCAAGCTGACGATCATTACGTTCACGCCCACCGACTTACCCGAGCCCGTGGTACCGGCTACCAATAAGTGCGGCATCTTGCTCAGGTCGGCGACAATCGCTTCACCGGCAATATCATAGCCAAGCACAATCGGCAGGGCTGCCTTCATGTCCTGGAACCGCTCGCTGCCCACCACTTCCGACATGTAGACAGTTTCGCGATTGACGTTTGGCAGCTCCAGACCAATATAAGGCTTGCCCGGAATCACTTCGACCACTCGTACGGCAGAAGCCGACAGTGCCCTGGCCAAGTCTTTCGCCAAACCGGAAATCCGGCTGACCTTCACACCCGGCGCCAAATCCAGCTCATAACGGGTAATAACCGGCCCCGGGTAGACTCCCACGACCTTAGCTTTAATTTTATAGTCAGCCAATTTTGATTCGACCAGCATGGCCGTTTGTTTCAGTTCCTCTTCACTGGCCGGTTCGACGGTCTGTCGCGCCGGTGCCAGCAAATCAAGGGTCGGCATCGGTGTTGTCGGCACCGGTAAATCTGCTTCTTTCTTCATCAAGAACGGATTATCCAACCCTGCCGCATGAGCCTGTGCCTTCTGGGCATCGCGGATCTTCTGCAAGAATGCTTCCTCGTCACTGACATCGCTATCATCAGCAACACCGCTTTCCTGCTCGGCACGCTCCAGTTCAGACATGCCGTCATGGACACCAATCTCGATATCATCGGAGACAGGCATCATCTCAGACATCACAGCTTCAGGCTGCGAGTCTGCAACACTCGATAACGGCTGACTCTCTTCCGATACTACGGATCCCATCTGAACTGAATGTGAACCTGGCTCGGTAGCTGCCAACTCAATAACCGCAGGCTGTGGCTGCAAGGCTTCGGGTTCATCAAACTCGGAGTCTGTTATAGCAGTCTCCGATGTAACAGACTGCACTGTTACAGGCTGCGAAGTTGTCTTAACTGCGGTCTCTGGCAAAGGCTCAGCGAAAGTGGGGCTGTCATCAGCAACACCGTTTTGCATAGCGTCCGTGTCAATGGTCGGCAAGGTATCCTGCTCATCCACATAGACCGTGAAATTTTCGTCCTTATCGAGTTCTCGCTCAAGCTCAGCAATCGTGAGTCCCTTGGCCTTTTGCGGCTGCCTGCTCGTTATCGGCTCAGGTAGCCTATTCTCTGATAGCAAAGAATCTGGCTGTGCTGGCGATTCAATGCTGTCCAGCTCCGAATGCGCCGCAGTCAGCTCGACAAGTTCTTCTACCTGACCGTCGACCAGCACATCCTCGACGGTAATTGCATCAGAGTGAACGACCGGGCTAGGCTTTAAGCGCTCTGGCATAACAATCTTGGGCGAGGACGGCGCATCGCTCCACGCTTGTTCGGATAACTGCGGCTCTGTACGAGACTCTCGGTGTGGTTCTCTGCGCTCAGCAGTACTCTCTGCAGCACTTGGCTTGCTCGATGACGCCAGCAGAACATCATCGGCATCCGGCGCTTCAGCCTGGCTTTCCTGGGCAAGTTGAGCAGCGTACGCAGTCTGTTGCTCATCCGGAATATCGGCGGCAAATGGCGTCAGCACCTCTGATTTATCCGAGCGCACCTTGTTAAGCAGCCAGGCCAATGCCCCAAGGGTCGTCTCCCCCAAGGTATCGACAATGGTCAGCCAGGAAATGCCGGTAAACAGCGTAAAGCCCACCGCCCAGATAAACATCAGCACCAATGTCGTTCCAAGCAAATTCAGCATCGGCAGGGCCATATTCGAGACGACATCGCCTATTACCCCACCGGAGGAAAAGTACCAGATATCATCGAAGTTAAGATCAGCCAGTCCGCAGCTGGTCAGAAACAACAGTAGCAGGCCCAGCAGCCGGGTACCGTAAATCATAAAGTCTATGGTCTCGCGCTCACCGCGCCGACGAAAAATAACCCATGCCCCCAGCACAATCGCCGCAGGCAATGGGTAAGCGAGCGAGCCAAGGGTAAACAGAAATGTATCCGCCACCAGTGCACCCAACGCACCGGCTTTATTTTGCACGGGCCCTTCCCAGGCCGTTTGTGACCACGAAGGATCGGCGGGATCAAAACTTACCAGGGCAACCATGATAAATATCGCGGCCAATATGCCTATGATCAGAAAGCTTTCTAGCAGACGCTGTCCCCCAGAAAGGCGTATTTTTGGCTGCTGTGTGCCTTTAACTTTCCTCAAAAAACACTCCGGTGTAACAATTGTTGTCGCCTGGTTCCCTATCAGCCGATGCGCAAGGCTTTGCACTATTGATTATGGTGATTAACTGGTGCAAAAGGCTGTCGGTCAGGTCAATTTAAATCTAGTGCCCTATCTTATACCACTTGTCGTCTTTTTTTGACTATTACAAGAAAAGTGGGAGCAAAGCACTAAACTCACGAGATTTCTCTGTCGCGCAGAAAAGCAAATGCCATTGTAAACATTTGTCGAAAGGAAAGATTCATCAGAGTGTTAATTCAGCGCGGCAGGTGGCGAATTATTGTGCATACGGTGAATTTTCTAGGGGGTAAAACAAATCAAGCGGCCTAGGCCGCTTAATTTATGACCGTCAGAACGGCAATGTCGTGCAGAATTAGCGAGTTTTGATAACCAGGTTATTGGTCTGCTTCACTTCTTCCATAACGACATAGGTACGGGTGTCATTTACGCCAGGCAAGCGTAGCAGGGTTTCACCCAGCAGCTTACGGTACGCTGACATATCTGATACGCGAGTTTTCAACAGGTAGTCGAAATCACCAGATACCAAGTGACATTCCTGAATGTCTTCCAGCTCTTGAACAGACTTGTTGAACTGTTCAAATACATCTGGCGCACCGCGGTTAAGCGTAATTTCAACGAAAACCAGCAGTGATGCATCAAGAAATTGGGGATTTAGCAGAGCCGTATAGCCGCTAATGTACCCTTGACGCTCCAGTCGACGAACACGTTCGAGACACGGAGTTGGAGATAAGCCTACACGTTTTGATAACTCAACATTTGAGATACGACCGTCTTTTTGCAGTTCATTCAATATGTTACGGTCAATTCTATCCAATTCCTTGGATGGTTTCTTTTTGGTATCTACCATTTTTTATTCCACCTTCTTACTTCCTTGCAAAAAAATATACTACAACTTTCTAATATTTAGAATCAAATACTCTGATAGTCAAACTATACTGCCAATAGATCCGCATTTACAACCTTGTCAATAGCCAATCGTACTATGATGCCAAGGGAGAAGCAGGATGATCATTGGTGTACCCAAAGAAATCAAAAACCACGAATATCGCGTCGGGCTGGTTACCAGCAGCGTTCGTGAACTGGTCTCATTAGGCCATCAGGTTCTCATCGAAACCAATGCCGGTAGTGGAATTGGTCTATCTGATTCAGACTATCAAGCTGCTGGCGCTTCAATTATTTCAACTGCTAAAGAAGTTTTTACCAGATCAGAGATGATTGTCAAAGTAAAAGAGCCTCAAGCAGCAGAAAGAGCCATGCTGAATGAAGGACAAATTTTATTCACTTATCTCCATCTTGCCCCAGATTTTCCACAAACAAAAGACCTAATTGACAGCAAAGCTATCTGTATAGCTTATGAAACGGTCACAGATCATCTAGGAAGACTACCATTATTGGCACCAATGTCTGAAGTTGCCGGCAGAATGTCTATCCAGGCAGGAGCACAAACTCTAGAGAATTCTAATGGTGGACGCGGGTT
The DNA here is from genome assembly GCF_001939735.1 of Photobacterium proteolyticum. Lineage (GTDB taxonomy): Bacteria > Pseudomonadota > Gammaproteobacteria > Enterobacterales > Vibrionaceae > Photobacterium > Photobacterium proteolyticum. The sequence continues at coordinate 8,413 of NZ_MJIL01000076.1, forward strand.
GTTACTCAGCGGAGTTCCCGGCGTAGAGCCTGCTAAAGTTGTCGTCCTCGGTGGTGGTGTCGTCGGCTCTAACGCGGCAAGAATGGCCATTGGCATGCGAGCCGATGTCACGATCCTTGACCGTAACCTCGATACCCTTCGTGCCCTCGATGTCGAATTTCAGGGCAAGGCCAAAGTCATCTACTCTACCCACGAAGCGATTGACCGGCTGGTTCCCGATGCAGACGTGATTATCGGCGCCGTACTGATCCCGGGGGCAGCCGCACCGAAACTGATCACCGCCGAGCACGTGAAGCAGATGAAGCCAGGCTCGGCGCTGGTTGATGTGGCCATCGACCAGGGCGGCTGCTTTGAAACATCGCATCCGACGACCCATACCGATCCGACCTATATTGTCGACGATGTCGTTCACTACTGCGTTGCCAATATGCCCGGCGCTGTTGCCCGCACCTCGGCGTTTGCCCTCAATAATGCAACCTTGCCCTACGTGATCAAACTTGCCAGTAGCGGTTACAAGAAAGCATTGCTGGACGATCCGGGATTCCTTGCCGGACTGAACGTGATCCATGGCAAAATCACCTGCAAAGAAGTCGCCGAAGCGTTCGATTTGCACTATACCGACCCAGAGGTTGCAATCAGTATGCATTAAAATATGCGACTCACTTATTAGAACCACTAGAAATAAGTGAGTCGGAACAATACTAAGGTGTTGTGACTTGCCCGCGGGAAGCCTGACTAAGTGCTTCCCTGTTCAAACGATCTTCAATTCAAGGCTACGGACTTCCCCCGTACAGGTTATCTTGGGGCAACGTCACCGGGACACTTTCCTTACGTCCTCAATTTACCTACAATCACCCTTCTACATGATAATAATCTCATTTCAGCCTGGAGAAGTAATGAGTAACGTAAGACATTGTAAACTGCTCATCCTTGGTTCTGGTCCTGCTGGCTATACTGCCGCTGTCTATGCCGCACGTGCTAACCTAAATCCTGTAATGGTAACCGGCATGCAGCAAGGCGGTCAGCTGACGACGACAACCGAAGTAGAAAACTGGCCAGGTGATGCAGAAGGCCTGACCGGCCCTGCGCTAATGGATCGAATGAAAGAGCACGCTGAAAAGTTCGAGACAGAGATCATTTTTGACCATATCAACGAGACCGATTTTAGCCAGCGCCCGTTCCGCCTGAAAGGCGACAGCGGCGAATACACCTGCGACGCTTTGATCATTGCCACCGGAGCTTCAGCCAAGTACCTCGGTCTGGAATCAGAAGAAAACTTCAAGGGCCGTGGCGTTTCCGCCTGTGCGACCTGTGACGGATTTTTCTACCGCAACCAGAAAGTGGCCGTTGTTGGCGGTGGTAATACCGCAGTCGAAGAAGCACTGTACCTGTCAAACATTGCGTCGGAAGTCCACCTTATTCACCGCCGCGACTCATTCCGTTCAGAGAAGATTCTTATCAAACGCCTGATGGACAAGGTAGAGAACGGCAATATCATTCTTCATACTGATCGCACTCTGGACGAAGTACTGGGTGATGATATGGGGGTGACGGCTGTTCGCATTAAGGACACCAAATCTGATGCCACTGAGACCATCGATGTCATGGGTGCCTTCATTGCCATTGGCCACCAGCCAAACACCGGGATCTTCGAAGGTCAGCTTGATATGGCCAACGGCTACATCAAGGTACAATCTGGCACCGAGGGCAATGCAACCCAAACCAGTGTCGAAGGGGTATTTGCTGCCGGTGACGTCATGGATCACACCTACCGTCAGGCTATCACCTCGGCAGGTACCGGATGTATGGCTGCCCTTGACGCAGAGCGCTTCCTGGACGCACTAGAAGAACAAAAATAATCAAAATCGGCCGCTACCCCTGTAGCGGCTGCTTTTAGCCTTCTACCTTTCTGCTCGCTGCCATTTACGGCACAAGATATCTTATGGACAAACAATTACAACGAGACTTGACCAAGTGGTTAAAGTCACAAAGCAAGCTCGCCAAACGCTGGCTGATGTTCAGTGTCGGGCTTGGATTTCTTTCCGGGGTGCTACTTGTCGGCCAAGCTGCGCTGCTTGCCCACATTCTCCATCAACTTATTATCGAACAGACTGATAAATATGAGCTGGTAAACAGTTTTCTCGGCCTGATCCTGATTGTCGGACTCCGCGCAGGCTGCAGCTGGGGACGTGAAATATACGGTTACCGCTGCGGCGAACAAATCCGGCTTCATATACGACAGCTTATCCTTAACCGCCTGCACAACCTTGGCCCGGCCTACATCAAGGGCAAACCGGCAGGTACCTGGGCCAGTCTGGTGCTGGAGCAGGTTGAGGAAATGCAGGATTTCTTCTCGCGCTATATCCCACAGATGTCTATTGCGGTGCTGGTTCCGCTGGTTATCCTGTTTGCCGTCTTTCCGCTAAACTGGGCTGCCGGTCTAATTTTCCTGATCACTGCCCCACTGGTCCCTATTTTCATGGCACTGGTTGGTTTAGGTGCGGCTGATGCTAACAGGCGCAACTTTAAGGCCCTACAGCGCCTGTCTGGCCATTTCTACGACCGCCTGCAGGGGTTATCGACACTTCGTTTGTTTAACCGCGCAGAAGCCGAAGCAGAGAACTTACACGCTGCCTCCCATGTACTGCGCAAGCGTACGATGGAAGTGTTGCGACTCGCCTTCCTTTCCTCGGCGGTGCTGGAGTTTTTCTCTGCCATTTCGGTGGCCATCGTTGCCGTCTACTTTGGCTTTGCCTTCATCGGCGAGCTGAACTTCGGTAACTACGGTGTCCCGCTATCGCTATTTACCGGTTTGTTTGTGCTGGTACTGGCCCCTGAGTTTTATCAACCACTGCGTGATTTGGGCACTTTCTACCATGCCAAGGCCCAGGCCATTGGTGCCGCAGAGTCGATTGTCGAATTTCTCAATGCAGAAGCCGACGAGATGACCCAAGGTGACGAGGAGCTACCGTCCCCTGAAACCATCCGGATCAGCGTTCAGGATCTGGAGGTGCTGAGTCCGCAAGGTCAGGTTCTGGCAGGCCCGCTAAGCTTTGATATTCAGGCCCATGAGCAAGTTGCCCTTGTCGGCCCGAGCGGTGCCGGTAAAACCAGCCTGCTCAATGCTCTTCTGGGCTTCCTGCCATATCGTGGCAGCCTGAAAATTAATGGCATCGAGCTCAAGCAGCTAGACCATAGCGAATGGCGCCAGACAATCAGCTGGGTGGGGCAAAACCCGCTGCTGGTGCATGGTACCGTGCGTGACAATATTACTCTCGGCAACCCACTGGCCACCGATGAGCATGTTACTCAGGTTGCGCAGCAGGCCTATGCCGATGAATTTATCAGTCGCCTAGAGAAAGGTTACAGTCACCAGGTTGGCGATCGCTCCGGTGGCCTATCTGTTGGTCAGGCGCAGCGTATCGCTGTCGCACGAGCCATGTTGCAAAACGGTGCCTTCTGGTTGCTGGACGAACCAACAGCCAGCTTGGATGCCAACAGTGAACACCTGGTACTGGAAAGCCTGACAATGGCCGTTAAAGGCCAGACAACCCTAATGGTCAGCCACCGCCTTGACCAATTAGCGGCTATGGATCGTGTACTGGTGCTGGAAAACGGCAAACTGGTTCAGAACGGTCATTTCGATCACATCCGCCAGCACGGCCTGCTCGCCGATATGCTCGCCCACACAGACAAGAGGGATCTCGATGCGTGATTTAATCCCTTACCTCAAACTCTATCGCAAACACTGGTTTGGCCTGACACTCGGCATGCTGCTTGGATTGGCAACCCTGCTGTCAGCCCTCAGCCTGCTGACGCTCTCAGGCTGGTTTATCGCCGCTTCTGCCGTAGCCGGACTGACTATTGCCCGGGAAACCTTTAACTACATGCTACCGGGAGCCGGTGTACGGGGATTCTCGATGGCACGTACTGCCGGTCGCTGGGGCGAACGCGTAGTCAGCCACAACGCCACCTTCAAGCTACTTGCCGATCTGCGTCTGTTCTTCTTTCGCAAACTAACGCCGCTGATCCCCGGTCGCCAGGCAAACCTGCGGGATGCCGATTTGCTCAACCGCCTGGTTGCCGACGTAGATGCTATGGACCATGTGTACCTGCGTCTTGTCAGCCCGCTGGTGATCGGCGTCATTGCCCTGCTGGCGATCACTGGCTTTCTGGCCTGGTTTGATCTTGTTATCGGCCTGACACTGGGCTTCATTCTATTGGCGCTGATGTTCACCCTGCCAGTTATCTTTTATCGGTTAGGTAAAACCAATGGCGAGGCACTGACCTATGCCAAGGCCAACTATCGGGTAAAACTACTCGACTGGATCCAGGGCCATGCCGAACTGCTGCTGTTCAATGCCGAAGAGCGTTACCGTGAACAGGCTATTGCCGAACAAGACGCCTTACTTGCTGCACAGCGCAAGATGGCAAGTCTTACCGGTCTTGCTAATGCGATCCTGATGGCAGCAACAGGCTGGACACTGGTCCTGATCACCTGGATTGCTGCTGACGGTATTGGCGGTGCAGCCCCCGATCCGTTTGTTGCCATGGTTGCCTTTGCCACCATGGCAAGCTTCGAGATCATGATGCCAGTTGCCGGTGCTTTCCAATACCTGGGTCAGACATTGACCTCTGCCCGCCGCCTGAATGAGATTATTGAGGCGACACCGGACACACCGTTTGATCCGAACGGTCATCAAGCGCAGGTCAACGGTGATATCAGTATTCGCAATATCAGCTACACCTACTACGGTAGCGACGAGCCGGTACTGAAAGATGTCTCTCTTGAACTGAAACAGGGTGAAAAACTGGCTCTGCTTGGCCGTACAGGCTGTGGCAAATCGACACTGCTGCAACTGCTGACCCGTAATTGGGATCCGCAGCAAGGCGACATCAGTATTGATGGTATCGCCCTGCCAGCATGGCACGAAGACTCACTGCGCCAGGCGATCACGGTCGTTAGCCAGCGAGTGGATGTCTTCAATGGCTCGCTGCGTGAAAACCTTGTTCTTGCCAAGCCGGATGGCTCTGATGATGAATTCAGGGACGCACTGGCAAAAGTAGGTCTTGAGGCCCTGCTTGAAGGCAAGGGGCTGGATACCTGGCTGGGAGAAGGTGGCCGTCAGATTTCGGGGGGCGAACGCCGCCGGATCGGTATTGCCCGCGCGCTACTGCATGATGCGCCCATCCTGCTGATGGACGAACCAACCGAAGGGCTGGATCGCCGTACAGAGCAGCAGATCATCAAGCTGCTGCTTGATCATGCTAAAGACAAAACCGTGTTATTCATCACCCACCGCCTTGTCGGATTGGATCAGATGGATCAGATTTGCCTGATGGATGAAGGGAAGATCATTGAGAGCGGGCAGCATGATAAGCTCTTGGCCGAAGGCGGCCGCTATGCCGAGCTGTGCAACCGGATCTAGAAACTAGAAACTAGAAACTAGAAACTAGAAACTAGAAAAGATTAAGCGAGGGATGCAGGTCCCTCGCTTTTTTCGTTTTGAGCCTTAAGTTACAGAACCTTATCTACCCTGACCCCTTCGTCAAAATAAAGGATCCGCACACTGTCTCCGCGCTGGAATATCATTTGCCTGTCGACATCCTGAATCACATCGATGAGCCTGCCATCCTCCGCTTTAATCAACAGCTCAACCAATCGATAATCAACTACCTTCTGGACCGGTTGGCGGTTATGGGCAATACCGGCCCCGGCGACAACACCCACTGCGGTAGCTACTTCACGCCCGGTGCCACCACCGAACTGATTACCAATCAATCCTCCAACAACACCGCCAAGCAGGGTTTCCCACCCGTTGCGCTGGGAGTTAATGACCTCCTGATGAGAGATATAACGTACCGAATCGACATCACCGAACACGATTTTATTAACTGTACGGGCCTCGTTTCGGTTATATGGCGCAGCTGTCGCAACAAGAGGAAGCAATAGCAGTAACATTAAGAACTTTCTCATCATATAATTTCCTCAGTGGGGGTAACTGTATCTCTAGCTACCTATATTATTTATTCTTGTATTAAGCACCAACGACTACAGTACTTATGGCTATCTATCTGCCGGAACTCGATCCGGTCAATACACAGTTTCCGGTGGCGGAAACCGCCCTGGACGACCCCAACGGACTGCTGGCATTTGGCGGCGACCTGAGACCTGAGCGCCTGCTCTCTGCCTATCGCCAGGGTATTTTTCCCTGGTATTCAGAAGGTGAGCCCATCCTCTGGTGGAGCCCGGCCCCGCGTGCCGTCTTCCTTCCCGATAAATTCAGGCCAAGCAAAAGCTTACGCAAGTTTTTCCGAAAATCAGGGTACCAAGTCACCCTGAACAAAGCCTGTCACGATGTGATTCGCCTGTGCGCCGACAGCCGTGGCCCGGAAGAAACCTGGATCACTGCCGATATGATGCAGGCATACCAGGTCATGCATAACCTCGGCTACTGTCATTCAGTAGAAGTATGGCAGGACAGCACCCTCGTAGGCGGACTCTACGGAATTCAGATTGGTACTGTGTTCTGCGGCGAGTCAATGTTTTCCCTGGCCGATAATGCATCTAAAATTGCCTTGTGGCTCTTCTGTCAGCATTTTCACGCTCACGGCGGCACGCTGATTGACTGTCAGATCATGAATGATCACTTAGCTTCGCTAGGGGCGGTTGAGATAGAACGTTCTCCATTTATGCAATTTTTGCAACAGCAAAGAGATGCCATACTAGAAGAAAGCTGTTACCAACCTCGGGAGCTGCATCAGTAAACTCATGACCAGCTATAACAAACTGTCACTAAGAATCGGTCTGACCCCGACTTCAGATTGTAACTACCTGCCCGGAGAACAGGAGCAGCTAGGCGTGGTCATGGATCACCAGTGGATGACACCATTAGGTTATGGTGTGCTTATTGCCTCAGGCTATCGACGCAGTGGTAATGCACTATACCGGCCGATGTGCCAATCCTGTCAGGCTTGTACGCCGCTACGTGTCGACTGTGAGCAGTTTGCTCCGTCGAAAAGTCAAAAGCGCCAGCTGAACCAGATGAAGAAGCTACGTTGGGAGTTTAAGCCCAACCTTGACCCCGACTGGTTTGCTCTTTACGAACGATATATCCGTCTGCGGCATGCCGGGGGAACTATGTACCCGGCCAACAAAGAGCAATTCTTTGACTTTTGCACCGCCGCCTGGATGGATACCTTGTTTTTACACGTCTATGAGGACAACAAGTTAATTGCCGTCGCCATCACAGATGTCTTTGATGATGCACTCAGCGCCGTCTACAGTTTCTTTGAGCCGGAATCTTCACTCTCACTCGGTACACTCTGCGTGCTGTACCAGATCCAATACGGCAGACAAACCGGCAGAAAGTGGCTCTACCCCGGTTATCAGATAGATCGCTGCAAGGCCATGAACTACAAAGTTCGCTTCAAGCCCTACCAGAAGCTGATCGATGGTTGCTGGCAATAGGCCATCGATTATCTATATTAGCGCTCTGATTCGTCTCAGAATCTGATAAAAAAACGAGAAAATACGTTTTAATACGTCACAATAGCTGACAAAGGGTAACGGCAAGGGTAAAATTGCGGCCTAAACTTTACACTCAAACAGTTTCAAGGCATTATCCGGCCCGATCAGAAGCACGGCTGGTAGCCTAAGAGGATTCAATGGCAAAAGAAGACGTAATTGAAATGCAAGGTACTGTACTAGATACACTACCTAACACAATGTTCCGCGTTGAGCTGGAAAACGGTCACGTAGTTACCGCTCACATCTCTGGTAAAATGCGCAAGAACTACATCCGTATTCTTACTGGTGATAAGGTAACTGTGGAACTGACTCCATACGACCTGACTAAAGGCCGCATCGTCTTCCGCGCGCGTTAATCTTAATCCAAGATTAAAGAATGCAAATAAAACCCGGCCTGTGTGTCGGGTTTTATTTTTCTGCCAGATAAAAAATAACCGCCTGATGGCGGTTATTTTGTACAAAGAACGCTAGCACTTAGTGGGCTGGTTCCATTTCACTGCTGAACTGGAAGTCCAATTCGTCATTGACGATATCAACTCGTACCGAGCCGCCGTTTACCAGGCAACCAAACAGCAACTCGTTTGCCATCGGTTTCTTCAGGTTATCCTGAATAACACGGGCCATCGGGCGGGCGCCCATTGCTTTGTCATACCCTTTGTTCGCCAGCCACTCACGGGCTTCGGACGACACTTCCATCGATACGCCACGGGCATCCAACTGGGCCTGCAGCTCAACGATGAATTTATCAACCACTTGCGAGATAACATCTTTCTCAAGATGATTGAACCAGATAATGCCATCAAGACGGTTACGGAACTCAGGGGTAAAGATACGCTTGATTTCCGACATCGCATCCAGGCTGTGATCCTGCTGAATCAGGCCAATTGACTTACGTACTGTCTCTTTCACACCGGCATTGGTTGTCATCACCAAAATCACATTACGGAAGTCCGCCTTGCGACCATTGTTATCAGTCAGCGTACCGTTATCCATCACCTGCAACAGCAGGTTGAACACATCCGGGTGCGCCTTCTCGATCTCGTCCAGCAGGACGACAGCATGCGGGTTCTTGATAACGGCATCGGTCAGTAAACCACCCTGGTCATACCCTACGTAGCCCGGAGGTGCACCGATCAAACGGCTTACCGTATGGCGCTCCATGTACTCGGACATATCAAAGCGCAGTAACTCGATGCCGAGCGTTCGTGCCAACTGTACCGTTACCTCGGTTTTACCGACCCCTGTCGGGCCAGCAAACAGGAAGGAACCCACAGGCTTATTATCAGCACCCAGACCTGCACGGCTCAACTTGATAGCTTCCGTCAACACGTCGATAGCAGGATCCTGGCCGAACACCAGCATTTTTAGCTTGTTATCAAGTTTCTGCAAGACATCACGATCACTTGATGATACCGACTTCTCGGGAATACGCGCCATCTTGGCAATCATTGCCTCGATATCACTGACATTGACGGTTTTCTTACGACGGCTGGCCGGAGCCAAGCGACAACGCGCACCCGCCTCGTCAATCACATCAATGGCCTTGTCCGGCAGATGACGTTCATTAATGTATTTCGCCGACAGCTCAACGGCCGCACGAATGGCCTTATTGGTAAAGCGTACCTCATGGTGCGCTTCGTATTTAGGTTTCAACCCCATCAGGATCTTGGTGGTATCGTCCAGCGACGGCTCGACAATATCAATCTTCTGGAAGCGACGTGAGAGTGCCCGCTCCTTCTCGAAGATATTGCTGTATTCCTGATAGGTCGTCGACCCCATGCAGCGAATTTTACCACTGCTCAGCAATGGCTTGATGAGGTTAGCGGCATCAACCTGGCCACCAGAGGCAGCACCAGCACCGATAATGGTGTGGATCTCGTCAATGAAGAGCACCGCGTGGTCTTCTTTTTCCAGCTGCTTCAAAATGCCTTTGAAGCGCTTCTCGAAGTCACCCCGGTATTTGGTACCGGCAAGCAGGGAACCAATATCCAGCGAGTAAATGACGCAGTCTTTGATAATGTCCGGCACCTGGCCTTCAACAATACGCCATGCCAGCCCTTCGGCGATGGCAGTCTTACCGACCCCAGCTTCACCTACCAGCAACGGATTGTTTTTACGGCGGCGGCACAGAACCTGTACGGTACGCTCAAGCTCGTGGTCTCGGCCAATCAACGGGTCGATTCCGCCAGCACGGGCCAGTTGGTTCAGGTTGGTCGCAAAGTTTTCTAGCTTATCTTCGGAATTCTGCTCGGCACGCGGTTCATCCCCGCCCACATCAGAACCGTTCAGGTCATCGTTATCGCTGTCTTTGACTGTGCCATGAGAAATAAAGTTAACCACGTCAAGGCGGCTAATATCACTCTTCTTAAGTAAGTAGGCTGCGTGGGACTCCTGCTCGCTGAAAATGGCAACCAGCACATTGGCACCGGTAACTTCACTGCGGCCGGAGGATTGGACGTGGAACACGGCACGCTGCAGCACGCGCTGGAAACTCAGTGTAGGCTGTGTCTCGCGGCTTTCATCATCAGCCGGGATCAGCGGTGTCGTTTGTTCAATAAACGAATCGAGCTCTTTACGCAATGTATCCAAATCAGCTCGACAAGCCAGCAACGCCTCTTGCGCTGCCGCATTATCTAACAATGCCAAGAGCAGATGCTCAACAGTCATAAACTCATGGCGTTTTTCCCTTGCTCTTGCGAATGCACCGTTCAGACTTGCTTCAAGTTCTTTGTTTAGCATAAGGCACCTCCCCTAAATACCACTCAAAATGGTGTGCCGGAAAAAGTTCAAGCTTTTTCCTTCGTACACAGTAGCGGATGTTCATGCTCCCTCGCATACATCATCACTTGTGCCACCTTCGTCTCGGCGACTTCAGCGGTAAAGGTTCCACATACTGCTTTCCCTTCGTAATGCACAGTAAGCATCAACTGTGTGGCTTTCTCCAGATCCATGGAGAAGAACTTCTGTAACACTTCTATCACAAAATCCATCGGAGTGTAATCATCATTGTTTAAAATAACTTTATACATCGATGGTGGCTTAACCTGAGTATCCTCCTCGTCTAGTACGTCAGACTCAGGAATAATCCATTCATATAACTTGCTCATAATCTCATCTTAGTCATTTGTTCAAGGGCTTGCTACATCATCTGCATAGAAACAAGGATTTTATGAAAATGTTATAGTATGCACTTGACTGTCTAGCTCTTTTTACTAAAGTGTAACCTGTAGTAGATAATAACTGCATCAAAATAGCATTAGTATGCAAGTCGTGGTAAAAAGGAACGGCATACTAATGCAAAATGGATCTTGAATGCAAAGAGGGATGTAAAGCATGGCAACAGGTACAGTTAAATGGTTCAATAACGCAAAAGGCTTCGGTTTCATTTGCCCTGAAAGTGGCGAAGGCGATATTTTTGCACACTATTCAACTATCCAAATGGATGGATACCGCACTCTCAAGGCTGGCCAGCAGGTCAACTACACTGTCGAGACGGGTCCTAAGGGTTTCCATGCCAGAGAGATAGTCCCTGTCGAAGGTGAAGTGGTGAAATAACCCACGCTCAACTTTGTACATCAATTTCTAAGGTGAGCCGAGGCTCGCCTTTTTTATTGTCGCCTCAAACCTGCTACTCCGCCGCTCACTTTTCATACTACGCCATCTTATCCGGGCCTGTTTAGCTCATGCCTAAAGTGAATAGTTACTGAATAAAGCAACCTCACCACTATTAACATTTCTATTAACAATCACACGTTCTTTGCAGCCTTATCTTCTATCATAAGCTAAAAAAACGCTGACGAACATCTTGCGCCGATAACCCTATACCAGAAATGAGGAGCTCGACAGCTGTTTCAGGGAGTTACAAACAAAGCGGCTAACCGTCACAAAATAGCTAAACGGCTCCAATAAAAAAGGCTCAGCCGAAGCTGAGCCTTTGTCCTATCCGTATGGATATATTTGATTACTTCATCTGCTCGATCATGTCATCGGCAAACTCAGAACACTTACGCAGTGTTGCACCTTCCATCTGGCGCTCAAAATCGTAAGTCACAGTCTTATTACTGATTGCCGCTTCCATTGAGCTGATAATCAGATCTGCCGCTTCAGTCCAACCTAGGTGGCGAAGCATCATTTCTGCAGACAAGATCAGTGAACCTGGGTTAACTTTATCCTGACCGGCATACTTAGGTGCAGTACCGTGAGTAGCTTCGAACAGCGCCACACCATCACCGATGTTTGCACCCGGAGCAATACCGATACCACCAACCTGAGCGGCTAATGCATCAGAAACGTAGTCACCGTTTAGGTTCATCGTTGCAATCACATCATACTCCGCAGGACGAAGCAGGATTTGCTGCAGGAAGGCATCAGCGATGCTGTCCTTGATAACGATCTCTTTGCCCGTATTAGGGTTCTTCAGAGTCATCCAAGGGCCGCCATCTAGTAGCTCAGCACCGAATTCCGCTGCCACTTCGTAACCCCAATCTTTGAAGGCACCTTCGGTGAACTTCATGATGTTACCTTTGTGAACCAGCGTCAGAGAGTCACGATCGTTATCGATAGTGTACTGCAGTGCTGCACGGACAAGACGTTTAGTACCTTCTTCAGAGACAGGTTTGATACCTACACCACACTGCTGTGGGAAACGGATCTTAGTAGCACCCATTTCGTCTTGCAGGAACTTGATAACTTTGTCTGCTTCATCGGTACCCGCCTGGAATTCAACACCGGCATAGATATCTTCCGAGTTTTCACGGTAGATAACCATATCCGTTAGATCTGGGCGTTTAAGAGGACTTGGTACGCCGTCAAAATAGCGAACAGGACGCGCACAGATGTACAGGTCTAGTTCTTGGCGTAGAGCAACGTTAAGTGAACGAATACCACCACCTACAGGAGTGGTTAGCGGGCCTTTGATGGCCACTTTATATTCGCGAATGAAATCTAAAGTTTCTTGCGGTAACCATGCGTCTTCGCCGTATACCTGAGTTGATTTCTCACCTGTGTAGATTTCCATCCACTCAATTTTACGGTCACCTGCATAGGCTTTTTCTACCGCCGCATCGACAACTTTGATCATAGCAGGGCTTACATCAACACCGATACCATCGCCTTCGATGTATGGAATTACCGGGTTGTTAGGAACGACCAGTTTACCTTCTGCGTCAAGAGTAATCTTCTGACCTTCAACTGGTACAACTACTTTACTATCCATTTAAATCTCCTAGCGTCCATTTGTTATCTTTTTGTAAGATGCGGGCAAATCATACTTGAAATTTTATCGATACGCCACTCGGGTTGTTTTTAGCGTATAATAGGCGGGTCAATTTAGTCACCCCCAGCACAGCACGCTATTTATGAAGCCAAACACCTCGTCACGTCAACCGACACGTTCTAATAATGAGCGTAGAGCATCAAGAAAATATAATAAACCCAAACGCCCTCGCGGCCCGCAAAAGATCATATTATTTAACAAACCTTATAACGTTTTGACCCAGTTTAGTGGCGAACCGGGAGATAAAACACTGTCTGATTACGTCCCGGTGAAGGACGTTTACCCCGCAGGAAGACTTGATAAAGACAGCGAAGGTTTATTGGTTCTGACCAATGACGGCGTACTCCAGGCCCGCCTCACGCAGCCAAAGTCCAAGCAACCAAAAATATACTGGGTACAGGTCGAAGGCGATCCAAACGAAGAACAGCTAGACCAGCTCCGAAAAGGCGTTACGCTAAAAGACGGCCCGACCTTGCCGGCGCAGGTTGAGCGTATTGAGCACCCCGACATCTGGGACCGCAATCCGCCAATCCGTGAGCGGAAAAATATTCCGACCACCTGGCTGGCTATCACCTTAAAAGAGGGGCGAAATCGCCAGGTACGCCGTATGACGGCACATATCGGTTTTCCGACCCTGCGACTCATCCGCCACAAAATGGCCAGCTGGACTGTCGAAGGCCTCGCCCCGGGCGAGTGGCGAGAGGTCAAGCTTTCGCAAACCGCCTAACCATAGCTTTGCCGGCAGTCGGAACCACAACTGCCGGCCTAAAACACTTTCTCAGGCTTCCCCACAAAAAACGACACCGAAAAAGCTACACATTCCCCCCGGGTTCATCTATGATACGCACCACAAAGCAAACGTTTGCGTCAACATCTCAAGTCGGAGGTCAAACGGCTGGCAGCAGCACAATTTTGCAATGATATTGTCGTTTATAACGTTCTTTTTGAATCCATTTCCGGATATCTGGTCGGTAATTTAAAAAGACGATAAAATTATTAAAGTGTGATTCTGCTCTCGCTCTGTTTCGCGAAAAAGGTTTCTGTTAGAATTGCGCCCTTAACACTATTAACGACTGAAGAGAAATATGTCAGATAACAGCCAGAAAAAAGTCATTGTCGGTATGTCCGGCGGCGTTGATTCCTCTGTATCAGCTTACTTGCTACTTCAACAGGGCTACCAAGTTGAAGGCCTGTTCATGAAGAACTGGGAAGAAGATGATAACGAAGAATACTGCTCTGCCGCAGAAGATCTCGCTGATGCACAAGCTGTATGTGACAAACTGGGTATCCACCTGCATACCATCAACTTTGCAGCTGAATACTGGGACAACGTGTTTGAATACTTCCTTGCGGAGTACAAAGCAGGCCGTACCCCGAACCCGGATATTCTTTGCAACAAAGAAATTAAATTCAAAGCGTTTCTGGAATTTGCCGATGAAGTTCTGGAAGCGGACTACATTGCTATGGGTCACTACACCCGCCGCAGCTTTCCTTCTGCCGAGGGCGAGAAGCCTCAGATGCTGCGCGGCGTAGATAACAATAAAGATCAGAGTTATTTCCTGTATACCCTTAGCCATGAGCAGATCGCGCGCAGTTTATTCCCGGTTGGCGAACTGGAGAAACCAGAAGTACGCCGTATTGCTGAAGAACAGGGACTGGTAACGGCGAAGAAGAAAGACTCGACAGGTATTTGTTTTATCGGTGAGCGTAAATTTACCGAATTCCTTGGCAAATACCTGCCAGCGCAGCCAGGCAATATCGAAACAGCTGAAGACGGCAAAGTGATCGGCGAACATCAGGGCCTGATGTACCACACTCTGGGCCAGCGTAAAGGCCTGCACATTGGTGGCCAGAAAGGTGGCGGCGGCAACGAAGAAGCTTGGTACGTTGTTGATAAAGATGTGAAACGTAACGTACTTATCGTCGGCCAGGGTAAAGATCACCCTCGTCTTAAATCAAACGGGCTGATTGCGGCACAACTTCACTGGGTTGATCGTCAACCAATCCGTGAACCGCTCACATGTACAGTAAAAACTCGTTACCGTCAGCAAGATATTCCTTGTACCATCATTCCTATCGATGATGAGAACATCAAAGTAATCTTTGATGAACCTCAAATTGCCGTTACGCCGGGCCAGTCAGCTGTATTCTACAGCGGCGATGTATGTCTGGGTGGCGGTATTATTGAGCAGCGAATCTAAGGGAGTTGTCGCACGTGGCACAAACTTTATATGACCGTACTATCGCGTTTGCCGGCATTTGCCAGGCTGTGAAACTAGTTCAGCAGACTGCCCGTGACGGCACTTGCGATCGCGATGCATTGGAAGCCTGTTTAAACAGTATCGTCGTTACAGACCCTTCCAACACGATTGAAATCTTCGGCTGTGAGTCCAATCTGCGTATTGGCCTTGAAACACTATCTGCCGAGATTGACAGCACACCGTCTGGAAACGAGATCACCCGTTATCTAGTCAGTGTCATGGCATTGGAGCGTAAGCTATCGAGTCGTCGTGACAGCATGGCACAATTAGGCGATCGCATTGATACCGCCAAGCGCCAGATTGATCATTTCGAATTGCTCGATGATCAAATGGTGAGCAACTTAGCCAATATTTACCTGGATATCATCAGCCCACTCGGGCCGCGGATCCAGGTAACCGGTACACCGGCTCACCTGCAGCAACAAAACGTACAGCATAAAGTACGGGCCTTGCTGCTTGCTGCGGTACGCGGAGCTGTCCTCTGGCGCCAGGTAGGCGGTAAACGCCGCCACCTGATTTTTGGCCGCAAACAGATGGTCGAGCAGGCAAAAATCTTACTTGCGCGCAGCTAAATCAATACAGGGTATGTACCGGGCCTACCGGTATAGACCTTCGAACAATAACGGCTTCGTTAATTGTAAGCGCCTACAAGCACTTACAATTAACGAGCGGTTACAGCAACACATTGTTTAACCCCTAATTAATCAGGAGAGAGCAACATGGAACTGTCAGCATTGACTGCTGTTTCCCCGGTAGACGGCCGCTACGGAAGTAAAACTAGTGTACTGCGCAGCATTTTCAGTGAATATGGTCTGCTAAAGTATCGCACAATCGTTGAAATCCGTTGGTTACAAAAACTGGCTGCTACTGACGCTATCGTGGAAGTTCCTGCATTCAGCGACGAAGCAAACGCATTCCTAGATCGCGTTGCTGCTGAGTTTAGTGAAGAAGATGCACTACGAATCAAGACTATCGAGCGCACAACTAACCACGATGTAAAAGCTGTTGAATACTTCCTGAAAGAAAAAGTAGCTGAAGTACCAGAACTGCACGCAGTGAACGAATTCATTCACTTCGCATGTACGTCTGAAGATATCAACAATACTTCTCACGCCCTTATGCTTCATGAAGCACGTGAGACAGTCATTCTTCCTGAAATTCGCAACGTTATTGATGCGATCAAAGGCCTTGCCAACGAATACCGTGAAGTGCCTCTGCTTTCTCGTACCCACGGCCAGCCAGCTTCCCCGTCAACCATGGGTAAAGAGATGGCAAACGTGGCATACCGTATGGAGCGCCAGTACAAGCAAATCGAAAGCATTGAAATTCTTGCGAAAATCAATGGTGCTGTAGGCAACTACAACGCACACCTTTCAGCTTATCCAGAAGTTGACTGGCACCAGTTCAGCGAAGAATTCATCACTGAATCGCTTGGCGTAACCTGGAACCCATACACAACACAAATCGAGCCGCACGACTACATCGCCGAGCTGTTTGACGCAATTGCACGCTTCAACACTATCCTTCTTGACTTCGACCGTGATGTCTGGGGTTACATTGCACTGGGTCACTTCAAGCAGAAGACAATTGCCGGTGAAATCGGCTCGTCGACTATGCCGCACAAAGTCAACCCAATCGACTTCGAAAACTCCGAGGGTAACCTAGGCCTGGCGAACGCTATCTTTACTCACCTGGCGCAGAAACTTCCTGTTTCACGCTGGCAGCGTGACCTGACCGACTCGACAGTGCTTCGTAATCTAGGTGTTGGTTGTGGCTACGCGATTATTGCATATACTTCAACCCTGAAAGGTATTAGCAAGCTGGAAGTCAACCAGGCGGCGCTTGAGGCTGAGCTAGACAAGAACTGGGAAGTATTGGCTGAACCAGTACAAACAGTGATGCGTCGCTACGGCATCGAAAAGCCGTACGAAAAGCTGAAAGAGTTGACTCGTGGTAAGCGTGTAGACGGCGAAGGCATGCGTAACTTCATTGACGGCCTTGAGCTTCCTGAGCACGAGAAAGCACGCCTGAAAGAGATGACACCAGCTAACTACATCGGTGATGCAGTCAAGCTAACTGACAAGCTTTAATCGCTTTCAACCTGTTTTCAAGGGCCAGCATTTTTGCTGGCCTTTTTTATATTCAAAATTTTTACCCATCCTCACCACCCTCTAAAAAAAGACTTTATTTCCTTTAGTTTCAACAACATAAATTAAAGATGTATTTTTGAGGCAACTTTACACTTGACCAAAATCACATTGCGACTTAACATGCATTCAAAATACATGTTAAGCATTCTATAGGTAAGTTGTATGTCTATTCACGTTAAGAACAATATTCACTGGGTTGGTCAGCGCGACTGGGAAATTCGTGATTTTCACGGCACAGAATACAAAACACTGAAAGGTACCAGCTACAACAGCTACCTGATCCGTGAAGGCAAAAACGTGCTAATTGACACCGTCGACCATAAATTCAGCTACGACTTCGTTCAGAAGCTGGAGCAAGAAATCGACCTTAACGATATCGATCTGATTGTTATTAACCATGCCGAAGAGGATCACGCCGGTGCATTATCTCTTCTGATGTCGAAGATCCCCAATACACCAATTTACTGTACAGAAAATGCTGTTGATTCTATTACCGGTCATCATCACCATCCAGAGTGGAACTTCAACACCGTGAAAACAGGTGACAGCATTGATATCGGTAACGGCAAGTCACTGGTATTTATCGAAACACCGATGCTTCACTGGCCAGACAGCATGATGACTTACATGACTGAAGACGCAGTACTCTTCAGTAACGACGCCTTCGGTCAGCACTACTGCGATGAGCGCCTATTCAACGACGAAGTTGAGTACAATGAACTGATGGAGCAGTGCCTACGCTACTACTCCAACATCCTGACACCGTTTAGCCCACTGGTAACCGCTAAGATCCATGAAGTGCTAGGCTTCAACTTGCCGGTTGATATGGTAGCGACCTCCCACGGCGTGATCTGGCGTGATAACCCAACGCAGATCATCGAAAAGTACCTGGAATGGGCCGATGAATATAAAGAAGACAAGATCACGATCTTCTATGACTCTATGTCAAACAATACCCGTATGATGGCTGATGCTATTGCGCAAGGTATGACTGAGGCCGATCCAAATGTTGCGGTTAAGATCTTCAACGTATCTCGCCACGACAAAAATGAGATCCTGGCCAATGTATTCTGCTCGAAAGGTATTCTGGTTGGCTCATCAACAATGAATAACGTCATGATGCCTAAAATCGCCGGCATGCTAGAAGAAATCACAGGCTTGCGCTTCAAGGGGAAGAAAGCTGGAGCATTTGGCAGCTATGGCTGGAACGGCGGCGCTGTTGACCGTATCCACGC
Source organism: Photobacterium proteolyticum (assembly GCF_001939735.1). GTDB lineage: Bacteria > Pseudomonadota > Gammaproteobacteria > Enterobacterales > Vibrionaceae > Photobacterium > Photobacterium proteolyticum. The sequence continues at coordinate 26,865 of NZ_MJIL01000076.1, forward strand.
CCGCCTGACGGACGCTGGCTTCTTCACAACCGTAGGCATGAAAACCAAATGGCGTCCTGATGGCAAAGCGTTAGAAGAATGCCGCGAGCACGGACGTAAAATTGCACGGGAGTGGGCACTACAGCCTATCGCTGCAACTGAAGCGAACACTGCACAACCTGAAGAAAGCGCAAAAGCGGAAGTCTCTATTGCTCAGCCTGCAACAGTGAAAAGCAATAACGACACACAGGCAGAAAAGGCCACAACTGGCGCCAGCACTGAAAAGCAGATTTGCACTGTATGCCAATGGGTTTACGACCCTGAGCTAGGTGAACCGAACCAAGACGTTGCACCGGGAACCGCCTGGAATGACGTACCGGACTACTTCCTGTGCCCGGATTGCGGTATCGGAAAAGAAGTCTTTGAACCTATTGCCTGAGAACATGACTGATGGATAAACATATAGTTGTTATTGGTAGCGGCTTTGCTGCTTACCAGCTGGTGAAATCACTTCGTAAACTTGATGCCGAGACGCCGGTCACCGTCATTACAGCGGAAAGTGGTGACGACTACTCCAAACCTGAGTTGAGCCATGTCTTTTCCCGAAGTCAGAATGCGAGTGACTTGATCAAGCAATCGGCTAAAGATTTTGCCAGCACGCACAGTATCGAACTGCTTGCCTACACCCGGGTTCAGTCCATAGACACAGAGGCAAAAACAGTCCAGCTGTCAGATAAAAAGGTCAGCTACTCAGAGCTGGTATTGGCCACAGGTGCTTCATCATTTGTCCCACCTTTTGACGGTAATGCAACCGATGAAATCGTGACGCTTAACAGCCTGGGGGAATATGCCAGCCACCAGGACAGAATTGCCACAGCCAAATCTGTACTCATACTAGGTGCAGGTCTGATTGGTACGGAGATCGCGATGGACCTTGCCGAAGCCGGTAAACAAGTCACCATCTGCGACCGGGCCCGCAGTATAATGCCAACACTGCTTCCCGCATTTCTGGGGGCCGAGCTGTTTCAAACCATGACGCAAAAAGGTATCGACGTGAAACTATCTGCTGCCGTGACAGGGGTTAACCGTCACCACCAGCAGCTGCTTGTCCAAGTTGATGACAACAACATCGTCGAAGCCGATGTTGTGATTGCTGCCATGGGGCTAAAGCCGAACACTGTCTTGGCCGAGCAGGCTAACATTACTGTCAACCAGGGAATTGTGATTGATGAGTTCCTTAAAACATCGGCAGATAGCGTCTACGCACTGGGTGATTGTGCCGAGCTGGGTGGAAAAATCAGGGCATTCCTGCAGCCTACTATGCTCTCGGCCATGGCATTGGCGAAAACCCTTTCAAGCAACCCAACACCGGTAAAATTACCTGCAAGCCTGGTCAAAGCCAAAACCCCGTGGTTCCCGCTTAATCTGTCGGGGCAAACAGCGCGTTCTGATGTGAGTTGGGAAATCACTCGAGATAGCGATGGCTATATTGCCAAGGCATTTGAAAAAGGCACGGAGAAACTTGTCGGCTTCATTGTTAGCCACGAGCAGCAAAAGGCCGCTTTCCCACTGCTTCGTCAACTGCCTGTCGAGTAGCAGCAATAGATTTGCAGCCTATCATCCCGAACTAAACTGACTTCAGCTGCGCATTCCCCGTCACCCTGTGATGCGGAATGCGCTATAATCGCGACAAATGCACCTCGATTAAATGGCACTATGTACCAGCTGACTTTCTCTTTTGAAGCGTTTATGTCCGAGTACTGGCAGAAGAAACCCACTGTAATAAAAGGGGGCTTCAAAGACTTTGTTGACCCAATCAGCCCTGATGAGCTAGCCGGGCTAGCAATGGAAGAAGAGGTAGACTCGCGATATATTGCCAAACGCGGTAATAAGTGGGAGGTTTCCCATGGCCCACTCAGCTTCGACAATATGCCGGGGGACAACTGGTCTTTTGTTGTTCAGGCAGCAAACCACTGGCATGAAGGGGCTGCGAAACTTGTCACTCCGTTTCGCCAGCTGCCTAGTTGGCTATTTGACGACCTGATGATCAGCTACTCCACCCCGGGGGGCGGTGTCGGTCCGCATATCGACCAATACGATGTCTTTATTATCCAAGGCTCCGGCAAACGACATTGGCGCGTCGGCCCCAAAAAAGACGATTATGAAGAAGAATTCGGTCATCCGGCACTACGCCAGATCAAAGGGTTCGAACCAATCATTGATGAGATCCTGGAGCCTGGCGATATCTTATATATCCCACCGGGCTACCCCCATGACGGTTATGCCATCGACACGTCAATGAGCTACTCTGTCGGCTTCCGCTCCCCTAAAAAGCAAGAGCTTCTAAGCAGCTTAGCCGACTTTGTCATTGCCAACGAAATGGGTGATGTTCATTACCATAACCCTGATCTACCAACACGAACGAATAGTGGTGCGATCCTTAACGAAGAATATCAGGATCTGGAAGCCATGATGCGCAGCTTACTCGCACATCCCCACTTAATGAAACAGTGGATAGGAGAGCACCTGAGCAACAGCCGCCATGAATTGGATATCATTTCGGCCGAGCCACCTTGGCAAAATAGCGAAACGTACCAGTTTCTTGAAAACGGCGAGACCATGAAACGCCTAGGCGGCCTGCGGGCATTTTACTACCCGGAACAGCCATACATTCTCTACATCAACGGCGAACGGTTTGAGCTTCCCGAAGAATGCAGCTTTGCCGCCACTTACCTTTGCGACAGTGAACAGGTCACCAGTGCTTCATTGGGTAAGCAGCTCGACCACCCCGCCTTTATTGCCCTACTAACCCAGCTGGTTAATTTAGGCTACTGGTATCCTGTCGAGTAGTATCCGGAATAAAAACAGGCGCAGCTGCCAAAGGAATTGGCTAGCTGCACTATCTTGCCATCATCTCAGCAATGGTAATAAAGAGCGCGACTAAACCTTAAACTGCCCGGCCAGCTCTTGCTGATGCTTGGCGAGGCTGGTCAGCCGATTGCCAATACCGGCAGAGCTCTCAGCCTGATCTAAGATATTCTCACTCAACTGACGAATATTGGCGACGTTGCTGTTTACTTCAGCCGAAACAGTCTGTTGCTCCTGAGCCGCATGCATGATTTGTTCGTTCATTGACTGAATTGCTTTTACCGCATCCGTAATTTGCTTGAGACTATCAACAGCCTGACCAACCTGTTGTGCCGTATCTCCGGCCAGCTGATTACCCTGCTCGATAGCACCAACCACATCCCGTGTACCTTGCTGCAGTACCTCAATGACAGTACGTATCTGCCCTACCGAGTCCTGTGTGCGGCTCGCCAGCTGGCGTACTTCATCTGCAACAACCGCAAATCCACGCCCTTGCTCACCGGCTCGGGCAGCCTCTATTGCGGCATTCAGCGCCAGCAGGTTTGTCTGCTCGGAAATACCCTCGATCACCTGCAAAATTTGATTGATGTCTTCACTGTTGTTTTCCAGATCCTTGGCAACAGGTACAGCCGCCTCCATCTGCGAGACCAGTGTCCCCATCGACTGGGCGGATGCCTGAATAACAGTCTGGCCATCCTGGGCCGAGATATCAGCCTGGCTAGCAGCAACCACCGCCGTTTCCGTATGATGTACAACCTGCTCGGCAGTCTGGGCCATTTCCTCGGCTGCCGTTGCAACCATATCAACCTCTTTGAACTGAGACTGACTGCCATCCCGGGTTTGACTGGCCACATCAGCCGCTTCTGTCGCCGTTTTACTCACTTCGTCCACGGCAACAACAACCTGGCTAATGGTATTTTGCAGCTTATCCAGGAAGCGGTTGAACCAGAGAGCAAGCTCCCCCACCTCGTCTTGCTGTGCAACATGGAGCCTTTGGGTCAAGTCACCTTCACCGGAAGCGATATCTTTCAGCCGCTCAGCCACCTGCTTAATAGGCGCAACCAGACGGGAGGCAGCCAACAGGACGACCAGCAGGCCGACAAAGGCGATCAATACACTGGCGATAACCTGAATCCTGGATGATTCATCACGTTGAAGCGCTATTGTCTTATCCAAAGCGATAGCTTCTGCCAATACCTGCTCGCTCGGAAGCTGAATAACAACTCCCCAGCTCACCTGGCCAAGTTCGACCGGCGTATAAGCCTGAAGCCATTGTTGATTCTGGCTCCAGCCGGCATAATCGTTTCCCGTCGATAGCCAGCTACTTAGCTCAGCCGGTAGGCCATCGCTGTTGGTAAACTGACTACCGGGGCGATTACTTGCCTGATCCCACGCAACGATGGTTCCGTCTTTGCTTAGCAAAGATACCTTACCAGCCCCACGATATAGATTTTTATCAACTTCGCTGATGACAGCCTGCAGCGCATCTAGACGGATATCGATTCCCATCACACCGACGGCTTCGCCATCGACGCTTAGCGGTATGGTAATCGTACTCACCAGCTGCCCGCCGATTCCCCTTTTAGCTATTTGAGGATCAAGAACACAGATCTGCTTAGTATCCAGACTACAGTTGAACCATTGGTTTGAGCCGCTATCTACAATTTCTTGTTCAGCGATAATAAATTGCTCGGCTTCATCCGCTCCTGCCTTCGACCAATATGGAGCAAAACGCCCATTGCCATTGGCACCGACATAGTCCGCCCCATGATAGTTACTGTCTTCGGCATCCAACCCGTCAGGGATAAATACAACGAAAGCACCGTAGATATTAGAAAATTCATTCACGGAGCGCCGCAGCAGTTCATTGATCGAGCCTCGAAGCTCAGAACTATTGGTAAAATTTTCCTCGGCATTGTATTTGAGGAACAACACGCTCTGGGCCAGCATTTCAGCACGGTAAATGGCTTCATCGAAATACTGCTGAACAGATATCGCCTGACGCTCTGCCTGAGCCTGAACAACATCCTGGGATTTGTTACGAAGGGAAGTGAATGACTGCTCACTCACTAGCTGCTGGCTCTGGCCAGAGAAATAAAATGATAGGCTGGTTAAGACCAAGACTGTTATCAACAGCCCAACCCCTGCCATCAGGGTGATCTTCCACTGCACCGATAGTGACCGCATATAAACAATCCTTGTTCGTACTACTCAGTCGAAAATGTAATGGTAAACTACATTTTTATCAATATTTTATAACATGCAGGCGATGTCATAAATTTGACCGCCAGCAACAATTTTTTGACAAACCGACAGGCGAAAAAAAGCGCGGCTTTGACACCGCGCTTAAAGCCTGTCACAGGCTTGAATTAATGGACATTCAGGCAGGCTACCGCATGAACGTCTCCCCCTTCCAACTGAGGCTTACTATCAGCACAGGACGCCGTTGCCTGAGGGCAACGGGTCCGGAACACACAGCCTGAAGGTGGATTCATTGGTGAAGGAAGCTCTCCCTCCAACAATTCAATATGTTTATTACGCTCCAGATCAGGATCCGGGATTGGTACCGCAGACATTAGCGCCTTCGTGTAAGGATGCTTAGGCTCGGCAAACAATGCCTCTCCTTCTCCCATCTCAACTGCGTTCCCCAGATACATCACCAGCACGCGATCCGAGATATGCTTGACGACTGACAGGTCATGAGCAATGAAGATCAGGCTCAAGCCCATCTCTTTCTGTAGCGACTTCAGCAAGTTAACAACCTGTGCCTGAATCGACACATCAAGGGCCGATACCGGCTCGTCACAAATGATGAGTTTAGGTTTGAGGATAAGTGCACGGGCAATACCGATACGCTGACACTGACCACCTGAGAATTCGTGCGGATAGCGGTTAATCACGTTTGGCAGCAGACCAACTTTAGCCATCATTGCCTTGACTTGCTGCTTCACATCGTCAACTGGCAAGTCCGGATAGAACGCCTTCAGTGGTTCGGCAATGATCTCGCCAACAGTCATCCGAGGGTTCAGTGATGCAAGCGGATCCTGGAAAATCATCTGGATCTCTTTACGCTTTTCACGCATACGGACCTGATCTAGCTTGGTCAGATCCTGCCCCAGCCAGACAACATTACCCGCAGTAGCCTCAACCAGACCAATCACAGCACGAGCAAACGTCGACTTACCACAGCCGGATTCGCCAACCACACCCAGCGTTTCACCTTCATAGAGACGAATACCAACACCATCGACCGCTTTTAGCTTTGACGGCTTGCTCCACGGCCATGCCGACTTAGGGGCAATATCAAAATGTACTTTAAGATCTTTAATATCTAACAGCAGGTTCTTTTGTGCTTCCATTACCACGTCCCCATATCAGAAAAACACGCACGTAAACGACCTTCGGCAAAGTCTTTCAACGCAGGAGCTTCCTGCGTACAGCGACTTGACACCCTGTGGCAACGCTCCTGATAAGGGCAGCCAACCGGCAGACGAAGTAAGTTAGGCGGGTTACCCGGAATCGTTGGTAACTCCTCGCCGTCCGTATCAAGGCGAGGGATCGCTTTGAGCAAACCTTCTGTATACGGGTGCGATGGTTTGTAGAAGATTTCATTGATCTTGCCGTATTCCATCGTACGGCCTGCGTACATTACCAGTACTTTGTCACAGCTACCGGCAACAACGCCAAGATCGTGGGTGATCATAATGATCGCGGTATTGAAATCGCTCTTTAGCTCGTTCAGAAGCTCCATTATCTGGGCCTGAACGGTTACATCCAGAGCCGTTGTCGGTTCATCGGCAATCAATAGCTTAGGTCGACATAACAGCGCCATGGCGATCATAACACGCTGACGCATACCGCCCGAAAACTCATGCGGATACATGGTAATACGCTTACGCGCTTCCGGAATTTTAACCGCTTCCAGCATACGTACGCTTTCTTCAAAAGCTTCGGCCTTACCCATCCCTTTATGCAGCATCAATACTTCCATCAGCTGATCACTGACTTTCATATAAGGGTTAAGCGATGTCATCGGATCCTGGAAAATCATCGCAATCTGTTCGGCACGAAGCTTATTCAGCTTGCTCTCGGGCAGGTTAAGAATCTCGCGGCCTTCAAATTTTGCACTACCGCCGATGATGCCGTTTTTGGCCAGCAAACCCATGATGGCGAAAACAGTCTGGCTTTTACCCGAACCGGACTCGCCAACAATACCCAGGGTTTCACCCTGTTTCAGAGAAAAGTTAAGATCGTTAACCGCGGTGACGATACCGTCTTGTGTTGTAAATTCTACGCGTAGATCTTTGACATCTAATAAGCTCATAATACTTCCTTATACTCTCTCGCTTTTGGCTCACGAACATCTTTCATGAGCCAAAGAGCGATTCATTCTTATCTGTCTTTTGGATCCAGTGCGTCACGCAAGCCGTCACCCACATAGTTAAAGCAGAACAAAGTTACAACCATAAACGCCGCCGGGAACATCAACTGCCAAATGGCAACCTCCATCGTTTGTGAGCCTTCCTGTAGCAAGGCACCCCAGCTCGTCATTGGCTCCTGGACACCCAGGCCCAGAAAACTTAAGAATGATTCAGTCAGGATCATCGCCGGTACCAGTAGGGTTGAGTACACAGCAACAATACCTAGAACATTCGGCACGATATGGCGGGTGATGATTCTCCAACGGCTAACGCCCGAAACATGTGCCGCCTCGATGAACTCCTTGCTTCGCAGGGACAAGGTTTGCCCTCGGACAATACGAGCCATATCAAGCCAGGAAATCGCCCCGATCGCCACAAAAATCAGCATGATATTTCGACCGAAGAAAGTAACCAATACGATCACGAAGAACATGAACGGAATCGAGTACAAGATTTCCAAAAGACGCATCATAATGCGGTCGGTACGGCCGCCGATGAAGCCGGAAGCTGCACCGTAAAGCGTACCTATCACAACTGCCACCAAGGCGCCCAGAATCCCCACCATCAGGGAGATGCGCCCGCCGATCAATGTTCGGGTGTACAAGTCACGACCAAGGCTATCTGTACCAAAGAAGTGACCCTCTGCACCAAGACTAGGAGCGGCATGCAGCGCGTACCAATCGGTATCATCGAAAGCATACGAACTGAACATCGGGCCGAAAATAACCGCCAGCGATATACAGAAGAGAATGGCAAGGCTGATCATCGCCGCTTTGTTTCGCATAAAGCGAATACGGGCATCCTGCCATAAACTACGACCTTCAATTTCCAGCTGCTCGGAAAATTTCTCGACGGCCTCTACATTGTCTTTTTTAGTAAGCATCATTTGTTCGGCCCTCTAGTAACGAATTTTCGGATCAATGTACGCAAGGACAATATCGACAACGGCGTTGAAGATAATAGTCAGCGTACCGATTAGAATTGTGATACCCAATACCAGTGAATAGTCACGGTTAAAGGCTGCGTTAACAAAGAGCTTTCCGATACCAGGCAAACCAAAGATGGTCTCGATGACAACCGAACCGGTAATAATACCGACGAAGGCCGGGCCCATATAGGAAACAACCGGTAGCAGCGCAGGTTTCAGCGCATGCTTAATAATGATGTAGGAGTAGCTCAGGCCCTTGGCACGAGCAGTACGAATAAAGTTACTGTTCAACGTCTCAATCATGCTACCGCGAGTAATACGAGCAAAAGTGGCGACATACAGCAGTGACATACCAAACATTGGCAGCAGCATGTACTTGGTTGAGCCATCATTCCAGCCACCAGCCGGCAGCCAGCCAAGATTGATCGAGAAAATATAGATAAGCACCGGCGCCAATATGAAGGACGGCATGACCACCCCCGCCATGGCGGTAGACATTATCGTATAGTCTATCCAGCTATTTTGCTTCAACGCGGCAATGGTGCCGACGGTGACCCCCATCACCAGTGCAAAGATGAAGGCAAAGAAACCAATTTTAGCGGAGACAGGCAGAGCCTTAGAGACCAGCTCGTTCACCGTAAAATCTTTATATTTAAAGGATGGGCCAAAATCACCCTGAACTATATTTCCAAGATACGTCGTATATTGTTCAAATACAGGTTTATCCAGGCCATATTTGGCTTCGATATTTGCCATCACTTCAGGAGGAAGCGGACGGTCGCTTGAAAAAGGGTTGCCTGGTGCAAAACGCATCAGGAAAAACGAGATTGTAATTAATACCAACAGGGTTGGTATTGCTTCAAAAATCCGTTTAGCGATGAATTTAATCATAAACTCCACCGTATATTTAAGTCTGTGACAGTTGAAGAAATTGCAAGTATCAAATACGAACAATGAGCACTGCCCCGACCTCGGAGCAGCGCTTAATTATTTATCTTGCTGTTTATTAGTCAGCAATGATGTACATGTCTTTGCTGAAGATATTATCTTCAGGGTTTTTCTCTGGGTAGCCACCTAGTTTAGGATTAACCAGGCGAGCATTCACATAGTGGTAGATAGGCATGATAGGCATGTCTTTAGCCAGCAGTGCTTCAGCACCCTTATAGGCTGCCGAGCGGTCTGCATCAGATGCAGCAGCCAGTGCCTTGTCTAGCTGAGCATCGTAAGACTTGCTCGAGTATTTCGGATAGTTCTGCGAGTGGCCGTCACGCAGGATCGCCAGGAAGGTCGACGCTTCGTTGTAGTCACCACACCAGCCAGCACGTGATACATCAAAATCACCCTGACGCTTGGTGTCTAGGTAGCTCTTCCACTCCTGGTTTTCAAGAACGGCTGTAACGCCCAGTGATTTTTTCCACATCGAGGCAATTGCGACAGCAACTTTCTTGTGGTTTTCACTAGTGTTGTATAACAGGTCGAACTTCAGAGGGTTGTCAGAACCATAACCCGCCTTAGCAAGTAGTTCTTTCGCCTTGGCTACACGTTCTTTCTGCGACAGCTCTGAGTACTGAGGCATTTCAACGTCCAGTCCGTTAGTCGCGAGTGGAGTAAAGTTATAAGCTGGTGTCTCACCCTTGCCCACAATGAACTTGGCAATCACATCACGGTCAATTGCGTAAGATAGTGCTTTACGCACATCTTCGTTATCAAACGGCGCTCTGGTTGTATTGAATTCGTAGTAGTACGAACACAGGTAAGGCGTAACTTTTACATCTTCCGGATATTCTTTTACCAAGCGCTTGAAGTGCTCGTTTGGCATTTCATACGTAACGTCTACCTCACCAGCCAGGAAGCGGTTCATTTCGGCAACTTGGTTCTCGATTGGCAGATAGGTAACTTGGTTCAGAACAGTTTTATCGTTATCCCAATATGTTTCACTACGGGCAAGTACGATACGCTCGTTAACAACCCACTTATCCAGTGTATAAGCACCATTACCTACATAATTAGCTGGGCTTGTCCACTTGTCACCGAGTGACTCGACAACTTTCTTGTTTACCGGCTTCAGTGAGGTGTGAACCGTCATTGATGCAAAGTAAGGAACGGGCTTATCAAGGGTAACTTTAAGAGTGTGCTTATCGACTGCCTCAACCCCCAAAGTTTCTGGGCTTTTCTTGCCAAGAATAATGTCACCGGCGTTCGCCATGGTGGTCATTTCCAGGTAAGAGGCATAAGGCGAACCAGTTTTAGGATCGGCCAGACGACGCCAGGTATAGACGAAGTCTTCAGCGACAACAGGATCGCCGTTTGACCATTTCGCATCTTTACGGAAATGGAAGATCCATGTTTTATTGTCTTCGGTTTCCCATGACTCTGCTACACCGCCAACCAGCGCACCATTGCCGTCTTGGTTAACAAGACCTTCTAGCAGATCACGCAATACATTGGATTCAGGAACACCAGAGACTTTCTGAGGGTCAAGAGATTCAACTTCTGTACCGTTACCGCGAACAAGTTCTTGTTTCGCTGCTAGCTTGACGCCAGCTGGTACATCAGCCGCAAGAGTAGAAAATGAGGTCGCGGCTACGGCCATACCCGCGCTTAACAATAGCGCCTGAGTAATTTTGTTCTTATACATGCATTAACTCCAATACATTCTATCGATACGTCCATGACGGTCTTCAGCAGGCGCATAAAATGTCAGCAATATCTGCATTATTAATCCTCAACAATACAGAGCAAACCGAAGAATTGGTCAAAACCTTATCAGGCATTGAAGCAATTTGCCACATTTTGATTACAAAAAGTGATATTATGCTTAATATACAACACTAAGCCAGTTCATCCCCCTAAACATGAACCTACTTGCAGTTCAATCTATCACAAAACCCTAACTATAGAGAAAATTCCGCCAAAAACGCCAAAAAAATGCCTTTTTTGAATGAATAATTGTAAGATTGAATAAATATTCAGCATAAAAAACTCAACCGGCAACAAAACCAGCCTGAGTCAATAACATTTTTGCAAAACCTTGACAAACAAACATAAAAAAGCACCCTAAACAGGGTGCTTCGGAAAAAACTGACACTTACTTATTTTCACTGTCTATATCTAAACCTGGGTTCATATCACGATTTGATGGCTTTTTCTTTTCAACTAATGTTTGATCATTTTCAGCATTATGCGACTCAGTATGCATATCATCATAAAGAATCTCACCCAGCATCTGTTTAATTCGTCGGTTTGATACGCGTCTGTGCTTCATAAAACCCTCCGCTGTTAACCTCAATAACAGAAATTCAATAAAACCTAAGCAAGCCGATAGCTAACAGATGCTATCGATGCAAATAGTAAGATTGAATAATTATTCCCGACAAAAAGTCTCTTTCACTGAAAAGCTTTCAAGTCGGATTTTAAATATGGCACAAAAGCGATAACTGCGCCTGTAGCACACACTTAATAACGAAACAGAATAAAAAAAACACTGATAGATTAACTTTTCACAAAGGCTTTTATTAACAATTTTCAAGTACCTATAACAGGCCAATAACGCTACTATCGTTTCTATTGAAGCGACCCGCCAAGCCAGAGATATCAGGTGTGTACTTCAATATTCCGTTCCCGTTCCGTTCTATCTTGAGAGTTGATATATGAGACCAGCTGGTTGTTTCTCACGTCCAAGTCCTTCCCGTGTTCGTCACGGCTATGTGCCACCGTCACATAAGACCAAAGGCGACACTAACGGTGTCAAGTAAGCCCACGTCTTAAGCTTAAAACACCACCCTAGCCCCTTCTCATAGGGGCTATTTTCATTCTTATCTCCTACCCCGTCAGCAAATCGGCTTGTCAATTTCAGCACGGTATGAAATGATCTTTTCGCCGATCCAGGGACGTGGATCTAGATAGTAAATGGAACGACAACGGATGAAAAAAGATAAGCGTGATAATGCAGAGACTTATACCATCTCACAGTTGGCACAAGAGTTCTCGGTGACACTCAGAAGTATCCGCTTCTATGAAGATCAAGGCCTTCTAAAACCAGCCAGAAAGGGAAAGCAACGGATCTTTTCACGTCAGGACCGAGCACGCCTGAAGTTGATATTACGGGGTAAACGGCTAGGGTTCAGTCTTACCGATATCCACGAGCTATTTCATCTCTACGACTCTGAGAAGCGCAACAAGAAACAGCTTCAATCCATGCTGAACACCATCCAGCATCGGCAAAACCTTCTACAGCAACAACAAGCCGATATTCACTCTGTCATGATGGAGCTCAATTCAGCCGAGCGCAGCTGTTACCAGCAGCTCGCCAAATTCGATTAAACGCTTATCCAATACAAAAAAGCCCGGCAATGACCGGGCTAAACACTGGAAATGGTATCAATTACCAGTAAACTCGTGCACCGATAGCAAATTTGCTTTCAGAGTCAGTTGACTTAACCCCGACAAAGCTATCACTTGCCTTATTGGTGTAGCCAAGTGTATCCCCGTCTTCATAACCATATTCCACATAGATACGTGACCAGCTATTGAAATTATAGTCAGTGCCTATATAAAAGGTTTTTCCGTCACCGTCTTCTTGAAGTGCATTCGACTCCTGTGCAGCATAGCCAACACCAGTGTACGCCGTTGCATTATCTGCCCAGCTATACGTAGCTCCCAGGCTAAAGCCATCTCCGTCGATAGTAACGTTGGACCCTTTTTTCGCCAGTTCCGAATTATAGTAGGTGAACCCCAGTAGCACCGGTCCAACCGTGTATTCAAGCGTACCTTCGAAGAAGGTATTTTCGATATCGGCAGTGATTTTCTCTTCTTTGGTAAACTCCGGCACTGCCGGATTAGGCGTTACCGTTTTAGTACCTACACTGAATGACTTATCACGGTTAACACCGCCTCCGAAGTGAAAGTTAAAATTACCGACGCTCGAAGAGACGAACAATTCAGCCAGCTCCTGGTTGTTGTCATCTTCTGTCAAACCGTAGTTAGCCGCGAGTAGGAAGCTTTCGCCTTCATAATTATATTTAACCAGCGAGTCATGACGTGCTTTCGATAGCGTGGCATGGAGAATTCCGTTTCCTCCAAAGAAATATGAATATTCAGCACCATACATGTCATCCGATACAATCCATTGACGACCGATAGAAAACTTACCAAAATCGGTATCTAACCCGACATAGTGCAGGCGGTTTTTCATCGTGTAGTCAGAGCCATCAGCTTTAAAGTTCAGGCCAAACTCCACTTTACCAAATACATCCACTGTCTCGGTAAGTGTATATTCAGCCTTAACACCTGCACGCGAAGATCCCGCGTTTAAGGTGACATCTTTATCTTCATATTTTTCAATCTGAGTACGAAGCTGGCCATAAAAATCAACCATGGCTTCTTCAGTTTTAAGAAGTTCTACTGCGCTAACAGCGTTACTAAAGATAACGGCAGGAACCGCTACTGCTAATAGTGTTTTTTTCATTATACTTTCCTGTAATATTTTGTTGTATTTTCCAACCCTTCCTGAGTCGAAAAGAAACATATCAACAACAAAAAAACACCGCAACACCACAAAACACCACAAATAGCCACATCAGCAGCATCATGATCCATTACATAAAGCCCATACAGAGAATGATTATTCAGTGAATTTATAAAACAACACCAAGTATTGAAATTTAATTCACAAAACTTGAAAAAAAAGGAACTTTATATCGATAACCAAATAGAATAGGACATAAACAAAAGAAGAAAAAAAATATAAATTATTTTTTATCAATAACTAAAAAGATCTAAATCTGAGTCAATTTTAGGACAAAGTTAACTAATATAGAATAAAGAGAAAACGATAGTTAACGCCAAATAAAAAATGGCGTCCCATAATTGGACGCCACTATATTCTAATTACGAATAGATTATTTTCTAATGAAGCGCAATACGCACCAACCATATATTATGATGGTCTTGTAAATACCCACCATTTTCTGCAATTGACTTTAAATATCCGAGGCGATGATGGCCCTCAAGCAAATTAAATGGTGCCTTTAATATCCGTCCGTTCGTCGCATATAGATCTCTTTCATACTGCAGTACAATGGGGGCAACAGGCCAGGTCCCATTATCCTGCATATTCTGAACAAGCCAGCTACGCTGAAACAACGGATTATTCATTCGACTGGAGAACTTACTAACCACATCATCATGCGGTGTCTTGATTTGGTTAATAATGTCATCGGTACTCCATCGCTCCTTTGTAAAGCTCATGGCCTGAAAATCTAACCAGCCCCAATTACAAAGCACGCCTTTCCAATGACGATATACCCACTGCTCAAGCACTTCTTCCGGAAACTGGGGTAACACACCATGTACTCTTTCGCGCCATTGCTCCCAAGGTTCACAATGCCGACTACCAAAACCATCTGGTGCTAATTCATAGAGTAATCGATCGCTCCTGATCATAACTACGTCCCCCTATTGCCAAACTGCTGCACCGAGCAACAGTGTAAAACCATAACCATTCACTTTGAAAGGTTAATTATTCCGTTAATTTGAAATTAGCACAGGAGAAGATGAAAGAACATGAGAATATTAGAGAAAGATTATTCACAGCGGCAAAGCTGCCAGCCGGCGGTGGTTCAAGAAACAACCATATAAGAGTGGCCAAACGACCAAAATAGCCAAAGGCGGTAGTTATTCAATCCTGGCGAGATGCCAAAACGAAGAGTTATGCAACAAAAGAAAGAAGGGAGGCACAATCACTCAATACAAACAGGGCAGAACCTAAGTTCTGCCCTGAGCAAGAAAACCAAGTACCCGCATGGCTTTACTGATCTGTTACCCAGCGGTCAGCAGCAGAGGTATCGGTCTCACGAGCATCGACCCAGCGAGACTCTTCGGGTGTCTGCTCTTTTTTCCAGAACGGGGCACGTGTTTTCAGGTAGTCCATAATAAACTCACACGCCTGAAAAGCTGCGCCACGATGGGCACTCGACACGCCGACAAAGACAATCTGATCACCCAGTTCCAAATCACCGACCCGGTGAATAACCCGAGTTTGCAGCAATGGCCAACGCTCACGGGCTTGCTCGACGATCTCTTCCAACGATTTTTCCGTCATCCCCGGATAGTGCTCTAGAGACAAGCCAGTGACACTATCGCCCTGATTAAAATCTCGTACCTTACCGATAAAAGTCACAACAGCACCGGCATCAGTGCCTTCGGCAAGCTTGGCATACTCATCAGCAACCGAGAAATCTTCAAACTGAACAGAGATCATAATTAGCCTCCGGTAACCGGCGGGAAGAAGGCAATCTCATCCCCATCCTTGATAACAGTATCTAACGGACAAATAGTCTGATTGACCGCGACCAGCAACTTGCCGGATTCCAATGCCAGTTGCCACTTGTCACCACGCTCACACAGATGAGTACGCAGTTCCTCAGCCGTTGTAAACCCGGCATCCATTTCAAGGCGATCAACGCCTACCAGCTCTTTTACCTGAGCGAAGAAAAGTACATTAATCATGCTTCTACCTTAAAGTGACCTGATTTACCGCCAGTTTTCTCAAGCAATCGGACCTGGCCGATAACCATATCTTTTTGCACAGCCTTGCACATATCATAAATGGTCAACGCAGCAACGGAAGCCGCGGTCAGCGCCTCCATCTCAACCCCGGTTTTGCCCGCCAGCTTACAGCAAGATTCGATACGTACCATATTCTCGGCTTCTATCGCTTCCAGCTGCACTTCGACTTTCGATAGCAGCAGCGGATGGCATAGCGGGATCAAATCCCATGTTTTTTTGGCCGCCTGAATACCGGCAATACGTGCCGTTGCGAACACATCGCCTTTATGATGCTTGCCGGAAACAATCAGAGCAAGCGTCTCCGGTGCCATATGGACAAACGCTTCCGCCCGGGCTTCACGCACGGTCTCCGTTTTGCCAGAGACATCGACCATATTGGCCTCACCGGAAGCATTGATATGAGTAAATTGGTTCATCGTATTATTTCCCTAGGTGAGGCATAAAATTGCACGGACGGTGGCTGGCATCCAGCTGTTCTTTGATAATTTTCGTCCAGCCGGTACGACAGGCACCTGTTGAGCCCGGCATAGCAAAGATAACGGTCTTATTGGCCATACCAGCAACGGCACGGGATTGGATTGTTGAAGTACCAATCTCCTGATAGGACACCATACGGAAAATCTCGCCAAATCCCTCGACCTGTTTATCAAATAGCGGGATCAACGCCTCTGGCGTATTATCTCTTGAGGTAAAGCCAGTTCCGCCAGTGATCAGTACCGCCTGTACCTTCTCATCAGCAATCCACTGAGAGACAATCGCACGGATCTGGTAAACATCATCGATTACGATTTTTTTATCGGCTAGTTTATGACCGGCTTCTTGCAGCGACTCTGCAAGGTACTGGCCAGAAGTATCATTGTGTTCGGTGCGCGTATCTGACACCGTCAATACAGCCACATGTGCTGGTTCAAACGCAGTTTCTGCATGACCCATTACAGTAATTCCCAAACTGAAGTAGTAGTAAGTTGAAATGTAGGCAGCCTGACCAGTATCCAATACTGATCAGGGCTCAATATCATCCGCCGATTGAGGCAAGGTGCGGCGTCATACCCGTATTACCGTCATCAAGAAAATGCCCAACGGCTTTTTGCTGCAACCCACTTTGGATACGATCGATCAAATCTGCTCGCTGAGTATCAGCTTCCAGCAAATCGCGTAAATCAACGCCATGATCGCCAAACAGGCAAAGGTGAAGTTTACCGTTGGCCGAAATGCGTAAACGGTTACAGCTTTGGCAGAAGTCTTTTTCATACGGCATGATAAGACCGATCTCGCCCTGGTAATCTGGGTGGCAAAAAACCTGAGCCGGCCCGTCATTGTTACTTCTTATTTTAAGAAGCCAACCATTCGCGATAAGGTGGTTGCGGATACTAACACCGGAAACATGATGATTCTTGAACAAGTTGTCCATTTCACCTGTTTGCATTAGCTCGATAAATCGAAGCTGGATTGGCCGTGTCTTAATCCAGTCGAGGAACTTAGGCAGCTCCTGTGAATTAAGATCTTTTAGGAGGACAGTATTGATTTTTACCTGTTCAAAACCAGCGTCAAACGCAGCATCGATACCTGCCATCACCTGATGGAACATATTTTCACCAGTGATCTGGTAAAACATCTTCGGGTCAAGACTGTCGACACTGACGTTGATGTGGGTCAGCCCGGCATCACGCCACTCAGCAACGTGCTTCGCCATACGATAGCCGTTAGTGGTGGTTGCTACTTTGCTGATACCTGGCTGGGAAGCCACTGTACCGATAATATCAGTAAAATCACGGCGCAGGCTTGGTTCACCACCTGTGATACGCACTTTCGTCGTACCACAGTCAGCAAACGCTCCTGTTACACGCTTGATCTCATCAAGCGTCAGAAAAGAAGGCTTCTTCCTTTCTGCAGGTTGATAGCCGTCTGGCAGGCAGTATGTACATCTGAAATTACAGACATCTGTCACTGAGAGTCGTAAGTAATAAAACTTACGATGAAAATTATCTTCAAATTGATTCGCCACGGAACACCTTTCCAAATACGGGAGGCCGATGCATTTCTTTGTCGACCCTGGTGACTACTCTGTCACTGGCTTCATTCACCTATTGTCATCCCCGAAAGGCTGCAACTTAGTGAATAAAGCTCGGAGTTATGGCTGCTGCACACATGATTATATCGCCTAGCGACATGTGCAGCGGCTTAATTATTATAACCTATCAGAGAAAGTGCTTTATTGACAAATCTCTGAAAAAAACGTGTTGCATTCTACCTTTCGTAAGAATTCACGACAATACTACTAAAGGGAAGATAGTAAAAAATTCTCATAAAAAGTGGGGGAATTATGTCCAACATTATTGAATCTGCGACTGTTGACGATATTGCACTCTATTTGCAGCGAGAAGAAGGACTGGATGCGAAGCGTGCCCATGAGCAGGCGATGCGTGTCATTGATGGCTTCAACGACATGATGGAAAAGGGGATCATTAAAGGCTGGTACTTCAACGAACAAAGCCATCTTGAGTTATTGCCTAGTGACAATGCACTGAAAATCATTGCGAATCAGAAATAATTCGCATAATGCACAGTGCAAATTGCAGTGAGATTCGCAATATGCAATTGCACGCATTAAATCAATTTTAAAGCACCACCGTACGGCCAAAATAGCGGTATAAAATTCCGGCATCACAATTGCATTGTCTAAGTTACCTGACAACTATAACGACAGTTGGAGCCGATTATGAAACAGTCTATACCGCTACTTTTTCAACAGCGCCATGTGTTACCCGGTGGGAGAATGCCAATACGTGTTGCCCCGGGTCCACAAATGGATGCATTCAAGGCTGCCCTAACCTCTGATATTGGCTTTGGTATCTGTATGTTTGACGAAGCCGAACATGGCCATCACTTCTTCCATATCGGAACTCGAGTAACTGTTGAAGATTTAGACACTTCAGCCTTGGATGGTTCACTGATTGTTACTGTTTACGGCCATGAAAACTTCCGAATCAACGCTCTGGAACAAGACGATAGCGGTGTCTTCTCCGGTGAATATGACATTATCCCACAGTGGCCGGAAGTCGAGATTCGCAACGACCAAATTGTTCTGGCAGACAAGCTCAAGCAGATGTTCAACAAGCACCCTGAACTCAACCAACTTAATTTAAATAAAGAATTCAACAATTTAAGCTGGCTATGTCAGCGCTGGCTAGAAATACTGCCTGTGCCTGCAAGCGAAAAGCAAGCGCTGCTTAACACGCCTAACTGCCAGGATACCTACGACTATCTGATGAGTATTATGCAAAAACCGCACTAGCCGCGTTTCATCCCAATACACTGTCGTTTTATGTGTGTTCGCCTCTCGTGCCCCGGTACGGGAGGTTTTTTATTGTCAAATTAGCACCATACGTGACTTATACTCCATCTCGTCCAGACCTATTTGTAATTCACATAGCGATTTGTATACACTGACCGTTCTATTTTGATAACAGATTTATGCAACTACGGCTATGACTACAACCAATATTGCTGATGCTAAAATTGTTGCCATTGGCGGCGGACACGGCCTTGGCAGGATCCTGTCTGCACTCTCTGACTATGGCTCTCAGGTTACAGGAATTGTAACAACAACCGACAATGGGGGCTCTACTGGCCGTATTCGAGCTTGCCAGGGAGGAATTGCATGGGGAGATACCCGAAACTGTATCAACCAACTCATTACCGAGCCCTCAGTAGGCTCAATGATCTTCGAATACCGGTTTCGAGGAAATGGTGAGTTAAGTGGTCATAATCTCGGTAACTTGATGCTTAAAGCTCTGGATAACCTCTCTATTCGTCCTCTAGAAGCTATCAACCTGATCCGTGACATGCTCAAAGTGAAAACCCATATCGTTCCTATGTCTGAGCACCCTGCCGATTTGGCAGCCATGATTCAAAGTGGCGAAATAATCAGCGGCGAAACCAGCGTTGATGAGTTACAGGAAGTGCCACAGCGACTCTATGTCGAACCAGCCGTTCCAGCCACAAAGGAAGCTGTCACCGCCATCGAGGAAGCAGATGTGATTTTACTGGGGCCGGGCAGCTTCTTAACCAGTGTCATGCCACCGCTATTACTCAAAGAAATAGAACTTGCTCTTAAGAACTGCAACGCCAACATCGTCTTTGTCACTAACCTAGATAAAGAAAATGGACCTGCCGGGATGATGTCCCTTGATGTGATGCTGCATTGGTGTGAAAGGGCAATGGGCGGACGCCAGGTTGATGGCGTCCTGTCGGATCAATACCGCTCTGAATTAGATCCGCGATATCACCAGGTGATTGAAGATCTGGCCTCGAGCAACCACGAATGGCGCCATGATCGGGAGAAATTAAAGCATGCGATTAATAAGCTCATCGTTGCTAGCTAACTGCTTGTATTCTATTGCCATCCCTTTGACCATCTGTGTGAATTCAGACAGGTGGTCATTCATCCACTGATCCTGACCTTGCTTAACCCGAGATTCACACTCTTGTGCCATTTCAGCTAGTTCATCAGCACCAAAACTTGCAGCGCTGCTTTTTATCGCATGACTAATTTCCCGGACCTGACTGATAGTAGGTTGATCTGATAACTGACGTAAGTACTGCTCCAGCTCGTCACTGAAGACGTTTAGCAACAATGTTACTGTGTCCTGACCAACTTCTTCAGATAAGCGTTTGATTGTAGATGCATTAATACTCATTGCCATTTATTTTATCTCCCTGTTACTACCTGCCGCTTCCTGCCAGGCCTGTAATTTTCTGTATATCGTCGATGGGCTGACTTCCAACAAACCCGCTGCTCGGGGAATATTTCCCTCACACGCATCAATCGCGGCCTGAATGGCGCGTTTCTCAACAACCCACAAGGGTTCAATTTGCGATTTATCGATGGAATGATTGTGAGAAACCCCATCACGAGCGTCCGCATCATTTTGCGGTTCAGCAGTTAGCTGAACAGTACGTGCAATTTCTGCGCCACCTCCACCAGATATAGGCGGAGGTACCATGTCCAGCGTGACCTCTTCACCGGTATTCAATACCACAATGTTTCGGATCACATTTTGCAGTTCACGGACATTCCCCTGCCAGCTATGGCGCTGAAACAGATTGATGACCTGAGGAGAGAAGCGGCTAAAGTTCTTGCCTTCTTCTACTGACATCAGAGCCAGTAAAGCATGAGCAATTTCAATGACATCCTCGCCACGATCCCTAAGCGGCGGCAAGGTGACGGGAATCACATGCAGGCGATAATACAAGTCTTCACGAAAACGCCCTTCCTGAACCTCAACCCATGGATTACGGTTAGTTGCACATACAAAGCGAACATCCACTGTACTCGTTTTGGATGAACCGACTTTCTGGTAGGTTCCGGTCTGGATAAAGCGCAGTAACTTGCTTTGCAAATCCAAATCCATTTCACAAAGCTCATCAAGAAACAGTGTCCCTTTGTTAGCAAGCTCAACGGCTCCCTGCCTTTCGGTCGAAGCTCCGGTAAACGCCCCTTTAACATGGCCAAACAGTTCGCTTTCTATGAGCTCTTTCGGAATCGCCGCACAGTTCAAAGCCACAAAAGGATGATCATTCCGCGGGCTTGCCGCATGCACTGCTTCTGCACAGACTTCCTTACCTGTGCCGCTTTCTCCGGTAATAAATACCGTTGCCTTACTAGAAGCCGCAGACTCAATCACTCGATACACAGCCTGCATTGGAAGGCTGTTACCAATAAACCCTTGGTACTGCGCCCCGCCCTGTTTGGACTTTTGGCGCTCTTTCGGTGCTTTATTCTCTTCTTTAAGCGCGTTGTTAACGGTGATCCGCAAACGGTCCGCTTCACACGGCTTGATCAAAAAATCCTGAGCACCATGGCGCATGGCTTCTACGGCCACGTCGATGGAACCATGTGCGGTCATGATCACCACCGGAATATTACCATGATCTCGTCGAACAGATTCCAGCACTTCCATGCCTGTCATGTCAGGCAGTCGAAGATCAAGCAATATTAAGTCAGGAGTAATATCTTTGACGAAGCTAAGTGCTTCCGTCCCGGTTCCAACAATACTGACCATTAACCCCAGGGGATTTAAGTAAGATTTGTATAAGGCCGCAACCGAGGCGGTATCTTCTACCATTAAAACTTGTCGCTGAGTTGACCTGCTGTCCATTGCCCCTCCAAAGCCTTTCTTCCTAAACTAATTGTAATCAATAGAAAAAAAACTGTTATGAGAAATTTCAAACTTTCTAAATTCCCATTATGAATCGCATATTGATTTGCAAAATGCAAATAACAACGCGATAGATAGAGAAAACGGTGACAAATTACTCGTTAAGCGTCGCAAAAAAGTCCAATTATCAAGGTCAAAAAAGTTGGCACGGAGTCTGCATTGATTACATTGACTCTTTCCTGAGAGTCAACCTAGCCAACTGACGTTGTTTGTGGAATTTTTTCACTAAAACAATGACGCCAACCGAATCTGTTCTCGGTTGGCTTTTTTTTTATGAAGGGGCGGGAGAAGCGCAAGAGCCTAACCAGGCCCTTGTGACGTTAGCTGTTTACAATGAACTGCTCTCGCATCGAGTGGATCTTATCGCGCAGCTCGGCGGCTTTCTCAAATTCCAGATTCTGCGCCAGGTCATACATTTCTGATTCCAACTGCTGAATTTCAATCTCCAACTGCTGCGGTGACATGGTCGTGTACGTACCTTTCTGTTCGGCAACCTGATGAAGCTGAGCCGCCTTATTTGGCCTGCTACGCTTACCCGGCTGACCTAATTCCATGATATCAGATACCGCTTTGTTAAGCGCCTTAGGAACAATGCCACGCTCTTCATTATAGGCTTGCTGCTTTTCCCGGCGGCGATTGGTTTCGTTCATGGCCCGCTCCATCGAACCCGTAATGCGATCAGCATACAATATTGCCTTACCTTCAAGGTTTCGGGCAGCACGTCCGATGGTCTGGATCAACGAGCGCTCCGAGCGAAGGAACCCCTCTTTATCGGCATCAAGAATCGCCACCAGAGAAACCTCAGGCATATCAAGGCCTTCTCGCAGCAAGTTTATCCCTACCAGTACATCAAACTCACCCAGACGCAGATCCCGGATGATCTCGACCCGCTCAACCGTATCAATATCCGAATGAAGATAGCGTACCCTAACACCATGCTCATCCAGGTACTCAGTCAGATCCTCTGCCATCCTCTTTGTCAGTGTCGTAACCAGAACCCGCTCGCCTTTGGCCTCGCGGATCCTAATCTCTGACAACAGGTCATCAACCTGGGTCGCTACCGGGCGAACTTCAATCTGCGGATCAAGCAGCCCTGTCGGGCGCACAACCTGCTCGGCAATATCACCGCCCGACTGCTCGATTTCATAGCTGCCCGGCGTTGCTGAAACGTAGAGGGTCTGCGGTGCCAGCGACTCAAACTCCTCAAACTTAAGCGGACGGTTGTCGAGGGCAGACGGCAATCGAAAGCCGTACTCGACAAGATTTTCCTTACGAGAGCGGTCACCGCGATACATGGCGCCAATTTGCGAGACGGTAACATGCGACTCATCAATGATAAGCAGGCCATCGGCTGGCAGGTAGTCAAACAATGTCGGAGGCGGCTCACCCTCAGCTCGTCCGCTGAGATAACGCGAGTAGTTTTCGATACCAGAACAAAAGCCCAACTCATTCATCATTTCAATATCAAACTGGGTACGCTGAGCTATGCGCTGCTCTTCCACGAGCTTGTTATTTTCTAAAAGCTGCTTTTTGCGAACCTCGAGCTCTACTTTGATTTTTTCTACCGCCTCAAGGATACGTTCACGCGGTGTGACATAGTGAGTCTTAGGATAAATGGTGCAGCGAGGCAGGTCTCGCTTTAGCACGGCTCCCGTCAGCGGATCAAATGCGCTGATGCAGTCCACCTCATCATCGAACAGTTCAATCCGTACAGCATCTTTTTCCGATTCAGCCGGAAAAATATCAATGACTTCCCCCCGGACGCGGAAGGTGCCTCGCTCAAAAGCGACATCATTACGCGTATATTGCAGTTCAGCCAGCCGACGGAGAATATCACGCTGATCCAGCATGTCACCACGGCGAACATGCAACATCATCTTAAGGTATGAATCCGGATCACCCAGGCCATAAATCGCAGAGACGGAAGCAATAATAATAACGTCACGTCGCTCCATCAGTGCCTTAGTTGCCGATAGGCGCATCTGCTCAATATGGGCATTCACCGACGCATCTTTCTCTATAAAGGTATCGGTCGTCGGAACATAGGCTTCCGGCTGGTAATAATCATAGTACGAAACAAAGTATTCCACGGCGTTATTCGGAAAGAACTCCTTCATTTCACCATAGAGCTGGGCCGCCAGGGTTTTATTAGGGGCAAGGATCAAGGTGGGCCGATCCGCTTCTGCTATAACATTGGCTACAGTAAAAGTCTTCCCCGAGCCCGTCACACCCAGCAATGTCTGGTGAGCAAGCCCCGCATCCAAGCCTTCCAGCAACTGGTTTATCGCTGTGGGCTGATCGCCGGAAGGAGAAAAGCGGGAAGATAAGTTAAACGTTTTGCTCATACTTGCGTTCCGTAGTAGAGAGGGGTTATGGGACATTTTGCTGTTATGGTAAGGCTTGTCAATAATCACTGTCAGTTCACCCCTTCTCTACTCCGCACGCTTGTCCGTTACTCACGTGCTGCTTGCTAGCATCGAGAAAAATCTTAAAAAAATTAAAATCAAGGATTGAACAATTTTAACCTTAGGCGTATTATCACCGCCCACGAACAAGAATGTCTTTGTTCAGCTATACTTCAGGCTGTTGATAGCAGGCCTATAAAATTCCTTAAAAACACTCTCCTCAAGAGCGATCATCCACAGCTTTTCCCACAATTGATTCAAATCAATTCACAAGCAACTGTATACTTGGCATTCTCTAAAGTATTTATTCTAATTGATTCATATATATTCTGCCGTAAATTCCTATATCGCTATAATACAACTATTTATTCTCTCTACGACCATGTTGTACAAAATATAACCACAGCGGTCTACCTATCGCCGTCGTGGCATTTTCCAAACATCCATCAACACACTTATCCACAGTTTCCGTGGATAACTCGCCTAACCCCTTGCCAAGTCTGGGCCGAACAAAATCAAGTGAATTTTAATCGCAATTTTAGAAATCAGTTTTGTGCAGTTATTATCGGTATTCACTCACCTCGACAAAAAAACGGCAAGCCGTAGCCTGCCGCTCTCTTATACCTAAAAGCTATCTAGCAGCTATGTGCCATCAGGAACTGAATATTCTGCTGCTCAGAATAATATAAAGGCTCGTTACCATAGCTAAAGAGCTTGAGATCTTTGCCGTTTGCACTGTGGTAACTAAGCTGGTCGTTATGTAAATGCAACCAGGTTCCTTCAGGAATACCGATAACGGGTTCGTGCTGGTTCACTTCCAGAAATTCCTGAATACGCTCATCTCGAGTTTCGCCATTATGACCTTCAACTTTCGCTTCCAGATAATGCGGATTGATTTGGAACGGTACCAAATTCAGTGACGGCAAGACGGCACCGGTAATAATTGGCATATCGTTGGTAGTCCGAATAGTCGGACAGGCAATATTCGTACCTGCGCTCCAGCCAATATAAGGAACACCACGGTCAAGCACGGCTTTGCGTATTGGACCGACAAGCCCCAAGTCATGCAGTGTCTTGTTCAGTACCCAGGTATTTCCGCCGCTAACCAAAATGCCATCTGCCGCCTTGAGTGCCGCAACAGGATCCTTGGCCTGATGAAGGCCTGTAACCTGGCAATCCAGCCCGAGAGCATCAAATGTCTGCTGAACCATGGCTACACGATCATCATGGCTTGAACGGATAACCGCATATGGGATCAGTACCCATTTTTTGGCGCCGGTTCGTTTAACCTGCTCGATAATAGCTTCACTGGCAAATCCCATGACATGTTCGTTACCGGCAATTTTGCCGTTGCTCAACATCAAAATATCCATCTCTAATCCCCTTACGAATACTTAATAACGGCCAGCACCAATACCACCAGCATACTGCTGAACATTGGTACCGATGTCCGCTTAATGACATCTATCGGCGTGATTTTCGCCATACCAGCCACTGTGATGATCACACCAGCAACCGGCGACATAGTTCGGCCAATACCGGCAGCAAACAAAATAGGCACAAGCGGCAACAGAGGATTTACGCCGAAGTTAGTCGCAATTTGCGGCACAATCGGAATGAACGCCATTACCGGTGCGTTTCCGGAACCTGTAATAAACGCCGTTAACAAAATAAACCCTGAGAATACAATCACTATGCCACTTGGGCCAAGGTCAAACGACTTGGCAGTATCAATCAGCGCGGTAATCGCACCGATATTTTTTAGGCCTGCAGAGAAGAACTCAGCCGCTATCATCAGCGTTAAAACACTGGCGAAAATCATTCCAGTCCCTTTAAGCCAGGCTTCGAAGTTATCGAAAGAGCGCTGAATTGAACGGAAACGGATCGCTTCAATCACCATGCAGATAGTAATGGTCGACATCATCGCAATTGGAATCGTCATAGTAATAGATTCCATCACCATACTTGAGAAGCCGAACAAAAAGACAAACGGCAGTACAGGCAGTAATGCGTAAAAGCCCGGCACCTTGTCATTATCGTCATGTTTTTTTTCGAGGGTTTCCAGGTATTTCCCGCGATCCTGGGCAGGTTCATAACCTTCTTTCTTATCGCAGTAGCGTTGCCAGGCAATGTTGGCAAACGGGATAACGGCCAGCAGCAGTACCTGGAAAAGAGTCTGGTGGTTTACTACAAAATCCATGATCTCAACATTGATGGCATTAGCACCAATCACCGCATTAATCTGCCCAGGCCCGTATTCCCATGCAGTGGGAATAACAATCGTGGCAACAGCGGTTTTGGCACTCACACCGGCATTACGGAGTACCGGATACAAGGTCCCCATCAGCAGCAAAGAGAGCGATGTTGCACCGGTAATAAACACATACATAATCGACACGAAGACAAGCACCAATGCCAGCAAGACATATGGGCTCTTCACCGCCATAACAGGGCGGGAAGTGGAACGAACCAGTGCCTGAGAGGCGCCAATATGATTCAGATATGTAGAGACACCTGCGATAGAAACCAGCGTCAAGCCCACTTTGCCTAACCGGCTATTGGTGATTTCGGTAAAGCGCTGCCATAAGTCAAAAAATAACGCGCCGTGAGTTTTCCCATCAGCCAGTACGGGAGAAATGTCAGAAAGCTGCGCGAATGCGAGTAACAATAAACCGGCTGTAATTAATGTTGCTTGCGGGTTGAATTTCTTCAGCATTGAATATGCGACCAAACCAACCACAGCAAGGGTGAATAAGTATTCCATAAGATCAAAATTCTCCAAAAAATTGCTCGGCAATACTGCCCAACAACTAGTGGAATATTTTTGAACTCACGCACATATACCAGACGTTATACTAGCAAGGTTGAATTTATGCAACAGATATCACTAAAACGCAGTTCATCAATAATAGAAAGAAAACAACGCACTTACATCCGCAGGCACACATGTTCAACAGGTAATCACAATTGTCATACATATACTCAACAACCATTTCTTGAAGCCCAGAGTGCATGTCGACACACTGCGAATTTCAATCAGACAATACACATGTTTTGTGCATGACATCCATAGAGCTTTCTTCTTGATCCGGCCTTAACCAATTAATAACTGATGAAAAAATCAGCAATATTGAAAAACCCTGCAAGACAAGAGTTGTTATAGCTTGTGCAAAGGAAGATAATATGCAGATCTCTAGCAAATTATAATTAAGACGGTATGACTGAATACCTACTACTACTTGTCGGTACAGTGTTGGTTAACAACTTTGTACTAGTGAAATTTTTAGGCCTTTGCCCGTTCATGGGCGTGTCTAAAAAACTGGAAACAGCAATTGGCATGGGTTTGGCGACAACGTTTGTACTTACCCTGGCATCCGTATGCGCGTATCTTGTTGAAGCCTATATCCTCGTCCCTCTTGGCATTCAATACCTTCGAACACTTAGCTTCATTCTGGTGATCGCTGTCGTGGTTCAGTTTACCGAGATGGTCGTCCATAAAACCAGCCCGACGCTTTATCGTCTACTGGGGATATTCCTGCCACTAATCACGACAAACTGTGCGGTTTTGGGGGTTGCACTCCTGAATATCAACGAACGCCACAATTTCATTGAATCTGTGGTGTATGGCTTCGGTGCTGCTATTGGCTTCTCGCTGGTCTTGGTGCTGTTTGCTTCTATGCGTGAGCGCATTGCCGCAGCGGATGTTCCGAGTCCTTTTAAAGGCGCCTCAATCGCCATGATCACAGCCGGCCTGATGTCTCTTGCCTTTATGGGCTTTACTGGATTGGTGAAACTATAAAATGAGCGGAATATTAATTGCAGTTATTGCAATCGCAGTACTTGCCGCGATTTTTGGCCTGGTCCTTGGCTTTGCCTCGATCCGCTTCAAGGTAGAAGCCGATCCGATTGTCGAGCAAATCGATAGCATTTTGCCACAAACCCAGTGCGGCCAGTGCGGTTACCCTGGCTGCCGTCCCTACGCGGAAGCCATTGCCAACGGTGATGATATTAACAAATGCCCTCCCGGCGGCCAGCAAACCATAGAGAAGCTGGCTGATTTGATGGGGGTAGATGTTCAGGACTCGGCTCACGATGATGACAAAGGCCTGAAAAAAGTCGCGTTTATCCATGAAGACATGTGCATCGGCTGTACCAAGTGCATTCAGGCATGTCCTGTTGATGCGATCGTCGGCGGCACTAAGGCGCTACACACCGTCATCAAAGATGAGTGTACCGGTTGCGATCTTTGTGTCGCACCTTGTCCGACCGACTGTATCGAAATGGTTCCGGTAGAAATGACCCCGGAAAGCTGGAAGTGGGAGCTTAACAAAATCCCCGTCGTCAATATTCCTGCTGATACAAGCGCCAACAAGGTAGAGTAACCATGCTGTCAATCATCGAACAAATAAAACAGGGTCAGCTATGGGACTTCCCGGGCGGAATTCATCCACCAGAGCAAAAAGCCCTGTCCAGCCATTCTGAAATTGCCGAAGCCAAGATCCCTGGTGAGCTGGTGCTGCCCCTAAAACAGCACATCGGCGCCGTTGGTGATGTATTGGTCACAGCCGGAGACAAAGTACTCAAAGGTCAGCCACTGACGCATGCCGATGTAGCACTGAGTGTACCGGTTCACGCCCCGACTTCAGGCACAATTAAGGCGGTAAAACCTCATACTATCGCCCACCCTTCCGGCTTATCTGATCTTTGTATCATTATTGAGCCGGATGGCAATGATACCTGGGGTGAGAAAACAATCATCGCTGACTATCGCCAGACTGAAACAGCAGATCTGATTGATCATATCCGCCTCCAAGGGATCTCCGGCATGGGCGGTGCAGGTTTTCCAGCCGGCCGTAAACTTCAAAGTGGTTTGGGAAAAACAGATATCCTGATCATTAATGCTGCTGAGTGCGAACCATATATCACTGCCGACGATCGCCTGATGCAAGATAACGCTCGCGATGTCGTTGAAGGCATTCGGATCCTGAATCATATCCTTGTCCCCAAGCTCACTATCATCGGTATCGAAGATAACAAGCCGGAAGCAATCGAGGCGCTTCAACGCTGTATCAGCGAAGATGACGGTATTGTTATTCGTGCAATCCCGACCAAATACCCTTCCGGTGGCGAGAAGCAGTTAATCAAGGTGCTGACAGGCAAAGAGGTTCCGACTAAAGGGATACCTGCCGACATTGGCATCATGATGCACAATGTGGGAACCACGCATGCAATCAAGCGTGCCGTAGTTGACGGCGAACCCTTGATTCAGCGTGTTGTTACCGTCACCGGCAAAACGTTCAAACAGCCTGGCAACACCTGGGCATTGTTAGGAACACCGGTAAATTTCCTGCTGGAGCGTTTTGGCTATAAAGCCGATAAGAAACTACCACGCGTGATCATGGGTGGCCCGATGATGGGTTTTACCCTGCCACACTGTGATGTTCCAATCACCAAGATTGCCAACTGTATTCTGGCTCCGACACGCAAGGAAATTTCTCCGACAAACCATGAAATGTCCTGCATCCGCTGTACAGCGTGTGCCGAGGCCTGTCCGGTCTCCCTGCTACCGCAACAGCTACAGTGGTATGCCAAAGATCAGGACTATGCCAAATGCGAGGAATACAATCTCTTTGACTGTATTGAATGCGGAGCCTGTGCGTATGTCTGCCCAAGTGAAATCCCGCTGGTTCAATACTATCGCCAGGCCAAAGCAGAAATTCGTCAGCGTAAGCAAGATGAAGAGAATGCCGAGCGAGC
The DNA here is from genome assembly GCF_001939735.1 of Photobacterium proteolyticum. Taxonomy (GTDB): domain Bacteria; phylum Pseudomonadota; class Gammaproteobacteria; order Enterobacterales; family Vibrionaceae; genus Photobacterium; species Photobacterium proteolyticum. The sequence goes on from NZ_MJIL01000076.1 coordinate 57,013, forward strand.
CAAACAACGCTTTGAAGCCAAGAAAGCCCGTTTAGAGCGGGACAAGGCTGAGCGAGAGAACCGCTTTAAGAAAGCAGCTGATGATCGCCGCAAAGAAATGGCAGCTTCCGGAGGCGATGATGCGGTTGCTGCTGCTATAGCACGTGTTAAAGCCAAACAAGCAGCGGCCAGCACCAATGCCGACACCGACAAGAAACCAGCAGTTGCAGCAGCGATTGCCCGGGCAAAAGCCAAGCAGGCTGCAGCCCAGTCCGGTGACAGCCAAGTTTCTCAAGAAGCTTTGCCTGACAATACAGAGATGGCAAAACTTCGCGAAGAACGCAAGCGTCTGGCTCGCGAGCGAAAAGCTGTCAAACAAACAGAAAGTACCGCTGATACACCAGCATCGGAAACAACAGGCGATGCTAAAAAAGATGCAGTAGCTGCTGCCATTGCACGGGCCAAGGCCCGCAAAGCCGCGCAAGCATCTGAAACTGCTCAGGAAACACCTGAGCCTGCAGCGACCGAAGCTGAGGCTGATCCGAAGAAAGCTGCCGTTGCTGCTGCCATCGCCCGTGCCAAGGCTCGTAAAGCCGCGCAAGCATCTGAAACTGCTCAGGAAACACCTGAGCCTGCAGCGACCGAAGCTGAGGCTGATCCGAAAAAAGCTGCCGTTGCTGCTGCCATCGCCCGTGCCAAGGCTCGTAAAGCCGCGCAAGCGTCTGAAGCTGCTCAGGAAACACCTGAGCCTGCAGCGACCGAAGCTGAGGCTGAACCGAAAAAAGCTGCCGTTGCTGCTGCCATCGCCCGTGCCAAGGCTCGTAAAGCCGCGCAAGCGTCTGAAGCTGCTCAGGAAACACCTGAGCCTGCAGCGACCGAAGCTGAGGCTGAACCGAAAAAAGCTGCCGTTGCTGCTGCCATCGCCCGTGCCAAGGCTCGTAAAGCCGCGCAAGCGTCTGAAGCTGCTCAGGAAACACCTGAGCCTGCAGCGACCGAAGCTGAGGCTGAACCGAAAAAAGCTGCCGTTGCTGCTGCCATCGCCCGTGCTAAGGCTCGCAAGGCTGCCAAAGAAGCTGAAGCGCAGGCGGAGCAAACTCAGGACGAGCCAGCCGACACGGCCTCTGAGGAAGACGTGGATCCGAAGAAAGCCGCCGTCGCTGCTGCCGTTGCCCGCGCCAAGGCTCGCAAGGCTGCCAAAGAAGCTGAAGCGCAGGCGGAGCAAACTCAGGACGAGCCAGCCGACACGGCCTCTGAGGAAGACGTGGATCCGAAGAAAGCCGCCGTCGCTGCTGCCGTTGCCCGCGCCAAGGCTCGCAAGGCTGCCAAAGAGGCTGAAACGCAGGCGGAGCAAACTCAGGACGAGCCAGCCAGCACAGTTACTGAGGAAGACGTGGATCCGAAGAAAGCCGCCGTCGCTGCTGCCGTTGCCCGCGCCAAGGCTCGCAAGGCTGCCAAAGAGGCTGAAACGCAGGCGGAGCAAACTCAGGACGAGCCAGCCAGCACAGTTACTGAGGAAGACGTGGATCCGAAGAAAGCCGCCGTCGCTGCTGCCGTTGCCCGCGCCAAGGCTCGCAAGGCTGCCAAAGAAGCTGAAGCGCAGGCGGAGCAAACTCAGGACGAGCCAGCCAGCACAGTTACTGAGGAAGACGTGGATCCGAAGAAAGCCGCCGTCGCTGCTGCCGTTGCCCGCGCCAAGGCTCGCAAGGCTGCCAAAGAAGCTGAAACGCAGGCGGAGCAAACTCAGGACGAGCCAGCCAGCACAGTTACTGAGGAAGACGTGGATCCGAAGAAAGCCGCCGTCGCTGCTGCTATTGCCCGTGCTAAGGCTCGCAAGGCTGCCCAACAGGCAGCAAAAGATACACAACAGAATAACGAGGATAACTAATCGTGGCTTTTAATATTGCCAGCTCACCCCATACACATAGCCGACGCAGTACCAGCGATATCATGCGTACTGTCATTCTTTGTTCGGCCCTTGGTATTGCTGCCCAATGGTTCTTCTTTGGCTGGGGTGTACTGATCCAGGTTATTCTGGCTTCTTTGGTAGCGCTCGCCTCTGAAGCTGCAATACTGGTTTTGCGTAAGCGCCCGGTATTACCTTACCTGCGCGATAACAGTGCACTGCTTACCGGTATTCTGGTCGGTATTTCAATCCCGCCGCTGGCTCCCTGGTGGATCACCGTGATCGGTGTTGTCTTTGCAATTGTTATCGCCAAACACTTATATGGCGGCCTCGGACAGAATCTCTTCAACCCTGCGATGGTAGCCTATGTTGTCTTGCTGATTTCCTTTCCGGTGCAGATGACAACCTGGCTTCCTCCCTCTTCAATCAGCGCCGCTCCTGTGTCGCTGCTTGATAGCCTGTATACAGTATTTACCGGCTTTACCCAAGACGGGTTCAGTGTGCATCAACTCAGGATGTCCGTTGACGGGGTAACCATGGCAACACCTTTGGACACCCTGAAGACATCACTGACAACCGGCCATACCACCACTGAAACTCTCGCTAGCCCAATCTTCGGTATGATTGCCGGTATTGGTTGGGAGTGGGTAAATGTTGGCTTCTTGCTGGGTGGTTTGCTACTGCTGAAGCTGCGCATTATTCAGTGGCAGATCCCTGTCGGTATGCTGGGCGCATTGTTTGTGATCAGCACCGTTGCCTTCCTATTCAACCCGGACGGCACGGCATCACCAATCATCCACCTATTCTCTGGTGCTACTATGCTCGGGGCATTCTTTATTGCCACCGATCCTGTATCGGCATCGACCACAGTCAAAGGTCGTCTGATTTTTGGTGCCTTAATCGGGATCCTGGTTTACCTCATCCGAACCTGGGGTGGCTTCCCTGACGGTGTCGCGTTCAGCGTATTGCTGGCAAACATGTGTGTACCTATGATCGATTACTACACACGCCCACGAACATACGGCCACTTATAGGAGCAAGCATGCTGATTGCAATGAAAAAAAACAGCGGTGTACTGGCAGTATTTGCCCTGCTTGCTACCCTGCTAGTATCTGTTACCCAACTGCTGACTGCCGGAAGAATTCAAGAGCAACAACAAAAGGAGCTGCTTAAGGTTCTGAACCAGGTGATCCCTGCAGAAAACCATGACAACGAGCTCTACAAAAGCTGCACCCTAGTCACCAATGAGCAATATCTCGGCACCTCTACGCCAATGCCGGCTTACCTGGCAGAAAAAGAAGGTGAAGTGTCGGGTGTTGCGATTGAAGCTATTGCGCCCGACGGTTACAACGGAGCCATCAAAATTATTGTCGGCCTTGATAACTCTGGTGTCGTCACGGGTGTGCGTGTCCTAAGCCACAATGAAACCCCGGGGCTTGGCGATAAAATTGATACCCGGATTACCGACTGGATTTACAGCTTTACCGGCAAGAAACTTCAAGGTGAAAAAGATGCCAGCTGGGCAGTTCGCAAAGACGGCGGTAATTTTGACCAGTTTACCGGTGCAACCATTACTCCGCGTGCTGTTGTCGGTGCTGTGAAGAAGGTATCGCTGTATTACCAGCGCTACCAACAGGAATTGTTTAATCAACCTCTGAATTGTCAGGGCCACTCATGAGCATAAATAAAGAATTGATGAAAAATGGCCTGTGGGATAACAACCCGGCTATCGTTCAGTTACTGGGACTCTGTCCTCTTCTGGCCGTATCGGCAACCGTCACCAATGCCCTTGGTCTAGGGCTTGCTACCACGGCAGTGCTCATCGGATCGAACCTGATCGTTTCACTGGTTCGTCAATGGGTGCCGTCTGAAGTTCGGATCCCGGTCTTCGTAATGATCATTGCGGCACTGGTTACCTGTGTCCAGTTACTAATGAATGCCTTCACTTACGGGCTATACCAGTCACTGGGGATCTTCATTCCGTTGATCGTGACTAACTGTATTATTATTGGTCGCGCAGAATCTTTCGCCTCCAAGAACGAACCTATACCTGCCGTGTTAGATGGTTTGTGGATGGGGCTGGGTCTTACCTCAACCCTGGTGGTGCTCGGCGCGATGCGCGAAATTCTGGGAAATGGTACCTTGTTCGACGGTGCTGACCGCCTGCTGGGAGACTGGGCAGCATCATTGCGAATTGAAGTATTCAGCTTTGACAGCAACTTCTTGCTGGCTATGCTGCCTCCCGGTGCCTTTATCGGTGTCGGTTTTATCATCGCACTCAAGAATGTGATAGATAAAAAACGCGAACAGAAAGCGGCAGGTGCTGAAGCCAAACCAGAAATTGAACGAGCGCGAGTTACCTCGGCCAACTAAACGTTCAACCTTAAAAATATACTATAAACCGCAGTTAGCTACATTCCTACAGGCGGCTCAACCTGTTTCTGGCCCTACACCAGAGGAATAGCTTACTGCGGCAACAGCCAACAGTTGTTAGGAAGCAAGCATGAACAATGAAAAACGCGTTCAGATCCTTGAACGTCTGCGGGCAGAGAATCCGCACCCGGAAACCGAACTCAACTGGAGCTCACCTTTTGAACTACTGATTGCGGTTCTTCTGTCAGCACAGGCCACCGATGTCAGCGTCAACAAGGCCACCGACAAACTCTATCCTGTCGCCAACACTCCTCAGGCCATGTTCGATCTAGGTGTTGAGGGCGTAAAGGAATATATCAAAACCATCGGCCTGTTTAACTCCAAGGCTGAGAACGTCATTAAGACTTGCAGGATCCTGCTCGAACAACACGGCGGGGAAGTCCCTGAAAACCGCGAAGCCCTGGAGGCTCTGCCAGGTGTCGGCCGCAAAACGGCCAATGTCGTCCTTAACACCGCATTCGGCTGGCCAACCATCGCCGTCGATACCCATATTTTCCGGGTATCAAACCGGACCAAATTCGCAATGGGTAAGAACGTTGATCAAGTCGAGCAAAAGCTACTAAAGGTGGTTCCGAAAGAATTCAAGGTTGATGTCCATCACTGGCTGATATTACACGGCCGTTATACCTGCGTGGCCCGCAAGCCCCGCTGCGGCAGCTGTGTTATTGAAGACCTGTGCGAATTCAAAGATAAAGTTTACCCGAATGAGTAACAACAATTTCCGGAATGGTTATTTTCCATTCTGTTTGTTGCACCTATTATATCTGCACTCAAACTCTTTCCGACATCGGAGGCACTATGGCTAACGGACGCATTCTTCATACAATGTTGCGCGTAGGCGATCTCGAACGCTCTATTCAATTTTATACCGATATCATGGGCATGCAGCTACTTCGCAAGCGTGACAATGAGGCCTATAAATATACTCTGGCCTTTGTTGGCTATGGTGATGAGTCAACAGGCGCCGTCATCGAGCTGACCTATAACTGGGGAACAACCGAATACGAAATGGGCGATGCTTTCGGCCATATTGCAATTGGTGTTGAAGACATTTACGCAACCTGTGATGCGATTAAAGCTTCGGGGGGCAACGTGAGCCGCGAACCAGGCCCAGTGAAAGGCGGAAGTACGCACATTGCATTCGTTACCGACCCGGACGGCTACAAGATCGAGTTGATCCAGCGTAGTTAAGTGGCCAATTCATGATATCGCAAAGCCTGCTATGACAGGCTTTGCTTACACTCATCAGCCCTACTCCACCTTACCGAAATACTCTACGACAGTCGCACGATACTCATTATCTTTGTTGGGATCATTAAACTCTATTGAGTAGAAAGGCATCACGCTATCTTTGAGCTTCTCGGCAATTTGCAGTTCCAAATTTTCCGCACTAACCGTACTGGTGACTTCATAGGTATCAGCGCGGTTAAGCTCCATTTCGTCTGCCTGCTCTAACGTAATCTGCTTCGCCGCCACTTCACTGGCAAGCTCCTCTTTTACCCTTTCGGCATCACTGCTTACCACTGAGTCATCGGCAAATACCAAGCCAGAACTGAACATGAGTACCAACAAAAGCACATTCATAACTACCACCGCCTTTTCTTAGTATGTTTATCTCTATACCCATCTCAATTTAGCTCTTTCGGCAGTTACTTCAGCTCCAAAATTAAGAAAGTGGAAAAGCATCATAAAAAGCAGGGTTGATAATGATATTTATTCTCATTAATATATAAAAAAAACCAAGAGAGAACGGTCATGTCATTCAACTTTCCAGAATTGCCTTACCCCTATGATGCACTCGAACCATATATCGATGCCAAAACGATGGAAATCCACCATAGCCGCCATCACAAAACTTACTATGATAAATTTATGACTGCGATTATCGGTACTGAGTTGGAACAACAATCTCTTCATGAGATTTTTGCCACAGTTTCTAAACAGGCTCCTGCCGTCAGAAACCACGGTGGCGGTTTTTTCAACCACAACCTCTACTGGCAGTGCATGTCACCCAGTGGTGGCGGGCAACCAGGCGGCCTACTTGCCGAAGCAATTAACTGTCACTTCGGCAGCTTTGAACATTTCAAAACAGCTTTCTCCGAGGCAGCAGCCAACCACTTCGGTTCTGGGTTCATCTGGCTTTGCGTCAACGACGGGCGGTTGGAAATCTCTTCCACCAGCAACCAGGACAATCCGCTGATGGATGTTGTCGGTAATTGTGGGGAGCCGATTCTGGCACTCGATGTCTGGGAGCATGCCTACTACATCAGCTACCAGAACAAACGCCCGGAATACATCGACGCATGGTGGCATGTTGTTGACTGGCAGCAAGTCGAACAGCATTTTGTCGAGGCATTACAGCAGCAGTAATCTAAGGAATAATCATGGATGTATCACGCTGGGAACGGCATACCTTGCTGGCCGCAGAAGCCGAAGAGAATAACAAGCCAATGATGTCAGTGATTCATTACCAACTGGCTTTGGCTGAATCGCAGCAGCTAGAACCGATTCAGGGGACGCGCGAAGAGCTTGAGGACTTACTGACCATCAAAGTCACGTCTTGTCATAATCTGGCGTCTTTTTGGCGAAAGGCTGGCGACAACGAGTATGAGCTTAAGTACTTACAGCTTGCCTCTGAGCAAGTAATGGCACTTATTCCTCAGTGTCCTCGCAAGGAGTGTGATGCATTTATTGATACCCTTGGGTGCTGTAAATCCGCTTTGATCTCGTTTCTAAAACGCCACCCCAATCCGGCAGTTGCCCGCCAACTTGAGCATATCAATATCAGTAACCAATGTGAGCTGATCGCCAAGTTTCGTCTTCACTAAATGGCTAAACTTGAATGACTTTATAGCCTGATAGGTACAATGAACTAGGATCAAAAAAGCGAGATACACTGAGTATCTCGCTTTGTTTATTTAGGGTTTTTGACATCTGCTAGATAAGTGTCCTGCCTAATGAAATCACAACACGGCGGTTTTGATTGCGCCCGATTGGCGTTTCATTGTCGGCAATTGGCCGACGTTTTCCGTAAGCCTCAACCTGAATCCGGTCTTTCGGCAAGCCCATTGCCATAAAGTATTCTTCCAGCTTCTTGGCCCGCCGCTCCGACAATGCCTGATTGACGTTCTTGCCGCCCCGTGAATCGGTATAGGTTGCGACCAATACCAAATCAACATCATCACTATATCGGACAAAATCACTGATCTGAGCCAGGCGCTGGCGCGAGGCTTTGTTCAACTCATCACTATCATGGTCGTAGTGAAGAACGGTAAAGGCAATATCATCGAAACTGTAAGGCAGCAAGTTGTCTATACACTGACTAAATTGCTGATAGGGCGCCTGAAACGAGACCGCTGAAAGCCCGACTTCAATACGTTTATTTCGATGCTGCCAGTCCTGATAACTTAGCGTCGGGTAACGCCCGCTCTCAAGCTCGGTCAGCATTGCCCAGGCCATTTGCCCCCCAATATAGCCATCAAACTGTTTGAAGAAGGTAATTTTAGTGATTGGCTCAGCCGCATCCCCCGGCATCCAGCGCGGCGGCATCGATACCAGGCTGACATCGCGTGTTTCCCCCATGGGACGGCGCATCTTAAGTTCAAAATCTAGATTGATTTTTTTGCTCGCCCGGGAGGTAAACTGAGCTTCACCGTAATTGGGTATCTTATGCAGCATACGACATTCCAGCGGAGTATCAACAGCAACCTTCCAGCTCGATTGCGCAGGCGTCGCGACATATTGCTTGCTTGCCATCACCGTGTTACTTGCTGTCGCAGCGGCTAGCAATGCGCCTGCCAAGCACAATGATGTTGTTGTATTGCCCATATTCCTACCACCAGCTCAATCGTAATGCTGACTATTGTATCGGATCTGACGAAAAAATCTTTAGGTGCAGTTTCCCCGCGATGAATTAAGGTTTAGCTCCCGGAGTGAATCTGACATAATGCGCTCTTCATTTTTATCAACCGCAGTGCTATGAGCCAAGATAACGAACTAAACACTCTTAAAAGTCGCTTTCGCGGCTACTTTCCCGTCGTCATTGATGTAGAAACTGCCGGCTTTAATGCCAAAACAGATGCCCTGCTCGAGATCTGTGCAGTCACCCTGAAAATGGATGAAGAAGGCTGGCTAAAGCCTGCTTCGACTATCCATTATCACATAACGCCATTTGAAGGGGCTGTGATCCATAAAGAGGCGCTGGAGTTTAACGGGATCCGGGATCCGTTCAGTCCGCTTCGCGGTGCGGTCTCTGAAGAAGCGGCACTAAAAGAGATCTACAAGCAGATCCGCAAAGAACAAAAAGCGGCTGGTTGCTCCCGTGCCATCATGGTTGCCCATAACGCCAACTTTGATCACAGCTTTGTGATGGCGGCTTCTGAGCGTGCCAAACTAAAGCGCAATCCCTTTCACCCATTTGCGACCTTCGATACGGCAGCATTGAGCGGTTTGGCATTCGGCCAGACAGTCTTGGCCAAGGCCTGTAGCACCGCCGGGATCCCGTTCGATAACAAGGAAGCCCACTCCGCTCTTTATGACACTGAACGCACATCAGAATTATTCTGTGAGATTGTTAACAAATGGAAGAAATTAGGTGGCTGGCCACTTTTTGATTCTGCAGAAGAAAAGAGCGAAGAAACTCAACCTTAGAGAATAACAAACTCATCGGACCACATTGAAAGTCAACTTTCTGGCATTTTAGAGTAATTACTCAATACGCCTGATTGATATTTTTTTGTGAGAGCGTTAACAAATGAAAGAATTAGGCGAACAGCAAGTTTTAAAATCTCAAACAGAAAAAATCGAAGTGTCTTAAAAATTAAACACGCAAAACTCATCAGACCTCCTATGAGTCCAGCAGTGCTGGGCTTTTAGAAACATGTTTTCAAACACACAATATATTTAAAACGCCCGTTTTAAACACCAATAAATAATATACCATTCAATTACTCATTTCTCACAAAAACAACGTGTTACAACGACTTAACATTTATATTTTTCATCCTTATACTGCGTAATACTGTTTCATATTGTTTCAGATTGATTCTATGGAAGACTGGTCGCGCCTACGTAATCACCTCGTATCATAATGATGTGAAGCCACTATGCCTGAACAACATGCCTTGTTCTGAGCGCGTTAAGCATAGAGCCGGTGTTTTCTGATTCTGCATGAAGCCGTATTTCATTAATTTGTTTTTCCTTCATGGAACGAAGAACAAGAAGCAAATATCAAAGAGGCAAATATAATAATGTCCAGAAAAATAACACTCACTGCCGTCGCCGTAACCGCGGCATTAATGTCTGTCAATGTCAACGCAGCTGGCTTTCAGGTTAACGAACACTCTGCATCTGGCTTAGGTCGGGCGTTCTCCGGCGAAGCCGCCGTCGCTGATAATGCATCAGTATTAGCACGTAACCCTGCCGCAATGACCCTTTTCAAAACCGCTGAGTTTTCAGGTGCGATCAGTATCGTTGATCCTGATATCGATGTTGAAGATAATGATTTCGGTCAGACAGCAAAAGACGTTGCGCCTTTAGGTATTGTTCCGGCGGGTTACTATATCCATCCTATCAACGATCGCTTCGCGGTCGGATTGGCAATGTTTTCCAACTACGGAGTAGCGACCGAATATCCGGCAGATTTTAATGCAGGCTCTTCAGCCGGTGAAACATCTCTTATCACACTGAATTTCAACCCGAATATTGCCTATCGGATCAATGAGCACTTCAGCATCGGCGGTGGTGTCAGCCTTGTCTACGGCGACGCCGAGCTCACACGATTTTTAGGGTCAATGGCTGCCGCTGTTGATGGTGGCAAACCGAGTGATAAAAGTATAAAAATGGAAGGCGATACCACCGGTTGGGGCTGGAATGTCGGTGCTCTCTATGAAATTAATGATGATCACCGTTTCGGCCTGAGCTATCGCTCTCAGGTGGATCTTGACTTTGATGGTGACTTTACCGATTACACAGGCCTTATTACCGGAGCTGCCAATAATACCGTTCCCGGTTCACTATCTGTTGTGCTACCTGCGATTGCTGAATTCTCCGGTTATCACGCTCTAAATAGCCAATGGGCCATTCACTACGGTATTCAGTGGATACAGTACAGTAAGTTCGAAGAGCTACGTGGTACCGGTGATCAGTGTACCTATAATGGCCAAGCCGGGGTTTGCTTGCTGAAAGACGAAGATTACGACGATAACTCCCGCTACTCCATCGGGGCAACCTATATCCTCAACCCGACCTGGACCCTTCGCGCCGGTTTTGCCTTCGATGAGCAAGCCGGTAAATCAACCCTTAGTATCCCTGATACCGATCGTTACTGGTACTCGGCAGGTGCAACCTATACCTACAGCCCGAAGATGACGTTTGATGTTGGCTTGACCTATCTCGATGGTAAAGAGGCCACCTTTACCGAAGATGGCAGCTCATTCACTTCTACCGGTGGTGCAATCATCAGCGCCGCGCAAATCAACTACAAATTTTAGGATTCGGTAGCCCCTCGGCTGCAACATGATTTGAAAGATAGGGATATAACATGAAAAAGAATATTTTAGCGGTACTGATTGCCTCTAGTATTGGCTTGGCTGGCTGCGGAAATGAAAGCGAAGTCGTCGGTAACCCAACCATTGATCCAATCATCGAAAGAAGCCTGAAAGCTGATACCAAGATCAAGTTTGACATTCTTTCCAACCCAAAATCACCTGTGGTAGTCAAACCGACCTACCTGGCAGTTGATAAAAACGATGGAACCTTAGCAACAGAAAGCTTAGCTGATGACCCTAATAAATGGTCTGACCCACTTGTTACCATGGGTAAAACTGATGGCTGGAGCACCAACCAACCGATAACAATTGAGTTTATAGGCAATGATTTAGATGGCACCACTGCTGCAGATGGATTCTACTTGCTAGAAACAGGCGATCCTACGTCTAGTACTTATACCAGCACCCAACCGGTACCACTGACTGAAGCTAACGGTGACTTCAAAGTCTTTGCCTCGGGAAAAACCTTGACGGTACTGCTGACCAAACCACTAAAACCTGCTAGCCAATACCAGTTTGCCATTACCTCTGATTTAAAAGATATCAACGGCAATGAAGTAGGCATGAGTAACAGCTACGCGGTATTAAAATCAACTACCCGACCACCGAGCGAAAAGCTCGAACCTGCACAGCGCCTCGCCCATGCCAGTGAAGCAACGTTTGCCGCAACCGGGGTTGATAAAAACAAGATAATCTTCACTAACTGGTTTACGACCGCCTCAGCTGGTGATGTTCTGTTCGCAGGAAAAGCCGCTTCGGCACTTGCGCTGAAAAATGATGCCTCAACCGTCTGGCAGGGCTCTGCAATTGGTGATGTCTCAACAGCTGATCTCGCCAAACTATATACAATGACGGGCCTTACATCAGCAGGAACTACTGTCGGGGGAACAAATGAAGTTTATACCGGCAAAGTGTACTTGCCCTATTTCCTCGAGACGGCTGCAGACAAGTTTAGTACCACTCCATGGCAAAGCGGCATGCCAAGTTTAGCTGCTATTAAATACATACTGGGAGATGAAACTGCCAGTAGCACCGACAAAGCCATTGTTATGCAGAAGCTGACAGATTGGGGCATTACTCAGGATGATCTTGAAAAAGTCAGTACTGATCCGGCCGTACAGCTCAAAGTTCTTCCGCTGCTAACAGGCAAAACAATCACTTTATCCGATGGCAGTCAGTTAGATAGCGAACGCCTAATTACGCGCTACAGCCCAGTTCCTAAACTGAAATCCGTACAAGAAGTTGAGTACACCTTGATTCTGCCACCAGCTGCAAGTGGTTGCCAAGCAATTGAGAAAAACACTGTCAGCATATACCAGCATGGGATCACTGCAAATAAAGAGGAATTAAAAACCAGCTCGCTGGCGGATACCATCATCGGCAGCTCCTGTAATGCAATCTTCGCAATTGACTTGCCATTACATGGTACACGTGGCGTAACACTTCCAGTCGTTGGTTATACTACAGCATCAACCAAGCCTGAAATCTTCTTAAACCTTGAAACATTGCCTGTCGGACGGGACAACCTGCGTCAAAGTGTCATGGACCAGATTAACCTTCGTGTTGCTATCGGCAGATTGTTTGCATCTATAAAACAAGGAAATGCTGGTGCGATGGGAGCCTTTGGCTGGCTAAATCCAGATAATGGCGTTAGCTTTATCGGCCACTCTCTTGGTGCGATGACTGGGGTTGCATTAGGTAACGTTGCCAATCGTCCACTCGGAACATCTGCCGAAGACCAACAAAGCGATGCACTGTTCTTTAATATCAATAAACTCGCTCTAGCCAACCCAGGAGCCGGTATTCCTTACCTACTAATGGAGTCGACAGAGTACGGTAACTTTGTAAAAGGCACCCTGCTAGCTGGTGCCGATGCAAAATTCAAAGCTGACTGTGACTCAAAAAGTTTAGACTATAAAACATGTTACGCTGGCTTTGAAGCCTTGTTAGTTGGCAGCGGTGATTCCGAATCCATTGCAACCTTAACCAAGGTATATAGTAATTTCACTCAATTTGCCTATGCCGCGCAGACAATTCTGGATACTGTTGATCCACTCAACCATGCACCACAGATAAGCAGCGGGCTACCTGTCTACTTATCAATGGTGAAAGATGACAGCACAATTCCAACACAGCTTACATTCAGAAGTACTGTCACCGGTACAAGTATCGCTAAGCCTTATTCGGTATTTGGCGGTACCTTGCCGTTGGTTGACGAAGGCCTCCTAAACCTAAGTGTCACCGACAGTGATGTAGCATCTTTAGTCAAGCATGTTACTTACTTTACAGCCGGAGACCATGGCAGTCAGAAGAAAGACAGAAACGCGGCTAGCCCAGATGCCGCTACAGGCGAAATGCAAGATCACATCGCCAGCTTGGTCAATGGCAACGGTACTAGCCTTACAGTACCAAATGCAGGCACTGTACTTTCGGCAACCTTGCCTGACCCTTCTACGAAGCAATATGGCTTTTAACTTTCTGTAATACACAAAAAGGCTAGCCTCACGGCTAGCCTTTCTTTTATCTGTTTTCTTCAGCCTATTCTGTAACTGAATTACAAATCATCAGTATGTTCAGACAGGTATTTCGCCACCCCTTGCGGTGACGCATCCATACCCTCTTTGCCTTTCTCCCACTGTGCCGGACACACTTCGCCGTTTTGCTCATGGAACTGCAGGGCATCAACCATCCGTAGCATCTCGTCGATATTACGTCCCAGCGGCAAGTCATTCACTACCTGGTGACGAACAACCCCTTCCTTGTCAATCAGGAACGAACCACGGAAGGCGACACCGGCTTCTGGGTGTTCAACATCATAAGCCTGACAAATCTCATGCTTGGTATCAGCAACCAACGGATACTTAACCGGCCCAATCCCGCCATCTTCAACAGCAGTATTACGCCACGCATTATGAGAAAACTGTGAATCAATCGATACCCCGATCACTTCCACCCCTTTAGCCTGGAAGTCAGCAAAGCGCTTATCAAACGCGATCAGTTCCGAAGGGCAAACAAAGGTAAAGTCCAGCGGGTAGAAAAAAGCACCACCGCTTTTCCCTGTGTATGCTGTTTCAAATTAAACTGTTCGACAATCTCGCCATTGCCAAGCACTGCCGCGGCAGTAAAATCAGGGGCAGGACGACCTACTAGTACACTCATAACAAACTCCATTTAGTGAATGCCTTACCAGCCGAATAGGAGCAAGGCATTACGTTCGAAAATTAGCCCTAACATATTGTTATCACTAACGGTTATACATAGTGTTCATTGCAGAAACAGTATAGACACGGCTTCATGGCAAGGCTGAGACATTCAGCAAAAAAAATAAAATACCCTATCGGCATCAAATTTTTCTCGACATGTCGTAAAATTTCAGGAAACTGGATGTTTTTGAGCGAAACAGCCAAAAATAATAATAAACTTTACACATATGCCATAACACAACGGATGGATCTTAGTTTTATGAACCCAGTAGTTATATCGGTATGCGTCATGCTTGTCCTCGCATTAATGCGGGTCAATGTTGTCGTTGCGCTTACCTTCAGTGCCATATTAGGTGGCCTTATCGGCGGGATGCCGCTGGCAGAAACCGTTTCTGCATTTGAAAGCGGACTAGGTGGCGGTGCCACTACCGCCCTGAGCTATGCCATGCTCGGTACGTTTGCTGTCGCGATTTCACGCTCGGGCATCACAGATGTACTGGCGCAGAAAGTTATCAAACGGATCAGCGGCCATGAAAATGCAGCGGCTGCAACAGGTGTGAAATACTCCGTTCTTACCATTTTAGTGCTTCTAGCCATCTCTTCTCAGAACGCCATTCCGGTTCATATCGCGTTTATTCCAATTGTGATCCCCCCCCTGCTGCATGTATTTGCAAAGCTGAAGCTTGACCGCCGCCTGATCGCCTGTGTGCTGACCTTCGGCCTAGTTACCCCTTATATGGTGCTGCCTGTCGGCTTTGGCGGTATTTTCCTCAACAACATTTTGCTGAAAAACCTGCATGACAACGGTCTGGATGTCACTGCCGGCCAGGTACCTTATGCAATGCTACTACCGGCACTTGGCATGATTTTCGGCCTGCTTGTGGCTACTTTCTTCAGCTACCGCAAACCTCGCGAGTACTCTGAGGAGAAAATCCTAGCCAGCGAGCCTGAGCATGCTGAAATCAACATGCAGCATGTCTACATTGCAGTTGGTGCTATTATTGCGGCGCTGGGCGCCCAGCTATATAGCGGCTCTATGATCATCGGTGGCCTGATTGGTTTCATGGTGTTCACATTTGGTGGCGTGATCAAGTGGAAGGAAACCCACGATGTGTTCACCAAGGGCGTACACATGATGGCAATGATTGGCTTTATCATGATTGCTGCAGCCGGCTTTGCGTCGGTAATGAAAGCAACCGGCGGTGTTGAGACTCTGGTTAGCTCTTTGGCCGATGTGATTGGTGATAACAAACCTCTGGCTGCGCTTCTGATGCTGGTTGTCGGCCTGCTGGTAACAATGGGTATTGGTTCATCATTCTCTACCATCCCAATTCTGGCAACTATCTATGTCCCGCTGTGCCTGACTTTTGGCTTCTCGCCACTGGCAACCGTTGCCCTAGTCGGTACTGCAGCCGCTCTGGGTGATGCGGGTTCACCAGCCTCTGACTCGACGCTAGGACCGACAGCTGGTCTGAATGCCGACGGTCAGCATGAACACGTCTGGGAAACCGTTGTTCCGACCTTCATCCACTACAACCTGCCGCTGATTGCCTTCGGCTGGTTAGCATCGATGATCCTGTAGAACAACAAATCGATACGAAATACAACAATAAAAGGCCGCGAAAGCGGTCTTTTTCGTTGTTTCGCCCTAATTACATTCACTTCTGTTAATAATACCCAAGCTACCTCAAGATGCAGGATTCAGAGTGAGACCTACGAGTCTAGCTCAAGGAAAATTACGGTAGGAATGGCCATCCCTTTCAACGTGATTTGACACAGAAATAGGCACGTAGGCTCACTCCCAGAGGGCGAGTTTACTTGGCTTGCAGCCTTTGTTACCAATTTTTGATTTAGAGCCACTAGACCTTCAAATTGGTGCCGTGCCTGCAAACCAAGTAATTCTCGCTGAAGCACGCATCTTGAGGTTACTTGGGTATATATCAAAACATAGCCAATAATTTTCATATGTGATTTTTCTAAACTATAGTTGATTCATACGGATACGTGTTTTTTCGTGATGGGGCTCTATATGGAAATACTTGCTCAATCAACCTATTTGATCATTGACGACAGCAACATTATTCAGAGTGCTACCCGTGCATTGCTTATGAAGCTCGGAGTACCAATGAATAATATAATTAGTACGGCCAACGCCAAAGGTGCCATTGCTGCCTGTAACAAACAGAAGTTCGACATTCTGCTCATCGACCATAACCTCGGGACAGGAAGCACCGGATTGCACCTGCTTGAGTTTTTGCGTTACAAGGAGATACTCAAACAACAGGCACTGGTTTATATTGTGACCGGCAACGACAGTCAGGATGTATTTCTCGGCTACTCGCAGCTTGAACCCGATGGGTACCTGATCAAGCCCATACGCTCAGAAGACATTATCAAACGTGTGTCGTCCGGGTTATTAAGACGTGAATTCTGCCAAACTCTCGAGCAAGCGTTCAACAGAAACGGGTTGACCGATGTCAAACCACTGTTTGCCAGTGCGCCGGATACTATGGCATTAAAGAATGGCATTATACATATCGTCAATCTGTTATGTAAAAACCAGCAATACGACGAAGCACAGGCAATGCTTTCCGGGTTGCTGCAACTGCACAATCACCTACCGGCTAAAATCAAGCAAGTCGAAATATTATTACGCAAGCAGCAACATCAGCAGGCACTTCAACAAGTCAATATCCTAATCAAAGAAAATAAATTCAATGTCCGCCTGCTATATCTCAAAACGGAAATCTGTATAGAGGCAAACCGATGGCCGGAAGCAGAAGATACCATTCAGCGAGCGTTAAAGTTAAACAACAGCAGCATTGAGCAAACACTGAATATTGCATGGCTGCATATTGCCAGCGGTCATTTCGACAAAGCTATACCGCACCTGCTGCATGTTGCCCACCTGCTACCCTATTCGATGTGGGACAACTCAGGCCGCCGTGGTTTTGCTGTCTATGCCGACATGTTCAATACAGAGTTAGAACCACTGCAAAACTGGCGAGCTGATGCCGCCTGGTACCGACTAAGCAAGGGAAACGAAAGCCCGTTATCTTCAAAAGCGACCCTCAAAGCGCTGCAGGCACTGCGGTTGAACCGACTGGGAAATGCTGAGCTAGCTGCTGAGCTATTAGGTCAAATCCCCGAACAGGACATTACCGATTTCGAAACCGGATTTTTAATTTGTCTTGGTTATCGTGAACTTGGGCTTAGTGAACAGCTTAACCAAATGAAACTCAAGCTGGATGAGCTTAACATACATACCACGACAACACCTTCACTCTCGCGACTTCAGTTTTTGGCTCTGAAGGAGCTGGGGAATGTTAACACCCCTTCTATGACAGTGGCTGGTTAACAAGATGGAATAACGATTTTGGGCTGGGTGATTTTCATATCTGAATTTCAGGAGAACTGATCTCAATGCATTGATTTACGAGAAATCATAAGACACAACTCATTTTAAAATTGCTCTTAGAACATTGCTTTACAAGGATGTAGGGAATGATAACCGAACAGTTCTTTCACCGGACCGGGTGTTTTTTTATTACCTGTTGTCTGCTCTTGAGTATCTTGCCAATTCCCGGCCAGGCTGATCCACAATCATCAGTAACGATTGTTAGCGACAAACCCCACCTTCGAGTCGGTCTCCCCGGTTTTAGTTTTCCTCCCTATATTTTCGTTACCGAGAATAAAGACGCCTCTCTGGGCGCCCGCACATCGACAACGACAGAAACTCAGGTTGACGGGTTGCTAATTGAGGTCCTCGACCAGGTCGCCAAACATGCCGATTTTACCTACGACATTACGTTTTATTCGACCTATAACGAGGTTGTCGCGGCTTTCAAAACAGGTGAACTGGATCTCCTCCCCGGAGTAACCTCCACGTTCAGCCGCCAACAATATATGGCATTCAGCGAACCGATGTTTTCAATACGGCGGGGAGTGATCACCAAGCAACAGCCGGTTAATCAGTTTCAGGAATTAACGGGCAAGAAAATTGCCGTAGAGCAAGGCTTTGCCCTAATGGAGCTGTTACCCAGCTTGATGCCAAAAACAACTTTAGTTCCCGTCAGCAACAGCCTACAGGCCATTGAAGCAGTCCAGCAGTCCAAAGCCGATGGCTATATCGGCGATGCCGTCGTCCTATCCGACCTGCTCCGGCAACATAATGACCCTTCACTGGAACTGTCGATCCTTCCCGGTCTGCCGACCAACCATTTACATTTCGCAACTCAAAAGGGTAAGCACAAACTGCTAAGCAGGATCAATTTCGCCTTGGAAGATATAAAAAATCAAAGCCTGACAGCGATTTATAACCAATGGCTAAACCCCGGGCAAATCAATATGTTCACGAACTATGGACAGCTTCGCCTCAGCCCGGAAGAAAGAAGCTGGCTAGACAAAAACCCCTACATCACCATTGGCGTCCACAATGACTGGGCACCCTATGACTACATCAATGCCGATACAATCCATTCCGGCCTGACGGCAGACTTGCTGAATATCATCAGTAATGAGCTAGGCGTTAAGTTTGAAATCAGCAGCAAAAAAAACTACTCGGAACTCAACCGCGCTTTTCATGACGGTGAGCTAATGATGCTCTCTGCACTGCCTGAAACGCCGACTCAAGACAAGCTAATGTACTTTTCAACCCCATACGTTGACGAGCCCTGGGTACTGTTTGCCCCCGCCGAGGAAGGGATCGACTCCCTGCTTAACAACAGCAAACTCACTGTCGGCATCATTGCCGATACTTCGGGTTCGGAACTGCTCTCTGGTTTTTGTAGCAATTGCTCGTCGGTCTCATACATCAACCAAGTATCGGCCTTTCAAGCCTTGCAGAAAGAAGAAGTCGATCGCGTTTTGACCTCGCTGCACCACGCCTCCCCGCTGCTACAATCGGACTACCTCGGCCAGTTTAAAATGGTCGGTCAGATCGAAGATAAGAACCTCGTTCCCTTGCACTTTGCGGTAAATTTTCGCCAGCCAATATTACTCAACATCATCAACAAGGCACTCAATTCTATACCGCAAGAAGAATTGACCCGGCTTGAGAACAAATGGCTGACCTTTGAATATCAGGAAGGATTAGCCCCCAAGGAGGTCGCGAAATGGGCCGGCATCATCACATTACTGGTGCTGACGGTGATCATTACCATCACCTGGTGGAACCGTAAAATGGCCGAGGAGATTTTACAGCGGAAAACGGCCGAGAAACGCGCCAGGCGAGCCGAACGACGCCTGCAGCACCTTGCCGACAACCTGGACGGTGTTGTATTACAGCATGTTCAGCCCGACCCGGAACAGCCTCTAAACATCCAGTACACCTTTGTCAGTGCGGGCGTTAAAGAGCTGCTGGGGGTTTCAGCCACCTCTATCAAGCTCCACCCCGAACACCTGCTCAATCTGCTCGATGACATTGATATGCACGTACTTAAGCAAAGTATGTGTGAGGCAACCAAGCAAGGCCACTGGGATAGCGAACAAAAGCTGAAATACCACAGAGGCCAGCTTAAGTGGATACAGTTCAAGAGCCGTGTCACCCCCCATGAAGAAGGCGGATTTTACTGGAATACGGTTGTCACCGACATTTCCCTGCTAAAACAACAACAACTCGCTCTGGAACATGCGAGAAAAAAAGCAGAAATCGCTACAGCCGCAAAATCACAGTTTCTCGCCACAATCAGCCATGAGGTACGTACTCCCATCAGCGGTATTCTGGGTCTACTCGAGTTGATGGCGGACCAACCCCTCAATGATGAGCTTGTTAATCTGCATGGCGGCCTGACCCAATCGGCTAGAAATATGCTCCACATCGTCAATGACGTTCTGGATTATTCAAAAATCGAAGCCGGAAAACTGGATCTAAATCCAACCAATATCAAACTCGGCAAAGTGCTGGCTCGTATCATCCAGCCTCAATCCATTCATGCTCAGCAAAAAAACCTGGCCTTTAAATACTGGCAGGATCCCAGGTTGGCTGACTGGTTGCTCGCTGACGATATTCGCCTCCATCAGATCCTTAATAACTTCCTAAACAATGCGGTCAAATTTACCGAACAAGGCACGATCGGGCTGGCTGTTGATGTACTCAGCCCGGCTGGCTTTGAACTCTCTTCCGGTAAACAAACGATACGCTTTACCGTCAGCGACACTGGTATAGGTATCTCACCGGAACAACAAAAGAACCTGTTCAAGCCATTTGAGCAAGCCGATCAAAGCACCAGCAGACGCTTTGGCGGCACGGGTCTGGGACTCGCGATAGCACGCAAACTGGTCGAACAGATGGATGGGACTATCCAGCTCAACAGCCAATTAGGCAAAGGGAGTGAGTTCAGTATCACAGTATCGCTGACATTAGGAGAGCCCGAAGCGGATCACAGGCTTTCTCATATGGCAGACGATACCGGTGTACCAGCCTCTATA
The DNA here is from genome assembly GCF_001939735.1 of Photobacterium proteolyticum. Taxonomy (GTDB): domain Bacteria; phylum Pseudomonadota; class Gammaproteobacteria; order Enterobacterales; family Vibrionaceae; genus Photobacterium; species Photobacterium proteolyticum. The sequence goes on from NZ_MJIL01000076.1 coordinate 77,508, forward strand.
ACTAGCGGCACCAGCCTGATCATCGGCTACTTTATGCAGAGAGAAGCCCTGTATCGCTACCTACAGCACCTGCAACTTACCCCGATCATCGTCGCAGTCAAGCACCTTCACGAACTGAAAAACGAAACGGGAAAACATCAGCCCAGACATATCTTTATTGCCATGTCGATTTGGCAGCAGCTTCAGCTCAATGACCAATGGCTGGAAGAACACTTGCCGGACGTCAATATTATTATCATTAACCAGAACCCGATGCTCTCTCCGGAGCCTCTCGAAGAGCAATGGTGTCTGTCCGTCAATCCACTCCTGCCAGACAACCTGCGGCATGTCCTTACCACGCCGGTCAGTAGCATGCAGAGTAGATTCATCGAACTGGTTGAGTCTGAAGAAAACTGGACGGAGAGTCGGGAATCAGCCGAGGCCAGCGGACGGTTGATCCTCGTCGCCGAAGATCACCCCGTCAACCAGCAGGTTATATCCAAGCAACTGAAGAAGATTGGCCTCCATGCTGACATCGTTGACAACGGTATCCTTGCACTAGAAGCGATGAAGCACCACCGCTATGGACTGCTGCTCACCGACTGTCATATGCCAGAAATGGACGGATATACCCTCTCTGCCACCCTTAGGCAACAAGAGCGCCGCGCCAGAGAGACCAGCAACAACAATGAGCTGACACATGAACAGCTCATCACCGACTTCGGCCCGACCATTACCCATTCCTGCCAACAGGTGTGCTTTGAGCATATTATCAATGGGGCACCCTCTACAGGGCTACCTATCATCGCCCTGACAGCCAATGCGATTCAGGGGGAAGACAGCCATTGTTTTGAAATGGGCATGAATGATTTTCTTGTCAAACCCGTCTCTATCGCCAAACTCAAACAGGTTCTGCTGAAATGGCTGAACGCAGAGCCAGTTGCACCGATGAACACAGAAGAACAAGGCCAAACGCAGGCGGATGATAATCACAGTGCCAGCGAATTCCACGATCTGTTTAGCGCTGTCGACAAGCAGCTGGACGACGATCAGCAAGCTGCTCAAAAAGATTTTCCACAAGAATCAAGCAAACCAAATAATGAAAACAAGGACGAAAGCTCCCCTTCAGCAGTACTCGACGAGAAAAAAATCCTGCTGCTGTTCGAAGATCAGGATGTAGTCAATCAATTGTTGAAGGAGTTTAAATACAACCACCAGCAAGATTTCAGGCAATTGAATGAAGCCATTGAGAAAGACAACCAGCAGGACATAAAAACCATAGCCCACAAAATGAAAGGTGCCTCCCAGATGCTGGAGTGCGATACACTGGCAATACCTTTGGCGGCAATTGAAAAAGAAGCGGAGCGCGCGCAGTTCAGCGCCGACAGTACTGCCTATCTTGCCTTAAGAGAAGCCACAGCCAAGCTGTTAGAAGAAGACCCTCAAGATATTAGATCTAAGGCTACAACATAAAGCAATCACTGCAGACACCAATAATATGGGCGGCTTGGCCGCGGTAGATTACCGCGGCAAGAGTAGCACCACAAGCCGAATCCGGTGCCCCCCTACTCTACTAGACATCGCTGCGTTCGATAATCCGTTGCAGCCGTGGACGGCTGATTTTGAGGATCTCGCAGGCGCGGCCTTTGTGTCCTTCAACGCTTTCCAAAATCCGGATCACATGCTGGTACTCAATGTCCTGCAAGCTCTTAGCGGTAATATCCACGCTTGCTTCGTTCTTCGCTCCCAAATCAGGCGCAATGTCAGCAAATAAGTCCAAGGTCAGGATTTCGCCCGGACACAAAGCGACAGCCTTGGTTAATATGTTCTCAAGCTCTCGCACATTGCCCGGCCAGTCATAGGCGCACAGCGCAGCCATCGCATCCTGTGCCACTTTGCTAACCTTGGTGCCTAAATCCCGGTTTGCACGAGCTAACAAGGCCGGGATCAGGTCATTCAGATCTTCCCGCCGTTCTCTCAAGGGCGGAAGATGGATCCGCACAACCTGCAGCCGGTAGAACAGATCTTCGCGGAAGGTTTTATCTTTAATTGCCTGTTCAAAATCAAGATTAGTCGCTGTAATAATGCGCGCATTAGTCTTGTAGGCGAGCTTACTGCCCAGCGGAGTAAACTCCTTCTCCTGCAGTACACGCAGTAGCTTCGCCTGAATAGGGAGAGCCAGCTCACCCACTTCATCTAAAAACAAAGTACCGTTGTTTGCCAGTTCAAATTTACCCGGCTGATCGGACACCGCACCAGTGAACGCCCCTTTCTTATGGCCGAACATTTCTGATTCCAATAATGTCTCGACCAACGCGGCGCAGTTTATAGCAACAAAGGGGGCGCTATCGGGCCTACCAGCCTGATGAATCGCCCTGGCTACCATCTCTTTCCCCGTCCCCGACTCGCCGGTGATCATGACCGATGCATTCGTTAATGCGACCCGGCCAATGGTTTTATAGATTTCTTTCATTGCATGGGAAGAGCCAACCATAGAATGGCCCATGCTTTCAGGAATAGCGACGGCAGGCTGCTGGCTGGAAACCTGATACTGTAAGGCTACGGTCACCGCGGAATCGAGTTCATCAAGATCAATCGGCTTATGAATATACTCGTCCGCCCCGCGCTGCATGGCCTCAATCGTACTTTCCATATCGTGAAAAGCTGTGATCATGATGATCCGAGCATCCGGGCACAGCGCCTTAAAGTCAGCAATACCTTCCAGGCCTGATTTACCTTCCATACGAATATCCAACACAATCACATTAGGCTGGAAATTCCGGGCAATCGCTACCCCGTCATCGACACAATGGGCAATTTCAACTTCATGGTCCTGAGACTGAAAGTGCAACTGAAGTGTGCGGCTGATCCCTTGATCATCATCGACAATTAACAACTTGCTCATAGCAGCTTAGTGAATCCTTTCATTATTGTTATAACTGGCCGGTGCAACCGGAAGCTGAATGCGGGAGCGTGTTCCCTGCCATATACTATCTTTTTGATTCAATGGCTTAATAATTATCTTTCCTTCATGGCTGTCGATAATCCGCTTCACTATCGCCAACCCCAGTCCGGTCCCTTTTGCCTTGGTTGTAAAGAAAGGCTCAAAGACTTTCTCGGTCAGACACGGGTCAATGGCCGGACCGTTATTATCAATGTCCACCAATAGCCGTGTGCCGACTTCCGTCATCATAATATTAGTCGCGACCTTCACACACGGAGACTGATTTTCCGTTGATTCTGCCGCCTGTATCGCATTGACAATAATATTCTGCAGCGCCTGACGCAATTTCACCGGATCGGCATAGACGGTCGGCAGGTTGGGTTGGAAAGAGATATCCAATGCCACCCCTTTCTCCTTCGCTAATTTCTGCTGGGTCAAAGTAACCAGCTCCACCAGTTTATTGAGATCCAGCCAGTCCGGCTTAAATTGATCCGGGCGTGAATAAGTCATCAGATCTTCCAGGATGGCTTCCATATACCGCACCTGATCCAGCGAAATCGCCGACAGTTCATCCTGTTCTTTACGGGCATAAATCTGCAACGCCATTTTTATCGAGCTCAACGGGTTTCGCAGATCATGGGCGATCATATTGACCACCTTGCCAACAGCTGCCAGCTTCTCATGTTGAATCCGCTCTCGCATCTGCCGCTCGACCTCCCCGGCCAGACGCTTTTCTTCTGTGATATCCTGCTTGACCGCCACATAGTAGAGCGCCTGCCCCTCGATATTTTTTACCGGCGAAATGCGTGCCCGCTCCCAGTACATCTCGCCATTTTTCTTCCGGTTGTGAAACTCACCGCGCCACTCACGACCGTCTTGCAGTGCCAGCCACAACGCTTGATAGCTATCCTCAGGCATCTCTCCGGACTGCAAGAATTTAGGTGTCCGTCCCATCACCTCATCAATCCCGTAACCTGTGAGCTCGCAGAACACCGGGTTGACATAAACAATCCGCCCGGAGACATCGGTGATCATCACTGAGTTCTGGCTTTGCTCGACCGCATGGCTCAATCGCTGCAGTTCGTCTTTTGTCATCTGCTGTTCGGTTACATCTTCACCGACAAAGGTCACGGCATCAGCCTGCCCCTGGTGAATGCGGGAAAAGGTCGATGTCCATGACAAGATATGGATTTCCCCGGATTGACTTTGCACCACGCCTTCGGCACGAGGCTGATCGGTTCCTTGCTCCAGCGCCTGTGTAAGTGCTTTCGCGGCCTGAGGCTGCAGCTCTTTGGGAGTGAAGGTTTTCACCCAGTTTTTACCAATGACCTCTTCACGCCGGTAACCCACCATATTGAGGAAAAAATCATTGCAGAACACCACCCGGCCCTCGGCATTTACCGACACGGCAGCTAGCTGAATGTTTTCCAAAATATGGCGAAACTGCTGCTCGTAACGTTGTTTCTGACGCAATATTCTGGCCTGTAGCCGGTATCGGCTAAATACCACCGCAAGCAACAAAAGCAAAGCTAACGCGGCGATATAAAGCCATAGATACCTGTCCGTAAAAGCTATCCGCGCCAGATTCATACGCTGTTCGGGGAATACCGAAATGATTGTCCAGTTGCCGTTGCTGGCTGTATCGGTTTGGGTAAAGGTAAAAAAGCTCTCTCCCAGTTGTAGCTGGCCCGTATGCTCACGGTTTATCAGCCCCAGCACCTGAGGATCGACCGCGCCCTCGGGGTTAAAACTGAATGCTGACTCACTGCTGCTGGCCGGCTGGATCACCGCTATCCCCTCGGGGTTTAAGATAAACAGGTGTTGAATGAACGTTGGGGAAATAGTCAGTAGCTTATCAATCAGCTGTCTGGCTTTATAGTTCAGTACCACTACGCCAGTTCGCTGTTGATCACGGCCGAATACCGATGCCCCGACTCGAATAGTCGGATTTAACGGCTGCTGGATTTTACCGCCTTCGACATTCAGATCCATCGGTGAGATATAGACCTTGTCAGGCGCCAATTCGACACTACGCTGAAAATAATATCGCCGGGATTTGTTTTGCAGGTGCTGCTCGTCAACTGCATGGATCCGGTTATCCACGTTGTTAACACGTACTATTTCCCTACCAGAAGTATCAATAAATCGAACTTGATCGTAACTAGATTGGTTACTGGCCAGTTGGATGAAATAGTCAGTCAGATTGGCTTTAAACTGCGCGGCAGGGGCATCGGCTTGTTTTCCGGCCATATACGAAAGCAGCTTAGCATCTGACGACATACTGCTCAGGCTATCGTCGAGCACTTCTTCTATCAGCTCGACGATCACTCGTTCGTTATGCAGGGCATATTGCTGCTCGTTATGGACACTCAAAAAATAATGGACCAGCATCAGTCCCAGAATAGCCATCCAGCCCGGGATCAACCATAGCAGCAACTCGGTATAAAACTGGCGTTGTTTCACGAAGTGACGCGGTGCACCCAGTTCGTCCATACCCATTCCCTTGTGCATTATTGATAACAATCATACCAAAGCCGTTACACATTGAAGGGTTGGCATATAAATTTCGTGACCCGTCGCGAACTTAAGTATGCAGCTTAGGCGTACAACGTTTACGAAATACGCCATAAGTGAATAAAAACTATGACAGCAGCCCGCCTGCCAGCTTTATTGCCAGGGGCTGGCGATGGTCATCCAGGTCTGGGAGTAATCCCGCCAGTTTACCCAGCACCTCTTCTTTGCTGTGACGAAGAGACGACGCGGCAATCTCGTTTACCTCATCATTGCTGATAGCGGCCTCAAGCAGAATATCGAGATGTAACTTAAGATCAATATCTGCAAGCAGCTTCAATGCTAGCTTGCGGATACCTCCCGCAGGATCGTGTAACGCCTTGGTAAGCGCTGCATTTAAGGCCGGGCGATCTTGCTGCCTAACAGTATGTTTTTCTAGTTGCTGTTCAATGGCCATCAGGCTGCAAATTCGGACATGTTCATGCTGATCACGGGCACCCAGTAGTAATAACGGCAACGCCTTACCCAGCGGCATCTTGGCCAGATATCGTGTCGCAGCCTGCTTGGAGACGTTATCGCCGTGATAAAGCGTATTCGCGGCGGCACCGATTGCATTCTTAATTTCAGGGATGTTCACCGTATCAGCCAGGCGAGCCAAGGCCCCAAATATCTCGACCTGCTCGCTTGGCTCCGCGCCCAATAGGGATTCAATCAGCAAGGGAACAGCTGCTGGCTGCTCGCTACTTCCCAATGCCCGCATTGCGAGGAGTTTGTTTCCCAGTTGCGGTAATTTGGCAACTTTCTTGCGATTTAGCTCTAACTTGTCCGAGGTATCAAAGTGATCACGCACTATTTCAGTGTAATCGGTATAGTTATCAGGCAGTTCTTCGATCATATCAAGCACATGCTGTTCCGGGGCTTGTTCTTCTTTCGGGCAGCTCAACATCGCCTCAACATTGGTTTGCTGAATCGCCGCCAGCGTCGAGGTCGGGGTCGCTGCTGGCAAATCGTCTTCAGCCAAAGCCGAAAACTTTTCTTCATGGGCGGCAAGCAGTTGTTCCAACTCCAGAATGTCAGAAGCTGGTTCTGGGCTTGATTCTGAATTTAACTCAACAGCTTCCGCTGATGCCGTCTCTTCTGCCTTACGGTTACCGCTTTCCTGAACGCTCTCATCAGTGTCCAGTTGATTGACCGGTATCAGTTCCCCTTTGGCTGCTAAACCCAAAATAAGCTCACGGAGATATTGCTGGCCTTTATAAGAAGAGATGCGAGCGAGCAAATCCAATGCTGCCTGACGCAATACCCCGTCATTCTGCTCATCGTTAACGATATATTGCATCACCGGGTATACGGCAGCCAAAAAGGCGTCCCGCTGACAGACCAATTTACTGAGCAGGCGAATATAGTCAGCCCGTAACGACACCGGCAGCGTCGTCCGTTCTACATGTTTTAGGCAGCGCTGAACGGCCAGCTCACTATAGACATCGCCCTCATACTTTGTTGAAGCAAAAAAGTCAGCCGCCGCATACACCACTGCCGGGTCGTCATGGTGTAACTGCTCAGCAATCCATTCTAGGCATTCAGAATCGGGCGCGTCGACATGACAAGCCATCAGCGCAAGAATCGTCGACAAGGCAGCACCGGGCGCTTTTTGTGCCAATGAATACAGCTTGGCCTGCGACAACTTATCCAGCTCTCCCATCACATCCAGTCCTGCTTCGGCCGCCTCCCGGACTCTTTGCTCTTGATCGCACAGACGAAGCACTATGTCCCATTGATACTCAATAGCCTTGCGACGGCAAAGCGCCTCAACAGCGGCTCTGCGGATCTCAGGGTCTTCATCTGACATTGCTTTGAATAGTTGAATGGTTGCGATTTTGCTATCACTTTGGGCCAATGCACGGATCAGCTTGCGCCGGGTCATCACTCTGCCAGTCTGATATCTGTCATTCAGCCATTGCGGGGAGACCTGACCGATGCCGTAGTAAAGCGCCGATTCTAACTCCGGTTCCGGTTCATCCTCCAGCAACAGGAAAAATAGCCGAACTGTCTCCTCATCGGGCTTTTTGGCCAGTAGCTGTACCGCTTTTAGCTGGATATCCCACCAATCGTCCCAGTCGGAACTCACCCCCCAGTCATCGCCTTCCGGCCTGCCGCTGGCAAAACTCATCAAAATCGTTGTGATTCTCGCCTGTTCCGCCCCCCCGGCTTGTGCCGACAAAGCTTCCAGCGCTGCCAGTCGAGCATCACTTTCCGGGTGGTGAAGCGCAATATCCTCAAGCGTATCAATATCTCCGACAGCCAGCTTAGCCAGGGCATCGACGGCATCAACCACGACATCTGGATCGGTGTGATAAAGGCAGGTATTCAGGCTGGGAGCAGCATCGGTGATCCTCGCTTGACCGACAGCCTGGGCACTGTAACAGCGCTGGGCTTCATCTCCCTGCTCCAACAATTGCAGCAACTGATTAATCGCGAGCTGGGATCCACTGTTTATTGTTTGTGTTGATTCGTGGTTTGGCATCATCTTCTCCACTCAGGCTTACTGTATGCATCCATACGTTTTAGCGAGTAAAGCAGGTTTCATGCCATGCCCTTGAACGCATCTAGAAACAATATAGTCATTTAATATCAATAACTTAAACCCAAACTCTTTTAATCAGTTTAATTTATGTCTTTATCAATTGAACGTTTCGTTCACTTCTCTATTCACGAGTTAAACGAAACGTTCAGTTTTCACACTGTGACAAGCGTCAAGTAACAGTATAAGTCACTGTAATTTAACTATTAATATCAACAAAAAAAGTTGGCTTGTTTTGTGTATACCCCTTTTTTGCTAACAGATTTTTTTAAGCACTTGGAACTGGAAGCTAAGGAGCACAACAATGAACAAAACGCTGATCCTTGCCGCTGCCGCCAGTCTCTCATTTTCAGCCTGGGCCCAGAATGACAACAATACGTTTGGCCCGCTACCACAGCTGAAAATAGATACGGCAAAAGCCGAGCTCGGTAAACGTCTGTTTTTCGATGCCCGTCTATCTGGCGACAGTATGATGTCATGCGCATCGTGCCATCAGCCTGAAAGCGGTTTCGCCCACCCGGATGCCTTGGGCCCGGCCTATATCGGAAGCAAAGGCTTTCGTAACGTGCCGACCCTGATCAACAGCGCCTACAAGAAAACATGGTTTCATGATGGCCGGATCGGTACCAACTTGAACGACGTTACCCGTGAGATGATCACTGAAGACTGGCTGATGAACATGGACATGCGCCTGATGCAGGAACGCATCAAGCAAGATCCCGTTTACATCGAAATGTTCAAAAAAGCCGGGTACGGCGAGCCCTCCAACGGCTCGGTACGCAAAGCGATTCCGGAATATCTGAAAACACTGACATCAAGTACTACAGCCTATGACAGCGGAAAAATGAGTGCCGAGGCGAAAAAAGGCTTTGAGCTGTTCAAGGGGAAAGCGGGATGTTCACAGTGCCACAACGGGCCATTATTTTCTGACGGTATCCCTTACAATACCGGTGTCCCCGAGAACTTCGAGATCTTCCGCGACCCAATGCGTCACCAGACCTTCATTGCCTTCAATATGTTCATGGGCAACGAAAACTACATGAACCTCAAACGCGATGTCGGTGCCCATGTCCAAAGCCACAAGGCCGACGGCTCTGATCTCGGCAAATTCATGACCCCGACCCTGCGTGAACTGAAATACACCGCCCCTTACATGCACAACGGTATGCTGGCCACGCTGGACGATGTAGTGGCGTTCTATAACGTCGGCGGCGGCGAAGACAGCAATAAAGACTCACGCCTGAAGCCGCTGAATCTAAGCAAGCAGGAACAGCAATCGCTGGTCGCCTTCCTCACGGCACTGTCAGGCAAGCCACTCACGAGTGAGCAGCATGTCTGGAAGACCCAGGATTACAACTACCAGCCTATCGCCGACTGGCGCAACGCGAAAAACTAAGGAGGACAAGATGAAGAAAACAATTACCTTGTCTGCATGTACGGTGACTCTGCTATTGACCGCATCGCTACCCGCTTGCGCCCAGCAAGAAACCAGCACACCGACAGCCGAAGAAATTGCTGCGACCCTGCAGCCAGTTACCCTCGATGGCATCAATTATCCGGCGCTGGCTCCGCTGGGTGCCGTGCCGACACCACCGGACAACCCGACCACTCCGGAAAAAGTCGAACTGGGCAAATTGCTCTTTTTCGATGGCCGTTTGGGCGGTGATACCTCGACACCGTGTGTAGCCTGTCACAACCCGAACCTTGGCTGGGATTTCCCTGCTGATCTCTCGCTAGGCTACCCGGGCACCGTTCACTGGCGCAACAGTCAAACCATCATCAACTCAGCCTACTACAACAAGCTTTTCTGGGCCGGTTCCAGCAAATCACTGGAAGGACAGGCCAAGAGCGCTGCCAAAGGTGGTGTTGCCGGCAATGGTGAGGACGACATGATGGAATCGCGTCTGGCACTGGTACCGGACTATGTCGAGCGCTTCAGCCATGTGTTCGGTGACAACTATCCAAAGATTAGCAACGCCTGGAAGGCCATCGCCGCCTTCGAGCGCACCCTGGTACAGACAGATACTCCGCTTGATAACTACCTCAAGGGCGACAAATCGGCACTGAGCAAACAGCAATTACGGGGCAAGTCCTTGTTTGAGGGCAAAGCCAAATGTATTGCCTGCCACAACGGCGCCCTGGCTTCGGATCAGAAGAACTATAACATCGGCGTGCCGACAAACTTGCGCTGGGAGTCTGATCCACTTGCCCAGATCACCTTCCGCTACGAGTTATACGCCAAGGGCTCGAACGAGAAAATGTACCGTACCACCAAAGCCGATCCCGGGGTCTACTTCCGCGGCAAGCGCAAAGAGATGAAAGGCACCTTCCGTACACCGAGCCTGCGTTATACCAAGTACACCGCGCCCTACATGCACAACGGTGCCATTGCAACGCTGGAAGAGGTTGTCGACTTCTACAACCGCGGTGGTGTTGCCGCTGACGGTCGTAGCACCGGCTTCCCGAAAACCAAGAGTGCCAAGATCAAGCCTCTGGGCCTGAGCGACAAGGAAAAAGCCGATCTACTGGCCTTCCTCGATGCCTTCTCAGGCGAGCGAATTGTCATGGAATACCCTCAGATCCCGCCATACCAGCGTCTATTTAGCGAAGAAGAACTTGCGGAGGCGAAAAAATGATTTTTGACCGAATGAAGCGCAAGCAAAAAAAAGAAAGCGCACAAGAACACCGTAAATGCATGATGTCCCGTCGTGAGTTCCTTATGTACTCCGGTGCTGTTGCCGGCAGTGCCAGCGTGGTCTCTGTCACTCTGTTTCCAGGGACAGCTCAGGCCCGCCAGACGCAAGCCCGTGTCGTCGGCTACCCGCGGACACTGGTTGCCAAGCTCAGCGAAATGAAAACCAACGAACCGCTCTATTTCAACTATCCGGATGACGGCCCGAACTCCCGTGCCATATTGGTCAAAATGGGTGTCCAGGGTGGTGGCGGAATCGGTGACAAGCAAGATGTCGTGGCCTTTTCTCTGATGTGTACCCACCAGGGTGGTCCGCTGGACGGCCAGTACAAGGTCGTTGGCGAGCACCGGGTGTTAGGCCAGTGTCCGTTCCACCTGTCAACGTTTGATATGCGTCGTCATGGCATTATCGTCTCCGGTCAGGCCTATGAAAGCCTGCCCCAAGTTCTGCTGGAGCAGGACGGCGACAACGTGTATGCCGTCGGCATCATGGGGCTGCTGTTTGGCCGCACCGACAACATCATCGCGATTCAGGAGGCATAATCATGACCACTAACTTCTATATCCCCGAAGATCATGCGCCGTTGCCTCCCAAAAATGCCGAGGTCATTACGACAGCCTGTGATTACTGTATCGTCGCCTGTGGTTACAAGGTCTACCGCTGGCCGCTCGAACAGCAAAACGGTGGCCAGAAAGCGGATCAGAATGCATTTGGTGTGAACTTCCCGAGTGCCCCGCTGCAGGCATGGGTTGCTCCGGCACAGCACAATGTGGTGATGCACAACGGCAAACCCCACAATATTGTCATCGTCCCGGACAAGGATGCGGGCGCCGTCAACAAAACCGGTGACTCCTCGATGCGTGGCGGCCTGCTGGCGCAAAAAGTCTACAACCCGGCAACCGGGACCCGTGACCGCCTGACTCAACCGCTAGTGCGTATTGGCGGTAGCCTGCAGCCTGTCCCTTGGGAGTTTGCGCTCGATATTGCCGCTGAAGTCGGCCGCCATGTGATCGACAAACACGGCACCAACGCCTACGGAGTGAAAACCTTCTCGTACCAGTACATCGAGAATACCTACGCAATCACCAAGTATGCCCTGCGCCATGTGAATACCGCCAACTTCTCGTTCCATGACACCCCGTCGGATGTTACCTCGACACCGGGCTTCAGGGATGCTGGTTTTGACAACTTTGGTCCGAGCTATGATGACTGGGGGGCCGCCGATACCCTGATGATCTGTGGTACCGACCCGTACGAAACCAAAACTATCCTGTTTACCCAGTACATCATGCCAGCCGTACAGCGCGGCATGAAAACCGTTATGCTCAACCCGCGTGAGACTGCCGGTATTGCCTACCTGAAAAAACACGGCGGCCTGCATATCGATCTTAACCCAGGTTCAGACAACCTGGTCGTCGGTGCCATCATCCGGGTGATCATGGAAAACGGCTGGGAAGACACTGAGTGGCTGCAGAACTGGGTGAACAACAAGTGGGAATCTAACTCCGGCTTCGGCCAGGGGACCCGTAACACCCCATGGCAATGGCGCACCACCTGGGGCAAGTTCCAGACCAACGGTTTTGAAGACTACAAGAAGTGGAACCTGGCCCAGAAAGAATTCGATCCTAAATATGCCGCCCAGATGGCCGGAATCGACGTCGACAAAATCTATCTTGCCGCCGAGATGCTGGCTAAACCGGTAGACGGCAAGCGGCCGAAAACCTCCATCGGGATCGAGAAAGGCTTCTACTGGTCAAACAATACCGGTAACACCAATGCCATTTCCGCACTGGCTACCATCATCGGCACCGGAGGCCGGGAAGGCCGTGTGATCGGTCGATTTGGCGGCCACCAACGTGGCGGCCAGTCCGGCGGCAAGCTACCGCGCAACAAATCTCCGGAAAAAGTACCGGGACGCCGGCGCCGCTCTCTGGATACCGATCGCTACCTGTACTCCGGCCATACCCGCTTTGCCCATGTCATAGGTACCACCTGGATCCAGTCGATGTGCGGCAGTCAGGGCCTGCAGAAGAAGTTCTGGGAGCTAACGACAGCCAACCCGCATCAGGTCTATAGCTATGACAAACAAGAGATTATCGACACCCTGAAAAAGCGGGCCGATTCCGGCGGCATGGTCGTCATCAACCAGGATATCTACCTGCGTGACCCAATCGGTGCCAAGTTTGCCGATATCGTCTTCCCGGCTGCAACCTGGGGTGAAGCCGACTTTATGCGCGCCAACGGTGAGCGTCGCCTTCGCCTGTACCAGAAGTTCAACGATGCGCCCGGGCATGCACAGCCTGACTGGTGGATCATTGCCCAGCTGGCTCGCCGCATGGGTTACGACGGCTTCGACTGGGAGAACTCCAACGATGTTGCCGAAGAAGCATCGCGCTTTAGCCGCGGTAGCCGCAAAGACTTCCATATGATCAAGGTTGCTGCCCATGCCGAAGGCAAAACCCTGCACCAGAAACTCCGGGAGTTTGGTACCACGGGGATCCAGGGGCCGGTATTCTACAACTACGATACCAAGGAGCTGGTCGGTACCAAGCGCCTGCATGATACCGAGATGACCACAGAGACCCTGCTCGAGAAAGGCCTGGCTGACGGCCCTCAGGGAGCCAATGTTCTGAAGAAGCAGCTCACGGCCTTCAACAGCCAGACCGGTAAGGTCAACCTGCAGAAACACCCATGGGATCTGTTCAGTGATTTCTATGAGTGGATACAGCCCAAAGGCGAGGAGCTGTGGTTCTCGAACGGCCGAATCAACGAGATCTGGCAGTCCGGCTTCGACGATGTAGAACGCCGTGCCTATGTAATCCAGCGCTGGCCGGAAAACTGGGTTGAGATCCACCCTGACGATGCCAAGCAACGCGGGATTGAGTCAGGCGATCAGGTAATGATGTACTCAGACCGAGTGGCCAACTTCAAGGACACCATTCTGGGGGTACACGGCGATGACTTCCAGTTCAGTAAGCTGATGGAAAACGGCCATATCAAGCTCGACAAGGCGGCTGTCACTGCTGTGGCTATCGTTACGCCGGCCACCAAGAAAGGTACGTTGTATGCCAATATGATCGACATGCGGCAACCTTCCAACTCGCTGACAACCCGAGTCGTGGATCAGATCAGCGGTAACTACAACTACAAAATGGGTGTCGCCAATATCAGGAAGATTGGTGACTCCAAATACAAGCATGAATTCCGGGCGTTCTCGTTTGCCCCGAGGAATATTGTGTAACACCGTCAAATTCGATGTGTAGAAAATAATAAAGGGGCTTCGGCCCCTATACACCAAATGACATAAAGAAGTAATACCAATGTCGCCAACCTATCAACCTATCAACCTATCAACCTATCAACCTATCAACCTATCAACCTACGATGCCAGTTTGAAGTTATGCCAAGACGGGTAGCAATGGCAGCTAGCTGTCATTGTTTGCCTTCGACTGAATGCTCGCTTCAGCACGATCGAGCAGACGTTGCATCTTATCCTGGCCCCGGCGGCTCACACGCTTAAGCGCCGCCGCCCTGGCTTCCTCGATATTAACCGACGGATCACCGACAACAATCAGTGCCACCATGCCGTAACGGTGGTGCACCTTACACTTGATACCGTAGACACCCGGTTTGTCGAACTTGATATCCGAGACATTCTGGTAGGAAATGGTAATTGGCTCGACACCCTCAGGCAGCATGCCCTGAATACTGTGCGCGGTATGGGAGCCAACCGTTCCCTCGAAGCGGACAGAGTCTCCGACATCAATAGCCACATAATCAGGAATAAACTGGTACATCGCATCCAGATCTGCAGTTTTGATATCGAACACCTGCTTGATAACTTGTGTTTCAGCCCGGACCGCCGGCGAACACACCAGCAACAGGCAAAGGAGTGGCAGTATTTTCTTCATATTGTGTGAGCTCTTTTCTTATTGTTAATGAGAACAATACACAATATCAAGCAAGTGAACCGTAACGGGGATCATTGATTCAGCAAATCTATACAATATTGAACGTCGTCAGGCGTGGCGCAGGCAATAAAAAGCCCCGACAGATATCGGGGCCCTTCTTGAGCTTAGTGTTTACGAACGGGAGAATTACTCCGCAGCCGCTTCACCGTCACGACGCTCGGCCGCTTCTTTGATCAAAGGCTGCAATTCGCCTTTCTGGAACATTTCAAGAATAATGTCACAGCCGCCAATCAACTCACCTTCAATCCATAGCTGAGGGAAAGTTGGCCACTGCGCATAGGCAGGAAGTTCTGCACGGATATCCGGGTTTTGCAGAATATCGACATACGCAAACTTCTCGCCACATGCCATTAGCGCCTGAGATGCCTGAGATGAAAAACCACAGCTAGGCAGTTTTGGCGAACCCTTCATGTACAACAGAATTGAGTTTTCAGCGATCTGTTGTTTAATTTTGTCGATGGTTTCCATAGCTTCCTCTTACGACACTTACTTATAAGTTGAATTTCACAGACATCATTCTACTTGGTCATGCCAAGGAAAAAAACGCCTAAAATCTATATGGATATTTTAAACGGCAATCTAGGCAAGTGTCTGAATGAAAAATATCACTTGAGATCCCGGCATATCCCTCTTTGAAGTGCTATTTTTTAGTAAATGGGGGTTTTAATAAAGTAAAAACTTGCTAAAATAGCTCAGCAGTCACATTATGCCTCTATACCAATGAGTATAGTGACCTAATATGATTGGTATCAGTCAGTTTCAAAACAATAAGTAGGCCGAAGTCTACTGGAAGCAATGTCGGGGGCTTGTCCCCAAAAAATCAGAATGGAGAACCGAGCAATGGCATTTGAACTACCAGCTCTACCGTACGCGATCAACGCTCTTGAGCCACACATCTCTCAGGAAACGCTTGAATACCACCACGGCAAGCACCACAACACCTACGTTGTTAAGCTAAACGGCCTGGTTGAAGGTACAGAGCTAGCTGAGAAGTCTCTGGAAGAAATCATCAAAACTTCTACTGGCGGCGTATTTAACAATGCAGCTCAAATCTGGAACCACACTTTCTACTGGCACTGCCTAAGCCCTAACGCAGGCGGTGAACCAACAGGCGAAGTGGCAGACGCAATTGTAAAAGCATTCGGTTCTTTCGAAGAATTCAAAGCGAAATTCACAGACTCAGCAATCAACAACTTCGGTTCTTCATGGACTTGGCTTGTTAAGAAAGCTGACGGTTCTCTAGACATCGTGAACACGTCTAACGCAGGCACTCCTCTTACAGAAGAAGGTGTCACACCGCTTCTGACTGTTGACCTGTGGGAACACGCTTACTACATCGATTACCGTAACCTACGTCCAGACTACATGAATGCGTTCTGGGCACTGGTTAACTGGGAATTCGTTGCTAAGAATCTAGCAGCCTAATTCTTAGAAAATTAGCATCACTGTCGAAACGCCTGCCTCTGAGCAGGCGTTTTTTATTACCTCTTCAAACAGCTTTTGCCCTCAAAACTGCTCAATCTATAACCACCAACTATCTTTCCAATAACCAACCAAAACAGTGATTAATAGGTTCGCAATATTATTGAATTCCTAACGAATTCCTGACATTTCGCCTAAAAAATAAACGTAAAAATGCCGGAGCACAGATTGAAAGTAAGAAGATGCTCTTATGAAAAATAAACGACCTATAAATAACCTGTTAGCCTCACTGTTCCTCTTCACCTCTGCCTTCTCGTTAGCCGAGACAGCAGCGATTCCTGTTACAACCGAAACAGTCAAATCCCAAGCATTTGATGTTCAGATCGAAGAAGCCGCAAAAATTAGCGCGACCGATTCGGCAAACCTGACTTTCAGCACCGGTGAGAAAATAAAAGCGATTTATTTCAAAGACGGTGATGCCGTCAAGAAAGGCAATCTCATCGCCGAGCTTGACAGCACCAAGGCCAAGGCAGAGTTCGACAAAGCCAAAAGCTCGTTGAATATGGCCAAGACTAAACTACAGCGCACCCAGAACCTGTTAAAGAAGCAACCTGATGCCCTGTCTCCTCAGGACGTTGACGAGCTGAAGGAACAAGTCAACCTGGCCGCCGCTGATTTCCGCCAAAAGCAGGCCGTGCTGCGCGATTACCAGATCATCGCCCCGTTTGACGGCCGCCTGACAGCCTTCAGCCACTCTGTGGGCAGCCACATCGATGCCTCGAGTGTTCTAGTCAGCCTGTATCGCCTCGATCCGGTAAAAGTCAGCTATACCATCAGCCAGGACGATCTCGGAAAAGCCGCCAAGGAGCAGGCCGTGCAAATTACCGTCGATGCCTTCGCTGACCAGACTTTCAAAGGAAAAGTCAATTATGTTGCCCCTGCCGTCGATGAAAACTCCGGCCGGGTAGAAGTCCACGCCCGTATTGCCAACCCCGACCATGTACTGGCACCAGGCATGTTTGCAAACGTAAAACACAGACTGGCAAAAGGGAAAAAGCAACTCCTGATCCCGCAGAATGCCGTTGTTGCCAACAATAACGAGCGCTATGTCTGGGTGATTTCCGATGGCAAACCTGTTAAGCAAACGATCAAGCTCGGTCAGAACACCAATGATGGCTACGTCGTGGTTCGTCAGGGGCTGAAAAAAGGCCAGCAAGTCGTGACAACCGGCCAACAAAAGCTGACGGCAGAAAGTGCCGTCAAGGTACTGAATAGCGATATCAATACCAACGATAAAGAGAGCAATACCCAAGCGCCAATTCACCCTAGCACCGGGAAACCTGCGGCATCGGAGGAAAGCTAATGCGATTGCCAGAGATTTGTATACGCCACCCTGTTTTTGCCTCAGTACTGAGTATTGCAGTGATCTTGCTGGGCCTGTTGTCGTTCCAAAAGCTGTCTATCCAGTATTTTCCGGATCACAACACACCGACCGCGACGGTCAGTGCCAACATTACCGGAGCCAGTGCCGAGTTCATGTCACGCAACGTTGCTGACAAGCTGATCGATGCCGCAACCGGCCTCGACAGCGTTGATACCATGGCAACAGACTGTCAGGAAGGCAGCTGTACCCTGAAAATTGATTTTGCCGATGATGTCGATGACGTCGAATATACCAACCTGATGAACAAGCTGCGCAGCAGCGTAGAAGGGATCAGTGATTTTCCGCCGAGCATGACGAATAAACCTACAGTTACTGACAACGCCTCCGATACCGGCTCTGCCAGCAATGTGATCACTTTCGTCAATACCGGCGGGCTCGAACAGCAAGAGATGTACGACTACATCAGTCAGCAGCTTGTCCCGCAGTTTCGCCACATTCAAGGTGTCGGGGCCGTATGGGGACCGTATGGCGGTTCGTCCAAGGCCGTCCGCGTCTGGCTCAAGCCCGAGCGCATGATGGCCCTTAACATCAAAACGGCCGATGTTGTCGGTACACTGAGTTCCTACAATGCCAGCTTCACGGCCGGTACTATCATGGGCGAAGCCCGAGATTTTTCTATCAACCCGATTAACCAGGTTGAGAATATTGATGATGTCCGCGATCTGGTTATCCGTGTCGACAACGGCCAGGCCATTCGCCTCAAGGACATTGCCGATATTGTCATGGGAGAAGAGAGCCTTACCCCAAGCCTGCTGACCGTCAACAAGCAACAGGCAATGTCGCTGCAGGTGCTGCCGCTACGTACCGAAAACCCGGTTACCGTTGCCGAGCGAGTGAAAGAAGCCATAAACCAGATGCAGGGCCAGCTGCCTGACGGCATCGAAATGAAAATGGTATACAACCAGGCCGACTTTATTGAAGCGGCGATTGATCAGGGCTTCTCGACCCTGGTCGAAGCTATTGTTCTGGTTTCCCTGGTGGTCGTACTGTTTCTCGGCTCGCTCCGGGTTGCCTCTGTCCCTATCATCACCATTCCCGTCTGTGTTATCGGTGTGTTTGCCGTTATGGCATGGCTCGGCTTTAGTATTAACGTCCTGACCATTCTGGCAATCATTCTGGCGATTGGCCTGGTGGTAGATGACGCCATCGTGGTAGTGGAGAACTGTTACCGCCACATCGAAAACGGCGAAACACCCTTCAACGCGGCCTTAAAAGGCAGCAAGGAGATTATCTTCCCGGTGATAGCAATGACGCTGACACTGGCGGTGGTTTATCTTCCTATCGGTATGATGTCTGGCCTGACGGCCGATCTTTTTCGTCAGTTTGCTTTTACCCTCGCGGCAGCTGTAATTATTTCGGGCATGGTCGCACTAACCCTGTCGCCGATGATGAGCGCCTACCTGATCAGGCCCGTCGGCAACCAGCCCAAGTGGTTTAGCAAGGTCGATAACCTGCTGAACAAACTGGCCGACAGCTACACCCGTGAACTTAGCAAATGGTTCAATCGTAAACGCATTATGGTTGCCATTGCACTGGTGCTGGTCGGATTGTCCGGTGCTGCATTTATGAAGATGCCGCAGATACTGCTGCCGACCGAAGATTCCGGCTTCATTGACGTCACCTCGACCGCGCCGACGGGTGTCGGGCGACAGTACCACCTAAAGCACAATGACGAACTCAATAGCGTAATGGCTGACAACGAGGCCATCGAGGCAAACCTGTCCTATATCGAGGGTACCCCGACAAACCATGTGATGCTCAAGCCTTGGGGTGAACGCACCCAGAGCGCCGACGAGGTGATCGCCGGGCTGATAGACAAAGCCAGCAGCAATGTGTCTGCCTACAGCATGTCTTTCTCGGTCCGTACGGCTGACAACCTCAATGTGGCCAACAACCTGATCCTTGAACTGACAACCGTTGACCGCAACACTGATGCGCTAAGTGATACCGCAGACAAGGTCACCCAACTGCTGGAAGACTATCCGGGGGTAACCAATGTCAAAAACTCGGTACTTCGCGATCAGCTCAACTACGATTTGTCGATTGATCGCAATGCCATCATTCTGTCTGGTGTCAGCTACAGCGACGTCACGGATGCCCTGTCAACCTTCCTCGGCTCCGTGAAAGCGGCAGATATGCAGTCGGAAGATGGGTTTACCTACCCGATCCAGGTTCAGGTGAACCGCGAGGCACTGGGTAATTTTAACGTACTGGACAAGCTGTATGTCGGCTCGGCGTCGGGTCAGACACTGCCGATGTCTCAGTTCGTCACCATCAAGCAGACCACGGCAGAATCAAGCTTCAAGACCTTTATGGGCAAAGATAGCGCCGAGATCACCGCTGATCTGATGCCGGGCTATACGGCCAGCGATATCAAAGCTTATATCGATCAGGAATTGCCCAAACTGCTGCAAAGTGTCCAGGGCTACGACTATAACGGCGTGGTCAAGGAACTGACCGACTCCCAGGCTGGGACTCAGTTACTGTTCCTGCTGGCGCTGCTCTTTGTCTACCTGATTCTTGCCGCCCAGTTCGAGAGCTTTGTCGATCCGCTGGTGATTATGCTGACCGTACCGCTGTGTATCGTTGGTGCGGTGCTGACCCTGACAGCATTCGGTCAGAGCATGAATATTTACTCGAAGATAGGCCTGCTGACCTTAGTCGGGCTAGTAACCAAACACGGGATCCTGCTGGTCGAATTTGCCAACGAGAAGCGTAAACACGATATGCCGGCTATCGAGGCGGCCCTGGACAGTGCCCGCTCTCGCCTTCGTCCGATCCTGATGACCTCGCTCACTATGATCCTGGGATCACTGCCGCTGGCACTGGCATCCGGACCCGGATCGCTAGGGCGGATCAATATCGGGTTGGTACTGGTTGGTGGATTGATTGCCGGGACCTTCTTCTCCCTGTTTGTCGTACCTGTCGCTTATGTGGGTATGGCTAAGCTCAAGGAGAAAGACATTCTGGCAATAGTCAGGAAATCAAACAAGCCGCAGCCTTCACAGTAAGGCCTGCTGGCAACGATTCGACCTCATGCTCAAGGCTATTTCAAGACAATAAAAAAAGCCTGCAATTGCAGGCGATTTCTGTTTATCCGTTAACAAAACTTGCAAATACTGCTGTTATTGCTTCTCGGCCAAAATGATACGCAGCGTACGACGTAGCGGTTCAGCCGCACCCCATAGTAACTGATCACCCACCGTGAAAGCATTCAGATAATCGTCACCCATTGCCAGCTTGCGCAAACGACCAACCGGAATAGACAGTGTCCCGGTTACTTTGGTCGGGCTCAGCTCCTGAACCGTGATATCACGCTCATTCGGGATCACTTTCACCCAGTCGTTATGGGACGCAATCATTTCTTCAATTTCGTCCAGCGGAACGTTCTTCTTCAGCTTCAGGGTCAGCGCCTGGCTGTGACAACGCATGGCACCGATACGGACACAAGTACCGTCAATCGGGATTGGGTTATTGTCCAAACCAAGGATCTTGTTGGTCTCAACCGAGCCTTTCCATTCTTCCTTGCTCTGACCATTGTCGCGCTTCACATCAATCCATGGGATCAGCGAGCCTGCCAGCGGCACACCAAACTCCTGGGCAGGGAAGTCAGCAGCACGCATTGTATCCGCCACCTTACGGTCAATATCCAGGATTGATGTTGCCGGGTTAGCCATTTCGCTAGACACCGTGTCGTTAATCACACCCATCTGGCTGATCAGCTCACGCATGTTCTTGGCACCCGCTCCCGATGCTGCCTGGTAAGTTTGAGAGGTCATCCACTCAACCAACCCGGCCTGATAAAGGCCGCCTACCGCCATTAGCATCAGGCTGACCGTACAGTTACCACCGGTAAAGGTGTTGGTGCCAGAGTGAATACCTTGTTTAATTTGATCGAAATTCACCGGATCAAGCGCGATGATCGAGTCTTCTTTCATTCGCAGCGTTGAAGCGGCATCAATCCAGTAACCTTTCCAGCCTGCCTGGCGCAAAGCCGGGAAAACTTTCTCGGTATAGCTGCCGCCCTGACAAGTAATAATGGCGTCGAGTTTTTTCAGGCTCTCGATATCAAATGCGTCCTGCAATACACCAGCGTCTTTACCAAAATTGGGTGCCGGAATACCGACTTGAGACGTAGAAAAGAACACTGGCTCGATAACGTCGAAGTCTCCTTCTTCAACCATTCGTTGCATCAGCACCGAACCCACCATACCACGCCAACCAACCAGACCAACTTTCATCATTGTTACTACACTCCCTGTTCAGAATTTCATATTCGACATACCAATCGGCAGAACTATCTGGCCATACCACTCACAGCACTAGCTGCAGATAGTTGTGCCTACTGGCAGTAGTTCATCTATAGAGATTTAGGCGATGAAAAACAAGCACAATCTGCATGAAATGAGCAAAAAAATGCCTAATCGCAGAATAAGGAGCATTTTCACTGGGTAAAAATGCCTCATTCCAAACAAAACAACCACCACCAGTGCTGACACCCTTTACGGGCCAGAAAACAACCCATCTGGCAATAAAGTGCCAGATAAACAAACTAAAAGTGATTCTTTTATACGCCAAAAAGAGAAAAACACATTTAACAAAACAAACTGTATCATGCGACTATTTTTGAAATACTACTCACACCCTGATAACCTAAAAATAGTTACATCACTGGTTATTTACTTCAATAACAAAGCAAATGACAAAAAATAAAGCTACAAAACAAGCAATTTACGACAAATAGATCAATCTTTGAGAACAGTTAAAAAACAACCAAAGCACAACACAAACACTAAAAATTAACACTTTTTAAAAGAGTTAATATGTATTTTTTCTTTATTCAGCCAACTGGTTGGATGAGGTCACAGAAAGACACAATATTTATCGCGGGACTCAGTGCATTCGGATAGAGTAGCGCCGAAACGACATGAGCACTCTAAATGAATGACTCACAAGTCATAAGAATTATTATTATTTGCCTCTGAGAATTGCTAATTCAGGGGCTTTCCATTTTTTACAGGCTCGAACTAACAAGGTTAGAAGTATGAACAAACAGACTGTGAAACTGCCATCGCTGTTACAAGTCATTGTAGCGTTGGGTATTTTTCTTGCGCTGGCATTCTCTTTCACCGCAAAACTAGATTTACCTATCCAGCTGGCTCTCTATATCGGCTGGTTCGTTATAATGGCACTGGGCATTAAGCTGGGTCATGACTACAAATCTCTGGAACAGGCTGCAACCAAAGGTATTTCCAACGGCCTGGGTGCCGTACTGATCCTGCTTGCCGTTGGTGCGCTGGTCGGTACCTGGATTGCCGGCGGTATTGTTCCAACCATCATTTACTATGGTCTTAAAGCCATTCACCCATCCATTTTCCTTCTGGCAACAATGATCATCTGTTCCCTGACAGCGCTGGCTACAGGTACTTCCTGGGGTGCTGCCGGTACAGCAGGTATCGCCATGATGGGTATTGGTCAGGGTCTTGGGATCCCGGCACCAATGACTGCAGGTGCGGTACTGTCTGGCTGTTACTTCGGTGACAAAATGTCTCCGCTGTCAGATTCCGTGATCCTTGCCTCTTCTATGTCTAACGTAGAGATCATGGAACACATTAAAGGCATGCTGCCAATTGCACTGATCAGCTACATCATCACAGGTATTCTGTTCACCGCGGTAGGCTTCCACTACGCAGGCAATGTTGACATGTCTCAGGTTGAGTCTGTCATTGCAGCGATGGATCAGCAGTTCGTTATCTCTCCGTTCTCGTTCGTTCCTGTCATTATCGTGCTGGCACTGCTAGCCATGCGCCTGCCTTCATTCCCTGTTATTTCGCTTGGCTCTCTGCTAGGTATCGTATGGGCTGTGATGGTTCAGGACATGGATCCACTCGCCGCATTCAACACGGCATGGGCACCGTTCTCTATCAGCTCCGGCGTAGACTTCATCGATGCAATCCTGAACCGTGGCGGTATGTCATCCATGCTGGGCTCAGTAGCGGTTATCGTCTTCGGTCTTGGTTTTGGTGGCCTGCTGGACAAAGTCGGCGTATTGCAGACGATTGCCAAGCTATTTGAAAAACGTGTTAACTCTGCAGGTAGCCTGTCTGTATCGACAATTGCGACGGCGTTCCTGGGTAACGTGTTCGGCTCGGCGATGTACGTATCTCTTATCCTAACGCCTAAAATCTGTGCCAAGAACTACGACCGTCTGGGCTACCAGCGCAAGAACCTGTCTCGTAACGCCGAGTTCGGTGGTACGTTAACTTCCGGTATGGTGCCGTGGAGTGATAACGGTATCTACATGGCAAGTATCCTGGGTGTGGCGACATTCTCTTACGCCCCGTTCATGTGGCTAAGCTTCGTTTGTATCATCGTAACGATTGTGTCTTCTTACATGGGCTGGTTCGTTGATCGCTGTCCACCATCAGCAACGGCTGATGCAGAAGACGAGATTGAAGGTATTACCCAGCAGCAAACCGCTTAATACCTTGCTCATGAACTAAAAAAGCGCCTAAGGGCGCTTTTTTTATATCCAAGCATCTCGCTTTTAAAGTTTTGGCGCACATTCACCAACCCCATCAACATCACAAAACACATCAGCAAAGTAAATAACAACAAAGCCCGCATAATATAAAGCCAATGAACATGTTAAGACCAAAACAAAAAAACCAAATACCTAAACTTTTACAAAATCTAAATGGCTAATTAATTTAAATAAAATATATAAATAGTCCAAATAATAAAAGGTTAACCCATTTATATTTACAAACTCCTTTTAATTACGATCTGGCTCACAAATATAAACACCTGCCTCCTTAGTGTTAAGTTTCAGTGGCACATATTGACCCCCGTCAATTCTTTACCCTGACGATCAGTGAAAAATAGCCCTCGTTCATTTTTATGCACAAACTCTCATACCGATATTCATCATTATTTGAAAAGAGCTCTGTGCACAATCCGTTTATCGCTACGGCGATTAGTCGACATTTATGAGGTTACATTTATGAGCAATCCAGCGGACCAAGGCCGTAAGGTCACCATTGGCAGTTATCTTGCCCTCGCTTTTGCTGTTGTCTTTTTCTCGGGCCTACTGCAATCCAATGAATGGTACGGGGTCTTCGACTTCACCACTCTTAATGGCTCATTTGGTAATGTGGTTTACTCGGTAAACGAAACTGCCGACGGTGTGCAGGCAGCAACCACATCCATGCGCGGTAAAGGCGGCAGCGGTGCGCGTGACGGCTTCCTGTTTGCCCTTACCCTGATCCCTACCGTGATGTTCGCACTAGGTATGATCAACGTTCTTGAGCACTACGGCGCACTGGATGCAGCAAGAAAACTGCTAACACCACTACTTCGTCCTCTGATGGGGATCCCGGGGAACTCGGGACTGGCACTGATTGCCTCGCTGCAAAGCACCGATGCAGGTGCCGCAATGACCCGTCAGCTAAAAGATGAGGGTCACCTGACCAAACGTGAGACCGATGTTTTCACCATGTTCCAGTTCTCGGCAGGTGCCGCTATCGTTAACTTCTTCTCATCCGGTGCTGTGCTGTTCACGCTCACCAATATGGACGGCACACCAGCAGTCACCTCATCAATTGGTCTGGCAGTTGCCATCATGTTCATCTTCAAATTTGTCGGCGCCAATATGTTCCGCCTCTATCTGAACATCACCGAAGGCAAAGAAGATAAATCCACACAACAACCAGAACAGAAACAAGAACTGAATAAGGAAACAGCATAATGGCAACTGCAAAAAAACCAATGGTGACTGATATCTTCGTCGAGGGTGCCAAAAAAGGCTGGACCATTGCCACTACCTCGACAGTTCCCAACGTACTGATGGCATTTGTCATTATCAAAGCGCTGCAAATTACCGGAGCACTGGATGTAATGGGCAGCCTGTTCTCGCCTGTTATGGCAGTCTTCGGCCTGCCCGGCGAAGCGGCAGCCGTACTCATCGGTGCCTGGATGTCGATGGGAGGTGCCGTCGGCGTGGTTATTACCCTATTTGATCAGGGTATCCTAAACGGTCAGCATATCGCGATTCTGGCACCGGCTATCTACCTGATGGGCTCTCAGGTGCAATACATGGGCCGGATCATGGGCCCTATCGGCACCGAAGGGCGCTACATTCCGGTTATGATTGCCCTGTCTGTCCTGAATGCATTCGCCGCCATGTTTGTAATGAACATTCTCGTTTAATTCTCAGAGAGGGGGCTTCCGGCTCCCTCTTTCCTGCTGCCTTTCAGTCCCTGCTGCGACAGGGAGCATTTTTCAGGAGTGACTATGAACACCTCACAACAAGATTTCTCTTTACATGAATACCTCGAAGAATTACGCCCGCTTATCAATGTCGACTGCGGTACGCTGACCACCGAAGGCATTGAGGTTATTGCCCAGCAAATGGCGAATAAGTATCTGGACATGGGCTGGTATGTCAAACGTGTTGACTGCGGTATTGCAGGCACTGGCCTGGAAGTTCGCAACAAGCCAGACAGCGACAGTATCGATGTCATGCTGATCGGACACATGGACACTGTTTTCCCAGTCGGCACCGTGGCAGCCCGCCCAATGACAGTCGATGAGAAGCGCGCCTATGGACCTGGCGTGTCTGACATGAAATCCGGCCTGCTGAATGTTGTCTATGCCCTGCGCGACATGGATAAAAGTACACTCGATAAGCTGTCTATCTGTATCTGCATGAACCCGGATGAAGAAATCGGCTCGTTGCATTCTGAAACGTGGCTGAAAAGTGTGGCGGTGAATGCCAAACATGTCCTAGTCGCCGAAGCTGCCCGCGCCGATGGCTCGCTCGTCAAGGCACGAAAAGGGATGGCACGTTACCGTCTGACTTTCTCAGGCAAAGCTGCCCATGCCGGTAACGATCCGCAAAGCGGGCGAAGTGCCATCACCGAAATGGCCAACTGGATCCTTGGCATCAATGCACTCACCAACTTTGAGTCAGGCACAACCCTCAATGTCGGTGTTGTCAAAGGCGGCGCGGGTGCCAATATCGTCCCGGATCACGCCGAAGCCGTGGTCGATGTCCGATTCTGGGACAACGACGAGTATGCCGATGCCGATGCCAAAATCCGCGCAATGGCAGAAAAACCTTTTGTTGATGGTGTGGCAATAACCATTGATCGTGAAGCCCATAAGCCTTCGATGGTACCGTCGGAGAAAACCGAGGCCCTAATGGCGCTGGTTGAAGAGTCAGGCAAAGAGCTGGGTATTGATATCAAGTGGCAGGAAGTCGGTGGCGGCTCAGATGCCAACCTGACGGCCGTGCTGGGTATTCCTACCCTTGATGGTCTGGGTCCGGCCGGGGCAGGCTTCCACAGTGCCGATGAATATCTTGAACTGGACACGATTGAGCCTCGCATTCAGCTACTGAAAAGAGTGCTTATCAAACTCGCAAACTAATTACCAAACGCAATGAAAACAACACAGGGCGCCTTTCGCGCTCTGTGTGTTAATACTGATTGTCCTGCCGCTCGTAATCTCGCTGAGAGCTTCGATGTCGATTGCCGGTATACCGTTTCATAAATTTCGCTCTGACCGCACACAGGTGCCTTTGAGACTCATGAAGCATTTCTTTTCTTAGCTTTCTTTCCAGTTTGCACGTTTTCATTGCCAACCTCGATACAGACTTCTATCAGGTCAATATTCCTTCTTCTTCATAGCAATGTTATTTCGCATTGATCGTTACACTGACCATGAATAACTGACGGTTCAATCAATAGAATATAACTGCAAATAGCCCCTCTCAACCAATATGACCCAATCCTGACAAACTCGTACAAGCTGATGCTTTCCTGCTCGGTATCAAAAGTTTCATTTAAGATATAGGTTATTGAACAGATAATGATCCGGATCAATGACCCGGGGCATTCAGTACCTATATCCTCCTCCCCTATTATAAAGTTGCACAATAAATACACCTTTTAAGGAATGCAATAATGTCGAACCTAGCAATGTTTTGTCACCAGTGCTCAATGGCCCAAAGCGGCGGCTGTGGCAGCACAGGTAAAACTCAGGGTACATGCGGTAAGGATGAAACCCTGTCTCGCCTTCAGGATATTATGATTTTCGGCCTGAAAGGTCTGTCAGCATACCGTACCCATGCCGACGATCTTGGCGCGGATACCAAATCGGTTGACGATGTTATCGCCGAAACACTGTACTTCACGCTGACAAACGTTAACTTTAGCTTTGACCAGCATATTGCCCAGCTAATGAAAATCGGTGGTGCCGGTAGCGAAATGATGTCTCGCCTCGGTGAAGCTCACCACGGTCGCCTCGGGATCCCTACTCCTGTATGCGTACCGCAGAACAAAGCCGAAGGTAAAGGTATTCTTGTTACCGGTCACGATCTTGAGCTACTAGAACGCCTGCTGATTGCCACCGAAGGCAAAGGCATCAACATCTACACCCACTCCGAAATGCTGCCAGCCCACGGTTACCCAGAGCTGCGTAAGTACAGCCACCTGAAAGGCAACATCGGTAAAGCTTGGTTTGACCAAAAACAACTGTTCCAGAAGTGGAACGGTACCATTATTGTAACGACCAACTGTATCGTTCCTCCGACAGGACGTGCAGATTACGCCGACCGTCTGTACAGCTACGGTATTGTGGGTATCGACAACTGCCGCCAGCTAGAAGATGATTTTGCGCCGCTGATCGAGCAAACACTAGGCCTGCCGGATATCGAAGGCTTCGACAGCGACGATACTCTGATGACAGGGCACAACTACAAAACGATTCTTGGCCTTGCTCCGCAAATTCTGGATGCCGTTAACGCTGGCAAGATCAAGCAATTCTTCGTGGTTGCCGGTTGTGACAAACCAGGCAAGCCGAACGATTACTTCCGTGATCTGGCGCTGTCTATTCCGGACGATTGCATTATCCTGACCTCGTCTTGTGGCAAGTTCCGCTTCAATGACCACGACTTTGGTACCGTACCGGGCACAGAGATCCCTCGCTACCTTGACCTTGGCCAATGTAACGACAGCTATGGTGCCGTGATGATTGCACTTGCACTGAGCGATGCGATGGGTGTACCGGTTAACGAGCTGCCTGTGAACATCGTTCTGTCCTGGATGGAACAGAAAGCCGTTCTGATCCTGCTTGCCCTGTTCAACCTGGGTATCCAGAACATCTACCTGGGCCCTAACCCACCAGAATTTGTCAACGAGGCAATCTTCGAGTTCCTGCAGCAGCAGTTCAACCTGCAGCTAACTGGCAATGTTGAAGATGACCTTGCCAAAATGCTGAACCCTCAGCCAGAGATTGAGGTAGTCGAAGCCTAAGTCGCTTCGCTCCCTTCGCTCAACCGGGCCGGCCTCACCCTACCCACACAGAGGTCGGCCCGATTCAAAATAATAAGACAGCCAAGCTTAATTACTGACGGTACCCCATTTCAGCACCATCAGCCTTAGCTTGAACAGACAGTGCTTGTTCGCTGGAGTAAGTTATGCCTAAAAATCCACGGATTGATAACCAAAACATCACCTATGCCACGATGGACGGCAACGAAGCCGCCGCTTCCGTCGCCTATCGCTGCAATGAAGTCATCGGCATTTATCCCATCACACCTTCTTCCCCGATGTCGGAAGCCTGTGAGATCTGGGAGAGCCAGGGACAAAAAAACCTGTGGGGACAAGTACCGCGGGTTATTGAAATGCAATCTGAAGGTGGTGCAGCTGGTGCGGTTCACGGTGCATTGATGGCCGGTTCGATGGCCACCACCTTTACCTCATCTCAGGGCTTGCTGCTAAAAATCCCGAACATGTACAAAATTGCCGGTGAACTGACGCCGTTTGTTATGCATGTCGCAGCGAGAACGCTTGCTACCCATGCCCTGTCCATTTTCGGTGATCATTCCGATGTAATGGCGGTACGTCAAACCGGTTTTGCCATGCTGGCGGCCAATTCGGTCCAGCAAGCCCACGATTTTGCCCTCATCAGTCAGGCCGCAACACTGGAAAGCCGGATCCCGTTTGTCCATTTCTTCGATGGTTTCCGCACCTCGCATGAGATCAACAAGATCGCGATGATCGACGATGACACCATTCGCCAGATGATCTCCGAAGATCATGTTGATAGCTTCCACCAGCGTGGGTTGACACCCGATGCGCCAAGCATTCGCGGTACAGCTCAAAACCCGGACACTTTCTTCCAGGCACGTGAAGCCGCCAATGGTTTCTATCAGGCATGTCCGGATATCGTGGCTGATAAAATGGCCCAGTTTGCCAGCCTGACCGGAAGAGAATACAAGCTGTTTGATTACTACGGACACCCGGAAGCCACCGATGTCATTGTGATTATGGGCTCGGCCACCTCGGCTGTTGAGCAGGCAATTGATCACCTGCTGACGACCGGACGTAAAATCGGTATCGTCAGTGTTCACCTTTATCGCCCGTTCTCGCTCAAGCATTTCATGTCCGTGCTGCCTGCCAGCGTTCAGCAGATCGCCGTCATGGATCGTACCAAAGAACCAGGCTCCGTCGGTGAGCCGCTATATCTTGATGTGGTATCAACCATCCAACAGGCGTACGCGGCAAAACAATACCCGCACCTGCCTGCAATAATGGGCGGTCGCTACGGCCTGTCATCGAAAGAATTCAATCCGGGCCATGCCGTCAGCATCTTCAATGCGATGGCCGACGAGCAGCTCAGCCATAACTTCACGGTGGGGATCTGTGATGATATCACCCACCTTTCTCTGCCGCCGGTTCCTGCCATTGATGCCGAGCCAAGCAGCCGACTACGTGCCCTGTTCTACGGTCTGGGTGCCGACGGTACGGTCAGTGCCAATAAAAACACTATCAAGATCATTGGTGAAAACACCGACCTGCATACGCAGGGGTATTTCGTCTATGACTCCAAGAAATCAGGCGGTACGACTGTTTCTCACCTGCGTTTTGACACCATGCCTGTCGAAGCGCCGTACCTGATTGAGCAGGCTGAGTTTATTGCCTGCCACCAGTTCCAGTTTGTCAACAAACTGGAAATGTTCGAGCACGCTGCCGAGCAGGGTACCCTGTTGCTAAACAGCCCGCATAACGCTGATGACGTCTGGGAGCACCTGCCGCAGGAAGTCCAGAAGGTCATCATCGACAAACAGCTCAATCTGTATGTTATCAATGCCGTAGAGCTGGCCCGTGAGCTCGGGCTGAAAAACCGTCTGAACACCATCATGCAGACGGCCTTCTTTGCCCTCAGCGAACTAATGCCACTCGAGCAGGCTATTGCCCAGCTCAAACAGGCGATTGAGAAAAGCTACAGCAAGCGTGGCCCGGCTATCGTCGAGGCCAACCACAAGGCCGTCGATGCAACCGTTGCCCGTCTGCAGCAGGTGGCGATTCCGCAGCAGGCCACCAGCTTGTTCCGCCGTCCGCCTGTCGTTAATGAAAAGGCTCCCGATCTGGTCAAGCGCGTCAGTGCTATGATGATGGCCGACAAAGGCGACCTGCTACCGGTAAGTGCCTTTCCTGTAGACGGTTGCTGGCCGACGGCTACCAGCCAGTGGGAAAAACGCAACATTGCCCAGGAAGTGCCGGTCTGGGAAGAAGATCTGTGTACCCAGTGTAATATCTGTACCCTTGTCTGCCCGCACGCTGCTATCCGTGCCAAGACCGTCACCCCAGACGCCCTGGCAACAGCACCCGAAGGCTTCAAGAGAGCCGAGTACAAACAGCGAGACTTTAAAGGCCAACAATACACATTGCAGGTTTCACCGCAGGACTGCACCGGGTGTAACCTCTGTACCACGGCTTGCCCGGCCAGTGACAAAGCCGACCCGTCGCGCAAGGCCATCAACATGGCACCGAAGCAGCCGGTACTGGAATCACAAAGCAAGAACTACGAGTTCTTCCTTGATCTGCCAGAGCTTGAGCGTATTGATATCAAACGTATCGATGCCCGTACCAGCCAGTTGCTGCAGCCATTGTTCGAGTATTCCGGAGCCTGTTCCGGTTGCGGAGAAACGTCCTATGTGAAGCTCCTAACCCAGCTGTTTGGTGATCGTTTGTTAGTCGCCAATGCTACCGGCTGTTCGTCAATTTACGGCGGTAACTTGCCGACCACACCGTATGCCGTCGATAAACACGGACGCGGGCCTGCCTGGGCAAACTCCCTATTCGAGGATAACGCCGAGTTTGGTCTGGGTATGCGCCTGGCACTCGACAGCAAACGTAACAACGCGCTAAGCCTGTTGGAGACAGCTGCTGACATCTTACCGACCGAGCTACAGGAGCAGATCAAGCAAGATGCCTTTGACAGTAGCGAAGCCGCTGTAACCCGTCAGCGTCAGAACCTCAGCCGAATGAGAGCCGAGCTGCCATACAGCCACCGCCAGCTCAACGAACGTGCTGACGATTTGGTTGCCAAGAGTAACTGGATAGTCGGCGGTGACGGCTGGGCCTACGATATTGGTTTCGGCGGTTTAGACCATGTTCTGGCCGGCAGCGACAACGTCAATGTACTGGTAATGGACACTCAGGGTTACTCCAACACTGGTGGACAGCAGTCCAAAGCAACGCCTACCGGTGCTGTGGCCAAGTTCGCCACCCAAGGGAAAACCAGCAACGGTAAAGATCTGGCGCTAAACATGATGATGCACGGCAATGTGTACGTCGCCAAAATTGCCCTGGGTGCCAACATGAACCAGACCATCAAGGCACTGCAGGAGGCCGAGGCCTATCCGGGACCATCGCTGGTCATCGCCTACTCGCCATGTATCACCCATGGCTTCGACATGGCCGAAGGTGTCGAGCACCAGCAACTATTGGTCGAAACCGGCCTGTGGCCGCTGTTCCGCTTCGATCCGCGCCGGACAGACAAAGGCAGGGCCGCTCTGCAAATGGACTCCAAAGCACCGAAAAAGGATGTCGAGGAGCTGATCAGCCGTGAAGCTCGCTTTACGCAGATCCTGCGCCGCAACCCTGAACAGTATCAGGCCAACCTGGTACGGTTGCGCCAGCAAGTTGCTCACAAGCACCTGTTACTGGAGCAACTAGGCCAATGGAAGCCTGAAAAGAAATAATCATTAGGCGTGGCAGCTCTCTGCTACGCCTAACCGAACATAAACAGACTGAACCATCAGCAATACAAGTTAGCTGGAGATGAACATGACAAATATTGGTATTTTTTTCGCAAGTGACACAGGCAACACCGAGAAAGTTGCAGAAAAGATCGCAGCCCGACTGGAGCTGGAAACTAACGATATTGCCGGCTGCAGCAATGAAGTGTTTGACGACTATGATTTGCTGATCCTCGGTACGCCAACTGCTAACTATGGTGAAATGCAGCCGGACTGGGACTGTTTTGTACCAGAGCTGGAAGATGCTGATCTAAGCGGAAAGAAAGTAGCGCTATTTGGTCTGGGTGATCAGGTGGACTATCCGGATAGCTTCCAGGACGCAATGGGCGATCTGGCCGATCTGATTGTTGAAGCAGGCGGCGAGATCATCGGCCAGTGGCCAACGGACGGTTATGAGTTTAATGACTCGCGCGCGGTTAAAGACGATAAGTTTGTCGGTCTGGCTCTTGATGAAGACCGCCAGCCTGAGCTTACCGATGACCGTATCGCAATCTGGTTAAACACACTGGGACTTTCGGCTTAACGCCTTAACATGGACCAGTCGTTATAATGGCGCAAAACAAACAAAGGCTGCATCATGCAGCCTTTGTCGTATATAGCCAAAATGTATCGAACACTTCTGTGTGATTTATCTCGAAGCTGTTATCTTGTCGACATTGACTGTGTGTCAACCGTTCCTACAGAGCGATAACTGTCGAGTTTGAACTTTAAGGCCTGCAACGGACGCCGCCAGGCGAATTTTGGCGAAGACCAACGCAGCACATGAGAGAAATGCAGTCGCTTGGCAGGGTGGTAACACTGACTCTTGCATTGCAGACAGTTAGGCTTGTCTTCTCCCAGGCGACAGCTGGCAACCCGCGTTTCGACATATTCAATAAGCCCTTCACATTCAGGACAAATGATTGCCCCACGGTGCAGCGTTTTACAATATAGGCGAATCATCGCTTTTGCTGTGTCCAGTTCACGCTGCTTACGAACTGAATGTTTCGTTTGAACTATCATAGGGGCGGTATTATCCATCGCAGCCAAAAACAACCTTTGATAAAGATCAATTTTGCCTGTCGATTGAATTATTCCGCCAAATCAACCATACCTACAGTATAAATATCTAACCAAGCCCAAACTAGAAAGCTGTTATTCTGTGATAAGTGCGTCCACCCTCACGTTTTTGAGTCAAAAAACACCAAATTCACCCATATTGATCTCAATTTTCCCAGCAAGAGCCTAGGCAACTACCGCTGCGTTCTGAGTCAAATAATGGGTAACGGCAACAACGGTATCGTTCAGGACTTTCTCGAGCTTCCTATATTCAGCATCAGCAACAACTTGCTGCTTTTTAAAATGCTTCTCGATGATCTCCGCCTGCCGCTTTAGGGACTCAGCACCCAAACTGCTTGCGACCCCTTTTAGACTGTGAACCAACCTCAGAGCAGCCTCATCTATTTCATCGGGCGCACGCTGATAGACCATCTGCTGTAGCTTTTTCGCATCAAGAGCATGTTCCTCGATAAATATCTCAAACAACATTTTGACTGATTCTGCATCGTCATCCATAGACTCCATCACATACGCCACATTCAGCACGTCTAGCTGCTCATCCTCTCTCTGAGGCCCTGACTGCTGGGCTTCAGCCTCCAAGCTCTCACGGTCTGCACTGTCGCGATCGGCAATATCTGGTACTTCAGAAGACTTGATCTGAGAAAGATCGGTCTCAACGGGCTGGATCTCAGCATCCTGAATCACTTCAGGCGCAACACCCCCAATCTGTTCAGCATTCGCCAACTCTTCAACACATGTCATCTCTTCAACCACAACAGCATCTTGTTCGCGTTCTGCTTCCTCGGCAAGGTACGCCACGATGGCCGCCTTCAGCTCTTTAAGCGCCTGATCTAATCGCTCAATATCTTCGGCGTGAACTGCAATACCCTGTTTGCAACAATGCTCGATATATTCAGCACGCTGGCGCAACCTGCTGGCGCCAAAACTGCTGGCAACACTTTTGAGGCTGTGTGAAATTAAACTTACCTCATCACACTGACCGCGCTCAAGGCTGGCAGATAGCCGCTTGGCATCATCAATGTGCTCCTTGAGGAAAACCTCCAGCAGCATCACCACAGACTCCCTGTCACCGTCCATGCTGTCGAGCATCTGTTCCGTATCAAGTACAGAATCCGCAATACGGCTTTTTTGCTCTTCAATTGGTGATAGCTTGGCTGAAGCCTTGCTGGCGTGCTCTGGGTCCCCGGCAGTCGCACCCTGGCCCTTAACATCGCAATCCTCTCTTGAATCATACTCCGGTACCAACAATGCTGATGTCGCCTCCGTGATCGGCATGGCCTGCATGTTCCTACGTCGACCGACAACACCATAGCTCGCCCCACCAATACCCACGAGCGCTACCAGAACGGCCAGTATCAAGCACAACCAGGTCAGGGTTGTCTCTGATTGGACCAAAACTGATTGCAACTTCTGAAGAGAAGCAAGGAAAGGATTCAGATCGACACTTTCGATCGCCGTCAGGTCTGCGGCAACCTGACCTTTAGCAAGGAGAGTCTCTCTGTCAAAAACATAATGCCGCGTCAGCCAGGCATATTCTGCCTGGTCGGCAAATTGATTGCCCTGCTTAACCAACGGGGTGATCTTGGCTTGAACTGAAGCCGGACTATCACCATGTTGCCACTCGGTCAAACGGCTACGAAACGGTGCTGTCAGTTCACTTTGTTGTTCTGAAACGGGCCGTGATGAATCGGCAGATACGGTAATCACTTGCCACCGCAACTGCTCAGCCTCATTTTGCAACTGCGAGGTAGAACTGATGAAACTCAGGGTCGATGCCGATAGCATAGAAAGATAGGCAATAACGCCCGTTCCGACCAACAATAACAATAAACCCAATACGAGAATAATAGGTGACGAGTCTCTGCCCTGCTGTTCAGCCTGCCGACTTCGCTCTGGCATTACAGGTGCAACAGCAGACTCTGATACAGGCTTTTCTTCTATTTTCATACTCACCCCTATCTACGGTATTTCAAGAACCGGTTGGCACACCTCTCTCCAACGCTAATATATAAAAACCAAGTCATCATAGCCTAGCAACACTAACATTTAGCTTAGCCAACATCTTAACCATATTCCATTAGACATTATGCACGCAATGGCATATCAATATCCAAGATACAAAAAAGCCACCTTCATCATAGATAAAGGTGGCTGTCTGGTAGTCAGCGTAATTTAACTATCAGTGTTCAGACGTCGCTGCAGTTGATCCTTCAAATTCGGTGGGGTTCCCTTGATTGTCAGCGTATCGGTATCGGCATCATAAAAAATGCGCTCGCCCAGAAGCATGCTGTCAAAGTTAATCGACACCCCGCCACCTGAACCGACAAACTTGGTCAGCTTGCGCATGGCGGTACGATCGGCCGGAAAGCTCTCTTCCAACTCGTAGCCCTGATTGGCAGCAAACTGATAGAAGTCAGTGCCGTCCTCGGTGGTCGGCAGCTCTCCCGCCAGCTCCTTCACCGTCACCTCATCGCCGGCCTGTAGCTGGCCATTGCAGTAATCGTAGACTTGCTTACGGTATTGCTGCTTCTCTTCCTTTTCCAAACGCGAGTCAGCACAGTAGTCCTCAACCGCCTGCATCAACACCTGATTTTGTTCCTTCACGTCCAGCCCGACTTCTGCCTGCATAAAATCAAGGAAAAAATCTGCAATTTTTCGACCGACACGCCCCTTGATGAAGGTCAGGTATCGGTTTGACTCGCTATCAGTTTCCCAGGACGAGAGATCGATGCGTGCAACAATGTCCATTTTGCCGACATCGAGATAGTCAGTCGCACTGATATCAAGTTGCTCGGTCACCTTCATACTGTGACAGGTCGGCAGTAAACCGATAAACAGATAGTCGGTCGCCAGAGACTGATACTCGGCCATAACCAGGGTGCCGGCATCGGCAAACGGATATTTAGCCAGCTCGGTTTGCAATTTTTTTGCCGATTGGTTAGAAAACGACAGGAAATCTAATTCTCCGGAGCGAATTTGCTTCAGCCAATGGCTGAACTCACTGTCTTCTGCAAAGTGGGCAAAGCCTTTCGCGCCCTTGCTGCTGTAGACCCGGTGTAGTTCAGCAACCAGGTCCTCTGTCGATTGGTTATTTTCAAGCGTTTGTTTTCTAAGGTGAACTTCAAGTTCATCCTGACCATTTTTTGTCAGTTGGTGCAGGATGACGTTCGAAAGCGTAAGACTCATAATGGAAAAGTTTCAGTAAATCTAAAGTGTAGGTTATTATAAGTCGCTTTCTTTAACATTAAACAAGACTTCCTATGCCAATTACTTCAAAATACACCAATAAAAAAGTTGAACAAATCATTGATGACGTGTTCGATGTACTAGAGAAGCATGATGCTTCTGCGGAACTAGCACTGATGATCGTAGGTAACATCGCTACCAACGTGATCAATGCCGACGTTCCAGCATCGCAAAGGAAAGCAATCGCAGAAAAATTCTCACAAGCTCTGCTCTCCTCGATTAAGGAAGATTAATTTGTTTGTTGGCGTCGCAACTATGACTGGGAATTACTGACATCTATGGTCACCAGCGGTAACAATTATAAAGACAAAGTCTCACAGCTGATCAGCTGGGGACACTGGTTCAGTTTTTTCAATATCATCGCGGCCATGCTACTTGGCACCCGTTATATTGCCCATTCTGAATGGCCCGAAAGCATCCTGGGCCAACTTTATCTTGGATTAAGTTGGGTCGGACACTTCGGGTTTCTTGTCTTTGGTTTTTATATTCTGGTTCTCTTTCCGGCCAGCTTTCTGATCCCCTCACAGCGCCTGATGCGGCTGTTTGCGGTATTGGTCGGCACCATTGGCCTGACAGGGTTGCTTCTGGACACCCATGCCTATGAGTCTCTGGATTTGCACCTGAGTCCACTAGTGTGGGACTTGCTGTTAAGCGGAGAGAAAACAGATCTTAACGCCCGCTGGCAATATCTATTTGTTGCTGTCCCTGCAATATTCCTTATGCAGTTAATTCTGTCTGAATGGTTGTGGCGCAAGCTCAGGAAGCTGACTCGCAAACATGTCGGCGTACCTATCGCTATGATTTTCGGCTTCTGTTTCCTGAGCAGCCACCTGATCTATATCTGGGCGGATGCGAACCTATACCGTCCGGTGACCGTGCAGCGCTCCAACTTCCCGCTGTCCTACCCGATGACCGCCAAGACCTTCATGGAGAAGCATGGCTGGCTGGATAGACAGGAGTATGCAAAACGCCTTGATGCCCAGGGGATTGCCGAAAGCGAACATATCCGCTATCCAATGAATAAGCTGGCGTTCAACGATCAGGGCACAGGCCAAAATGTGCTGATCGTGATGATTGATAGTCTGCGCAGCGATATGGTCAATAAAGAAACCATGCCGTATCTAACCGCCTTTGCCCAGCAAAACCTCAACTACAGCAACCACTATAGTGCCAGTAACGAGAATGCCGGGGGCGTCTTTGGCCTCTTCTACGGGTTACCGGCCGGCTATATCAACAGTGTCCGCTCTGCGAACTCGTCACCGGTATTACTTGATACGCTTAAAAGGCGCGGTTACCAGTTTGGCTTGTTCAGTGGTAACGGTTTCGAGACATCCATCTACTCGGAAGCAATTTTTTCCAGCCGCAAGCTGGCGAAAATAGCTGATGAAACAAATACCAATAGTGACACGAAAGCCATCGCTGACTGGAAGGACTGGCTAGATACCCAATCCAACGACTCGCCGTGGTTTAGCTATATTGAACTGGCATCTATCGAGAATTTCGAGGAAGATGGCGACTTTGCCCCGCAGTTTGAACCGTCCCTGAGCAGTTCCGACTCGAATCCTGCCAATATCGATACAACTCAGTTACTGAAGAACAGTTACCGCAATGCGGCCTACTATGTTGATGAGCTGCTTATTGATGTGTTTGATCAACTCGTTGCCAACAATGCGCTGGACAATACCGTGGTCGTCATCACTTCAAACCACGGCAACGAATTTAATGAGACCGGGACCAATAGCTGGGGTGCAGAAACCAATTACAGTCGCTACCAGCTAAAAGTACCGTTTATCATGCACTGGCCAGGAAGTGTTCCGGCCCAGACTACACGCGCAACAAGCCATTTGGATCTTGTACCGACGTTGATGGAGTCATTATTGGCAACAACCACGCCGGTGACGGACTACAGCAGCGGTGTCAGTTTGTTCGAAACTAGCCCCAAGCGCCGCTGGGTACTGGCAGGGAGTGACCGAGACATTGTCGTACTGCAGAAAAACACGACGACAGTAGTAGATAAACACGGTAATTACCGAGTTTATGATCAGGACTACAAGCTGAAAAGCGGCGGAAAACCGAAGCTTTCAACCCTGATGCAGGTCATGCATGAACTGAAGCGCTTCTATCAGCCAGAGTGACCCTAGGCCAAAACGGCTTGATCCATCCCTACAAAGGCAGCTTTCAAGCTGCCTTTGTTCTATACCCAAGCAACCCAAACTAATAAAACTTGGAATTATCGGCGTAACACTGCTCAAACCCGTCATTCCAGCCACTGGCATATTTCTTGTCAGTCAGCAGCCGCTCCGGATCACGACGAAAGCCGTCATGGTAAGTCTGAGCTTCCTCTTTCCGGCTGCTACAGCCATCTTGGTATCCATCAAGGTAATTACGGGTAAACCCCAGCTCAACAAGCCTTTCATGGCGAGTATCTGCACAGCTGGCAACCAAAATAACGATGCCGACAACCCAGCTCCCGCGCATTATAAGAGTCATAGCACACCACCCTAAATAGCATCGAAAATCATAGGCAACACTGAACATAATAGGCTAGCTTGGCCGCGTTGCGCTGTCTTAGTTTCGATACTGATTCTGAATAAATAGCCAGCTACAAAAACTATTTGCTTGGTATACACTTGGCAAAAAATCAAAAGGATTTAACCATGAAAAAAAATGCACTTATAACCGGGGCTAACCGAGGTGTCGGCCTCGCACTGGTGAAGGCCTACCTGTCGGCAGGCTGGCGAGTCTATGCCTGCTGCCGCCATACCGTCGATGCAGCTGAGCTTCAGCAGCTTCAGGCCAATAACACCGCCCTGACCTTGCACCAACTGGATGTCACAGACTATCAGGCAGTAGCAGCACTAAGCCAGGAAATGACCGATGTCCCCCTCGACCTGCTTATCAACAATGCCGGATACTACGGCCCCAAAGGCTATGGCTTTGGTAACACCGATCTCGATGAGTGGCGAAAGGTACTCGAGATAAATACCATCGCACCACTGAAACTGGCCGAGTCTTTCTACCCTCAACTCTTAGCCAAGCAGCCCGGTATCATCGCCAACCTCTCGTCCAAGGTTGGAAGTATGACCGAAAATACCAGCGGCGGCGGTTATATCTATCGCTCTTCCAAAGCGGCACTTAATTCCGTGGCCAAGAGCCTGTCAAACGATTTGTCACCGCAGGGGATCATCTCGGTTGCCCTTCACCTAGGTTGGGTACAAACAGAGATGGGCGGGCCTAATGCCCTTATCACACCCGATGCTTCAGCCGCCGGGCTAAAGCAGGTGCTAGACCAATTAACCTTGGAAGACTCCGGATCATTTATTGATTTTCAGGGACAGCAACTTCCTTGGTAGCGCTCACTGAACAAGATACTACGCCCAGCGTTCTCCAGGCCCCCCTCCGAGCCTGGAGCCCCCATAACAACGCCATATCACCGTAATCCACTGATTGATATATAATAAACATTCCACCACAATGGCCAACCAACCTGACACAATCCCCCACACACACTAAAAATCGGTGTGTTTTGAGTCGCAAATTTATAAATCTGCCCAACTTTCTAATCATAATGCGGGCTTGGTGCCTAGCTTTATTTCTGTGATTGATAAAAATAAGTGCTCAACGACTTAACTCTCACACGGACAACCTGTATTGACCCAAACTGAACGGTTAGACAATTTTTATCAACGCATCCTTGAGCAATGGGGGAAGGCCCATGGACTTCGCACTGTCTGCGAACTCACCTGCCGAAACCTAAGCGAAAGCTTCTCGGCCTACCGGGCCCAGCTGGTCGTTGCCTACAAATCGCGATGGAAAATTCTTCTCGAAATGAATGACACCGGGATCCACTACCAATTCCCGCCCGTCGACATTTCTGACCGTAACAGTATTCCATTCTTCCAGGTAACCAGGGCTATTCGTCAACGTACGCCCAGAGTTGAACTACGTGACGGCTACGCGCGCTTATGCCTGCCGCTGGAGCGACGTTCCCATATCATCGGTTGCCTTATCGTCGATTTTCCGGAGCATTCAATCACAGAAGGCAGTGAATTCTCTTTCCTGGCTGCCCTCATGGCCTCTGAGCTCGATGCCTGCCTACTGAGCGAAAGTATTCAGGATGAACATGACGGTCGCCGCTCTGCTGAGCGTGAACTGCAGATCAGCCAGCAAGAGCAGCAACTGCTCAAAGAGCAGCTCCAGGCGCTGCACGATATTTCATTCAAACTCTGGCGCGCCGGTTCTATGGATAATATGCTTTTTACCGCCGTCGATGAGGCAAAAAATCTGCTGCTCATCGACCGCATGGCTATCTTTCTGTTTAAAGGGAAGAACCGCATGCAAGGCACGTACGGCACAGATATTCACGGCAAGACGGTGAACGAGCATTATTTCGAGGAAGAAATACCGGATCTATGGTTTACCAAAATTAACAAAGACTACCGGCGCAAAGAGTACCTGGCCATTGAAGAAAATACGCCGCTTTTCCATGAGCTCAAGCAGGTTGGATTTGGCTGGAGCGCCTATATTTCGCTATGGGACGAAGACACCCCGGTAGGCTGGATTGCCTGTGACAACCTGTTAACCGGCACTCCACTCCATAACTACCATCAGCAACTGCTAAAACAATTTGGTTTCATCGTTTCGCAGCATCTTGTCCGCCGTCAGGCAGAAGAAAATCTGATCAACCTGAACAAAGAGCTTGAGCAGCGGGTATCTGACCGTACCGCTGAGCTGGAAAAGGTAAACCGAAAATTAGAGAAGATATCCCGGCTTGATCCGCTCACCTCGGTGCCCAATCGCCGGGTCTTCGATAGAAGGATTAACGAAGAGTGGCGTCGCGCCGAACGCCACCAGCTTCCGCTTTCCCTGCTGATCATCGATGTCGACCTGTTTAAGGCCTATAACGACAGCTACGGTCACGCCGCTGGTGACCAGTGCCTGAAAATCATTGCCAACACCTTGGCAACGCTGGAAAAACGAGCCGGAGCCCTCTTTGCACGCTACGGCGGGGAAGAGTTTGTACTGCTGCTTCCGGGCCAGGACAAAAGTGCAGCCCGTTACGCCGCCCAACGCGCTATTCATGCAATACGTGAGCTGCAGCTACCCCGCAGCAAGGGGGTCAGCAGCTCACCAGACATAGTTACCATCAGCATCGGGATCAGCACGACAGTTCCCTCTGTGCAAAGTTCCCCCGGCGAGTTTTTCAAGCAGGCCGATGGGGCACTATATGAAGCCAAGTCGCTGGGGCGCAATCAGTATTACGAACATGCTTAGTCGGCTTTCTTTCGTGGCTTGCGTTTCGCTCCCGCCCGGCTGCTACTGGTCTTAGTGCCAGTTCTGCCTCCTCCCTTGCTGCCTTTGCTGTAACGCCGCTTCTTGCCGCCTTTAAAAGGCTCCGGTGATTTCAGCTCTCGCAAACTCGGGGGGACCTCGCTATGTTTCACTTTCTCCATGATCTGCTGGACCCGTTCCTGCAGTGCATCCATAAACGGCTGATAGGCACATTTCTTCTCCGCCATATCCTGCAACTGATGCTCCCAGTGCGCCGTCATGTCCGGATACGTTGACTCATCGGGAAGCGCATAAACGAGCCCCCGGCCAGCCTCAGTGGCATGAATGCTCTTGCCCTGCCGTGTTAGTAACTGACGTTTGAACAAAATATCAAGGATCCCGGCACGGGTGGCCTCGGTCCCCAACCCGTCGGTATCACGGAGGATTTTTTTCAGTGACGGATCTGATACGAACCGGGCGATACCTGTCATTGCCTGCAACAATGTCGCTTCGGTAAATGCTTTGGGCGGCTCTGTCATTTTGTCCTTTATTTCACCGTCCTGGCAGGTCAGTACCGTACCTTTGTCAAGCGGTGGAACCTTGTCGGCCAGGTCCTGTTCACTGGTCGAGTCCTCTCGTCCCAGCAACTCTCGCCAACCCGCACTCATCAACTGACGTCCTTTGGCCACAAACATCCCACCCGCAATGGTAAAGACTAGTTTCGCCTCACTATAGACAGCTGCTGGATAGAACTGCATCAGGTACTGTCTGGCGATAAGCTGGTAGATTTTATACTCCCCGGCGCTCAGCGCATTGCTGTTTACTGCCTTGGGAGTCGGGATGATTGCATGGTGGGCATCCACCTTCTTATCGTTCCATGCCTTGGATTTTTGTGAAGTATTGGCACCTTCAACGGCCGAGCTAAGCTCTGCGGCAGTCTTGGCTATGGCCTGACATACCTCATCCGCCTGCCTGAAGTGATCCAGTGGCAGGTACCGGCAATCTGAACGCGGATAAGTGATGACTTTGTGCTTTTCATAGAGCGACTGACAGGTCGCCAGCACATCGGCCGCGCTCATGCCGAATCGCTTGGCGGCATCGATCTGCAGCGCCGACAACGAATACGGCAAAGGCGCAGACTGGCGCGTTTCCTTACGCTCTGATTCGGTTACCTCTGCAGGCTGACCCTTTATGCGGTTAACGACGTTTTCACACAGCTTCCGGTTCAGTACCCGTCCGTCTTCATCCTGCCACGGCTTGCATGCCTCACTGGGTACCCAGCGGGCGCGGATCATATTGTCCTGATAGGGGATCAGGGCAAACAACTCATAAAATGGCTTGGGAACAAAATTGGCAATTTCATCATCCCGTCGCGTTACCAGCCCCAATACGGGAGTCTGAACCCGGCCAACCGATAAAACGCCCCGGTATCCTCCTTTCTGCCCCAGCAAGGTATAGGCTCGGGTCATATTCATCCCATACAGCCAGTCTGCCCGCGAACGGGCCAACGCCGAAACCGACAGCGGAATGAAGTCGCGGTTGCTTCGCATCTTGCCCAGTGCCCGTTTCACGGCTGCCGGGTTAAGATCGGAAATCAGCAAACGTTGCATGCTGGCTTTCTTGTTCGCAGCGAGCTTAATATAGTCCATCACCTCATCAACCAGCAGCTGCCCTTCCCTGTCCGGGTCGCCGGCATGGACAACCTCGGTAGCCTGCTTGGCCAACTTGCGGACAACGCTCAGCTGTTGCTTTGCCGTCTTCCTCGGCACCAGTTGCCATTGCTGTGGCACAATCGGCAAATCGGCCATATTCCACTTCTTGTATTTTCCGTCATAGGCATCGGGTTCGACCTGCTCGAGCAGGTGGCCGATACACCACGTCACAATATCGCCATTTCCAACTTCGATATAACCGTTGTTGTTTTTATGGGGGCGCGGCAATACCGCAGCGATGGCTCGGCCTAAGCTTGGTTTTTCAGCAATATATAGACGGGTCATGAAAATTGTTGGCTAGTTCTTAGTAACACGAACTATAGAGAAAAGCAGAATAAAGGACAAGAAAACACTGGATATAAATACAGGACCAGAAACGAGAAGCAAGAAGCGAGGACAGTATCCCCGCTTCTCATCACATGTTTACGCCGTTTTATCAACCAACCAGGCTTTTACCTCATCGTATTCGCCGCGGAAGACAATACGATCAGCTTTTTTGCTGAGCTGATAGGTATACATAGGATCGTAATATTGCTCCAGCAAGGGCTTGAGCCAGCCTTCATGGCCGTCCAGCGAGCCCGAGCTTTGCATCAGGCGAACCGCATCTTGCTGTACCTGCAGCAATTGCTCATAACGCTCTAGACCGAGGCGCTTGCGAATACTGAACATCCCACGCTCCAAGTACTCGGCAAAACGTGTCCAGCCCAGCTCCTCACCGTAGTGAGCAACAAAATCCCGCTGCATCCTCACTACATAGTCATCCATCAAGCGAGCCAGACGCACATCGAGTGGATCATCAACAATAGCAATCGGTGCCTCTTGCATCGCTGCATGAATAGGTAAAGGAACACTGACCGAGCCGATAATTTTCCCTTCGTCCTCAAGAACAAACTGATTGATACCAAGCGCCTGTTTTTTCAGCATTGACACAGCCAGTACATTCTCAAAATCAATCTGGGTTCGCTGTTCGGTCACATAACGTCCGAACGAGGAGCCACGGTGGTTGGCCGCGCCTTCCAGATCAAGGCCGTTTTT
Organism: Photobacterium proteolyticum; assembly: GCF_001939735.1. Lineage (GTDB taxonomy): Bacteria > Pseudomonadota > Gammaproteobacteria > Enterobacterales > Vibrionaceae > Photobacterium > Photobacterium proteolyticum. Next base: position 122,485 of record NZ_MJIL01000076.1, read on the forward strand.
CAACTCGTTGACCATGATGGTTTTGCCACAGCCGGTGTTACCGCCAATCAGGGTCATCGGCTGCTGGGCAACCTGCTCGATGGTATCAATCAGGAAGCGTCGCAATGCCTTGTAGCCACCCACGACTCGCGGATACTCAATACCAGCCTCTTTCAGCCACTGCTGGGTGATCTGGGAGCGCAAGCCGCCTCGGAAGCAGTAGAGATAACCATCGGGGTTCGCTTCGCAGAAAGCTTTCCACTGGGCAATACGCTCGGCTTTAATATCACCATGAACCAGCTTGTGGCCAAGCGCAATTGCAGCCTCCTGGCCTTGTTCTTTATAACAGATACCGACAGCCTCACGCTCGCTATCTTGCATCAAAGGACGGTTTACCGATGTCGGAAAGGCACCCTGTTCAAACTCAACCGGGGCACGCAGATCCATTAACGGGGTATCATTGACAAATAACTGTCGAAAATCTTCGCAATTCGGACGTGACATTAACAAATCTCAATCAAGGTAGTATCGCCATCAGCCGGTAGCAATTCACCAATTGCATTTAGCTCAATGCCGTGGCGCTCGGCAACAGCCTGAACCTCAGCTTCGGCTTCCGGGCTCACAGCCAACAGCAGCCCGCCAGATGTTTGCGGATCACATAGCAACGCTTTTTGCTGCTCGCTCATGTTACCCAGGCGATGGCCGTAGCTATCAAAGTTACGTCCCGTACCACCCGGTACACAACCCTGCTCGATATAATCAAACACACCCGGTAGGTGCGGGATCTGATCAAACCATACTTTTGCCTTTAACTCGCTGCCTTCACAAATTTCGTTCAGGTGGCCCATCAGGCCAAAGCCGGTCACATCCGTCATAGCTCTAACGCCTGCAACATCGGCAAAATCTGCACCCGGCTTGTTCAGCTTGCACATCCAGTCACGCGCCAGTCCCTGGTGCTGATCGGCTAGCTTGGATTTTTTCTCGGCCGTGGTCAGTACACCGATCCCCAGCGGCTTAGTCAGATACAGCTTGCACCCGGCTTCGGCCTGATTATTTCGCTTTACGCGATCGGTATCGACAATACCCGTTACGGCAAGGCCAAAGATAGGCTCCGGCGCATCAATAGAGTGTCCGCCAGCTAGGGAAATCCCTGCCTCACGACATACCGAACGACCACCTTCAATCACCTGCTGGGCAATCTCTGGAGCCAGCACATTGACCGGCCAGCCAAGGATAGCGATTGCCATGATCGGCTTACCGCCCATCGCATAGATATCACTGATGGCATTCGTGGCAGCAATGCGGCCAAAATCGAATGGGTTATCGACAATCGGCATGAAGAAATCAGTGGTACTGATCACCGAACTGCCATTGCCGAGATCATAAACGGCAGCATCATCCTTGCTTTCATTTCCCACCAGCAGGTTAGGATCCGAGAATGGGGCGAGTTGAGTTCGGAGAATAGTATCAAGAACTTGAGGGGATATTTTACAGCCGCATCCTGCGCCGTGGCTGTATTGTGTAAGGCGGACATTTTCCATGACACGCTCCGGAATAATAACAAGAGCAGAGAATTCTACTCCGGCGGTCAAACCCTGTCACCTCTCTGGATCAATAAAGAGGGGAAACTGATGGAGTATCAGCTTCCCGATAAACGATTTATAGCGTTCCGCACCTGAACAAGCTTCAAGTGAGCCTAGAGGTATTCAACAAACTGGCCCAGATCTCGCTCAGAGACTTTTGCCGCGCGGCAGCCCGGCGTACCAATATATAAAAATCCGACAATCTGGTCATCGCCTTGTACGCCCAATGCCTCACGCACGACCGGATGATAGGCCCATTTGCCGGTGCGCCAGAAGCCGGAAAAACCCTGCGCTACCGCCGCCATCTGCATTGCCTGAGCAGCGCAACCTGCCGACAGGTGTTGCTCAATCACCGGCACCTTCTCGTGCTCGGTCACTTTAGCAACCACAGTGATCACCATCGGGGCGCGAAACGGAGCTCTCGCGGCTTTTTCAATGGTCGCCTCGTCGACACCATCAGCTTTCGCCGCTTCCACCAAAATATCCGCCAGCTTATTCAGGCCTTCGCCATGCGAAACGATAAATCGCCATGGCGTCAATCCGGCATGATCCGGTGCTCGCAGGCCGGCCCGGAAGATATTTTCCAGCACCTCACCCTGCGGAGCCGGTTCCATCAGCTTGGGTAACGAACGACGATTTAACAATAATGATAGAGCATCCATAACAACCTCATGATGATAATAATTATTGTTTTACAATATCATAAATACTGTACAGTAAAACCGTAGAAATAGTAGGGGGAAGGAGTTGAGAGGGGGTTCGCAACCAGCCCCGAATATCACGGCACTGGCTGCTTAGCTTACTAACTTTCTTATAGTTTCGCGGCCAGCTCGATACCCTGGCGGATTACCCGCTTGGCATCAACCTCCCCTGCAACATCGGCACCGCCAATGACATGCACATTGACATTCATCGCCTTTAACTTGTCGGACAACACCTCCACCGAGGTTTGACCGGCACAGAGCACGATATTGTCGACCTCCAGCAGGCGGGGCTGACCTTCGACCGTAATATGCAAACCCTGATCATCAATCTTGTCGTAGCTGACGCCACTGAGCAACTCCACACCGCGCTTTTCCAGTACCTTGCGATGAATCCACCCTGTGGTGCGTCCCGGTCCCTTACCGACTTTGCCCGGCTTACGCTGCATGAGCCACACCTGGCGCTGACTGACATACTCATCATGGGGATACAGGCCACCGGCATGCTCAATCGACTTGTCGACGCCCCAGTCCTGAAGCCAGCTGTCGAGATCCTGATTTTCCGGCTCCGTCAGCATGGTAGAGACATCCACACCGATGCCGCCAGCACCGATAACGGCAACTTTCTGACCAAGCTGTACCTTATCTCGGATCAACGTCTGGTAGTCGATCACTTTTTCATGATTCACACCCGGGATCTTCGGGTTTCGCGGCTGAACCCCGGTTGCAACGATCACTTCGTCATAGCCTTTAAGCTCATCGGCATCGACAGGATGACTCAGCTTGACGTTAACGCCGGTCTGTTCCAGGCGGCGGGTAAAGTAACGAATCGTTTCCTTGAACTCTTCCTTACCCGGTATTTGCATGGCCAGATTAAACTGACCACCGACATGGTCGTTCTTCTCAAACAAATCAACCTCGAAGCCGCGCTCAGCAGCTGCAACTGCGGTTGCCATCCCAGCCGGTCCCGCCCCGACGATAGCCACACGTCGCTGCTTAGCCGTTGGCGTCAGCACCAGCTCGGTTTCGTAACAGGCCTGCGGGTTGACCAGGCAACTGGCACGCTTGCCGACAAACACATGATCCAGGCACGCCTGATTACAGCCAATACAGGTATTGATATCGTCTGCACGATCTTGCTCTGCTTTGACCACAAAGTCCGGATCGGCAAGAAACGGCCTTGCCATCGACACCATATCGGCTTGCTGCGAGGACAATATATCTTCGGCAACCTGGGGAGTATTGATCCGGTTACAGGTCACCAACGGAATATTGACTTCACTCTTGAGCTTCTCGGTCACCCAGGTAAATGCCGCACGCGGAACCTGCGTCGCAATAGTCGGCACCCGGGCTTCGTGCCAGCCGATACCGGTATTTAGAATCGTCACACCGGCCGCTTCGAGCTCCTTCGCAAGCTGGACCACTTCCTCATGAGTACTGCCCTGCTCGACCAAATCCAGCATCGACAGACGGAAAATGATAATGAAGTCTCGCCCGACACGCTTGCGAACCGCCTTTACCACTTCAACTGGAAAACGAATACGGTTTTCATAACTTCCGCCCCATTCATCATAGCGATGGTTGGAACGCTTACAGATAAACTGGTTAATCAGGTATCCTTCCGAGCCCATCAGCTCAACACCGTCATAACCCGCTTCGCGCGCAAGCTCGGAACTACGCGCAAAAGCCTCAATCGTCTTGTTGATCTGGCGGTTACTCATCTTGCTCGGGGTAAACTTTGAAATTGGCGCGCGAATGGCTGAAGCACTCACGGCAAACGGATGCATCGCATAGCGACCGGCATGCAAAAGCTGCAAGGCTATCTTGCCGCCTTCTTCATGAACAGCATCAGTGATAACCCTGTGAGCCCGGGCAGCGCGCGCCGAACTGAACTCGGCACTCAGTGGATGCAGCCTGCCACGGAAATTCGGCGAGAAACCGCCGGTGACAATCAACCCGACCCCACCTCGAGCTCGGGCTGCATAGAAAGCGGAAAGTTTCTTGAAGCCGTCTCGCGACTCTTCAAGGCCAGTGTGCATAGATCCCATTAACACACGGTTACGTAACTGAGTGAAACCAAGATCTAGGGGCGCTAACAAATGAGGGTAAGATTTATCGTCCATGGCTTCCATTCTTTTGTTGTTATGGTCTGACCAGTATATTAACTGCTCAAACTTTTATCAAACACTTGTTTACATTATTACAACATCCACCACCAAATGTAGTAACTCACAACCCAACAATCTAAGCTGAAATTTACTTACAACAACCGTTGAAGCACGCAATACTTAAGGGAAGGAATACATTGTAAACAAGGATTATTACTGTAATTCCTTGTTTACTAAGTTAGGATAGAAACAATACCGATCGCATCATCAGGAACGTTCATGAAAGTGGTACTCAAAGGAATTGGAAAACTATTCCGAGCTATCTGGAAACTGATCAGTTTCACCCGGCAGCTGATACTTAATCTGATTTTTTTATTTGTTATCGGCCTGCTTTTCTTCGCATTTAACCAGAGCGGAGAGCAACCGGCACTACCCAAAGAAGCCGCATTGGTGCTGGATTTATCTGGCCCGATCGTCGAACAGCGCACCTACATTAACCCGATTGACCAATTGGCCAGCAATGCCCTGGGCCAGGCGCCCGTACAAGAAAATGTACTCTTCGATATTGTTGATACTATCCGCGCCGCTTCAACAGATAACCGCATCACGGGCCTGGTATTGAACCTGAAAGGAATGGCCGAGACCAACCTGACCAAGCTACGCTACATTGCCAAGGCCGTCGAGGAATTCAAGCAAGCGGGCAAACCTGTCTATGCGGTAGGTGACAACTACAAACAGAGCCAGTACTACCTCTCTAGCTATGCAGACAAAATCTTCATGTCACCAGATGGCGGCGTGTTACTGACAGGCTACGGCAGCTATACCCTGTACTACAAAAGCCTGCTCGAAAAGCTCGATGTCAACACCCATGTATTTAGGGTCGGCACCTATAAATCTTTCGTTGAACCCTATACCCGAAACGGTATGTCAGCACAGGCACGCGAAGCCAATACTGTATGGCTAAACCAGCTATGGGGCGCGTACACGGCGGATGTTGCCAAGAATCGCCACATCGACGCTGCTGCCCTGACGCCGGAACTTGGCCAGTTCGTCAAGCAGCTCAAGGCGGTAAACGGTGATTTTGCCAAACTGAGCATGGAAATGGGACTGGTTGACGAGCTCACCAACCGCCCGCAGCTAAACCAAAAAATGATTGAACAGTTTGGCAGTGACGGTGAAAACAGCTTTAACCAGATCAGTTACTACGATTACCAGCCAACGCTGTTCAATAACGATCTGCCAAGTCCGAACCAAGTTGCCGTCGTTGTAGCCAGCGGGGCAATTGTGGACGGACAACAGCGTCAAGGCACTGTCGGCGGCGACTCGACAGCGGCTCTGCTGCGCGAAGCTCGCCTTGATGACGAAGTCAAAGCCGTTATTCTGCGCGTCGACAGCCCTGGCGGCAGCGCCTTTGCCTCCGAGGTGATCCGCAGCGAAGTCGATGCCCTGAAACTGGCCGGAAAACCAGTTGTTGTTTCAATGTCCAGCCTGGCCGCTTCCGGGGGCTACTGGATTTCATCCAGTGCCGACAAGATCCTGGCCCAGCCAACGACGATCACCGGCTCTATCGGGATCTTTGCCATCCTGACAACCTTCGAGAAGGGACTGGAAAAGATGGGCGTATATAGCGACGGAGTCGGTACCACACCATTCTCTGGTGTCGGTGTGACCCGTGAGCTGCCAGAGGGCGTAGCCGAAGTCTTCCAGCTCGGCGTCGAGCATGGCTACCAGCGCTTTATCGGCCTTGTCAGCCAGTATCGCAATATGTCACTGGCACAGGCCGACAAGATTGCCCAGGGACGAGTTTGGACCGGTCACGACGCCCTAGAGCTCGGGTTGGTTGATCAACTGGGTGATTTTGATGACGCTATCGCCGCTGCTGTTGAGCTTGCCAAGCTAGACAGCTACGAACTTCGCTGGATGGAAGAGCCACTCAGCCCGGCCGAGTTGCTGTTGCAGGAGTTTGCCTCCGAGGCAAGCACCAAACTGGCGACCATGGTATTTGGCCAGGTGCCTGCGGCGCTCCGGCCTGTTACGCAACAAGTTGTAACAGACTTCACAACGCTAAGTAACTTTAACGATCCAAAAGGACAATATGCTTTCTGCCTGAACTGCAGCAATATTGAAAAGTGAGATCAGCCCGGCACATGCCGGGCTTTTTTTACTGTGCGTTAACCGTATAATGCGGCCACCAACCCGAAATGTCTGTACCCGATTATGGAAAGAAAACATATTTACATTGCTTACACCGGCGGCACCATTGGTATGCAGAAGTCAGACCATGGATACATCCCTGTTGCGGGCTTTATGCAGAAGCAGCTGGAAAGCATGCCTGAATTCCATCGTCCAGAAATGCCGAGGTTTACGATTCACGAGTACGAGCCTCTTATCGACTCATCAGATATGACGCCAGCGGACTGGCAGCGCATTGCAGATGATATCAAGGCAAACTACGACAAATATGACGGTTTTGTCATTCTTCATGGTACGGACACCATGGCATATACCGCCTCGGCACTGTCGTTTATGTTTGAAAATCTGGACAAGCCTGTCATTGTTACCGGCTCTCAAATTCCACTGGCCGAACTGCGTTCCGATGGCCAGAGCAACTTGCTGAATTCTCTTCACATCGCGGCGAACTACCCGATCAATGAAGTCACTGTTTTCTTCAACAATAAGTTGATCCGTGGTAACCGCAGTACCAAGGCCCATGCTGACGGCTTTGGTGCCTTTATTTCGCCGAACCTGCCACCACTGTTGGAAGCCGGTATCAATATTCAGCTCAATAATGTCGAGCTAAGTAAGCAGCCTGAAGGCAAGTTTAAAGTACATGCGATCACACCACAGCCAATTGGCGTGATCACCATGTACCCGGGGATCTCTCCGGAAGTTATCCGTAATACCTTACGTCAGCCGGTCAATGCCATGATTCTGCTAACGTTTGGTGTGGGTAATGCGCCACAAAACCCAGACCTTCTTGCCCAGTTGAAGGAAGCAACCGAACGCGGTGTCATTGTGATGAACCTGACACAGTGCCTATCCGGAAAAGTGAACATGGGTGGCTATGCCACGGGATGTGCCTTGGCTGATGCCGGCGTACTCAGTGGTTATGACATGACCCCTGAAGCAACTCTTGCCAAGCTACATTACCTGCTCAGTCAGGATCTACCGATAGAAACAGTACGTAGTATGATGCAGCAAGATTTACGTGGTGAGCTGACGCACTAACTGTTCGTCTCGCCAAACAACTATTGTTACCGACTACAGCCCTGGCCTTTGACCAGGGCTTTTTTCATCAGGCAAGCTTGTACGACTACACTTCAGTGAACCCGTTAGGTTCACCTTTGGTAGGAATCTCCTTCAAACCGTGTGGGCCTTTGTCAGCAATATTTGCAGGCAGCTCACCGGCTAGCTCATACACCAGCAAACTTGCCTTTGCCAGATCATCACAGGGAGCCAGCTCGACCTGGCTGCAATCGACACCGGCCAGCTGCTCGTAAAGCACTTCCAGCGCCGCATCGGCAGGCGATGATGCATCTGCCGCTCCCTGAAACTCTCCCATTCCGCAAAATACCGCATACCTCATGGCTTCCTCCTGAATCGTGACACGATACAGTTTGGTTTAAATGTAGTTCTCACATCGCAGACATCAAGCGGTCCCTCAGCCAGAACACCTCCTAATACTTTATCTCGGCTACACTTTATAACAATTACGTCTATTCACCTGTTCATGTCTGTAGCACTACAGGCCAATTAGCCCGAGACAATACTATGATTCTACACGGTGCCTCCATTTCTCCGTTTGTCAGAAAAATCATGCTCGCGCTTTCCTACAAAGGGATTGCCTATGATCTGCAGCCTCTTAACCCCTATCTAGAAAAAGAACTGGCTCAGAAGCGCCACCCGATGGGCAAGGTGCCGGTCCTCGAGCATGACGGCAGCAACATCATGGACTCGACGGTCATCGCCCACTACCTTGATGATATTTTCCCGGTCCCTCCCCTCTATCCCGGCTCGGCGGCGGCGCGCGCCCAGGTACGCTGGCTGGAAGAATATGCCGATACCCGACTCACATCACTCATCGGCGGGGTACTTTTCTACCAAAAAATCATGCGCGGAAAAATGCTGAACAAAGATGTGGACCAACAGGCCATCAAGCAATGCCTTGAGCACCACCTGCCACAGGTCCTGGATTACGTAGAAGAGCAGCTGCCAGTTGAAGGGTATGTCGCCGGACACTTTTCGATGGCTGAAATCAGTTTATGGAGTGTATTTCGCAGTGGCTGGATGGCCGGGCTAAGACTAACCCACTACCCGAAATTGCAGGCCTATCTTGCCAATATTGAACAGGAACCCTGGATAGCGAATTTAATCAGCGAAGAAGATCATGAGCTCAGCGGTTTTTATTGTGAACCCATGATCTTTGACAACCATGTCGGTTAGCCCAAGGAAATATTATTAGTTGTCGTTACTCAGAGTTGACTGTGGTCGAAGCGAGCGATATCGTCAGGCTCCGGCACCCCGAAATCGCGTTTCAGCTCTGCTTTCGACTTAAATTTGATTTCTCCCCCGGCCTCAACTGACATATGCTCGGCATCGGTATTATGGCGGGACTGATAAATCATCACGGCTTGCATCGCCGAGTCGCGCTGCTCCTGGGTGAGCGGCGTACCATCGGGCCACTTACCAATCTCTACTGCCGTGGTGATGCGCTGATACACTTCCGGGGTCATCACTTTTAATAGTTGTTCTAGTTCCATATGCAGGCTTCCTATCTGATGGTGCGTTGGCTCCATCTTTATAATTCTAATCAAGTATCGAGCTGGGAGTAATACCAATTACATCCCAAAGCGCCAACTACCGGTCAGTTTTTTTGCTCCTCAGATCACAATGCGAAAAAAATCTGAGCCTTTGGCTTTTTTTCAATATACATCGGTTAAGATAACACCATAGTCAGTCGCTAAATTCTATTAGACACTCAAAGTAATCTATTACCCAATATGAGCATTGCCCGTAGATCAACAACATTAGTAAAACTATCGCTGGCAGCAGTAAGCCTAACGCTGCTTAGCGGCTGCTTTGAACGCCACCGTTCAACAGAAAGCCTATGCGAAAAGTATCCGGAGATCTGCGAGAGCACTAACCTGAATGATGGTCAGTGCCGCCTTCAGCGCACCAACCTAATTTGGCAACGCTATGATGTGCAGAAAAACCCTGTCGCCGAAGAGAAATTTAAAGAGCTTAAATTCACCTACGATTACCAAAAGTGCCTGGAATACGCTGCTCGAATCGAGCCGACAGAACTGAAAGAGCGCAAAACCCTGCGAACAAGAGCCCTCATTAATAGCTATAAGTCGATTGCAAGGTTGTCCGAGGAACTCGCAAAGTCCGATGATCCTGAAATTATCTATTACCGCTGGAGCCAGGGCGAAAAAGGGGCATTACGTCAGTTTTTGCAGCTTGAAGGCACCCCAGCTCTTGAAACACCCGAGCTACAGCTTGCACTGGCAACCTATTACACCGACAAAGACAAAGCAAAGACAATCCAGCTGCTTAAGCATGCCCTGGAGCTATATGAGCGCGGACAGATTATTAAACCAGAAATCATCCAGTCTCTGGCAACGTTGTCCCATCAGACAGAATCGATCACCAACGCCTACCTGTGGGCAAGAGTCGGCACCGAACTCGGGGCTTCCGTCGTCAGCCAGGAGAAGCTAATCAGCTTTTACCCAATGCCTGACGACGAGCGACAAGCAATAGATCTTCAAGCTCAGAAGATATCGAAGGCGCTGGAGAAAGGAAACTTCAGAGCCAGCATGGCCAATTAAGTCTGCTGACTGATGTCTAAAGCCTCTCTCGCTGGGGGGATAAATGCAAAAGGGCCCAACGAGCCCTTTTTCAAACAATCAAATCTGTAATTACTTTTCAACCGTAGCGTTTGGCTGAAAGGCCAGTGACACTGAGTTGACACAATATCGTTCACCCGTTGTTTTCGGTCCATCAGGAAAAACATGCCCTAAATGACTGTCACAATAGGCGCAGCGGATCTCGATGCGCTGCATGCCATGGCTGTTGTCTTTCAAATAACGAATTGCATCAGTACTGATCGGTGCATCGAAACTTGGCCATCCGCATCCTGAGTCATATTTGTTCCCTGATTGAAACAAGGGCTTGTTACAGCAAGTACAGTGGTATATCCCCGTATCGCGGTTATGAAGCAAGGTTCCAGAAAATGGACGCTCGGTTCCTCGTTCACGGCAAATATGATATTGCTCCGCCGTTAAATTATCGCGCCAATAAGCATCTGATTTATCTGACATTACTTATCCTATCTGTATTTATCCATCACTGGGCCAAGCAAAATTATTTGCCAATCAAGCGAACTGTAGCACATACTTCCTGCTCGAAAGGATTTTACATGTACGTGCTCATTTAAGCATATTTTAGATGAGCGGAGTGTGGATATTAAAAGTTAACAACAGCAATGATGGATATTCATACAAGTATTGTATGAAATTGCATCGTTGTAGTGGGAATGTAAAAAAAATCCGAACTTTTTTTTGACCTCACGCAATTTAAGTTCGTTTTTGGCTTGCAGGGTCACCCAAGATTCTGTAATTTTACTACCAGTTATCTTTCATTAGAAATTAAGTTGTGGAGCAACTGTAATGACTATCAAAGTAGGTATTAACGGTTTTGGCCGTATTGGACGTTTCGTTTTCCGTGCTGCAGTAGAGCGCAATGACATCGAAGTTGTTGGTATCAACGACCTTATCGACGTTGAATACATGGCATACATGCTGAAGTACGATTCAACTCACGGCCGTTTCAACGGTACTGTTGAAGTTGAAGGCGGTAACCTAATCGTTAACGGCAAAACAGTTCGCGTAACTGCAGAGCGCAACCCAACTGACCTTAAGTGGGACGAAATCGGTGTTGACGTTGTTGCTGAAGCAACAGGTATTTTCCTAACTGACGAAACTGCTCGTCAGCACATCACTGCTGGTGCGAAGAAGGTTGTTCTAACTGGTCCTTCTAAAGACGCAACTCCAATGATCGTTATGGGTGTTAACCAAGACACTTACGCAGGTCAGGACATCGTTTCTAACGCTTCTTGTACTACTAACTGCCTAGCGCCAATCGCTAAAGTTCTTAACGACAAGTTCGGTATCGAGTCTGGTCTGATGACTACTGTTCACGCAACTACTGCTACTCAGAAGACTGTTGACGGTCCTTCTGCTAAAGACTGGCGTGGTGGTCGTGGTGCTTCTCAGAACATCATCCCTTCTTCAACTGGTGCTGCTAAAGCTGTAGGCGTTGTTCTTCCTGAACTAAACGGCAAACTAACTGGTATGGCTTTCCGCGTACCAACTGCTAACGTTTCTGTAGTTGACCTAACAGTTAACCTGAAAACTGGCGCATCTTACGAAGCTATCTGTGCAGCAATGAAAGAAGCTTCTGAAGGCGAGCTGAAAGGCGTTCTAGGTTACACTGAAGATGCAGTAGTATCTCAGGACTTCATCGGTGAAGTTCAGACTTCTGTATTCGATGCTAAAGCTGGTATCGCTCTAACTGATAACTTCGTTAAAGTTGTATCTTGGTACGACAACGAAATCGGTTACTCAAACAAAGTTCTAGACCTAATCGCTCACATCTCTAAGTAATGTAAGCTTTTAGCAAGAATGACAAAAGGCGGCTTAATAGCCGCCTTTTTTGTATGCTGAGTTCAGAGCACCTCTATTCAACAAACACAGCAATGACAAAAAAGTACCTACATATTTAACAAATTTATTTTAATTTTTACTGATATTTTTTAAATAAAATTAAGTCCCTATTTCATTGGTATTTCCTTTCATCTCGTCGAGATGCCAATCAAATAAGCATTGACCCGATTACAACCTGTGAGGAATGAAGATCTTATGGATTTACGTAACCTTCCGACAATTTCAGCACTATCTGACGCAGTCACGATCTGTGAGTTCCAGGGCATCAAAATTGTACGTGTAATTCACCAGCTGGCCGAGGCCGGTATTTCCCTCCACGGCGGCCACCTGATTTGGTACAAGCCTGCAGGAGAGAAAGACGTCATCTGGCTTAGCGAAAAGGCTGAATTCGATACGGCAAAAGCCATCCGCGGTGGTGTACCTGTCTGCTGGCCTTGGTTCGGTAAAGTAGCGACACCTTCTCACGGCTTTGCACGTAATAGCCAGTGGACGCTAAATCAGCACCGTGAAAATGAACAGGGTGTGATTGTGTCACTGACACTGGAAGACACCGAGGCGACCCGCGCTATCTGGCCTAATAAATTCCACAATGAGATTACCTTTGAAATTGGTCGCGAACTGACAGTCAGCCTGACCTCGACCAATACCGATAAGCATTCCTGGTCATTCACCGGTGCGCTGCACACCTACTTTAACGTGGCTGCTATCGGCGACATCGCTGTAACGGGCATGGGTGAAGCTTACCTAGATAGCACCAAAGGCAACGAAGCCTGTACTGGCGGCAATACGCTGACATTCAACGCTGAAACAGATCGCGTTTATACCTCGCCAGCTAATCCGGTTGTCATTGATGACAAGGCCCATCAGAGACAACTTCTGGTTACTAACCAGGGCCATGATGCTGCAGTTATCTGGAATCCATGGCAGGCACTATCTGTCAGCATGGGGGATATGGCAGACAACAGCTTTGAGACAATGGTCTGTGTCGAATCCGCCATCCACGAGCAAGCCATCGAATTGGCACCGGGTGAATCCCACACGCTCAGCACGCAGATAACAGTGCAGAAGTAATAGCAGTCACTGCTTTCAATGCCGCCATCTCGGCGGCATTGCCTTAATTAGCAACATTCACTGAGCCTCGTCCCTAGGCAAGCATATGCGTGTTTGTTTCAATGAGTACCCAGCCATTGCCATCCGGATCGGCAAACGTCGCAAACCGCCCGCCAATAATGGTGACAATCTCAGAAAGGGGCACTCCCCTGCCCGTCAGTTCGCTGTGCGTGGTGTGGATATCATCCGTTTGCACAACCAGCCCCTGAACAGATCCTGCCTTCATGCCGCCAAATGGTATGACTAGACTGATTGTCGTCTCAGCCCCTTTCGGTGCCAGCTGGATCCAGCGCTTATGGTTATCGGCGTGATGATCGCGTATCAGCTCAAACCCTAAGGCATCACGATAAAAGAGCAAGGCCTGACTCTGGTCTGAGACCGGAATCGAAACTGTATCAACACGTGAAATCCCCATAAATCAAGCTCCCCCGTTCCACAAATTACTTCTCTAGCATATGTCAGGGGGATCGATTTCGCCCTCCAAAAAAGCCGTTATCGCAAATATTTGACAGCTTGGATGCGGGCTACTTTCACTACGATCTTCAAATTTTGTTCTGAAAAAGGAAAACAATTCGTCACAAACTCACTTTGAACAAAAAAACCACATCAAGCTAAACAAAGCACTTTATGGCACATTTTTGCACAATGAAAAGCTTTACATTTAGGCGGTAAAACCAGTAATGAAACAATATCCCTGATTTGCGACTCAACTTTCCCGCAGCGACCGAGATCACAATATCGCAACAAAATCGACGCTATTTTTTAAACAAATCCGCTTGCGATTCCCAATTTATAGGAGGATAGTAAGAATATGTTCAAAAAACATTCAGTTCGTTAGGCAAGGACAAAAGGGAAATTTAGTTTATAAACCAACAACTCAGTGAAGCAATTTGATCAGTTAGGTCTAGTCTTAAGATATGAGGGATGTGAAAGTTAATTGTTTTCGTCCTTTCTAATTGATTGAAGAACGATTCAGGGGGCATACCATGAGTATTTTTGACCACTATCGTCAACGCTATGAAGAAGCCAAGGATGAAGAGCTTTCATTGCAAGAATTCCTTGAAATCTGTCGTAATGACCGCAGTGCTTACGTCAATGCTGCAGAACGCTTGCTGATGGCAATCGGCGAACCAGAAATGATTGATACCGCTCAAGACCCACGTTTGAGCCGTCTATTCTCCAACCGCGTCATTTCCCGTTACAAAACGTTTGAAGACTTCTACGGCATGGAAGATGCCATTGAACAAATCGTTTCTTACCTCAAGCACGCGGCACAAGGCTTGGAAGAGCGCAAACAAATCCTATACCTATTAGGTCCAGTTGGTGGCGGTAAGTCATCACTGGCCGAAAAGCTTAAGAGTCTGATGCAGAAAGTACCTGTGTATGTACTGACAGCAAACGGCGAACGCAGCCCGGTTAACGACCACCCTTTCTGCCTGTTCGATAAAAATGAAGACGGAGACATCCTCAATAAAGAATTTGGCATTCCAGAGCGCTATCTTAACAACATCATGTCACCATGGGCTGCCAAACGCCTGCACGAATTTGGCGGTGATATTACTAAATTCAAAGTCGTCAAAGTCCGCCCGTCTATTCTCGATCAGGTCGGTATCGCCAAAACCGAACCCGGTGACGAAAACAACCAGGATATCTCATCACTGGTCGGTAAAGTCGACATCCGCCAGCTTGAGCACTTCTCTCAGGATGACCCGGATGCCTACAGCTATTCCGGTGCTCTCTGTAAGGCCAACCAGGGTCTGATGGAGTTCGTCGAGATGTTCAAGGCGCCATTGAAAGTGCTGCACCCGTTGCTGACAGCAACGCAGGAAGGCAACTACAACGGTACCGAAGGGCTTTCTGCATTGCCGTTTGACGGTATTATTCTGGCCCACTCCAACGAATCTGAGTGGCAGACGTTCCGTAACAACAAAAACAACGAGGCCTTCCTTGACCGAGTCTACATCGTCAAAGTGCCTTATTGTCTGCGTGTATCGGAAGAAATCCGCATTTACGAAAAACTGCTTCAGAACAGTGAATTGTCAGCCGCACCTTGCTCGCCAAGCACCCTGGAAATTCTGGCGCGCTTCACCGTGTTGTCTCGCCTGAAAGAGCCGGAAAACTCCAGCCTTTACTCGAAAATGCGTGTCTATGACGGTGAAACCCTGAAGGATACGGATCCGAAAGCCAAGTCTTACCAGGAGTACCGTGACTACGCCGGTGTCGATGAAGGTATGGCCGGTCTGTCGACCCGATTCGCCTTCAAGATCCTGTCGCGAGTCTTTAACTTCGATCATTCCGAAGTGGCAGCCAACCCCGTTCATCTGTTCTATGTACTGGAACAGCAAATTGAACGAGAGCAGTTCCCGCAGGAAATGGCAGAAAAATACCTCGAGCATTTAAAAGGTTACCTGACACCGAAGTATGTCGAGTTCATCGGCAAAGAAATCCAGACCGCTTATCTCGAGTCCTACTCCGAATACGGTCAGAACATCTTTGACCGCTATGTCAGCTATGCCGACTTCTGGATTCAGGATCAGGAATACCGCGATCCGGAAACCGGTCAGTTGTTCGACCGCTCGGCGCTGAACAACGAGCTTGAGAAAATCGAGAAGCCTGCCGGAATCAGCAACCCGAAAGACTTCCGTAATGAGATCGTTAACTTCGTACTGCGTGCCCGTGCCAGCAATGCCGGCAAGAACCCGAACTGGACCAGCTACGAGAAGCTTCGTACCGTAATCGAGAAAAAAATGTTCTCGAATACCGAAGAGCTGCTTCCTGTCATCTCGTTTAATGCCAAGACATCCACCGATGAGCAGAAAAAACACGATGACTTCGTGGCTCGCATGATGGAAAAAGGCTACACCCGCAAGCAAGTGCGCCTGCTATCCGAATGGTATCTGCGCGTACGCAAGTCGTCGTAGCCTGCCACGGAATTATGGGATGAATAAGGGGAGAGCTTATGGGGCATTTTATAGACCGAAGGCTCAACGGTAAAAACAAAAGCACGGTGAACCGTCAGCGTTTTCTGCGCCGCCATAAACAGCAGATCAAGGAATCGATCGCTGATGCGGTAAACAAACGCTCGATCACCGATGTCGAAAGCGGCGAGGATATTACCATACCTTCCCGCGACATCCGCGAGCCAAGCTTTCACCAAGGCCGTGGTGGACAACGTGAAGTTGTCCACCCGGGCAATGACCAGTTCAGCCCCGGAGATCGTATTGAACGCCCCCAGGGAGGGGCGGGTCAAGGCGGTGCCGGTGAGGGACAGGCCAGCCCTGACGGTGAAGGCCAGGATGAATTTGTTTTCCAGATTTCAAAGGATGAATACCTTGATTTGCTTTTCGAAGATCTGGAACTGCCAAACCTGGAAAAAAACCAGCTCAATAAAATCGTTGAGTGGAAAACATTCCGCTCCGGCTATAAATCTTCCGGAGTACCGGCCAACATTGCCATCGTGAAATCGTTGCAAAATTCGCTGGCTCGCCGGACAGCAATGACGGCCGCCAAACGTCGTCAGCTAAGGGAGCTGGAACAAGCGCTAGATTATTTGATGAATACCGAACCGGCCCAGCCACTCGAAGAAGATCGGGTGAAACGGGAGATTCAGGCCCTGCGGGAAAAAATCAGCAGCGTGCCCTTCATCGATACCTTTGACTTACGCTACAAGAATTACGAACGTCGGCCACTACCCACCAGCCAGGCAGTGATGTTCTGCCTGATGGACGTATCCGGCTCGATGGATCAGGCGACCAAGGATATGGCAAAGCGCTTCTATATCTTGTTGTACCTGTTCCTCAACCGAACCTACAAAAATGTTGATGTAGTCTTTATTCGCCACCACACCCAGGCTAAGGAAGTAGACGAGCATGAGTTCTTCTACTCTCAGGAAACCGGGGGCACGATTGTATCTAGTGCATTGCGAATGATGGATGACATCGTCAAGAAACGTTACTCACCGGCTGAGTGGAATATCTATGCGGCACAAGCCTCAGATGGTGATAACTGGGCTGATGATTCACCCGGCTGTCGAGAACTGCTGGACAAGCATATCCTGCCAGTCAGCCGTTATTATTCCTACATCGAGATCACCCGCCGGGCACACCAGACATTATGGCGGGAGTATGAGGCACTGCAGGCAAGCCACAGCAACTTTGCGATGCAAAACATAAGGAGTGTGGAAGACATCTTCCCGGTATTCCGGGAGCTATTCAAGAAACAAGTGAATTAGATGTCAGCAAGCGCTATAGGGGAGTGTGTTATGGTAACAACCACTAAGTCAAAAACACTCAGTGATGGTCCTGACTGGACGTTTGACCTGCTTGAGCAGTATCACACGGAAATTAAACGCGTCGCCGATCACTATCGGCTTGACGCCTATCCTAACCAGATCGAAATCATCACTGCTGAACAGATGATGGATGCCTATTCCAGTATCGGGATGCCCATCAACTACCATCATTGGTCTTTCGGGAAGCGCTTTATCGAAACGGAGCGTGGCTACAAACACGGCCAAATGGGGTTGGCCTACGAGATTGTGATTAACTCGGATCCCTGTATCGCTTACCTGATGGAAGAAAATACGATAACCATGCAGGCACTGGTCATGGCCCATGCCTGCTATGGTCACAACTCGTTCTTCAAGGGCAACTACCTGTTTAAAACCTGGACCGATGCCAGCTCAATCATCGACTACTTGCTCTTTGCCCGCAAATACATCACTGAATGCGAAGAAAAATACGGCGTCGATGAGGTCGAGAGACTGCTCGACTCTTGTCATGCGCTCATGAATTACGGTGTGGATCGCTATAAGCGCCCGCAAAAAATTTCACTCGTCGAGGAAAAGGCCCGGCAAAAGGCACGGGAAGATTACCTGCAAACCCAAGTCAACGCACTGTGGCGTACCATTCCTATCCAGGAAGAAAAAGAACTCAAGACAGAAGAAGCGCGTTACCCCCATGAACCCCAGGAAAACATCCTGTATTTCATCGAGAAGCATGCGCCGCTGTTGGAGCCATGGCAGCGTGAAATAGTCCGTATCGTGCGTAAAGTCAGCCAGTATTTCTACCCGCAGAAACAAACGCAGGTGATGAACGAAGGCTGGGCGACTTTCTGGCACTATACCATCCTCAACCACCTCTATGACGAAGGCCTGGTTACCGATCGATTTATTATCGAGTTTCTTCACAGCCATACCAATGTTGTCGCTCAGCCGGACTACAACAGTCCGTATTATAGCGGTATCAATCCGTATGCCCTGGGCTTTGCCATGTTCCAAGACATCCGCAGAATCTGTGAAAACCCGACGGAGGAAGACAAATACTGGTTCCCGGACATTGCAGGGGCTGACTGGCTGGATACCGTGCACTTTGCGATGGAGAATTTCAAAGACGAAAGCTTCATCAGCCAGTACCTGTCACCGAAAGTGATGCGTGATTTTAAACTCTTCGCCGTAGATGACGACGACCGCCACAACTACGTCGAGGTCAGCGCCATTCACAATGAGGAAGGTTACCGGATGATCCGCGAGAAGCTCTCGTCCCAGTACAACCTCAGCAATAATGAGCCGAATATTCAGGTGTGGAATGTGGCGCTGAAAGGTGATCGCTCACTCACCCTAAGGTATGTACCGCACAACAGGATTCCCTTAGCAGACAGCCATACGGAAGTACTAAAACACATGTACCGCCTGTGGGGCTTCGATGTCACTCTGGAGGAAGAGATGCCCGACGGCAGAACGCAGATCCTCGGTACCTGCCCTGTTCGTAATCAATATGATTCAGAGATATAGCAACCAAAAACCACAAACAAAAAAGGAGATGCATTTGCATCTCCTTTTTACATTTACGACAATGTCGCCCCGAGCTTACTGCTCTTCCTCATACAGGTAGCGTGCAATCTCAACACGGTTGCTGTACCAAATCGCTCCGCTCTCGCGGCCATACTTCTTGATGCGATCGGCAACCAGCTCCGGCTGGTTATTGTCACAGTAAGACTTCATGTCGCGGTAGAAATCAAGTGCCAGTTCGCAGGCTTCCTTCGACATAAAGTAGTAACCACCAACACGGGTATAAATCTTGCGCAGGCCGTTAATCGTCAGAACATACAGGGTGTTGCCTGATTTCGCCGCCATCCCCTGGAACATACGGTAATCGTAGTAGTTAAACGCGCGGGCTCGGCAAATCGCTTCGCAAAGCTCCGGTTGATCTTTTCCGTATTTATCGACGATCTTCTTCACTTCCTGCATCAACTCTGTCTTTGCGTCGCTTGCTTCAACGAAGTCGGTAAAGTTGCCAGCCTTTAGCAAACTCTCGCAAGAAGTGATGATGTTAGCCAGCAATTGGCTAGCTTCTTCGCTGTTCCCCTTAACAGCATATCGCATATACACGCTGCTAATATCTGTTCGAGCAGAAAGCAGGTCTTCAAGTACCCCCTGAACATCTTGTCCGTCCAAAGTAATCAAAGTATCAAGAATGCTCAGGCCCGACGTGTCCATATAGTTGTTTACACGAGTCGGTTTGCCGTGCTGAATGGTCAACCAACCATCACGGGCAAGACGCTGCAGCACCTCACGAAGCGTCGTACGGGTAACACCAATCAGCTCGGACAGTTCCCGCTCAGCCGGAAGAATCGACCCCTGTGGGAAGTGATTATTCCAGATACTCTCTATGATATATTTCTCAGCAAATGTTGCTGGGCTATCAGCCTTTATAACCATCTGATTATTTTTCCAGTTGCTTCTTGCTTATATATTATTAACTCATCATACCACTAGTTAAGCAATGGGCGAAACTCTGCTGGGTATGTAAAAGACATGTTTTACTTTGCGCTTCAAAATTTGATAATGCTCAACGTTTCCTGCGAATTGTAAGCAAATATTTCAGAGCGTGGTAATCTACCGCCCTAAATCCCCGGTTTTGAGATGAGATATCAATAAATTAAACATCTTCCCATCTCACTACTTGACTGATCTAGATCAAACTGTACAGTTAGCACGATCTATCTCTGGGAGCTAAATGGAAGCTGCTGCCTGCTTTAAGTTAAAAACCATCAGGGAAATGATTTTTAGCTTAGGGGGTCTCATAAGAACACTTAACCACCAACTGGTTATCTTGGTCTCGGACTAATAGGCAAGTAGCAGCCGGCTCATCGAATAATTTGCGTATTTTGAGAGACCCAAGAACATGGCTATTTCGCTAGGGAACGCCTTCATCAAGAACTTTTTAGGCAAGGCTCCCGACTGGTACAAACTGGCAATCATCGCCTTCCTCATCATCAACCCAATCGTCTTTTTCCTAATCGACCCTTTTGTCGCAGGTTGGTTACTGGTCATTGAGTTTATCTTTACTCTTGCCATGGCCCTGAAATGTTACCCGCTACAACCCGGTGGTTTGCTGGCTATCGAAGCCGTAGCAATAGGAATGACCAGCCCCGAGCAGGTCAAACACGAACTGGTTGCCAACATCGAAGTCTTATTGCTACTGATCTTCATGGTTGCCGGTATCTACTTCATGAAGCAGCTACTGCTGTTCATTTTCACCAAGATACTGATCAACATCAAATCGAAGACACTGCTGTCGTTGTCGTTTGTTGTCATGGCCGCCTTTCTGTCCGCCTTCCTTGATGCACTGACCGTTATCGCGGTTGTGATCAGCGTGACCATTGGCTTCTACAGCATCTATCACAAGGTTGCCTCAGGCCGTGAACCCCATGCCTCACACGACCATACGACTGATTTGCATATCCGCGAAGTGAGCCGTAATGATCTGGAAAACTACCGTGCGTTCCTTCGCAGCCTGCTAATGCATGCCGGTATCGGTACCGCCCTGGGTGGCGTAATGACCATGGTGGGCGAACCCCAGAACCTGATCATTGCCGATCAGGCCGGTTGGCTGTTCGGTGAGTTCATCCTGCGCATGGCACCGGTCACGGTTCCTGTATTCTTGTGCGGCATAGTGACTTGCATACTGGTCGAAAAATTTCAGATTTGTGGTTACGGTACCCGCCTGCCGGAGAATGTCCGTAAAATTCTGGTTGATTTCGACGACGAAGAACGCAAGCGCCGCACCAACATTGATTACGCCAAGCTGGCTATCCAGGTTGTCATCGCGATATGGCTTATTCTTGGCCTTGCCCTGCACCTTGCAGCAGTCGGCCTGATTGGTCTGACGGTCATTATCCTGGCCACCTCTTTCACCGGCATTACTGAAGAACATGCACTGGGTAAAGCGTTCGAAGAGGCACTGCCGTTCACCGCGCTGCTTGCCGTTTTCTTCTCTATCGTTGCCGTTATTATCGACCAGCATTTGTTTGCACCGATTATCGAAATGGTACTCAGCCTTGAAGGCAGCGCCCAGATGACAATGTTCTACATTGCCAACGGCCTGCTATCGATGGTGTCGGATAATGTGTTCGTCGGTACGGTATACATTAACGAAGTGAAAACCGCATTGATTAATGGCGTCATCACCCGCGACCAGTTCGATATGTTGGCTGTTGCTATCAATACCGGTACCAACTTGCCGTCAGTGGCAACACCGAACGGTCAGGCTGCTTTCCTATTCGCATTGACGTCGGCGCTGGCTCCGTTGATTCGCCTGTCCTACGGCCGAATGGTATACATGGCCTTGCCGTATACCATTGTGCTGTCACTCGTTGGCCTAGCCGGTATAGAGTTTATGCTGGTTCCAATGACGGAGTGGTTCCACGACATGGGGTGGCTAAGTCACCATGTTGCGGAAGCTGCCTCACATATTGCACCTGCTACTGGACATTAATTGAATCTTTAGCAAAGATAAGTGTCAGAAATTACAAGTTCAAAGCCCTGATTTCTCAGGGCTTTGTTTTAAGTATAGGTGAGATCATTTCATGCAATTTCTGAATACCTTTTCCAAAAGCCGGTTATCCTGGCTATTACTGCTCATTTTCATTGTTTTCTTTGAAGCTTGCGCCCTGTTCTTCCAGCATGTCATGAAACTCGACCCATGTGTCATGTGTATCTATGAACGTGTCGCTATGATGGGAATAGGCTTTGCTGCCCTGCTTGGTATGATTGCCCCGCAAAACACCGTGATCCGCTGGACCGGGCTTGCCGGGTGGGGATACAGTGCCTATCAGGGGCTGGCTCTCGCCAACGAGCACGTCGGTTACCAGTTCAATCCGTCGCCTTTTGCAACCTGTGATTTGTTTGTGACGTTTCCGGAGTGGGCACCACTAAACCAGTGGGTTCCGTGGATGTTTGAAGCTACGGGTGACTGCAGTAAGGTGGTCTGGTCCTTCCTCGGTCAGTCCATGCCACAATGGCTGGTCATCATTTTTGCCGCTAACCTTGTGGTTCTGGCGCTCATTGTTATCGCGCAGTTCTTTGGCAAGAAAAAAGAAAGGTTCTAGAAACTAGAATCGTGGAAAGAATCGAGTAGGAGGAGGCCTCGCGGCCTCCGTCCTCTCACACCACCGTACAAGCGTGGGTCGCATACGGCGGTTCCGAAT
>NZ_MJIL01000077.1 GCF_001939735.1 Photobacterium proteolyticum
AGATTTAGGTTCTGGCGCCGCAAGGTGTGAGAGTTCAAGTCTCTCCTTCCGCACCATTCTCTGATTAACTCTCTTCGAGAGCGCTCTAACGAGCAGACTGAAGGGCTATCGCCAAGCGGTAAGGCAACGGGTTTTGATCCCGTCATTCCCTGGTTCGAATCCAGGTAGCCCTGCCATCTTTTACTTAGCGTGTTGATAGTTGATGCTATGATCAAGATAAGACGATAAGTATTGCGGAAGTGGCGGAATTGGTAGACGCACCAGATTTAGGTTCTGGCGCCGCAAGGTGTGAGAGTTCAAGTCTCTCCTTCCGCACCATTTTGAGAAACCCACCTTTTGGTGGGTTTTCTTATGTCTGCAGTAAAGCTAACTGCTGATAGTACTGTTTTTACAACCTACAAAATGATCGTATCTCTCTGGTTGTTAAGCCGAATGTATTGATAACATTCGGCTTTTTCTTTATATGCAGGACTCGGCCAAGTTTCCTACATCCCCATCGCGTATTTCAAGACCTGCTTTTTAACCGGACCGGTATGCTCGGCCAGCTTCAAACCCGCATTACGCAGCAACTTGATCGGCAGCAGAGAATTGCTGAAGGTGGTATAGAAAAAGTCCATACCGCTCTGCATCAGCAGGTTGTCCGGTCGGCGACGGAACTCATAGGCTTTCAGTACTTTTGGCTCTGCCCACGCCTTTCCTGCCCTCTCGATCTCGTGCAGCAAAACATCGACATCCTTAAAACCGAGGTTGACGCCCTGACCAGCCAGCGGATTAATGGTATGGGCCGCATCGCCAAGCAATACCACTCCCGGCTGATAATAGTGCTGTGCATGACGGCGGGTCAGCGGGAAGCTGCCATGGTTAAGCACCTTGAACTCCCCAAGCTCTGCCGGGAAATGCGCGGAAATCTGCTCTTGGAGCTGCTCTGGTGTCATGGCACTGAGCTGCTTGATCCGCTTAGGGCTGTCGTACCAGACCAATGAGCCCTGATGGCCCGGCAATGGGAGAAACGAGCGCGGACCGCGAGGGGTAAACATCTGCCAGGTAATATCTTGCTGCGGCAACGCCGTCTCAACATTGATCAGCATACAGTGCTGGCGATAGTCCCAGGCCGTGATCCCAATGCCGGCCTGTTGCCGTACCTGCGAGTTAGCACCGTCCGCCCCGACCAACAGCTTGGTTTTCAGCTTGCGACCGTCATCAAGCTCAATACAATACTGCGCTTCGACTCTTGTTGCTGTCGTCATACGCGTAGGACAAAGCAACGACAAGTTAGGATAGTCATCAAACTGCTGCCACAGGCCAAGCTGAAGAATACGGTTTTCCACGATGTAGCCCAGGCGATCCAGGTTCATTTCGTCAGCGCTGAACCGGGTACGGCACTCCGGGTGCTCCCAGGTTTCAAGGCGCTTGAAGGGACAGAGCCGCATCTGCAAAATACTGTCCCAGGCACCCAGGCGCATCAGCAGGGCAACCGAGTTGGGGGAAATAGCAGACACCCGCAGGTCCATTGGCTGCTCCGGGTGAAAAGCCTGTGGCGCCTTACCTTCAATCACGGCGACAGTCAGCCCTTGCTGTGCCAGCCCCAGTGCCGTCGCGGCACCGACCATTCCGCCACCTGCAACGACTACATCATATTGTTCCATATCTGGTCTCATCTCAGTGCTATACCAAACGGTGTAAACAGATTAACTATCTGGATCTGACATTCCGTAACGGAGTCAAATAATTACCCCCATGTTACCTGATTCCCCTTTCGCCATCAGCGATAATCCTTCGGAAATTACTCTGAACTCTGCCCCTTCGCATATTTCTTTATTATGATAGGATACCGAACTTAGCAAGAAGGTGATGTCACCGGTGATCGCTCGACTCAAACGCTGGTTATTCCGGCTTGTACTGTTAGCGCTTGGCCTGCCAATCGTGCTGGTCGCAACGCTAAAATTCATCGACCCACCTGTCTGGGGCTGGAAGATCCACCGCAGCCTGTTTCCGCCGGCAGGCTATCCGGCACAGACGACACACCTCTGGACCGAGCTTCGGAATATCTCACCCAATGTCCAGTTGGCCGTCATCGCTTCCGAGGATCAGCGTTTTCCCAGTCATCACGGCATCGATGTCAATGCCGTACTCGGCATCCTCAAAAAAACCGGTACCAACGGGCCCGAACGAGGAGGCAGCACCATCACCCAGCAAACGGCGAAAAACCTCTTTCTCTTCCCTGCCCGCTCATTTGTCCGCAAGGGGGTTGAGCTGTACTTTGCCCTGCTGATGGAGCTCATTTGGGACAAACAGCGCATTCTCGAAGTCTACCTCAATATCATCGAGTTTGGTCCGGGCCTCTATGGGGTAGAAGCCGCCAGCCAGAACTATTTTGCCATCCCGTCAAATCGACTGTCGACCCAGCAGGCCGCCCAGCTCGCCGCCGTATTGCCCAACCCCTATACGATCAAGGCCAACCCAATGAGTGCCTATGTCAGCAAGCGCAGTCGGTGGATCACCCGGCAAATGCGCCAGTTGGGCAAGGGGACGCTGAACCTGCTATAGCGCCGTTGCCTGCACTTTCGCCCCGCTATCCGTGACCCGGCAAACGGCAGTAAATACAGTAAGTAGTCACTGATTCCAAAAACCATACTTTAATAGGGGTGGTGATGTTCTGGTCAGGCCGTGTTTAAAGCAGTACAATACGCGGCTTGCTACAGCGAACAGCTCGTTTAACGTACTGTTGGCCGAATGAAGCAATGTTGAATGCAATGAATAAACACTACGAGTGAAGAGTTAGACATGGCTAAGAAACTGCTTATTAAAACCTGGGGCTGCCAGATGAACGAATACGATTCATCAAAAATGGCCGATCTTCTAAATGCAGCCAATGGCTTCGAGTTAACGGAAGAACCAGAAGAAGCAGACGTTCTGCTACTGAACACCTGCTCAATCCGTGAAAAGGCACAAGAAAAAGTGTTCCACCAGCTAGGCCGCTGGAAGACACTGAAAGACAAGAAGCCGGACCTAGTGATTGGCGTGGGCGGTTGTGTAGCAACTCAAGAAGGCGACTCAATTCGTCAGCGCGCCCCTTACGTGGATGTTATCTTTGGCCCGCAGACCCTGCACCGCCTGCCAGAGATGATCAAACAGTCGCAGTCTGATCATGCGCCAGTGATGGACATCTCTTTCCCTGAAATCGAAAAATTCGACAGCCTGCCGGAACCTCGCGCCGATGGGGCGACAGCATTCGTATCCATCATGGAAGGCTGTTCCAAATACTGTACTTACTGCGTGGTGCCTTACACCCGCGGTGAGGAAGTCAGCCGCCCGCTGGATGATGTCCTGTTCGAAGTGGCCCAGCTTGCCGAGCAAGGCGTACGTGAAGTCAACCTGCTAGGCCAAAATGTTAACGCCTACCGCGGTGCGACTCACGACGATGATATCGCCACCTTTGCCGAGCTGTTGCGTCTGGTTGCAGCTATCGACGGTATCGACCGTATCCGCTATACCACCAGCCATCCAATCGAGTTTACCGACGACATCATTGCCGTATACGAAGACACGCCGGAGCTGGTGAGCTTCCTGCACCTGCCGGTACAGAGCGGCTCGGATCGCATCCTGACCATGATGAAGCGTCCGCACACGGCACTGGAATACAAGTCTAAGATCCGCAAGCTGCGTAAGGCTCGCCCGGATATCACTATCAGCTCAGACTTCATTGTCGCCTTCCCGGGCGAGAGTGACCAGGACTTCCAGGACACCATGAAGCTGATCCGCGATATCGATTTCGACATGAGCTTCAGCTTTATCTTCTCGGCACGCCCGGGCACACCGGCAGCGGATTACCCGTGTGATCTGCCTGAGAATGTAAAAAAAGAGCGCTTGTACGAGCTGCAGCAACAGATCAATACCCAGGCGATGCGCTACTCTCGCCAGATGCTGGACACCGAACAGCGTATTCTGGTTGAAGGCCCGTCGAAGAAGAACATCATGGAGCTGCGTGGCCGTACCGAAAACAACCGAGTGGTCAACTTCGAAGGCTCTGCCGAGCTGATCGGCCAGTTCGTAGACGTGAAGATCACTGACGTATTCACCAACTCACTGCGTGGCGATCTGGTTCGTACCGAGGCCGAAATGGACCTGCGTGTGGCGATGTCACCAACCGAGGTGATGGAGAAAACACGTAAAGAAGATGAATTGGGTGTAGGCGTATATACTCCATAGTATAACGCCTGTCTGAATACCAGTAGGACGCGCCCTGAACAAATGGTCGCCTGGCTCTCCGGGCGACCGCAATGAGAGGCAAATCTTGAGCAAAATTAACACTGTAGAATTCAATCTGGAACCCGCCAATAACCAGCGCCTTTCCAGCCTTTGCGGCCCTTTCGACGACAATATCAAACAACTTGAACGCCGTTTGGGTGTAGAAATCAACCACCGTGGCAACAGCTTCAGCGTTGTTGGCCAGCCCCATACAGCCCAGGCTGCTGCCCATATCATCAAAACTCTGTATGTCGATACGGCACCGGTTCGCAATACGATCCCCGATATCGAGCCCGAGCAGATTCACCTGGCAATCAAAGAATGCGGCGTACTCGAGCAAACCACAGAGAGCACCATCCCTTACGGCAAAGAAGCCACCATCAAGACCAAAAAAGGGGTGATCAAACCGCGTACGCCAAATCAGGCCCAGTACATCACCAACATGGTTACCCATGACATTACCTTTGGTGTAGGCCCTGCCGGTACGGGTAAAACCTACCTGGCCGTGGCAGCCGCCGTTGATGCTCTCGAGCGCCAGGAAATTCGCCGTATCCTGCTGACCCGCCCTGCGGTTGAAGCCGGTGAAAAACTGGGCTTCCTGCCAGGTGATCTGAGCCAGAAAGTCGATCCGTACCTGCGTCCGCTCTACGATGCCCTGTTCGAAATGCTGGGCTTCGAGCGTGTCGAGAAGCTCATCGAGCGCAACGTGATTGAAGTTGCCCCGCTGGCTTACATGCGTGGCCGTACCCTGAATGACGCCTTTATCATTCTTGACGAAAGCCAGAACACCACGGTCGAGCAGATGAAAATGTTCCTGACCCGTATCGGCTTCAATTCCAGGGCCGTGATCACCGGTGACGTTACCCAGATCGACCTGCCGCGCGGTGCCCGCTCCGGTTTGCGTCATGCGATCGAGGTCCTGGCCGATGTCGACGAGATCAGCTTTAACTTCTTCCAGGCCGACGATGTTGTTCGCCACCCTGTGGTCGCACGTATCGTACAAGCCTATGAAGTATGGGAAACCGAAGACCAGAAACAACGCAAGCAGGCCGAACAGCGCCGCCGCGAAGAGCAGCAGGCCCTGCAACAAGCCGCTTCCTCCCTTGCCGAACCGGAAAAAAGTAACTAATGGCGATTTATCTCGATCTGCAATATGCCACTGAAAGCCAGGAAGGCATGCCAAGCGAAGCTGACTTTCAACAATGGCTCAATGCAGCCATCACCCCGTTTCAGGCCGATGCCGAAGTCACGGTCCGTCTTGTCGACGACGCCGAGAGCCATGCCCTGAACCACGAGTACCGCGGTAAGGACAAGCCGACCAACGTATTGTCATTCCCGTTTGAAGCGCCACCAGGGGTAGAGTTAGATCTGCTGGGTGACCTGATCATCTGTCGTCAAGTGGTCGAAGAAGAAGCAAAAGAGCAGGATAAACCCCTGAATGCCCACTGGGCACATATGGTTGTACACGGCAGTCTCCATCTGCTAGGTTATGATCATATCGATGATGATGAAGCCGAAGAAATGGAATCTTTGGAAACGGAAATTATGGAAAACATGGGTTTCACCGATCCGTACGCCGAAGAAAAGCGGTAACATTATCGGAAAACCGTTGTCGTATAGATACCTCGACCGGATACATCCGGTGAGGTATCAGATAGCACCCCGTGGCACAGCCACTTAACTGAGAGAATTTTTTCTTAAAGCAATGAACGAAGATAACTCACAAAATTCTGAAGGTCCGAGTAGAAAGTCCTTCTTTGAACGTATCGGCCAACTGTTCCAGGGTGAACCTCAAAACCGCGAGGAACTGGTCGAGGTCTTCCGAGATTCGGAAGTCAACGATTTGATTGACCACGACACCCGCGACATGCTCGAAGGTGTGATGGAAATATCTGAAATGCGAGTTCGTGACATCATGATCCCGCGCTCCCAGATGGTCACCATCGAACGTTCTCAGAAGTTAGAGGACCTGATTGATTTAATTGTAGATACCCAACACTCCCGCTACCCGGTGATCAGTGACGACAAAGATCATGTCGAAGGCATATTGCTGGCCAAAGATCTGCTGCGTTACCTGCTTCCGAACAGCGAGCCGTTCGATATGGACAAAGTGCTGCGCCCGGCGGTTGTCGTGCCGGAAAGCAAGCGCGTTGACCGTCTGCTGAAAGAGTTCCGCGAGGAACGCTATCACATGGCAATCGTCGTCGACGAGTTTGGCGGGGTATCTGGTGTTATCACCATCGAGGACATCCTGGAGCAGATTGTCGGCGAAATCGAAGACGAATTCGACGATGAGGAAGAACAGGATATCCGTCAGTTAAGTAAGCATACTTTCGCGGTCAAGGCACTGACGACCATCGAAGACTTCAACGACATGTTCCAGACTCACTTCAGCGATGAAGAGGTCGACACCGTCGGCGGCCTGATCATGACCAGTTTCGGTCATCTGCCGAACCGGGGCGAAGTTGTTGAGCTTGATGGCTACTCATTCAAGGTAACATCAGCCGACAGCCGACGGGTTATTCAGTTGCAAGTGACCGTGCCTCACGAAGCACACCAACCGACAACTACATCATAGATAATGAAAAAAAATTCATTCATTACGTTGGGACAGCTCGCAGCCGCTGTCCCGGCGGGTGCGCTTGCCACCCTTTCGTTTGCTCCCTATAACTACTGGTTTCTCGCACCGGTTTCCCTTTTCTGCTTTTTCTACCTGCTCCAGCACCAGAGTATCAAACGTTCAGCTTTGATCGGCTTCCTGTGGGGGCTAGGCCTGTTTGGCACCGGCATTAGCTGGGTACATGTCAGTATCGATACCTTTGGCGGCATGCCCAAACTGGCCAGTCTGTTTCTCATGAGCATGCTGATCAGCTACCTGTCGCTGTTTCCGGCGGCATTCGGTGCCCTGTTCAACCGCTTCAACCGGGGCCGGCCATTCCACCAGCTTCTGCTGAGCGGTCCGGTGATCTGGCTGTTACTGGACTGGTTCCGGGGCTGGTTCCTGACTGGCTTTCCGTGGCTGTGGATGGGCTATAGCCAGATTGACAGCCCGCTATCCGGTATTGCGCCTATTCTCGGGGTCGAAGGGATCACCCTTGCCTTAGTCTTAATCAGCGGCTCCCTGGTTGCCGCCTGGTGTGACCGCAACTGGAAACCTCTGCTAATCCCGCTTCTGATCCTTAGCTTCAGCAGTCTGGCCAACAGCATCCAGTGGGTTGTTCCAGCCCCGGAGAAAAGTGTCGATGTGGCAATGATCCAGGGCAATGTGCCCCAGGAGCTCAAATGGCTCCCGAGCCAGCGCTGGCCGACCCTGATGAAATACACCGATTTGACCCGCGAGAACTGGGATGCCGATCTGATCATCTGGCCAGAAGCCGCCATCCCGGCACTTGAGACACAGGTACCCACCTTCCTGCAGAACCTTGACAGTGCCGCCCGCAACAATGGCAGTACTGTCATTACCGGCGTGCTGGATCAAAAAGACAACGGTGAGTATTTCAATAATATCCTGACGCTGGGCATGAATACCGACGGTCCTTACCAGTATGAAAATGCCACCCGCTACAGCAAGCATCACCTGTTACCGTTTGGGGAGTTTGTTCCGTTTGGCGACTTGCTGCGCCCGATTGCTCCGCTGTTCAACCTACCGATGTCTTCGTTTAGCCGCGGCGGCTTTATCCAGCCCAACCTGGAAGCCAGCGGTTACTCGCTGGCACCGGCACTCTGCTATGAAATTGCCTTCAGCGAACAGGTTCGCCAAAACGTCGGCATTGATACCGAGCTTCTCCTGACCCTGTCCAACGATGCCTGGTTCGGTACCTCTATCGGCCCGTTCCAGCATATGGAGATTGCGCAAATGCGCTCGCTGGAGCTCGGCAAGCCCCTGCTTCGGGCAACCAACAATGGCGTCACCGGTGTTGTCGATCATCGTGGCCAGATCACCAAACAGCTGCCGCAGTTTGAAACCGCCGTCCTGCGGGCAACGGTTGTGCCGACCGAGGGGCTGACACCTTATACCTCCTTGGGTAGCTGGCCGCTCTATATCTATATCCTCTGGTCGCTCACTCTCTCGATGATCCTCATCAAGCGCCGGGCGGGGCACTTTCGTGATCACCGACCGCAAGAGATTGAATAAGGTAACCTGAACAAAGACTTACTCGGATAGCGATACTCGCAGGTAAGCTGAATAGGAACTGACAAGGCGAAGGTAAACCCTTCGCCTTTTTATTGATATTGCTACTATGAGAGTAGTTATAAATACCGCCCAGTTCCAACAAGGAAGCAGCCTATGAAAGCCGTCAACCGACTGTTCGCTATGTTGGGTTCACTTGCCCTGCTCTGCATTGCCTCCGGTTCCGTCGCCGAGGAAAATATTGATACCCAGGCCACCCTGAGCCATTTTCAGGCTGCCAGCCAAACCCAACCGTTTTTTGATTCAGCCTATGGCTATGCGGTGTTTCCTTCGGTAGGCAAAGGTGGTTTCTGGATCGGCGGTGCTTACGGTAGCGGCACCGTCTATAAAGCCGGAACGGTTACTGGCTCGGCCAAACTCTACCAGGTTTCCTTTGGCTTGCAGTTCGGAGGCCAGTCGTACAGTGAAATCATTTTCTTCCAGGACAAGCGGGCTTACGAGCGCTTTACGAGCGGCAGTTTCGAGCTCGATGCCCAGGCATCTGCCGTCGCGCTGACCGAGGGGGCGCAGGCAAAGGCCGGAACCGCTGGCCTCAGTGCCAGCTCGGGCCAACAGTTTATCGATGCCAGCTATACCAACGGCATCGCTATCTTTACCTATGCCAAGGGCGGCATGATGATCGAAGCATCACTTGCCGGACAAACGTTCAGCTTTGAACCGCGAAACTAGCCAGACAACACCGGTGGGGCATGAACAACATGTCTCACCGACACCTCTCCTCCAGCCAATTGCCTTCACAGATCTCCCTCACATAGCCGCCCGTCCCCAGCGTGCGATACAGCACTTCATCCAGAGTCTGAACTTCAACACCAGAATCATTCACCAGCCAATTAACCACGCCCGATATATTTTTTCAGCAAATATCACACCTGCAAACAAGACGGCTGCAATGGACATTTCTTTTATTGATATGTATCTAGAGTCTTATTATTTCTTCTGATAATACCCCGAAAACATGAACACTAGAGGGCGAGCAACAAACTTACCCAATAAGAATAACGGAACAAGGAAGAATCATGAGAACATTACTTTCTGCGCTGGCGGTGATGATCGCCAGCAGCCCGGCCTTCGCGCAAAGCAATGAGCCTGTCACCGATCAAATTATCGTCAAATACCGTAGCAGCAGTGCCGCGATGCTTTCCGAGACCACACCACAACACAGCATTAACCAGCTGCAGCAGGCATTCGGTGCCGACATTCAGTATGTGAGAGCCAGCGCCAATGACACCCATATACTGAAAGTCACCGAGCAGCAAAAGCTCGGGGCAGTTATCGAGCAGCTCAAGCAAGATCCCAATATTGAATATGCCGAACCCGACCGGATCATGTGGCCGACAGCTGTCCCGAATGATCCCGAATACACCAAGCAGTGGCACTACTCGTCATCCGTCAGCGGGCTTAACCTGCCCAAGGCCTGGGATCTCACTACCGGCGGAACCGACGTAGTGGTGGCCGTTATCGATACCGGCATACTGCCCGACCATCCGGACTTGATGAACAACCTCCTGCCCGGCTACGACTTTATCAAAGATGCCGAAAAGGCCCGTGACGGCAACGGCCGGGATAGCGATGCGACCGACGAAGGTGACTGGCTGGTTGCCGGTCAGTGCGGTCCCAACTATCCACCACGAGACCGAACGTCTTCCTGGCATGGTACCCATGTCGCCGGTACTGTCGCGGCCGAAGGCAATAATGGTCAGGGTGTCACCGGGGTAGCCTGGTCAGCCAGTGTCCTGCCGGTCCGTGTGCTCGGAGCCTGCGGCGGCTATACCTCCGATATTACCGACGGCATGCGTTGGGCAGCAGGCCTGCCAGTCACTGGCGTTCCGGCTAACCCCTACCCGGCCAAAGTACTGAATCTCAGCCTGGGTGGCAAAGGCGCGTGCGGACATACCTACCAGCAGGCCATCAATGATGTCAGGGCCAAAGGGGCGTCAGTGGTCGTTGCAGCGGGTAATAGCAATCAGGATGTCAGCGGGTTCACTCCCGGCAGTTGTCAGGGCGTCATCTCTGTCGCGTCCAACAACAAAGAAGGCAGCCGTGCCTTCTACTCCAACTACGGCAGATTGATAGACGTGGCTGCACCGGGCGGCGGACGTTCGGGCGGGATCCTGTCGACCTACAACACAGGCCAGCGGCAAGCAGCACTGCACAGCTATGACTACTCGATGGGAACCAGTATGGCAGCGCCACATGTAGCCGGTATCGCCGCCCTGATGTACTCGCTTGATGCCAGCCTGACACCGGATCAAGTCGAGCAGTACATTACCGAGACCTCAAGAGCCTTCCCGGCCGGCAGCAGTTGTAATACCACCAACTGCGGTACAGGTATTGCCGATACCTTTGCCGCCCTGCAGCGGGTGAAAGGGATCGAGCCACCCCCCAAGCCCAATCCTGGACCGGGTACCGTCGATTGCAGCAATATCCCGCAGTGGACAGCCAGCCACATCTACCTGGCCGGCGAGCAAGCCCAGCAAAACGGCATTGCCTACCAGGCCAACTGGTGGACCCAGAGCCAGTCACCTGCTGAGTTCAGCGCAGCCTGGAGCGTATGGAACAAGCTAGGTCAGTGTAAATAGCAGGTTATCGCGGGCTGTAAAGCCCGCGTTTTTACGGTTTAAAAAAGTTAAGGGGACAGCGGCCGACGGGTAAACTGGGTATGGCCGCACTTCAAACAAGGTTCAATTTTCTTCACGTGTGTGATCAGCTCATGGTGCCCGCACTTTTCACAGACCAGATTGCCCAACCCGATGATTTCACCGGCCTGATAGACACCCTGGTGGTGAAGGTCGTCCATCACCTCGTGCCATTCGATTTGGGTTTTATCGGTAATTTCAGCCAATCCTTCCCAGATAGTTTCCGACACCACGCGGTAGAACGGGCTTTCAGAGAACGGTTCGGGACTTTCTTCGACATTTTTACCGAACTCTTTAAGATCCCGCTTCAGATAGGCTGAGATCAATGCCCATTCATCCTTGGTCATATCACTGGCAGCCTGCTGGTATTTCGCGGTAGTTTCAGCCCAGTGCTTAAGTTCTTCGGGGCTATGTTTCAGGGTTTCAGTTACCTGTTCGAGCAGCGCTTCATAATCCTTTTTTTGCTTAGGCATAGGTCACCTCCCATCTCAGTGCACGCATTGCGCTAATAGAGCCAAATTCTCCAACTATCGAGACCAGAACTAACAATTACTCTCCGAATTGGCCTCAGCTATTGTTGACACCTCTACCTTTAGTTATTCTATGTCGATTATATTGAATGTGTTTGTACTCAACTCACAAAATCCTGGATGTCATCGATGCAAGAACAATATCGCCCACAGGACATTGAACAGAAAGTTCAAGAACACTGGGACAACAACAAGACCTTTGTTGTAAGTGAAGACCCAAATAAAGAAAAATTCTACTGTCTCTCCATGTTCCCGTACCCAAGCGGTCGACTGCACATGGGTCACGTTCGTAACTACACCATCGGTGATGTTGTTTCTCGTTACCAGCGTCTGCAAGGCAAAAACGTGATGCAACCAATTGGTTGGGACGCATTTGGCCTGCCTGCAGAAAACGCCGCTGTTAAAAACAACACCGCGCCAGCACCATGGACTTATGAAAACATTGAGTACATGAAAAACCAGCTGAAATCACTGGGCCTGGGCTACGACTGGAGCCGTGAATTCGCGACCTGTACTCCCGAGTACTACCGCTGGGAACAAGAGTTTTTCACTAAGCTGTACAACAAGGGCCTGGTTTACAAGAAAACCTCGTCTGTAAACTGGTGTCCGAACGACCAGACGGTACTGGCTAACGAGCAGGTAGAAGACGGCTGCTGCTGGCGTTGTGATACCCCGGTAGAGCAAAAAGAGATCCCGCAGTGGTTCATCAAAATCACTGAATATGCCCAAGAGCTACTTGACGATCTGGACAACCTTGACGGTTGGCCTGACATGGTGAAAACCATGCAGCGTAACTGGATTGGTCGCTCTGAAGGTGTCGAGCTGTCTTTCGAGGTAGAAGGCCAGAACACACCGCTGGAAGTGTACACCACACGTCCTGATACCCTGATGGGTGTAACATACGTGGGTATCGCAGCCGGTCACCCACTGGCTGAGCTGGCTGCAAAATCAAACCCTGAACTTGCGGCATTCAACGAAGAATGCAAAAACACCAAAGTTGCCGAAGCAGAGCTGGCAACGATGGAGAAAAAAGGCATGGCAACAGGCCTTTACGCAATTCACCCGCTAAACGGCCGCCGTGTTCCTGTATTCGTCGCAAACTTCGTACTGATGGATTACGGCACAGGTGCGGTAATGGCAGTACCTGCGCACGATCAGCGTGACTTTGAATTCGCAACCAAATACGGCCTGGATATCGTTCCTGTTATCAAACCAGAAGACGGTAGCGAACTAGACGTATCAGAAGCGGCATACACCGAGAAAGGTGTTCTGTTTGATTCCGGCGAATTTGACGGCCTTAACTTCCAGGCTGCGTTCGATGCGATTGCTGCGAAGCTTGAAGCAGAAGGCAAAGGTAAGAAAACTGTTAACTTCCGTCTGCGTGACTGGGGTGTATCTCGCCAGCGTTACTGGGGCGCGCCTATCCCGATGGTCACCACTGAAGACGGTGAAGTTCACCCGGTACCAGCAGATCAACTACCGGTGATCCTACCGGAAGACGTGGTAATGGACGGCGTAACCAGCCCAATCAAAGCCGATAAAGAGTGGGCAAAGACCACCTTTAACGGTGAGCCGGCACTGCGCGAAACCGACACCTTTGATACCTTCATGGAGTCGTCTTGGTACTACGCACGTTACTGCTCACCACAGGCTGACGATATTCTTGATCCGGAAAAAGCCAACTACTGGCTACCGGTAGACCAGTACATTGGTGGTATCGAGCACGCTTGTATGCACCTGCTGTACTCGCGCTTCTTCCACAAACTGCTACGTGATGCCGGTTACGTAAAATCTGACGAGCCGTTCAAGCAGCTTCTATGTCAGGGTATGGTACTGGCTGATGCCTTCTACTACACCAACGACAAAGGTGCCAAGGTATGGGTATCACCAAACGATGTCACTATTGAGCGTGACGAGAAAGGCCGTATCGTCAAGGCAGAAGACAACGAGGGCAACGATGTCGTTCATACCGGCATGACCAAGATGTCCAAGTCGAAGAACAACGGTATCGATCCGCAGGAAATGATCAACAAGTACGGTGCCGATACCGTGCGTCTGTTCATGATGTTTGCTTCACCGGCGGACATGACCCTTGAATGGCAGGAATCCGGTGTTGAAGGGGCGAACCGCTTCCTGAAACGTGTCTGGAAACTGGTTAACGAACACGCCGCGAAAGGTGCCGCTGACGCAGTCGATGTTGCTGCCCTGTCTTCGGACCAGAAAGCACTTCGTCGTGATGTTCACAAGACCATTGCCAAAGTCGGCGATGATATTGGCCGTCGCCAGACATTCAATACCGCGATTGCAGCCATCATGGAGCTGATGAACAAGCTGGCGAAAGCCTCTCAGGAATCAGCACAAGACCGTGCGCTGCTGGATGAAGCCCTAAAGGCTATCGTCCGCATGCTATACCCAATGACTCCGCACATCTGTTTCGAAATGTGGGAGCTGTTAGGTGAAAGCAATGTCGACCAGGCTGTATGGCCGGAAGCAGACACCAAGGCATTGGTTGAAGACGAAAAGCTAATCATCGTTCAGGTTAACGGCAAACTACGCGCCAAGCTGACCGTAGCGGCTGACTCAACCAAAGAGCAGGTTGAAGAACTTGCCCTTAACGATGAGAACGTCACCAAGTTCACTGACGACAAGACCATTCGTAAAGTGATCTACGTACCTGGTAAATTGCTGAATATTGTTGCGAACTAAAAAGGTCGCGAACTAAAGCAATTTATTAGTGCCTAATCAGAGGCTTCCGTAAACCGGGAGTCTCTGGTGGCACCCAACCGGTCCACCTACTCTCTTTGCCGGTTTACCAATGTTGACCGGTCAGTTTCCACCTATTTTTCATGGAGCAGACTCGGTGAAAGCTTTCTTTTCTCTAAAAAGCACAATCCGAACCCTCTTTGTCGCAGTTATGGCTATTGCCACTGCTTCTTGTGGTTTCCACCTTCGCGGTAACTACATGTTACCCGATGACATCGCCAAACTATCCCTGACCAGTTTCGACCAATACGGCCAGCTAACCCGTCAGGTTGAATCCCAGTTCAAGCTGCATGGTATCGAATCCGTGCCGCCATCGAGCAAGGTCCCGAACCTGCACCTGATCAGCGAATCGCTCGGCGAGCGTACCCTGTCACTGTACCAAAACAGCCGAGCAGCGGAGTACGAACTGACCTATGTGGTCAGCTATAACATCGTCGTTCCAGAAAAAGGCAGCCAGAGCTATACCACCCGGGTCAACCGCACCTTCCTCGACAACCCGTTAACGGCGCTGGCAAAATCGGTCGAGCGCGACATGATTGAAGACGAGATGCGCCAGCAGGCCTCTCGCCAGATCATGCGCCAGCTAGCCCGCCTGACAGCCGTATTCAACAAGCTGGAAGAAGAAGAGCTGGAAGCGATGCTTGAAGACGATGGCAATGCGTCTTATGACAGCACAATAACCACGGAAGCACTGGAAGACACCCAGGCAGGCAATGCCCTCTTTGCCGACGAGACAAGCTCGAGCAACACAGCAAAATGAGAATATATCCGGAACAACTGACGCAGCAACTGAACAAGGGGCTGCGTCAAGCCTATCTGCTGTTCGGCAACGAACCCTTGCTAAAGCAAGAGTGCAGCCAGCAAATCCGACAAGCCGCACAGCAGGCCGGCTTTGACGAACGCCACACCTTTACCATTGATGCCCAGCTAGACTGGAACCAGGTACTCGACTGTACTCAGGCGATGAGCCTGTTTTCTGCTCGCCAAATCATCGAGCTGGAAGTACCGGAAAGCGGCCTCAATGCCAACCAGGCCAAGTCGCTGCAAGAAGTAACGGCGACCCTGCATAACGATATTTTATTGCTGATGCATGGCCCACGCCTGAACAAGAAGCAGGAAAATGCCAAGTGGTTCAAGGCCGTCGCCGAACAGGGACTGTATGTTCCATGTAATACCCCCGATGCCCGTCATCTGCCGCGCTTTATCCAGGCTCGCTGCCAGCAACTGGGACTCAACCCGGATCATGAATCCGTTCTCATGCTGGCACAATGGCATGAGGGAAACCTGCTGGCACTGGCACAAAGCCTGCAAAAACTGACCTTGCTCTATCCGGACGGCGCACTGACTGTTCTCCGCCTGGAGGAAGCTCTGAGCCGCCATAACCATTACACCCCGTTCCAGCTTGTCGATGCCGTCCTGGCCGGACAGAGCAAGCGCAGCCAGCGGGTTCTGCGTCAGTTGGAAGGCGAAGGGATCGAAGCTGTCATTTTGCTACGTACCCTGCAGCGAGAACTGACCCAACTGTATAAAATGCAGGAACTGGGCAGCAAGGGCACCCCGCTGAACATTATTTTCGAGCAGTTCCGCATCTGGCAGAGCCGCCGGGAGGTATATATCGGCGCACTTCACCGGCTGCCGCTTAAAACACTGGTACAGCTGCTGCAGCAGCTTGCAGCCATAGAGGTTGAGGTCAAGACCAATTTTGACTATCAGCCATGGCCGGCACTCTCGGCCCTGTGTGCTGAAATGTGTGGCGTCAGAACGCATACCATGGCCCAGTCGTTTTAGGAACAAGACCGGGCTGGCGGCTATCTTCCGGTAGCGGAAAATTAATTATCCGCTATTTATGTAAAGTTACTGCCAACTTGTTTCGAACGGGGTTGTGCATGGTATACTGCGCCGCTAAATTGTGACTCAGATCAGTCTGAGGCCAACGAAATTACAACAATCACTCAAATGAGGGGATTCCTTTGCAGGTTCAAGAACTACACGATTTTATTGTTGATAAAGTTGACGATATTAAAGCCCAGGACATTGTGACACTTGACGTACGCGGCAAGTCGAGCATCACGGAGTTTATGGTAGTGTGTACGGGTACATCTAATCGCCATGTAGCCTCGATTGCGGATCACGTCAACAAAGAGTCAAAGCTGATCGATTTTCCTCCGTTTGGCATCAGCGGTGAAGAAGATGGCGAATGGGTCGTGGTCGACATGGGCAGTGTTATGCTGCACATCATGCAGGAAGACGCACGTAACCTGTATCAACTGGAGAAGCTTTGGGGCTAACTGACAATGAAGCTTCAATTGATTGCAGTGGGCAACAAGATGCCCAAATGGATCGAAGAAGGCTATAAAGAATATAGCCGCCGCTTCCCGAAAGACATGCCACTGGAACTGATCGAAATTCCGGCCGGCAAACGAGGCAAGAATGCCGATATCGCCCGTATTCTGCAAAAAGAAGGCGAGGCCATGCTGGCTGCGGTACCTAAGGGTAACCGCATTGTTACTCTGGATATTCCGGGCAAGCGCTGGGATACCGAACAGCTGGCAGGCCAGCTGGAAAGCTGGAAACTGGACGGTCGTGATGTATCGATCCTGATCGGCGGGCCGGAAGGGCTGGCACCTGCGTGCAAAGCCGCGGCAGATCAAAGCTGGTCACTGTCGCCTCTGACGCTTCCCCACCCTCTGGTACGGGTGGTGATGGCTGAAAGCCTCTACCGTGCGTGGAGCATTACCGCTAACCACCCTTACCACAGAGAATAATTGCCAATGAGACAAAAGCGAACCCAGATCCGCGACCATCGGGCTGAGTCGGCGCTCTTTTTCCGCCGGGCTCTTGTCTCATTTATCGGCATTCTCATGCTGGTAGGTCTGCTGTTGACCAATCTGTACCACATTCAGGTCAGCCAGCACGAAGACTACCAGACCCGCTCCAACGATAACCGCATTAAAATTGTCCCGGTTTCTCCTAACCGCGGGCTGATCTATGATCGCAACGGGATTCTTCTGGCAGAGAATCGCCCGGTCTATTCGCTGGAGATCACCACGGAAAAAGTCA
Source organism: Photobacterium proteolyticum (assembly GCF_001939735.1). Taxonomy (GTDB): domain Bacteria; phylum Pseudomonadota; class Gammaproteobacteria; order Enterobacterales; family Vibrionaceae; genus Photobacterium; species Photobacterium proteolyticum. Next base: position 17,430 of record NZ_MJIL01000077.1, read on the forward strand.
CCGATCTTGAAGACACCTTTACCCGCCTCAGGGCGCTAATGGCAATCACCGACGAGAATATCGAACGCTTTCGCAAAGAGCGCCGCCGGACCCGTCGCTTCAAGTCGGTCCCTATTTTAAACCAGCTGTCCGAACAGCAGGTTGCCCTGTTTTCAGTCAACCAGCATAAATTCCCGGGGGTCGAGGTCAAGGCCTACCTCAAGCGGCATTACCCGTATGGTGATGCACTGACCCATGTGCTGGGCTACGTGGCCAAAATCAACGATCGCGATCTCCAGCGCCTTGAGCGCGAAGAGAAAATCAGCAACTACAAGGCCACCCGCGATATGGGTAAGCTCGGGATCGAAAAATATTACGAGGATTTGCTGCACGGCACTTCCGGCTATCAGGAAGTTGAGGTCAACAGCCGCGGCCGGGTTATTCGTACCCTGAAGTACGTCCCGCCTATTCCGGGCAAAGATATCCGCCTGAACCTTGATATCGAGCTACAGCTGTATGTCAAAGAGCTGCTGACAGAACGCAATCAGGATCCGGATACCGGCGAGGAAATCATCAAGTACAAACGGGGTTCGGTGGTGGTTCTCGATCCGCGGGATTCTTCTGTATTGGCCATGGTATCGAGCCCGAGCTACGATCCGAACCTGTTCGTCCACGGTATTTCCGGCAAGAAATACCGCGAGCTCCTGAACGACAAGAACCGCCCGCTGGTTAACCGGGTCACCCTGGGGATATATCCGCCGGCCTCGACCGTGAAACCTATGATTGCGGTTGCCGCGTTAAGCGAGGGGGTGATCACCCCCCGTACCACCCGTAATGATCCGGGCTACTGGAAGATCCCGAACTCCAAAAGCCGCCCATTCCGTGACTGGCTACGCTGGGGACACGGCAAGGTCAACATCAGCAAGGCCATCGAGGAGTCCGTCGATACCTTCTTCTATCAGGTTGCCTATGATCTCGGTATCGACCGCATTTCTGAATGGATGAGCCGCTTCGGCTACGGTGACTATACCGGCATCGATATTCACGAAGAGAGCAAGGCCAACATGCCAACCCGGGAATGGAAACAGGCGCGATTCCGCCAGCCTTGGTACCAGGGCGATACCATTCCGGTCGGGATCGGCCAGGGATACTGGACGGCAACCCCGCTGCAGATTGCCAAAGCGACGACGGTACTGGTCAACAACGGTCTGGTCCATGCGCCGCACCTGCTCAAAGATGTGATCGAAAGCGAGGTTAGCATACCGGCCAAGTTTGACGACTATCCGCCGATTACCAATGTCGACCAGAAGTACTGGGACATCGCCAAAGACGGTATGTACCGGGTATTGTTCGGGACACGCGGTACGGCACGCCGCGCGTTTTACGGCTCCGAATACAAGGCCGGAGGCAAGTCCGGCTCGGCGCAGGTCTTTGGCCTCGCCGAGGATCAGGAATACAACGCCGAAGAGCTGGAAGAGCATCTGCGCGATCACGCTTTGTTTACCGCCTTCGCCCCGTATGAAAAACCTGAAGTTGTCGTTTCCATGGTACTTGAGAATGCGGGCGGCGGCTCGTCCAACGGCGGCCCGGTCGCACGGAAGATCTTTGACCATATGCTGCTCAAACCCAAGCAGCCGGAACAATCACAACCAGTAACTGGTGCCAAACTAACCGAGGTAAGCCGATGAGTGTCATGGCCGCGACGGGAAACAAACGAACTCTCAGTGATCGCCTGCATCTCGATATGCCGCTGCTGCTGGGTATTCTGGCACTGATGGCTTTCGCCCTGATGGTAATGTACAGCGCCAGTGGTCAGAGCCTGCCGATGATGGAACGCCAGGCTGTGCGCATGTGCCTGTCGCTGGGCGTGATGTTTATCCTCGCCCAGATTGCCCCGCGCCACTATGAGGCCTGGGCCCCCTATCTGTTCGGTGTCGGATTGCTGTTGCTGCTCGGTGTCCTGTTCTTTGGCGAGGCGTCTAAAGGGGCGCAGCGCTGGCTGAACTTCGGCTTCGTCCGCTTCCAGCCCTCGGAGCTGATCAAGCTGGCGGTGCCGCTGATGGTCGCGCGGTTTATCGGTAACCAGCCGCTGCCGCCAAGTTTTCGTAATATCGTCATTGCCCTTGTCATGATATTCGTTCCGACCGTGCTGATCGCCAAACAGCCCGACCTGGGCACATCGATTCTGATTGCCGCCTCCGGGGTATTCGTCCTGTTCCTGTCCGGGATCAGCTGGCGGATCATCGGTGCTGCGGGAGTACTGCTTGGTGCCTTTATCCCTGTGTTATGGCTGTTCCTGATGCGCGACTACCAGCGTACCCGGGTTCTGACCCTATTCAACCCGGAATCCGACCCGCTCGGGGCTGGTTACCATATCATCCAGTCAAAGATAGCTATCGGCTCGGGCGGTATGACCGGCAAGGGGTGGATGCAGGGAACCCAGTCCCAGCTGGAATTTCTGCCTGAACGTCATACCGACTTTATCTTCGCGGTGATTGCCGAGGAGTGGGGCCTGATCGGGGTGATCTGCCTGCTCGCCATCTATCTTTTCATTATTGGCCGGGGGCTGATGCTGGCCAGCCGTGCCCAGACGGCATTTGGCCGCATGATGGCCGGCAGTATCGTACTGAGCTTTTTTGTCTATATTTTTGTTAACATCGGCATGGTCAGCGGGCTATTGCCGGTGGTAGGGGTTCCCCTCCCTCTGGTCAGCTATGGCGGAACATCCATGGTTACCCTGATGGCAGGCTTCGGGATCCTGATGTCGATTCACACCCACAGAAAAATGTTGTCTAAGGCGACCTAAATGCGCGCGTATCCAATTATATTATTACTCCTACTGGCAGGCTGTAGCTCGGCACCGAGCAATGAGCGCTACGATATTGCCGATGATGTCGCTCCTGAGTCGTCACCGACTCTGGATCATATCGAAGATGCACAGCCACGCTATGAAGCCAGGAGTCTTGCAGGCAACAAGGACTACACGCTACGTGGCCAGGACTACCAAATCGTTGATACCAGTACACCGTTTAGCGAGGAAGGCTATGCTTCCTGGTACGGCAAGAAGTTCCACGGCCATAAAACCTCGAACGGCGAGATTTATGACATGTACTCGATGACAGCGGCGCACAAAACCCTGCCCCTGCCAAGCTATGTCAGGGTCACCAATACCGATAACGGCAAAACAGCGATTGTCCGGGTCAATGACCGCGGTCCTTTTCATCAAGGGCGAATCATCGATTTGAGTATGGCAGCAGCGGTAAAGCTCGATGTCGTCAAGCACGGTACGGCCCCGGTAAAGATTGAACTGATCCAGATCCCCAAACCGGAATTTACCGACGAATGGCAAAGTGCCAACCCGCACTTTTATTTCGTCCAACTGGCTGCCGTCACCGACGAGGCCAAGGCCAAGCAAATGGCCACACAGCTAGAACAGGACTTTGCTACCCAGGTCGACCTGAAGAAAGCCGATTCGGCAGAAGTCTACCGACTGCGCCTCGGCCCTTATCTGGATCGTGACGAGGCAGTGCTTCAGCGAGACAAGGCGAAAACCAACCAGTTCCCGCAGGCCTTTATCATAACGTCACAACGCGAGCTGGAACAAAAACAATAATCTTGACTCTATCTACAACGGTCTTACACCAACTAATGTCAGAGAACGGTAAGAATGCCAAACTTGCAGCCTTCACAGGCGGCAAAACTGGTTCTAAGTTTTCAATCTGATATAGTGTGTAAAGTTTTTTTGCAATCGACAAATTAAGTTACAACTATCATGAAGAAATCTGCTGCACTTATTCGTTCTGTAGCTGTATCGGCGACTCTGCTAGCTTCAGCTTCTGTCGCAGCTGCACCAGCTGTAGTACCTGAAGCCCCTCAGATTGCGTCTAAGGGCTATGTCCTGATGGACTACCATTCCGGCAAGATTCTGGCTGGAAACAAAGAAAATGTTCAGATACCACCAGCTAGCCTGACCAAAATGATGACCAGCTACGTCATCGGCCAAGAAGTCAATCGAGGCAACATCTCGATGGACGATACCGTAGTGATCAGCAAAAACGCCTGGGCCAAGAACTTTCCGGGCTCGTCAAAGATGTTCATCGAAGTGGGCAGCGAAGTCAAAGTTGCCGACCTTAACCGCGGTATCATTATCCAGTCGGGCAATGATGCCTGTGTCGCAATGGCTGAGCATGTGGCTGGCTCTGAAGAGTCTTTTGTCGATTTAATGAATGCCTGGGCCAAGACGCTGGGCATGGACAACACCAATTTTGCCAATGTTCACGGCCTGGACAACCCGAGACTCCTTACCACGCCGTACGATATGGCACTGCTGGCACAAGGCCTGATCCGTGATGTACCGGAAGAGTTTGCAATCTATAAAGAAAAGTCATTCACTTATAACGGTATAACCCAGTACAACCGCAACAGCCTGCTATGGGATAAAAGCCTCAATGTTGACGGTCTGAAAACCGGCCACACCAACAATGCCGGTTACAGCCTGGTCAGCACTGCAACCGAAGGTAAGATGCGCCTTATCTCGGTCGTGATGGGCACCAAGAGCCCGAATGCCCGTAAAGCCGAAAGCAAGAAGCTGCTGAACTACGGTTTCCGTTTCTTCGAGACGGTTTCACCGCACAAAGCCAACGAAACCTTCGTCACCGAAAAAGTCTGGATGGGCGATACGGCTGAAGTGTCTCTGGGTGTAAGCCAGGATACCTTTGTTACCCTACCTCGCGGCCAGACCAAAGATCTGAAAGCCAGCTTCGTACTGGAAAAAGAGCTGAAGGCCCCGATTTCCAAGGGTGACGTTGTCGGCAAACTTTACTACCGCGTCGGCGAAGAAGATATTGCCGAGTACCCGCTGCTGGCGTTAAATGATGTTAACGAAGGTGGTCTGTTCAGTCGCCTAATTGATTATATTATGTTGCTGTTCAAAGGCTGGCTTAGCTAATCCAGCTTACTGAAAAGCAATAGAAAGAGGCAACGGATGTTGCCTCTTTTTGTATCTGTCGCCCACCACCGCCACAGTCAGATGCTTGTTTTATAGCGGTTGACCCATTAATATGCTCTGCTAAAACACAGTAATACCGAATGCAAAACCCTGGAGTTCAGAATGCAACAGCAAGAACAACCAAAACTAAAAGACCTACTCGAGTTTCCTTGTAAGTTTTCCTACAAGGTAATGGGTTACAACAAACCTGAACTACCGGATCTGGTTGTTGAAGTCATTCAGCGCCATGCACCAGGCGATTATAGCCCGACGGTAAAACCAAGCGGCAAGGGTACCTACAGCGCCGTTTCAGTTTCGATCACCGCAACATCGATCGAGCAGGTTGAGACGCTTTACAAAGAGCTGGGCGAGATTGATATTGTCCGTGTGGTACTGTAATACCATCGAAAGTCCCTACAATTTGGCGGCTGTATAACTGTCCGCCAAGTTTTATAATGCACCCATGTGGTGTCATTAACCCAGGTGTAACCTGGTGACAATATGGGTGTTAAATTGCAAAAAACTATTATTATTCGGAACCTTGGTCGCCGAGACTATGAAGCAACTTGGCAGGCCATGCACGAATTCACAGATCAACGCGGTTCGGAAACAACGGACGAAGTCTGGCTGGTTGAACACAATCCGGTATTCACCCAGGGTCAGGCGGGAAAAGCCGAGCACTTGCTCGATACAGGCGATATCCCAGTCGTCCAAAGCGATCGTGGCGGCCAGGTAACCTATCACGGTCCGGGTCAGCAGGTCGCTTATATTCTGATTGATCTGCGACGTATTAAACTTGGCGTGCGCGACCTCGTCACTCACATCGAGAATACGGTAATAAACACTCTTTCCCGTTTTGGGGTTGAGTCCAATGCCCGCCCGGATGCGCCAGGTGTGTATGTCGACGGCAAGAAGATATGCTCACTTGGGCTTCGTATCAGGCGCGGTTGCTCTTTTCATGGTCTGGCACTCAATATCAACATGGACCTGGCGCCATTTTTACGCATTAACCCATGCGGCTATCAGGGGATGGAAATGACCCAGCTAGCAACAATGAATGGCCCATCTGAACTGGCAGAAGTTCAGCCTGTACTTATAGAAGAGCTAGTCAAACTGCTCGATTACCAGAGCGTTGAGTGGAAAACGGAAAGCAATTCATATGAGCAAACCAATTAAGATCGAACAAGGTATCAAATACCGTGATGCCGATAAAATGGCGCTGATCCCTGTCCGTAGTGTGACAGAAGAAGCACCGAAAGAAATGCTGCGCAAGCCGGAGTGGATGAAAATCAAGCTTCCTTCTGACAGCCAGCGTATCCAGGACATCAAGTCGGCAATGCGCAAGAACAACCTTCACTCTGTGTGTGAAGAAGCCTCTTGTCCGAACCTGGCGGAATGTTTTAACCACGGTACCGCAACCTTTATGATTCTGGGTGCAATCTGTACCCGTCGTTGCCCATTCTGCGACGTTGCACATGGCCGTCCGCTACCGCCTAATGCAGAAGAGCCAACCCAGCTAGCGCAGACAATTGCTGATATGAAGCTGCGTTATGTTGTTGTCACCTCGGTTGACCGTGATGATCTGCGTGACGGTGGTGCCCAGCACTTTGCTGACTGTACCCGTGAAATCCGTGCCAAGAGCCCGGAGATTAAGATTGAAACACTGGTACCGGACTTCCGTGGCCGCATGGATCGCGCTCTGGATATCCTGCGTGATAATCCGCCTGATGTTTTCAACCACAACCTAGAGACGGCTCCCCGCCTGTATCGTAAGGCACGACCTGGTGCCAACTATCAGTGGTCATTGGATCTTCTGAAAAAATTCAAGGAAATGCACCCGGACGTACCGACCAAGTCGGGACTGATGATGGGATTGGGTGAAACCAAAGAAGAGATTGTCGAGGTACTGAAAGACCTGCGTGCACACGGCGTGACTATGCTGACGCTGGGTCAGTATCTGGCACCTAGCCGCCATCACCTGCCTGTTGAGCGCTATGTACCGCCTTCAGAGTTTGACGAACTGAAAGAAATCGCCCTGGAGCTGGGCTTTACCCATGCAGCCTGTGGCCCGTTTGTTCGCTCTTCATACCATGCTGATATGCAGGCGAAAGGCGAAGAAGTGAAATAATCACGTCGAGCGCCGAAGCCTTCAAGCCATAGCTGCTTCGAGGAACGCCTACAAAAAAACCGCTGCGGCATTGCCGAAGCGGTTTTTTTATCTTTAATCGTTGTCAAACAGCAGGCTAGCTGTTGTTGGCACGATCAATTGCAGCAGCGAAGACCGGAGCCAGGCTCTTCAGGGCTTCCTCGGTAACAGGTTTACCGTCGCTGTCTGTCACATTCACCGATGTCCGGTTACCCAAGTCACCTAGCTGGAGGTTGTAGGAACGGTCATCGAGCTGAATAGGCTTGGTTCCAAGTTCAGTCCAGAATGCATCATCCGGGGAACGGAACTTCACTTCCACCACACCCTGGGAACGGTTACGCCCTTCAACAGTAAAGCCAAGTTGTCCCAGTAGGTCCGGCAGACGCTCCCAGAACACATTATATGGTGCGCGGGCAATAATGACCGGCAGACCGCTGCGGTCCTGACCCATCGAGATAGGGATCTGCTTAACCAGCTCCTGGGCACGCAATCTGGCCAAATCACGCTCCTGCTGATCATAACGTGACATAACCAGGTTGGTCATCAGAATGCTATAGCGTTCTTTGTTAATTGCTGACACTGTTTTTTCAACACCGCCTTCACGCCAGTCAACCAAGGTGATCTTGTAGCTATTGTTTACTGAACCGGAGGATTTCTCAATCCGGTATCGGCTGCCAACCGGGTTTTCCTCGTCCTCGTTGACCCAGTTCACCCAGTCTGTTTCCATCACATTGGCCGACTGGCTAAGTAGCTGGATATTCCGCTCGGCGATCAAGCGCTGTGTCAGCGTCCATACCTTGGTCAGCTCTTCAGGCTTTGCCAACAGCAGTGTGACACCGTCTGCATCCTTAACGGTGCGTGCACCGGGGATCAACGCAAGTACCTGCTGAGGCGGACGGATATCAACCGCGGGGCCTAGCTCGCCGGGAAAGCGCTGAACCGGAATCGCATAATCATTCACCTGGGAGGCCTGAGCTCCGCTCGGCAACGCCCACGATTCCAGCGGCTTTGTCTCAAGATAGGTAAAATCTTGATTTGCCTGGCGACGACGTTCTGCCCCACCAGAGCACCCCGCCAATGTGGCAACCATTACAGCAGTTACCGCCAGCCTGTATTTATAATTCATTAAGCTTCTGCGCTCCTACGCTCTAGCAAATTACGGCAGCACTTTGGCGTCCTTAAGCGCCGCAGTGACAGCAGGTTGTGCTGATTCGCTCAACTCAGTCAGTGGCAAACGCAACTGCCCGTGATTAATCAAACCAAGTTGGTGAGCTGCCCATTTAACCGGAATTGGGTTAGATTCGACAAACAATGTCTTGTGCAGTGGCATCAAGCGCTCGTTAATCTCTCGTGCGGCATCAATCTGGCCAGAAAGCGCCAACTTAAACATGGTTGCCATATCTTCCGCAGCCACATTCGCCGTGACCGAAATCACTCCGTGACCGCCCGCGGCAACAAAATCCAACCCGGTGGCATCATCGCCGCTTAGTTGGATGAAGTCTTCGCCACAAAGTTCCCGAGTTTTTTGTACTCGCGCTAAATCGCCGGTTGCATCTTTGATCCCGACAATATTATCGATCCTGGCGAGACGGGCGACCGTTTCAGGTAGCATGTCAACGGCAGTTCGTCCTGGCACATTATACAGGATCTGAGGCAATTCAGTGGCTTCTGCAATCGCTTTATAATGCTGGTACAAGCCTTCCTGGGTCGGCTTGTTGTAATAAGGCGTCACGCTCAGACAAGCTGCGACACCTGTACCCGAAAAGAGTTTACTGAAGGTGATGGCTTCGTGGGTTGCATTTGCACCGGTGCCGGCAATGACCGGAATGCGGCCATTCGCAAATTCTAATGTTTTCAAAACCACTTTTACATGCTCATCAACCGTCAATGTGGCTGACTCGCCCGTGGTCCCGACTGCCACGATTGCATCTGTCCCTGCTGCAATGTGGTATTCCACCAGTGAAGCCAGACCTGCGTAATCAACTTCGCCGGCTTCATCCAATGGTGTAACTAGCGCTACCATGCTTCCTGAAAACATGTCCATCTCCCCTTAAAAATGAATACCAAGCAGCATAACTATCTACACTGATAGCGATGCTGCCTGGTGTATCCATGGTACTTTTCAGTTACAGTAAACTCAAGACAGGAGTATGTAAATCAGTGAAGTAAAACCAATCAGAGAGTTAATATAAAAGTGCGCTGCTTTCCACTTTTTACAGAATATCACTCTGGGGAATACGGCTTTCGCCAATTTGCGACCGATCCCTCCCTGCCCTCAAATAGCTTGATTTACAATGACTGTGCTACCATGCATATGATAATCAAAACACGATGTGTATAAATATGGAACATTACCTAGTAATCACGGCTATTGGTACGGACCGCCCGGGCATCTCAGATGAAGTCACCCGACTGATCACCCACTGCGGCTGCAATATCGTCGATAGCCGACTTGCCATCTTCGGCAGTGAGTTTACCCTTATCATGCTCGTTGCCGGCAATGGCAACGCAATTTCCCGTGTCGAGTCGACCCTGCCTCTCAAAGCGCACGAACATGACCTGCTGACGGTGATGAAACGTACCACCAAGCACGAGTGCCGCTTTTTCCCCTACACGGCTGACTTCCATATCGAAGCCGACGACTCACCGGGAATCATCGAACAGTTCACCCATTTTTTTGCCTCCCGGGAGATCGATATTGCCTCGTTAAGTGCCCACACCCATGAAGCCAGCGAGGGAGACAGCCCGAACCGTTTTCAGTTACAGATCAGCACCAACTTGCCTGAAGGCTGTAACTTAATGTCTTTACAAGAAGAATATGAAGCGCTTTGCCAGGACTTGCTCGTCTCAGGCAACGTGACATTCATCGGCCACAATCAATAAGGAAAATACATATGAAGACTTTGACCGCCGGTACGCCTGCGCCAGCCTTCACACTGCTCAACCAAGATAACCAGCCTGTCAGCCTGGCAGACTTCAAAGGCAAAAAAGTACTTGCTTACTTTTATCCCAAGGCCATGACCCCGGGCTGTACAGTTCAGGCCTGCGGCTTGCGCGACAGCAAGGCGGAGCTGGACGCACTGAACGTTGTGGTACTGGGGATCAGTATTGACCCTGTCAAACGACTGCCGAAGTTTATCGAGCGCGATAACCTGAACTTCACCCTGCTATCTGACGAAGACCACGCTGTGGCAGATCAGTTTGGTGTCTGGGGCGAGAAGAAATTCATGGGGAAGGTTTATGACGGTCTGCACCGCATCAGTTTTCTGATCAACGAAGATGGTGTCATTGAACATGTATTCAACAAGTTCAAGACCAAAGATCACCACGAAGTAGTGCTTAACTACTTTAGCGACAACGCGTAACCTGTTGATAGAAAAATTATTAGACAAGCTCCCTCAGGGTAACCCTAGGGAGCTTGAATCTAGAAGACGATTAAGTCCGCAAGAATGAGCTTACAGCTCCTGAGCATTCACCCAGATAACCGCATCCTGAGAAAGTTCCTTGCCGTTATGCTCTGTTGCAGGACCTGAACCCAGACATGCAAAGCCCCATACACCGGCTTTTGGAATACCGAAAGTAAACTCACCATCTTGGTCTGTGATCGCAACGATCGCGGTTTCCGGCGCTTCACGGTAGTTCTCTTTACCGAATGCATTGCCCTTCATGTCGATATCTGTGTTGATGAACTCAATCTCACACTCGACACCCGGTGCTGGTTTGCCTTCGCTCAGCAGCTGACCGGTAAAGGTACCGCCAGCGAAAACCTGGTAAGGCTTGTTCAGCGGAACAATCTCGGTAGCCAGCTCCAGTGGCTGCTCCCAACCTGTTGGCAGGCCGCCTTTGTTCACATATGACTTAGTGATTTGCTGAATGTAGATGTCTTCACCTTTCTCATAGTAAGGTGTCGGAACAACCGCAAAGACGTAATCACCGTTACGCTTCACTTTAAAGTCAGCCTGGTAAGCTTGTGCCTTATTATCAGGGCCTGTCCAGCTGATAGACTTCAGCTTGTCCATCAAATCAATACGCTTGTCTTTAAACTGAACGAAAAACTGCTCCGGTTTGTCCATGTCCATGACATGGCCGTTTTCCATTGGATGACCAAATACAAGTTTCATATCCAGATTCGTCGGCTTTTCAACAATCACATCCGGCGTGTACACCAACTGGAAGTGAGCGTTTGCCGCACCAGAAACAGCCAAAGCGGCAACACCAAGTGAAGTAAGAAGTGTCTTTTTCATTATTTTTTGTTCCTATTGATACTTAGAGGCCAAGCCTCATGACTGCGTATTATTCGGTAATATCTTCGCTTGAAATTTCAACCAGGTGGCCCGGTCCAGCATTAAACTGTACCTTGTAGTCGCCTGCAGGCTTGTTGAACTCAAACTCGCTGTCCTCGTTCATCGCGCCGTCTAGCAGCTTGTTACCATCGGCATCGACGACAGCAAGCTCAACACCAGCTGCGGAAGACCCGTCAGAAAAGCCCCCTTCACATAGCACTGTGCCATCACCATTGTCGTAGCAAGAACACAATGGAGTATGCGCCATACTGGCCAGCGGCATCATGGATAACATGAGCGCGAACGATAGTTGTTTTCTATTCATGTAATGACCTGATCTTTATTGTTACCGATGCCTATTGCGACTTATTGATGCAGCGCAAATGAGCAGCGAACTGAATACGCCAAGAAAGATAACAGCAAGCGAAATAAGAATCTCTCGTATTGACACTTTTATTGAGCCAAATCAAAAACAGTGATAACTATTCTCATTTGGCTTGAAAGTTATTGATTTATATAAATAATATTTACGAACAATTTTAAAAAATTATTCCTTTTTAACAATTTGCGAGCAGTACTTATGACATTGAACGATACCCTACCGAATCAAACCGTTGTTGTTCTCCGTCATCACGCAACGGGAGTGATAAGACAACGTCTGATGGATTTAGGCATCATGCCGCAGGCCCGCGTCACCATGGTCAGAAGTGCGCCATTGGGCGATCCTATCGAGATCAAAATTGATAACACCCATGTCTCTCTGCGCCGTGCAGAAGCCGCAGGTATTGAGGTTACCTCGATCACACAGTCAGAAGCCCTTTAATGCCGGCACAAGGAACCCAATAATGACAAACAGAACTCCGCTGGTTGCCCTGTCAGGCCAACAGAATGCAGGCAAATCAACCCTGTTCAACCTCCTTACCGGTGCCAGACAGCACATAGCGAACTACCCCGGTGTCACCGTCGACAAAAAGTACGGCTACTTTAGCCATAACAACCTGTCCTATCAGGCAGTTGACCTGCCCGGTACCTACAGCTTGTCGTCATTCTCTCTTGAGGAGCGGGTAGCCCGAGATTTTCTCTGTGACGAAAACCCGGATCTGGTGATCAACGTGGTCGATGCGGCCAACCTTAAACGATCACTGCACCTCACAGTTCAACTACTTGAAATGGAATGCCCGACCATACTCGCCCTGAACATGATGGATGTTGCCGACCGGGAAGGTATCACAATAGATACGGATACCCTGAGCCAGCGACTTGCCGTTCCGGTCGTAACGACGATCGGACGCAAAGGGGAAGGCCGCTCGGCGCTGTGCGAGCTGATCCAGGCCCGCACATCATCCGGGACGCATTCAGGCTCTGTAGAGAATGCAGACAACACCAGACACGAAAGCCAGCCCTACTACCCGGCATTAACCGCCGCGATGGCCGAGCTGGATAGCGCCCTTGCTCCGCTGACCGCTCAAATCGTCCAGTTGCCGTACCGTTGGTTAAAGCTAAAACTGCTGGAAAATGATGCCCAGCTTATCGGCAGGCTCGCCGCCCGGGTACCTGACGAACAGCTGCTCTCGCTGCAAAACCTCCTTGCCGAGCTGCGTACCCGGTTCGAACAGCAGCACAACACCAGTATCAATGACTATATCGCCGCCCAGCGGGAAGCATTTGTCCAGTCGCTGATGATGGCGACGGTTACCGTCACCCCCAATCAGGGACCGACTCTGTCCCAGAAGATTGACAAGCTGGTACTCAACCGCTTCCTGGCACCCGTATTTCTGATCATGACGGTATTTCTGATCTACCAGCTGGCGATCGTGCAGGGTTACGAGCTGACCAATTATACCTGGCCGTATCTTGCCGCCATGAGGGAGTGGGTAGCTGCCCTGTTGCCTGAAGCCGGGTTCCTGTTTGATCCCTATACCCGCTCACTGGGCTTGTGGATCGTCGACTCGGCCAATACGCTGCTGAACTATGTGCCTATCTTTATCATTCTGTTCGCCCTGATCGCGATCCTGGAAGATTCCGGATATATGGCGCGTATTGCCTTTGTCGTCGACAAGATCCTCCACCGGTTCGGTCTCCATGGTCAAAGTACGCTACCGCTGATCCTAAGTGGTGTTTTCGCCGGTGGCTGTGCCGTACCGGGCATCATGGCGACCAAGGGCATTCCGGATCACCGAGCAAGAATGGCGACGATCCTGACAGTGCCATTTATGAACTGTCTGGCCAAAGTCCCATTATATGCCCTCCTGGTCGGGATATTTTTCGAGCAGGACAAGGCGTTGATGATGTTCTACATCTCGACCATGACCATCATTGCAGCGCTGCTGGTTGCCAAACTGCTTTCTGTGACGGTGCTGCGCGGCGAAGAGAGTGCGCCGTTTGTTATCGAGCTTCCTCGCTATAACTTGCCAACCGTCCGGTCCGTCCTGACCCGCTCGGTCGAGCGTACCTGGATCTATATCAAGAAGGTCGGCACCATTGTTGTTGCGGTCTCAGTCGTGATCTTCACCCTGCTACAATACCCAGGCTTGCCGGAAGACCGGAGCGCCTTCTATCAGCAACGCTCCGAGCAAGCCATCAGCCGCTTTAACAAAGCCATGAACAATAACCCTTACCTTGAACTGGCCCAGGGCGAGCAACTGGTTTCGCTGATGAATTACTACAATGACTTCAAGCGTGCCAAGCTCAATGCCAAAGGGGCGACAGCCTCAAGAGCAGTCAACGAGACATTCAAACAGCGCAGCCCGGAATTTTTCCCCTTTGTCAAAGCGCCGAAAGGCGACAAGCTGGCGAAGAAAGCCAACCGGGCACTACGCAAATTGGCCAAAGCACGCAAATCAATCCGCCGAGAAATCAAAGAAGAGCGCCTGAGCCATTCACTGCTGGGCTCAATCGGCCGCTCTCTGGAGCCTGTCACCCGCTTCGCTGGATTCGACTGGAAGATTAATGTTGCCCTACTGTCCTCTTTTGCTGCCCGCGAGAGCAGCGTGGCCACGCTAGGAGTGCTGTTCCAGCAGGAGGATGATCAAAACACCACGCTAGAAGAGCGCATGGGCGATCAGGGCAATAACCTGACATCGCTGACTGCCGTTTCGATGATCCTGTTCTTTGCCCTGTACCCGCCATGTCTTGCCACTATGATTATGGTTCGCGTTCAGACCGGACAATACCGCTGGATGTTGCTGGCTCTGTTGTTCCCGACGGCATTGGGGCTCGGCGTATCCAGTACCACCTATAGCCTGGGTATGGCGCTGGGCATTTCCGGTATCACCATGATGAGTGGCGTCTACTTTAGCGGCCTTGCTCTGCTGCTACTGGTCGGGCTATATCCAGTCTTTCGGCGCAAGCAAAAATCAGCCATTCCCACTACGCCACAAGATAGCCATGGAGTGATCTAATGACGACAAACACAACGTCCACTGCACCGGTATTGCCAGATCTCGCCGCCTCTTCCGGGTGGGGCGATCTTGCTATCGTCGGTCTTGTTATCATCGCCGCACTGTTTTATCTCTATATCAGGCTATGGAAAAACAAGGGGCGTTGTGACGGCTGCAACCGCTGCGGCAAACCAGCCCGGCAGCCTCAATGCCGCCAGATAGGCACTATCGCAACGATTCGCCCAATGAACGAGGACAACGATAAGCCCACCAGCTCTTCCGCGCCGTAAAAACCGTTAGCCCCCTGCCGCTCGGCAAAGCAACAGGCTGTTACGGCTCCAGGGTTATCTACTTACTTGGCTCTCTAAGCAAAAAAGCCAGTCGACTTTATCGACTGGCTTTTTTAAACACGCAATTTGTAGACAGAGAACTGGGCTACTCTGTGATTTCCTCATCCTCGAGGCTAGTCGACGGCAAGGCGTTCCATACAGCCTTGACGAGAGTGGCCAAAGGAATCGCAAAGAAAACGCCCCAGAACCCCCACAGGCCGCCAAATACCAGCACGGCAACAATGATGGCAACCGGATGCAAGTTGACTGCTTCTGAGAACAGGATGGGTACCAGAACGTTGCCATCGAGCGCCTGGATAATGCCGTACGCCACTAGCAACCACCAGAAATCCGGGCTAATCCCCCACTGGAACAGACCAACCATGGCAACAGGTAATGTCACGGCTGCTGCCCCGATATACGGGATCAGTACCGAGAAGCCCACCAGTACGCCCAACAACACGGCATAACGCAAATCCATGATCGCAAAAGTGATATAGCTGACAATACCGACAATGAATATTTCCGTCACCTTGCCGCGAATATAATTCGAGATTTGCTGGTTCATCTCGACGCCCACCTTGCTGGCCAGACGGCGGTTCTTCGGCAACAGGCCACTCAGGGTTTCCAGCATTTCTTCTTTATCTTTCAGCAAGAAGAAAACCAGCAGGGGTACCAGGATCAGATACACAGCCAGAGTAGCAAGACTCACCAGAGAGGACAGAGAGCCCTTGACCACGCTTTCGCCCATGCCCAGCACATTCTCGCGCAATGTGTTCATAAAGGTACCGACCTGATGCGGCTGGACAAAATCAGGATAACGCTCGGGCAGGCTGGAGACGTACTGTTGCAGGCCATTGAACATGTTCGGTACGTCGGCAATCAAATTACCGACCTGATGCCAGATCGTCGGCACCAGACCGAAGACAGCCATCACCATCAACCCGACAAAGAGCAGCAATACCACCATCACGGCGATTGAGCGCGGCAGCCCTAACCGGGTCAGCCGCATAACGGGCCACTCCAGCAAATATGCCAGGACGATAGCCACCAGCAAAGGGGCGATCAGGTTACCAAAAAAGTATATGGTCAAAAAGCCAGCTAACAGAATGGCAACGAGGCTCACGGCGTGGGGGTCTGAAAATCTCCGCTTATACCAGCGGTTTAGCATGTCCAGCATAAAATCTTTACTGCCTTTTGGTGACGATAATTACAAGCTCTTGCTGACAAGCAGCCTGCTGTTCAATGTCAAACCCGTGGTTTAACAGGTAACGGGGAATATCTTGTCTGGCGCCCTGATCAGAAATATGAATTTTCAGGCGCTGGCCGCAACAGAGCTCCTTGGTTGCTCGCTTAGCTAATAAAAGTGCCATAGGGCAACGTTCTGAAGTCAAATTGAGCGATGGGGTTTCCATTCCGGTATGCTGACAGTTATTATCCATCGGAGTATTGTAAATGACATCGGAGCGACAAAAAAGAAACCAGTTGCAGCTTTCGTTGTCATATTCTTTGTAAGTTATACCTGTTCAGGAATGATTTAGCTATTTTGATAGTTACAAGTTATCGGCCAAACAGGAAAGGAACCTATTTTCACAAAGGCGGTTGTATTATTAACATGTTTCGATTTGCCAAAGCTCCAACCTATCTCTTAGTCAGCGCCCTGCTAAGCTCGAGCTTTACCGCTCAGGCCGATAACTTTAATGCGCTGCCGGAAATTGGAACCACGGCAGCCTCTACGCTGACCATCGAGAAAGAAATGGAATACGGTGACGCTTATATGCGGATGCTGCGTGCCAGCATGCCGGTGATCAGCGACCCGTTGCTATCGGAATACATCCAGGATCTCGGCCATCGCCTGGTCGCCAATGCCAATGACGTGCGCACACCGTTTAACTTTTTCATGATCCAGAATCGTGAAATCAACGCCTTTGCTTTCTTTGGCGGCCATGTCGCTATCCATAGCGGTCTGTTCTTACATGCTCAATCTGAAAGTGAACTTGCCTCGGTCGTTGCCCACGAAATCGCCCATATTACCCAACGCCACCTTGCACGAAGCATGGAAGATCAGGCCAAGAAGTCGCCGGCCACCATGGCCGCGCTCATAGGCTCCCTGATGCTGGCCATCGCCTCGCCCGAAGCCGGGATCGCCGCCATACATGCCACGACGGCGGCATCAGCCCAGGGGCAGATCAACTATACCCGCAGCAACGAAAAAGAAGCCGACCGTATCGGTATCGCTACCCTGGCAAAATCCGGCTTCAACGTTCAGGCCATGCCTCGCTTCTTTGGCCGCCTGGCCGATCAATACCGCTATGCCAGTACGCCACCCGCGATGCTGCTGACTCACCCGTTGCCTGAATCTCGTATCTCAGATACCCGTAGCCGGGCCAACCAGTTCCCGGCCAAGCGAGTCAGTACCTCCGAACGCTACCAGCATGCGCGGGCACGAATTGTCGCCCGCTATGCGGGGATCGATAGCGAAGCCGCTCTGGACTGGTTCAACCGCCAGCTGAAAAAAGCCAATGCACAGCAGAAGAACGCCCTCAATTACGGCAAGGCGCTGGTATACATCGATTCCGGTAAATACCAGCAGGCCCATGAGCTGCTGGATCCTCTGATGGCAGCCGAACCGAACAACCGCTTCTATATCGATTCGGCGACCGATCTTGATCTTTATGAGAAAAAATACGACCAGGCCATTACACGCCTCGAAAGAGCGCTGAAAGATAACCCCAACAATAAGGTGCTTCGCCTCAATCTCGCGCATGCCCTTCAGAAGGCAGGACGCAGTACCGAGAGCATCTCGATTCTGACACGCTATACCTACGACAATACCAACGATACCAATGGCTGGCACTTGCTGGCGCAGGCCTATGCCGACAACGGTCGCCGTGATGCCGAGCTGGCGTCCCGTGCCGAGCTAATGGCACTGCGTGGTCAATGGGACAAGGCGATTCAGCATTACATTCAGGCCAGCCAGCTGGTCGAGGTTGACTCGCTGGATCAGGCGCGTTACGACGCACGGATCGATCAGCTGCGCCTTGCCCGCGCTCGCGTCGCAAATCTCTGATCCTGTTAGTCTCTTTACTTTTCTTCCGGGTTGCAGTTCCTCTACAATAGGACTGCAACATAAATTCTCCATTCTGCTAACCTGACAGCTCACTCAGGCGACAGCAAATGGCAAAATATCAATTGGGAGAAACCATGTCAGTTACTATCTATCACAACCCTCGCTGCTCGAAAAGCCGCCAGACTCTGGCACTGCTTGAAGAAAACGGGATCACCCCGGACGTGGTCAAATACCTTGAGCAGACTCCGAGTGTCGACCAGCTTAAAATCCTGCTAAGCCAGCTGGGCTATAGCTCGGCCCGCGACATGATGCGTACCAAGGAAGCCATCTACAAAGAGCTGGCCCTCGGCGAAGAGAGTGTTACCGAACAACAGCTGTTTGAAGCAATGGCCGAGAATCCGAAGCTTATCGAGCGTCCGATTGTCGTCAAAGGCGACAAGGCAGCAATGGGCCGCCCACCTGAGCAAGTGCTGGACATTCTGTAATGCATAAAATCCTGGTGCTCTACTACAGCCGCCATGGAGGCACCCAGCAGCTGGCACGGCATATTGGCCGCGGGATCGAGCAGGTTGACGGTTGCGAGGCCATCTTGAGAACGGTGACAGATCTTGATAGCCAGGGGGAACTTGTCGGCTCGCCGACAAAGGGCGATCCTGTTGTAACCCTGGATGATCTCAAGGCCTGCTCGGGACTGGCCATGGGCAGTCCGGTTCGGTTTGGCAATATGGCCGCGCCACTAAAACACTTTATCGACAGTACCAGCAGCCACTGGCTTTCCGGTACCTTGATAGGTAAACCGGGCTGTGTCTTTACCTCCTCCTCATCCATGCACGGAGGCCAGGAGACTACACTGCAGTCAATGATGCTGCCTCTGCTACATCACGGTATGCTGATTGTAGGCCTCCCGTACTCTGAACCAAAGTTGCATACGACCCGCTCGGGAGGGACGCCTTACGGTGCCTCGCACCTTAGCCATGGCCAGCAGAAGGTTCTGGACAACGACGAATCAACGCTTGCCCAGGCATTGGGAAAGCGCCTTGCCGAGGCGGCAATCAAGCTTGCATGACTAAGTGAAGGACAACCGTATGACAGCAATGAGCAAATCAACTCAGAATTTGCGCTATTCTGCCTTAATCGCCAACCTCTCTCTCATTTTGTGGGTGGGTGTATGGCAAAGCACTCTTTCCCCCCATCCGCATCTGAACAGCTTTGTTCTGGCCGGCATGTGGGTATTACCCATGCTGTTCCCGCTAAAGGGGATCCTTGAGGGTAGGCCCTACACCCATGCATGGGCAAATTTCATCCTGATGCTCTACTTCCTTCATGCCCTGACCATTCTTTGGATCGACGGCGGTGAGCGCCTGCTGGCACTTGTCGAGCTGGGGATCACCTCCTGGGCATTCGTTTCCAATATTCTTTTTGCCCGTCATAGAGGCAGAGAACTGGGTATCAAGCTGAAGAAGCTGTCGCAGGTTGAGAAGGAAGAAAGAGAGAACCACGGCGATAAAAAATAGCCTCTCCGGGAGCGAACCTTACACAAACAAAAATGCGGTGGAAGCCCACCGCATTTCATCAACTCGCGACATCAAGAGATACGCCTAACGCACCTTAAGGCTGCCAGTAATACTGATTAACCTGGCTAAGTGTTGGCATTATGGTTGCCGTTACATCGACAGCCTGTGGATCCTGAGGAACATCAGCTGTTGGCTCGGCGTTAAGTGGCACTTCTTCAGCAACCGTATAGCCGTTATCGGCAGGCTGCGAAGTCAAACGGCGATCCTGGCTTAGCTCGCGTTGAAATGCCATTTCAGAACTCAGCAGGTTCACACCAAATATCACAGTATCCCCTTTAAGCTTGCTGGCATTGACCGACGCCACCGAGGTCATATTGGTCAGCATACGCTCCAGGGCAAAGAAATCTTCTGTCGACTGAATGTTGGCAACCTGAATCGCATACTCGCCGTCGCTGGCACCGCCTAGCTGCACGGCATATTTGCCTGCCAGCTGATCGGCAACCTGATTCATCATCTCTGTCAGCGCGTCGGCTGATGTGCCTGCCGCCCGACCTTCAGCCGGTGCAACTTGCGATGACACCAAATACTCTGGCTTGTCGGCAAACAGCTGCCAGCCCAGCTGAACACTCTGATCAGCCTGCTGACGTACCCGAACAACCAGAACGGCATCAGGCTGGTAGCGGGCACTGGCATCGGCAATCGGCTGGACAAAGCCGCCCCAGATATCCGGGATGTTAATTGCCGTCACGTCTTCAAAATCTCCGATCGGCATCATCACCGGGACGCCTCGGTTATCCGCGGCTTTTTTCAGTTGCGGCTCAAAGCTGTTACCGGACTGATCCCAGATAATATCGCGGCTACGGTTCGCATCATTGACCATCCAAACGAGCACACTCGGACGCTGCTCGCTCCATAGCGTGGCATTGGCCTGAGTTAACAAGTTACGGATTTGGGATTGATCAAAGGTCAATTGCAGCGTTTGCTGGCCGTCCTGGCTACCGTAACCAAACTGACTGACATACGGACTGCTGTTCGACAGTGCCTTGCGAATAATCTCATTCTGAGTAATTGTGCTCTGGCCTGACACTTTAATCAGTACCTGCTCCAGCGCTTCCTCACGGGCTTTTTTTTCAGACTGTTTATCCGTGTCAGGCAACGCCACCTCTGCCTGATATAAATTGGTTACCGTTGCAGCTTTAAGCGGCAAGGCCAATAAAGCACACAGTAGTAGAGCAAAACGCAACATAGAAAACTCATTAATCACTTAGTTATTTCCCGATCATAAAATGAACGAGCCAGTATCGGCAACAGCAACTGCCACAAAATCCCAGACTATCTGATATTTATTGGATTGACTATCGCTTCCGCTTGCTCTGTGTAGTTCTAGCGACTTATTTAAGCGATACCTCAGTACCAAGGCGCTATATAAATACGCTTTTAGTCATCATCAAATGTAATCATTACAAAAAAACCAACCCAAGATCACAAAAACAGCAAGACTTTATTGCAAATGATAACTTCAACAAAAAGCAGATAGGAAAACGATTACACCCGTGCTAGCATTGCGCGATTTTTTTTCAGACAGGGTGGAAAAGTATAATGATGCAGGTACTACAAGGTGCACAGATGCTATTCGTTGCATTTGGTGCGTTGGTTCTGGTTCCGTTGCTTACGGGGTTAGATCCTAGTGTTGCGCTCTTCGGCGCAGGTATTGGTACCCTCCTCTTTCAAGTCATCACCAAACGTTCCGTTCCTATCTTCCTTGCTTCCTCTTTTGCCTTTATTGCTCCTATTATGTATGGCGTCCAGACCTGGGGCGTTCCTGGTACGATGGGCGGCCTGATGATGGCAGGGGTTATCTATGTCTGCATGGGTGCAGTCATCAAAGTCCGCGGAGTCGGTATTATTCATAAACTTCTTCCGCCTGTTGTTGTCGGACCTGTGATTATGGTCATCGGCCTAGGCCTGGCACCAGTGGCTGTCAACATGGCTTTGGGCAAAACCGGAGACGGTGCGGTTCAGCTAATTGATGGTAATGCGGCACTGTGGATTTCAAGTATCTCTCTGCTGGTAACCATCGCACTGAGCGTATTTGCCAAAGGGTTCTTGAAGCTGATCCCTATCATGGGAGGGATTGTCGCCGGTTACTGTGTAAGCCTTGGATTCGGTGTGGTCGACTTTAGCCCGGTTGCTCAGGCAAGCTGGCTGGCTCTGCCGAGCTTCACTTTCCCGGAGTTCAATATCAACGCCATTCTCTTTATGATCCCGGTCGCCATCGCCCCGGCGGTAGAGCACGTCGGTGATATGCTGGCTATCTCCAACGTAACCGGCAAGGACTACCTGAAAAAGCCCGGCCTGCACCGCACAATGGCTGGTGACGGGGTTGCGACCATTGCCGCTTCTATGTTTGGTGCGCCACCAAATACGACATACTCGGAAGTAACCGGTGCGGTAATGCTGACCAAGGCATTTAACCCTGTGATTATGACCTGGGCTGCAGTAACGGCTCTGGTACTCGCGTTCGTCGGTAAGCTGGGTGCAGCACTACAGACCATTCCGGTTCCTGTTATGGGTGGTATCATGATCCTGCTGTTTGGTTCCATTGCCACTGTCGGCCTGAACACGCTGATCAAAAACAATGTTGACCTGCACAAAGCCCGCAACCTGGTGATTGTCGCTGTCACGTTGGTCTTCGGTATTGGTGGTATGGCATTTGGCATCGGCGAGTTCAGCCTGCAGGGAGTCAGCTTGTGCGGCATCGTGGCTATCTTGCTAAACTTGGTCCTGCCGGACGACTTGGGTGAAAACCATGTGGTCGACAATGCTCAGATAGAAGACACAGCCAACTAACTTGCGCTGCTGATAATATCCAATCATTAAAAAGCGCCGATGGTTATCAACCATCGGCGCTTTTTTTACAGCTGTCGCTGACTGCCCGGCAGGTACAAAAAAGCCGGACATCAGTCCGGCTTTCAGCTATAGGGTATAAAAAATTATTTGGTGCCGAAGATTTTGTCACCCGCATCGCCCAGACCAGGAACGATGTAACCCTTGTCATTCAGCTTCTCATCGATTGCAGCTGTAAACAGCTCAACGTCTGGGTGAGCTTTTTCCAGCGCTTCAATACCTTCAGGAGCCGCAACCAAAACCAGTACTTTGAACTGCTTACAGCCCTGCTCTTTCAGCAGGTCCAGTGTCGCAATCATTGAGCCACCAGTAGCCAGCATAGGATCGACAACCAGCGCAATACGCTCGTCAATATTTGATGCCAGCTTGTTGAAATAAGGAACCGGTTCAAGGGTTTCTTCATCACGGTAGATACCGACTACGCTGATACGTGCGCTTGGTACATGCTCAAGAACACCGTCCATCATACCCAGGCCAGCACGCAGAATTGGCACAACAGTTACCTTTTTACCCTTAATTTGGTCAATTTCAACTGGACCATTCCAGCCTTCAATGGTAACTTTTTCTGTTTCGAAGTCTGAAGTCGCTTCATACGTCAGCAAGCTACCAACTTCCGTTGCTAGCTCACGAAAACGCTTAGTGCTGATGTCGCCTTCGCGCATAAGACCGATCTTATGTTTTACCAGTGGGTGTTTAACCTCAACGACTTTCATTTCTGACTCCTAAGCAAACAAAATTTAAAAAAATCGCATTATTATACACTAGACCATGAGCGCTCTGATAGGGGTTGATGTTTCGTTTGCTTAGGAAATAGCCACTGCGATTTATTGACGCAAACGTTTTCCTTTCCGCCCTGACTGCTGTTATCATACCCCCGCTTTTTTACTTTAATGCGGTGAGGGATCTCTTGTGAGCGGCAATAACTCTTCTCTTAGTTACAAAGATGCAGGTGTTGATATCGATGCGGGAAATGCATTGGTTGATCGTATTAAAGGGGTGGTGAAACGCACCCACCGTCCCGAGGTCATGGGCGGTATTGGTGGCTTCGGCGCGCTCTGCTCGCTACCGACCAAGTATAAAGAGCCGGTATTGGTTTCAGGAACCGACGGTGTGGGCACCAAGCTTCGCTTGGCGATGGATCTGAACAAGCACGACACAATCGGTATCGATTTGGTGGCAATGTGCGTCAACGATCTGATTGTGCAAGGGGGAGAGCCGCTGTTCTTCCTGGACTATTACGCAACCGGCAAGCTTGAGGTCGATACGGCGGCAGCCGTTGTCGCGGGGATCGGCGAAGGCTGTATCCAGTCTGGCTGTGCCCTAATTGGCGGCGAAACCGCAGAAATGCCGGGCATGTACCACGGCGAAGACTATGATGTCGCGGGCTTCTGTGTCGGTGTCGTCGAAAAGGCCGATATCATTGACGGCAGCAAAGTCAAAGCCGGCGACGCACTTATCGCTGTCGGATCAAGCGGTCCGCACTCTAACGGCTTCTCCCTGATCCGCAAGATCATTGAAGTCTCTCAAGCCGACCTAAGCAAAGAGCTTAATGGCAAACCACTGGCCGATCACTTGCTTGAGCCAACAAAGATCTACGTTAAATCAACGCTGAAGATGATGGAAAGCTGCGATGTTCACGCTATTTCTCATATCACAGGCGGTGGTTTCTGGGAAAATATCCCTCGCGTATTGCCTACTGGCACGAAAGCCGTTGTTGACGGCAAGAGCTGGGAGTGGCCTGCCATCTTCAACTGGCTACAAGAAGCCGGTAACGTTGAAACCTACGAAATGTACCGTACCTTCAACTGTGGCGTCGGTCTGGTTATTGCCCTGCCACAGACACAGGCCGAGCAAGCTATCGACATCCTGAAAGCCGAAGGCGAAAACGCCTGGCTTCTGGGTGAAATTGCTGATGCCGATGCCGGTGAAGAGCAGGTGGAGATTAAATAAGACGATGAAAAACATCGTAGTTTTGATTTCCGGGAGCGGCTCGAACCTTCAGGCGATGATTGATGCCTGTGACAGCGGCATCATTCAAAATGCACGCATTGCCGCTGTGGTATCAAACAAGGCTGATGCCTATGGCCTGGAACGTGCCCGTCAGGCGGGTATTGATACCGTACACCTCGCTGCCAGTGACTACAGTGACCGTGAAACATATGACCGGGCTCTGGCTGAGCGCATTGATGCTTTCCAGCCAGATTTGGTCATACTGGCCGGGTTCATGCGTATTTTGAGCCATGAGTTTGTTCGTCACTACCGCGGCCGGATGCTCAATGTACACCCTTCGCTGCTGCCGAAGTACACCGGCTTACATACCCATCAACGGGCCATTGAAGCCGGCGACAAGGATCACGGTACCAGTGTGCATTTTGTTACCGAAGAGTTGGACGGTGGCCCGGTGATCCTTCAGGCCAAAGTGCCTATCTTTGACACTGATACTGCTGAAGAGGTCATGGCCCGGGTCCAGGAGCAGGAGCACCGTATTTATCCGCTGGTCGCCAACTGGTTCTTGCAAGGCAGGGTCTGTATGGCTGAAGACAAGGCCGTTTTTGACGGTTCCGCTCTGCCGCCACATGGCTATGCCGCAGAAGGGTAATCAATACGGCATAAACCCATAACGATAAAAAAACGCGACCTTGTGGTCGCGTTTTTATTAAGTAAACAAATGACTAAAACGATAAATCCTAAAGCGTCCGGTTATGGATCAACTCACCGTAGTGGAATACACTAAATTCACCCGGCTGCATTTTGTGCCAGCTCTCGTCATTGGTCAGCGGTTGAGTGGCAATCACCGTAACCACATCGTTTGGCGTGGTTTCCATCTGAAAGTCGATGGTAACATCTTCGTCAATCAAAGATGCCTGACCAAACGGTGCCCTACGCGTGATCCAATGCAGATTATTGGTGCAGTATGTCAGTACGCACTCGCCATTGCTAAGCAGCATATTATAGACACCCAGCTCCCTGAGGCGATCACAACACACCGCAACATAGTCGTAAACCGCGACCATATCTTCCGGAAGATCAGGAAACTTGGCTTCCAGCTGATTGAGCAGCCAGCAAAAGGCTATCTCACTGTCGGTATCGCCAACAGGCCTGAAGCGTCCGGTATCTAGCTTTTCATAGCCTGTTAGCTGGCCATTGTGAGCAAATGTCCAATAGCGCCCCCATAGCTCCCGGGTAAACGGGTGAGTATTTTCTAGGCTGACACCACCACGGTTGGCCTGACGGATATGGCTAACGACGGCACAACTTTTTATCGGATACTCCTGCACCAGTTCAGCAATTCTCGACCGACAGCTCGGATTGGGATCTTTAAAGGTACGAAATCCCCGCCCTTCATAGAAGGTGATCCCCCAGCCGTCACTGTGAGGACCGGTCTTTCCGCCTCGCTGCATCAGGCCGGTAAAGCTAAAACAAATATCAGTTGGCACATTGGCACTCATGCCAAGCAATTCACACATAGTCCTTTATGCCCTCTCTGCAGGATTGAGACATGTTTAACAATAACTGAAATTAGCTCGAAGCCATCTCTTTCTCAACCAGCATAATTAAAATGTGGATAATTTTAATATGCACTTCCTGAATTCGGTCAGCAAAACCGAAATGCGGTACACGGATCTCCACATCAGCCAGACCAGCCATCTTGCCGCCGTCTTTACCGGTCAAGGCAATGGTTTTCATGCCTTTGGCTTTTGCAGCATCAATCGCTTTAAGAATATTGCCAGAGTTGCCCGAAGTCGACAGACCGAACAGGACATCGCCCTTCGCACCGACAGCTTCCAGGTAGCGAGAGAACACATAGTCATAGCCGAAATCATTGCTCACGCAAGAAAGGTGGCTAGGATCTGAAATCGCAATACCCGGGTAACCCGGACGATTTTCACGGTAGCGTCCTGTCAGCTCCTCGGCAAAGTGCATCGCATCACAGTGTGAGCCACCGTTACCGCAAGACAGTACCTTGCCGCCCTGCTTAAAGGACTCGGCCAGTACTTTGGCAGCAGCTTCGATATCTGCAATGTTTTTTTCATCGCTTAAAAAGCGGTTCAATACTTCAGCAGCTTCATTTAGTTCTGCACGGATCAAATCTTGGTACATAGGCTAATCTCGGGTTATTCATACAATATTATCGCCTAGCCGGAGCCCTCCGGCTAAGCACTTATACGCCTTAGCTTGCAGTGTACAAAGAAACGGCCGAAGGTGTCGACTCCTGAGACAGCACATTGTGACGGTTTATGGCCAAATGCTCACGTAATAGCTCCGCAGATGGGTAAAGCGAGATGTTGTCGGCCATCAGCACGCCGGCCGTCGCCAACTTTCTCTCGACATGATCTGCAACCCCGAGCAGATACACCGGATACTGACGGATTCTGTCCAGCGCATTTTCAAAGGCATGGATGGCCGTAATATCTATTGTCGTGACATCGCTGAAATCAAGCACTACTGCCCGGGTCTCCACTTGCGAATGATCAATAACATTGAATGCTTTTTCGCTGGCCGCAAAGAAAAGCGGGCCATTGATGTCATATACCACCACATCATCACCAAACTCCTGATGCTGGTGCTCCCCGTTCACCTCAGTCACACTGGTCAGCATCGCGATACGCTGAATAAATAGCACTCCGGCCAGCAACAGGCCAACGACGACGGCAATAACCATGTCAAAGACCACAGTCAGGGTAAAACAGGTCACCAGTACGGCAACATCACGGCGTGGGGCCACCTTCAGAGTATGGACAAAGTGTGGTGCTTCCGACATATTCCAGGCGACCATGATCAGCAAACCGGCCAGGGCGCTCATCGGAATAAACGACAACATCGGTGCCAGTACTATCATCGCCGCCAGCACAAACAGTGCGTGGGTAATGGCCGACACCGGAGAAAATGCACCAGCTCGAATATTAGTGGCAGTACGGGCGATGGCTGCCGTTGCCGGGATCCCGCCAAAAAATGGCACCACCATATTGGCCAGCCCCTGCCCTACCAACTCGGCATTCGGATTATGCTTGCTACCGGTCATGCCGTCTGCTACCACCGCGCAGAGCAGCGATTCAATACAACCGAGCATCGCAATGGTAAAGGCAGCCGGCAACAACTCAACCACCAGTCCCCAGCTGAACTGGGCATCTTGCCACGGCATCACCAGTTGCGGTAATACCTGCGGGATCCCCTGGCCAACCAAATCGCCGATTTGATAGTGGAACTTTTCACCGAGCAAGCCAACATGCGTGCTACCCCACTGGTTCATCAGCAAGGCCAGCACTGTACCTGTCGCAAGAGCAACTACATGTGGAGGGATCCGGTTCTTAAGCTTGGCCCATAGAATGAATGTCGCAATCGTACCAAATCCGACCATCGCATCGGCATAGTTAATACTTGGCAGGGCACTCGTATACGCCATGACTTTCTCGGGAAAGTGCACCGGATTACCTTCAACCGCCAGTCCGAGCAAATCCTTTAGTTGGAGGAAGGCAATAACCAACCCTATTCCGGCAGTAAACCCTGTCGTTACAGGATACGGTACATAGGCCACCAGCTGGCCAAGGCGCAGCCCCCCCATCAATAACAGGATCACCCCGGACATCAGAGTGGCCAGCATCAGGCCGGACAGGCCGTATTGCTGAGTAATCGGCAATAAAATCACGACAAATGCGGCCGTCGGGCCTGTAATATTAAATCGCGAACCACCAAACAAGGCTGCCAGCAAACCGGCAACAACCACCGTATACAAACCATGCTGTGGCGGCACACCAACAGCAATCGCCAGCGCCATCCCCAGCGGAATGGCCACAACACCCACAGTAATACCTGCAACAATATCGGCACGAAGCGTAGAGAAAGAATAACCTTTTCGCCACGCTTGTTTTAAAGCATGAAATAACAACACGACAAACCCCTGCACTTGCGTACAAAAGAAAATTTAAGAAAAGCTGTCATCCCGAGAGAGGGATCCGGCGGGCATGTGTCAGTCGGAGTTCGGGAAAGGCAACAAATGACGCCATGAGTCATCCACAGCCTAGATTGACACTGGTGTCAACTTGGTAAATAGCGTGAACGGCATCACAATACGGTCCATATTAATTGTATGACTTATTTTCGCAAGCACATTTTTCCAACTCGCTGATCTTGATCAAGCCCTTATGTAACAAGGGATGACAGGACATCTTTACATAACGCCATCCTTTCAGAACAGAAAATTATTTTACATTTTATTAAAGATCACCTTACACTTATCACAAGTGGTAAGACCTCTTACCTTGCATAAAACGTACCCAATAATAATAAATCAACGCCCACCGATAAGGAGAATCATCATGGTTACACTTGTGTACCTACTAGGGCTAATTGGTATAACCGGTGTACTCGCCTACCACCGTGCCAACCTCAGAACCTTTACCGCTATGTTTGTGGCCGCACTGGCTGTAGGCTCGGTACTCGATATCGTCGGCCAGTACAGCTGGTTAACTTTCCTGCTGATTGCAATACCATTAAACGTGATTTCATTACGCAAAAACCTATTGAGTAAACCCGCTCTCAAAGCGTTTAAAGGCGTCATGCCCGAGATGTCCCGTACCGAAAAAGAAGCCATTGATGCCGGTACCGTCTGGTGGGAAGCCGATCTGTTCCGCGGCGCACCTAACTGGAACAAATTGCATGATATTCCGGCCCCGCGCCTGAGCGCAGAGGAGAAAGCCTTTCTCGACGGTCCTGTCAATGAAGTGTGCCGAATGGTCAACGACTTTCAGGTAACACATGAACTGGCCGATTTGCCCCCCGAAGTCTGGCAGTACCTCAAGGATCATAAGTTCTTCGCCATGATCATCAAGAAAGAATACGGCGGCCTGGAATTTTCAGCTTATGCTCAATCTCTGGTACTACAAAAGCTAACTGGTGTCTCTGCCGTGCTCTCCTCGACCGTCGGCGTTCCGAACTCACTCGGCCCTGGTGAGCTATTGCAGCACTACGGCACCAAAGCGCAAAAAGACCACTACCTGCCTCGTCTGGCTGAAGGTAAGGAAATTCCTTGTTTCGCCCTGACTAGCCCGGAAGCTGGCTCTGATGCAGGCTCAATTCCTGATTTTGGCATCGTCAAAAAAGGGATGTGGCAAGGTGAAGAAGTACTGGGGATGGAACTGACCTGGAATAAACGTTACATCACGTTGGCTCCTATCGCGACAGTATTAGGTATGGCCTTTAAGCTATTCGATCCCGATCACCTGCTGGGTAATGAGGAAGATCTCGGCATCACCTGTGCCTTGATCCCAACCGATATCGACGGGGTTCAAATTGGCCGTCGCCACTTCCCGTTAAACGTGCCATTCCAGAATGGTCCGACTCAGGGTGACAAAGTCTTCGTACCTATCAGTTTCATCATCGGTGGCCAGGAAATGGCCGGTCAGGGATGGCGTATGCTGGTTGAATGCCTGTCTGTCGGCCGTGGTATCACTTTGCCATCGAACTCCACAGGCGGCCTGAAAACAGCAGCCATGGCAACCGGTGCCTATGCCCGTATTCGCCGCCAGTTCAAGTTACCGATCGGTAAAATGGAAGGTATTGAAGAGCCGTTGGCCCGTATAGCCGGTAATGCCTACGTAATGGACTCAGCCAGTAACTTGACGGTATCCGGTATTGATTTAGGCGAAAAACCTTCTGTCATCTCAGCCATCGTCAAATACCACTGTACCCACCGCAGCCAGCGTAGTGTTATTGATGCCATGGACGTAGTCGGTGGCAAGGGGATCTCCATGGGGCCAAGCAACTTCTTGGCACGTGGCTATCAGGGCGCGCCTATTGCGATTACCGTGGAAGGGGCAAACATCCTCACCCGCTCAATGATAATCTTCGGCCAAGGGGCAATACGCTGCCATCCATATGTGCTGGAAGAGATGGATGCGGCTTACAATGATGATGCAGAAAAAGCACTGAATGGTTTTGATAGTGCTCTGTTCGGTCACGTTGGCTTTGTGATCAGTAACATGGTTCGTTCATTCTGGTTCGGCCTGACTGACGGCAGGGGTTCCTCGGCACCACGCAAAGATGCCACGACCCGTTACTACCAGCAACTGAATCGATACAGTGCCAACCTTGCCCTGCTCGCTGATATCTCGATGGCAGTGCTCGGCGGTTCGCTGAAGCGCAAAGAGCGCCTGTCTGCCCGCCTGGGTGATGTACTCAGTCAGCTCTACCTCTCGTCAGCAACCCTCAAGCGTTATGCCGACGACGGCTGCAAGCAGGATGATCTCCCTCTGGTTCACTGGGGCTTGCAGGACTCGCTATACCAAGCTCAGGAAGCACTGGATGAGTTCCTGCGTAACTTCCCGAATCGCCCGATTGCCGCGATCTTGCGCACCATGATCTTCCCTCTTGGGCTGGGACGTGTAAAACCGACAGACAAGTTAGACCATAAAGTTGCTCGTATCATTCAGACACCGAGTGAAACTCGTAACCGGATCGGTCGCGGTCAGTTCCTGGAAGCATGCGAGAACAATCCGGTTGGTATGATTGAAGAGACACTGAAAGATATACTGGCTGCCGAGCCAATCTATGATCGTGTCTGCCAAGCTGCTGGTAAGAAGCTCCCGTTCATGCAACTGGATAATGTGGCGACAGTTGGTCTGGAGCTTAATGCTATCAACGAGAGTGAAGCCGAGCTGTTGCGCCGAGCTGAAGAAGGCCGCTTACGCACTATCAATGTCGATGATTTTGACCCCGAAGAGCTGGCAGCCAAACCCTACCAGCCATCGGAAAAAGACATTGCAGCCTGATAACACTTAATTTATTCAAGCTGACAAAAAGGGAAGCCACAGTGGCTTCCCTTCCTTTTTAATCTGATGATCAAGCAAACCGCAGACTCTGTTCGCCTTGCCCTCTATGTGGCATCAGGACGCCGGAACAACCAGAGAGTCTTCTTCCAGCACTTTCTTCATTTTGCGCTTGCGCCATAGGAAGGCAACCACAACCACCAGCACCACTACCAGCACATTGGCACCCAGGATAATTTTCATCACCTTGGAGCGCTCTGCCTGCTTCTCCGCTTCAATTCGCAGCATCTCTTCCCGTTTGGCTTTGGCTTCCTGCTGGGCCCTGAACTCTTCCAGGTTACGATCCAGCTGCAGCTCGGCCATCACCGCAAAATGATTTTCCGGTAGCTTGAAGATCAGCTCCCGGTTATTGAAGTTATCAGTCGCATATAACCAGCCATACCAGCCATAACGACCCGGCGCCTCGCCATTGGGCAGGCGTACCTTCAGTCCGTCTTCGTCGGACAGGGCATGCTGCTGGCTGATGGTCTCATCGCCATCAGGATTTACCTGCACAATGTGGGCAGCAAGGGAGCCGGGCAACAACGCTCCCTCTTCCGTTTCCACCACGACCTGATGGGGCTCACTGCGTCCGCGTCCCTGAATAAAGCTCGCCCGCAGTGGCGGCGGATACACAAGCACTTCCTGCTCGACGGTACGCAGGAAAACACCATTGCCCGAGGTGATTCTGACCCGATACTTGCCCGGCTGGACAGTCACGGGCAGGGCGACCGTAAAGACACCGTCTCCCGGTACCTCATCAAAGGCCAACCCGTCATCGGCAAACTCGCCCAAAACGATAGGGCTCGGCTGAGCTTCCTTCGGAAGGTTATCGGCATCTTCAATGTATTCGTAAAAAACGACTGACATCTTTACCCGATCAAGAAAATCGCGCATGGTCAGCAGCTTTCCCTCCTGGGTCAGGCGGGCGGTAAACTTGATCGTCTCGGACTGATAGAGCCGCGAAGGCAGATCCTCTACCGTCAGCTGGAGGTTGGACAAGACAACGATCCGGTTCTTCGGGGTGACCTTGCCGACGGCCTGCCAGGGACCTGGCATCGGGTTTTCGATAGAAATGATGTCCATCCCGGGCTCGTCATACCAAGCAACATTCTTCGGATGACGGAAGGAATAGTATTTCTTGCCATCAGGACGCACCAGGACAATCGCCCGGCTGTTGTCTCCCCGCTTGACGACAAACGAGACTTGTTCGACCGTCGGATCAACTCGGAAACGGTTATCCAGCCACGACATAGCCGTACTGTCTTTTGCCCAAGACAGTACCGGTATCAGCATCACTAGCAATAATAACCGCCGCATAGCACCTCTATTGACGCCACAGCGAGACGTCACCTTTTTTCTCGATAAGATCCAAGCGCGATTCATGCGCTTGTATTTCATCGGCCGATGCCTTGATGATCTTTAATGATTTTCTTCCCGATGCCAGACGGCGGATGGCACTTTCTGTACCAGTGTCACTTTCTTCGCTGCCGGCGCTGAGTGCCAGCGATGTCTGGCCACCTGTCATCATCAGGTAAACATCAGCCAGGATCTCGGCATCGAGCAATGCCCCGTGGAGAGTACGGTGCGAGTTATCTATACCGTATCGCGAACACAGTACATCAAGGTTGTTTCTTTTTCCCGGGAACAACCGCTTGGCCATCTCCAGGGTATCGGTGACCTTGCAAAAGTCCTCGGTCTTGCCGATTGACGAACCCATTTTCCTGAATTCGTAATCCATGAAGCCGATATCGAAGGGCGCGTTGTGAGCCACCAGCTCTGCCCCGCGGATAAACTCCATAAATTCTTCATGGACTTCCCGGTATGTCGGCTTATCAAGCAAGAACTCATCGGTAATACCGTGAACATCAACCGCTTCCGCATCGATCTCCCGATCCGGTTTGATATAGACATGGAAACTGTTACCCGTCAGCTTACGGTTGATAATTTCAACCGCACCGATCTCGATAATACAGTGGCCTTCATAGTGAGGGCCGGTCATATTCATACCGGTTGTTTCGGTATCGAATACGATAATACGTTCGTTAGTAGCTTTCATAGTAGCGATTGTGTCAGACTAAAGTTTTTCCTAAAGCGAATACTACCAAATATGACCAAGCAGGTAGAAATTTTCACCGATGGTTCTTGCCTCGGCAACCCGGGGCCAGGTGGTTATGGTACCGTCATGCGTTACAAGCAGCACGAAAAAGAGCTCAGTGACGGCTTTTATATGACCACCAATAACAGAATGGAACTGCTGGCAGCCATTATCGGCCTGTCAAGCCTCAAAGAGTCCTGCCTGGTTGATCTCACCACCGACAGTCAATATGTCCGCCAGGGGATCACACAGTGGATCCATAACTGGAAAAAACGCGGCTGGAAGACTGCCGATAAAAAGCCGGTTAAAAATGCCGATCTCTGGCAACGTCTTGATGCAGAGACACAGCGCCATCAAGTGTCATGGCACTGGGTAAAAGGCCACGCAGGCCATCCGGAGAATGAACGCTGTGACGATTTGGCCCGTGCTGCCGCCGAGTCCCCGACCCAGGATGATACCGGCTACAAGGCGTAACGACTTCAACTCGCTGCAACAATGTTACGCCCCCTTTATTTTCTGGCTTGCCTTGGTCCGGCAGTTGAGTCCTAGCGGCGTTAGCTGACGCCGCAACTTCCAGGTTGGTTTTATCGGCTTGAGAGGAACCGTCCGCTTACGGGCGACAATCAAGTACATGCTGCCAACCGACGAACACGTTTCAGACAACACGCTTTCTGCCCAAGCTGAGCAGGCCTGATGCTTTGTCGCCGGCAGTACCGCAAAGTTCTCGTGAAAGACCACCTCGTAATTCAGTACTCCCAGCCAGTCTTTAACCCGCATCGGCATAAACATCCGCCCTTTCCACGGAAAGCGTTTGCGATTCCAAGGCAGTAACCCCCGCATACCAAGAATACTTACCGGGTTATAGCCACTTAACAGGATATAGCCGTCGTCCACCATCACCCGGTCGATCTCCCGCAGCAAGCGGTGGGGGTCTGAACAATAATCTAATTGATGGGTGATCACACAGGCATCAAATGACTTTTCCACAAAAGGCAGGGAAAAGTGGTCGGCAATTACCGTATGCAGCGGATTGAACTTATCAATGCAAATCTGATGCTGGATGTTACAATGGCCACTGGCGAGCTCACAACTTAGCCCACCAAGCTTTAACATATGATAGCCGAATAACTTTGGCCACCATTCATCAAGCTGGGCCTGGAGCAGCTCCGCCGCCCATTCGCCATTGACAACTTGTGACCAGGTATGTGGTGATTCAATATCTGTTAACGTGCGGGCTGGCTTCATAAGTTATTGCTCAACACCTAAAGGCTGGAGACAAATTACATGCTTACAGTAAAAAGCATACCTGCATTTAATGACAATTACATCTGGCTTATTCACAGTCCGGACAAACATTGCGTCGTCGTTGACCCTGGTGATGCAACGCCAGTAATCAAGGTGTTACAAGAAGAAGAGCTCACTCTTGATGCCATTCTGGTCACTCATCACCATCATGACCACATTGGCGGGATCAGCGAGCTCAAGCGCGCGTTTCCCCATGTCAATATAGTTGCCCCTTCTGCCGAACCCATTCCCGGCGTCTCGCAGTCTGTCGACGATGGCGACCAGGTAGAAATATTCGGCGAACGCTTCATGGTACTGAGCGTTCCCGGACACACCGCAGGCCATGTTGCCTATGTCGGGGACGAAAAGCTGTTTTGTGGCGACACCCTGTTTTCCGGTGGTTGTGGCCGCTTGTTCGAGGGCACTCCGGCCCAAATGTACAGCTCGCTACAGAAAATTGCAGCGCTTCCAGACGAAACTGAAGTCTACTGTGCCCATGAATATACAAGCAGTAATATTGCCTTTGCCTTAGTTGCCGAACAGGACAACCCTCACCTGCAACGTTACCGCGAAGATGTCAGCCGACTGCGGGCACAAGGTATCAGCACGATCCCGTCGACATTACGACAAGAAAAATTAATAAATCCGTTTTTACGCTGTGATCAAGCCAGTATCAAAAAATCCGTTGCAGATAAGGCATTTGACGACAGTGATCTGGAGACCTTCGCTGCACTACGTCGTTGGAAAGACGAATTTTGACCTGGGTCACTTGTCTCCAAGGTAGTTGGCCAAGTATCATCTCCAACTATTTTGGCTTTAGGCAGGTTCCATGAAATCCCGATTTTTTTTAGCGAGCGCGCTATTACTGGCTGGTTGCCAAATTACGAATACGACAAATACAGTAGAAGAACAAACAAATACAACCAATAAGAACGAAGAAGCCTCTGTACAAGTGCCAGCGGCTTCTGCACAGGAAGAAACAACCAAACCTGTCGCCATTGAAAAGGTCATCGTTGCAACGCCTCAGGACCAAGACGATGTATGGAAACGCATTACCATGCAGCTGACCGCCGATATTCCTGAGAACAAACGCGTCAAATACTACCGCAACTGGTACCTGCGCTATCCGGGTCATCTTAAAACCGTTGCCGGGCGCGCCGAACCCTTTCTATACTACATCACCGAAGAAATCGAAAAACGTAACCTACCACTGGAACTTGCCCTGCTTCCTATTGTTGAAAGCTCTTTTGACCAATTCGCCTACTCCCACGGCAGAGCAGCAGGTCTATGGCAAATTATTCCAGATACAGGTCGTCGTTTCGGGTTAGAGCAAAACTGGTGGTATGACGGTCGCCGCGATGTTGTCGAATCGACCCAAGCAGCATTGGACTTGCTGGAATACCTGAACCGAAAATTTGATGGCGACTGGCTTCATGCCCTCGCGGCTTACAACACCGGTGAAGGACGTGTATTCCGGGCAATTCGCAAGAATAAGGCTGCCGGCAAGCCGACTGACTTCTGGTCACTGGATCTTCCGAAAGAAACCAGCGGTTATGTACCTAAGCTGTTGGCTGTTGCCGACGTGATTAAAAACCAAAAAAAATACGGTATAACCATCCCTGCGATCCCTAATGAACCTGCGGTTGAGCTCGTCAAACCGGGTACACAGATGGATCTGGCCATGGCCGCCAGCTATGCCGACATGAAGCTCAAAGATCTGCAAAACCTCAACCCAGCCTATAACCACTGGGCGACCTCACCGGATGGCCCTAACCACCTACTATTGCCAATCGACAAAGTTGACCACTTCAACAGTCAGTTTGCCAGTAATGGCCGCCAGGGAATGAAAGTGGTTCGCTACAAAGTGAAATCTGGCGATACATTGAGCGTGCTTGCACAGAAACATAAGACCACCACCAAACAGATCCAGCGGGCCAACAATATGTCCGGCAGCAATATTCGTGTTGGCCGCCATATTCTGATCCCTGTCGCGATGCAAGATGGCGAGAGTATATCGGCTCAGCTTGCCGCCCGTACCCAGAAAAGCCATGGCAGCGGCTATCGTACAACCTACGTAGTGAAGTCTGGCGACAGTCTGTGGACTATTGCCCGCAGTGAGAAAGTCTCTATTGACCAAATCACCAAGTGGAATGGCCTAAGCAAGAAGAAGCCGCTACGTATCGGACAGAAACTGACCCTATGGAAGAACAGTGCAACGGGTGGCGTCATCCGCACTGTCTACTACAAGGTCCGCTCCGGCGATAACCTCAGCGCCATTGCCCAGCGGTACAAAGTCAAAGTTTCAGACCTTGTAAAATGGAATCAGATTAGCGGCCAGAAGTATCTAAAACCCGGCCAAAAATTAAAACTCTATGTTGATGTAACTAAGGTCAGTGTATGACACCGTCTAAAAACCCATTCATTGCGGTATTCGATGCATTCCGCTCCCCAATTGACTGCTTTGCGGCCGTATACGATCGTCCTAGATGGGCCATTCTGCCCTACCTGATCGCAATTTTGGGACCCATTTTCTTCTGGAGCAGTTATTTCAGCAATGTGGACATGGGCTGGCTACAGCAGGAGCTAATGGTTCAGTTTACAAACCTGAACCAGCAGATGGAGCCATCATTGCTAACCAAAGAAGCTTTGCATGCTAGCGAAGTCGTCGCTGATATTGCCGGACGCACGTTGTGTATCTTTGTTCTGGCACTTTGGCTGCACCTGGCCACCAAGAGTAATCAGTACAAGCACAGCTATGGCAAATGGCTGGCCGCATCGTGTTTCATCATGCTACCGACTCTGATCGGCGATTTTGCCAGCTACACCAACATCATGTTCAACAGCAACAATATTATGCCGAATGCAGCCGATCTCAATAGCTTGAACGGTCTGATAAAATTGCCGATGAGCAATCCATGGGCGTCTTTTGCGGCAACAATCCCGCTACTGGCACCGTGGTATATCACACTGACTTATGCTGTTGTGACAGCATGGACTGACTTTGATCGGGCCAAATCAATTGTCGTCGCCATTCTTCCGTGGCTGCTCGCACTGATCATTTGGCCAATCATGATCATTGCAGTCTGAAGCTGGCAATAATGGGATTATGATCTGAGGCATCGGTTTTCGGTGCCTCTGCACTGACAAGCTGAAGATCGCGGTAATACAAATGATCCAGCGGCTTACCAAACACCTTGATCCGCTGATCTTCTCTCAAATGGACATCTCGAAGCCCCAGGCTTTCTGCAAACGTATTAACAACATCAATCCGAGCCTGACGCCAGGTGTTAAAGTCGCCGGCCAAAATAATTGGCCCGGAATGAACAGCCAATACCGTCCGTAGGCTATCGAGCTGCTCCTGATATTCATCAAGCCCTACCGCAAAGTTCACACCATGCAAATTCACAACGATCAGTGTATTGCCGTCTGAAAGCGCAAACTCAGACAATAGCGCTGATTTGGGCAACCGGAGCCAGGGCTCCATTGTCAGGTAGGCACAGGTACTTTTGGCGTTGACGCTCGATAAGTTCATCACTCCCGCTGGCGTATTCATAAACTTAAACGCATTGGCCATCCGCACTTTCCAGCTACTGTCATCCAGATAGTCACGAAGGTCGGTATTCAAGCTTGCTTCCTGTAACAGAACCAATTCACTATCTTGTGAAAATGACTCCAGGGCTGAGCGCCAGTTTTCTTTTTGTTGCTTATAGATGTTCCATACCGATACGGTGAACTCACCGTCAGTGTCCAAAGGGTGAGCGATAGCATTTTCAATACAACGGTAGGAAAACTGCGGAGCCAATACATTCGCGCTGACTTCAGGTGTGTCAGCAACATCAAATGACCAGTTAAAAGCACTGACACCTAATACTCCGGCTACCACACCAAGCCCTGCAGCTACTTTTGCATACCGCGTCATTTACATCCCCTTTTTTGAAACGAAACCAGCCCTGGCAATAGAGCTGCCATTGAAAACCCAGAAAAGATAGTTAATCAGTAATGTTTGCCGTTATCGTAATAAGCCGTTGGAGTCAGC
Organism: Photobacterium proteolyticum; assembly: GCF_001939735.1. Lineage (GTDB taxonomy): Bacteria > Pseudomonadota > Gammaproteobacteria > Enterobacterales > Vibrionaceae > Photobacterium > Photobacterium proteolyticum. The sequence continues at coordinate 56,247 of NZ_MJIL01000077.1, forward strand.
GCGGTAAAAATAACTGCAACATCTTGCTCTGGCTCTTCCAGAGCATTACGGACGGCTTCTGTGATATGTTGCGCGACCTGATCCTGGATCTCTTGGCCACGGTCGAACCAAAGCACCTCGACGAATGGATACGCAAACGACACCTCACCATCAAAAATGAAGGTTGTCGAAATATGCTCTAGGGTGAAATCTTCGCGAGGACAGGCCATCAGAGGCTGGAGATCATCTACCAATGCCGTCGACAGTGACTTTACGGTATCAAATTCTACATCACGGAAACGAAGATGCGGCATACTTACTCCCAAATCGCTCACTGCTAAAAGCCAACAAGATACCATTGAATTCGTGTGTTGCGCACCAATTTCTGCGCTCTTGATAGCAATTAACGCCAATATATAAGAGTCAATTTTAGCAGCTCTGACGCTAATCGGTTGAAGGTAAAATAGAATAACCCACTTGAACAAAGATCACATCTCTAGGATTTAAACGTCAACTAATATCGATTCCACTAAGCCAGAACCCGCAAGATCATACTCAGAAAAACGAGCTTGCTGTTGAAATAATTGGCTACCGGCTACATATTTGATACCCTTTTACACAAATAAAACACCATTCAATTACTATTTATGAAAAAAATATTTTTTATCACAGCCTTAGTATTATCAGCGCCAAGCTGGGCGTTCAGTCAAGATAATCATGAAACAAGGATCGCATCACTCGAGCAGCAGGTCCGGTTGCTCTCCAAGCAAATTAAATATCTAGAGAGACAGATTGCACTTCAGGATGGTGTCAATGAAAGCGGCGAGCAGTATACCGGCCGTTCTGCCAACAGAGGAAGCACGGTCACCAAAGCTGTCGATGCATGTACTGATGCCCAGGAAGACATGTTCTGTCGCCCTGATAGTGTTCAGTGTCAGAAATATTAATATCGCTTTCTGTGCACAGACAGTTGTGAAGCCTCATCGATAGTGAGGCTTTGTATATGAGCCAGAACTCCGAGGGATTATACCAATCTGGATAAGTAGTTGTTCAGATAGTTGCGCAGGAAAAATCACTTAGAACAAGGCATGAATTGCAGCTAACTAGTTACTCTAATTACAAAATTCATAACGCAGTTAAAAGTGATTTTAACCAGCAAGAATGATCAAATACTTATGTAGATTGGTATTAGATAGGACTTGCCAGCAAGTGAGCTAGCGAGCCTTTGGGACGCCTAGTCTGTGACTATTACGCAGTAAAACAAACTTCGATACAGCACATACGAAAAAGGCNATAGGACTTGCCAGCAAGTGAGCTAGCGAGCCTTTGGGACGCCTAGTCTGTGACTATTACGCAGTAAAACAAACTTCGATACAGCACATACGAAAAAGGCTCTAGCATTTCTGCTAGAGCCTTGAAGATGGCAGGGGTGGACTGAGCCGGCACTCCGGAGATTCGACCGGGCTGGCGATCCAGCTCCCAACATTACTTCGCAAAAGCAACAGACGAAAAAAAGCCCCAGTCTTTCGACTGAGGCTTCATATATGGCAGGGGTGGAGAGATTCGAACTCCCAACACGCGGATTTGGAATCCGCTGCTCTGCCAATTGGAGCTACACCCCTGTTGTCTCAGTTTTTAAGAGCTGAAACTCTGAATAAAGTGGCGGAACGGCCGGGCTTGCGTTCAAGCGGGACTCATTCGACCGAAGGGCGAACCCTTCTAAATAAAGTGGCGGAGCGGACGGGACTCGAACCCGCGACCCCCGGCGTGACAGGCCGGTATTCTAACCAACTGAACTACCGCTCCA
>NZ_MJIL01000078.1 GCF_001939735.1 Photobacterium proteolyticum
CGCCCAGTCCGGTTTGTTTTCAATACTATAGGTATGTGTATCTCCCTGATCCGGGTCGGTCAGGGTCGGGGTAAAGCTATAGGCGGCATCTTCATTGACTGTTGTTGCTGGCGTACCGGATAACTGCGGTGCGACATTATATTTCTTCACAACCGTCGCAGAAATGCTCGCGGCAGCATTGCCCGCTTCATCCGAGACCACCACCGACAACGTCAGGGTACCTTCGGCCAGCGAGCTTACATCGAATCCGGTCACCTGCTCACTCACAGCATCAACAGCAACCGGCGAAGCACCAGACACGCTGTTGGTACCATCACTGATTTGATAAGTAAATGAACCTGCACCTTCCAAACCTGATACGGTAAAGCTGAGCGCAGCCTCGTTACCCCGGTTAATCAGCGCCTGATCAATGACCACGCTGTGACCTGTCGGTGCCTGCGTATCGACTGTCAGCACCAGCTGGGTGGCCGCGGTGTTGCCGTTGCCCGCCGCATCGGTGAAGCTATCGGCATTGATGTCCAGCGTCGCATTGGCTTCGGAGTCAGCCGTTGGGGTGAAGAGCACGCTGTACTGGGTGGCGCTGGTTGACACGAAGTTCGACAGCTCGCCGCCCGTTACGCTGATATCGCCAATGTTGAAGTCGCTGCTGGCCTCGCTCAGAACAATACTGATGGTGGCCGTCTCGCCTGCTTTCAGCTGCGTATCTGAGGCACTGAAGGTGGTGACCGTCGGCCTGGTTTTATCCAGCGTGGCCGTATCCGTCACCGCCGTCGCCGCATTGCCCGCGCTGTCGGTCACTGTCACCGACAGCGTCAGGGTGCCGTCGTTCAAGTTACCCAGGTTGATATTACCGATGCTTTGCGTTGCGGACGTCAAGGTACCGTTGCCGGTCACATCGCTGCCGCCGTTGGCGCTGGAGATGGTATAGCTGTAGCTGGCGCCCACCTCGGCCCCGGTGAAGCTGAACGAGGCACTGCCTTTCTCCGAATCACTGTATAAGGTATCGCCAAAGGCCACACTGTGGCCGCTCGGCACCGCGGTATCCAGCGCACTGGCTGCCGTCACCGCTGTCGCCGCATTGCCCGATGCATCCGTAAGCGTCACCGACAGTGTTAGATCACCGTCATTCAGGCCGCCCAGGTTAATGTTGCCGATACTTTGCGTGGCTGACGTCAAGGTCCCGTTGCCGGTCACATCGCTGCCGCCGTTTGAGCTGGAGATGGTATAACTGTAGCTGGCCCCCACCTCGGCACCGGTGAAGCTGAACGAGGCGCTGCCTTTCTCCGAGTCGCTGTAGAGGGTATCGCCAAAGGATACGCTGTGATCACTCGGTGCCTGTGTATCCACCGTCAGTGCCAGCTGGGTGGCCGCGGTGTTGCCGTTGCCCGCTGCATCGGTGAAGCTATCAGCATTGATGTCCAACGTCGCATTGGCTTCTGAACCGGCCGTCGGGGTGAAGAGCGCGCTGTACTGGGTGGCACTGGTTGACACGAAGTTTGTCAGGCTACCGCCTGTCACACTGATATCGCCAATGTTGAAGTCGCTGCTGGCCTCGCTCAGTTCAATGGTAATGGTGGCCGTCTCGCCTACTTTCAGCTGCGTGTCCGAGGCACTGAAGGTGGTTACTGTGGGCTTAGTTTTATCCAGCGTGGCCGTGTCCGTCACCGCCGCCGCGGCATTGCCCGCGCTGTCGGTCACTATCACCGACAGCGTCAGGGTACCGTCGTTCAGGTTACCCAGGTTGATATTGCCGATGCTTTGCGTCGTTGACGTCAAGGTACCGTTGCCGGTCACATCGCTGCCGCCGTTGGCGCTGGAGATGGTATAGCTGTAGCTGGCGCCCACCTCGGCCCCGGTGAAGCTGAACGAGGCACTGCCTTTCTCCGAATCACTGTATAAGGTATCGCCAAAGGCCACACTGTGGCCGCTCGGCACCGCGGTATCCAGCGCACTGGCTGCCGTCACCGCTGTCGCCGCATTGCCCGATGCATCCGTAAGCGTCACCGACAGTGTTAGATCACCGTCATTCAGGCCGCCCAGGTTAATGTTGCCGATACTTTGCGTGGCTGACGTCAAGGTCCCGTTGCCGGTCACATCAGTGCCGCCGTTTGAGCTGGAGATGGTATAACTGTAGCTGGCCCCCACCTCGGCACCGGTGAAGCTGAACGAGGCGCTGCCTTTCTCCGAGTCGCTGTAGAGGGTATCGCCAAAGGATACGCTGTGATCACTCGGTGCCTGTGTATCCACCGTCAGTGCCAGCTGGGTGGCCGCGGTGTTGCCGTTGCCCGCTGCATCGGTGAAGCTATCAGCATTGATGTCCAACGTCGCATTGGCTTCTGAACCGGCCGTCGGGGTGAAGAGCGCGCTGTACTGGGTGGCACTGGTTGACACGAAGTTTGTCAGGCTACCGCCTGTCACACTGATATCGCCAATGTTGAAGTCGCTGCTGGCCTCGCTCAGTTCAATGGTAATGGTGGCCGTCTCGCCTACTTTCAGCTGCGTGTCCGAGGCACTGAAGGTGGTTACTGTGGGCTTAGTTTTATCCAGCGTGGCCGTGTCCGTCACCGCCGCCGCGGCATTGCCCGCGCTGTCGGTCACTATCACCGACAGCGTCAGGGTACCGTCGTTCAGGTTACCCAGGTTGATATTGCCGATGCTTTGCGTCGTTGACGTCAAGGTACCGTTGCCGGTCACATCGCTGCCGCCGTTGGCGCTGGAGATGGTATAGCTGTAGCTGGCGCCCACCTCGGCCCCGGTGAAGCTGAAGCTTGCCGAGCTGGCTTCAGAGCTGTTGTAGCTGGTGTCATTCAGCGCCACACTGTGGCCGCTCGGCACCGCGGTATCCAGCGCACTGGCTGCCGTCACCGCTGTCGCCGCATTG
>NZ_MJIL01000079.1 GCF_001939735.1 Photobacterium proteolyticum
TGTCGTTTTGTCATTGAACACCTCATTTACGGTGGAGACTTTACCACCTAATTTGGTGTCCGGGATCATTAAACCACTACAGGGGATTAAAAGCCTAAAAAGACCATCGGTGTTTACCAGCCTTCAGCGTAACAAAGAATGGCTCCTCCCCTTTTATTTAAAGGGGAGGAGCCAGGCATGGGTTAATTGCAGAACAAGAGTATTTATACCAATCTACATAAGTATTTGATCATTCTTGCTGGTTAAAATCACTTTTAGCTGCGTTATGAATTTTGTAATTAGAGTAACTAGTTAGCTGCAATTCATGCCTTGTTCTAAGTGATTTTTCCTGCGCAACTATCTGAACAATTACTTATCCAGATTGGTATNATGAATTTTGTAATTAGAGTAACTAGTTAGCTGCAATTCATGCCTTGTTCTAAGTGATTTTTCCTGCGCAACTATCTGAACAATTACTTATCCAGATTGGTATTACAGCAATTTCTTGGCGCGGTTAATGGCGGTGATCAGCTCTACCCGATCGAGATCCGGGTGTTCACTATCAAGTGCCTGCTGCCAGGTATCTATCGCTTTTTGATAACGGGCATTAAGAAAATAATCAGATGCCAACAGCATCAAAGCAGGAAGGTTGTTTTCATCCAAGGCTAATGCCTGATCCATAAGCTGGCTAACTTCGGCATTCAAACGCTGCCCATCACGATAATAAATCGCCGTGGCCTGTGCCGAATAAATATTTGCCTGCGGTTCTTCGGCCAACCGGGATGAATAGCTAAACGCAAGCGCTGCATTGGCGTGCTCACCGGTATACATATAGGCATTACCTAACGCATACCATAGCTCTCCATTCTGTTTATCATTGCGTAGCTTATTCTGAATTTCTTCAATTCGCTTCTGGTTAAACTCACCGGCAGTTAATCCTGCCAACTCGCTAGTTTCAGTCTCATGACTAACGCTGCCGGGTAACTGGTAAGCTGGCTGACCCAGAAAAAAATAACCGCTCACCGATACTGTCAGCAGCGCGATACTGAGTAATATCGGTGCTCTTGCACTCTCTCTGTCACTACGGGCGTGGCTTAGCCAGATAATAAGCAAGCCTGCCACCAGCAAGACAGTAAAACCGATTCCGAATTCCAATATTTGCCTCTGCATCATGACGCTAAACAAGCCTATATTTTACCTGTTTTGAGTGTAACAAGAGAGTCCGTCTGACAGTTATTCGCCACAGCCTTAACTTGGATCAATTCTTAACATTTCTAACATTAAACAACTGATTTTATTGACTGTCACTGCTTATTGACAACAACATCACAAGCTAAGGTATTGGCAATAAAGCAGTTGGCATGAGCCTTCTGGTGCATTTTATCCACCACCTCATCACTGACAGTTACACCTTCGGCAAAAACAACTTTTGGGTTAAGCTCAATACGAGACACCTGGGTGCGATTATCAGCATTCTTGCCAAGTTCAGCTGTCGCCGTATCGTTGTAGCTGACAACAGGTAAGCGTTTCAGGTGAGCAATCGCCAGAAATGTCAGCATATGACATGAAGACAGCGCGGCAATCAAGGTTTCTTCTGGGTTAACCAGACTGGCATTACCCTTATATTCAGGCGCTGAAGAACCTTCAACCTGCTGACCACTGCCAAAGCGTATAGTGTGATCACGGCTAAAGTCCTGATTTTCCGGTCCCGATTGTTGCCAGTCTATCTGTACTGAAAAACTCATCCTACTCTCCTTGTGTGTTTGCCAAAACTAAATCCAGATAGTAAAAAGGCTCCACCAGGAGCCTTTACGTTCAATGCATGTCGCTTACAGTTCGAAGTCACCGAATGCTTCACTATCAACCTGGCGCTCTAAAAATGCAACCAAGTCGTCATGACCACCGATATATTGGCCATCAAGAATAATTTGCGGCACGGTACGAACAGTCTGACCAGTTTTCTGCTCGATAAACTCAACCATGGTTGTCTTTTCCAGGTCAGCTCCCAGTACTAACGTGGTGTATTCTGTACCACGCTCATCAAGAATGGCCTTTGCTTTCACGCAGAACGGACAACGAGGCTGGGTAATTACTAGGTTTTGGTAGCCCGCAAGCTGCTCAAGGGTCATGTCAGACATAAACTTCCATTATCAACATTAGGTTTCTATTTCTCGCTAAGATAATGGAAAGCCGCCCCGAATTACAAGCCTCTTAGTCTGTTCAGCAAGTCGGTAATTGTTATTCAGGCGATTTTGATCGGGATCCGGTGGCGACCAAATGCCTTCGGCGGTGCAAACCGTCCGGCAATCTGGTAGCCACAATAGTTACATATCCCCTGGTTACTCAGGACACAATCGCCGAGTTCATACCAGTTTCTCGACAGCACTTTTTTCTTGCAGCCCGGGCAATAGGTACTGTCTCCGGCCTCATCAAAAATGTTACCAACATAAGCATAATTCAAGCCGTTCTTAATGGCGATCTCCCTTGCTCGCTGCACTGTCTTTGGTGGGGTTCTCGGTTTATCCAGCATCTTGAAGTCTGGATGGAAGGCACTGAAGTGAATTGGAACATCCGGACCGAGATTGTCATAGACCCAACGTGTCAACTGTTCTAGCTCATCCGTACTGTCATTTTCATCGGGGATCAGCAAGGTGGTAATTTCGAACCAGACATCGGTTTCATGATGCAGGTACAGCAAAGTATCGAGCACCGGAGCCAAATGACCACTGCAGATTTTGTGATAGAAGCGCTCGGTAAAACCTTTCAAGTCAATATTGGCCGCGTCCATATAGCGATAAAACTCAATGCGGGGCTCATCACACATATAACCGGCACTGACGGCGACGCTGTGTATCCCGAGTTCATGGCAGGCCTGGGCGGCATCCACGGCGTATTCCATGAAGATCACCGGATCATTGTAGGTAAAAGCAATGCTGTCGCAGCCATAACGTTTGGCGGCCTGGGCAATCTGCTCGGGCATTGCCGTTTCACCCAGCGTGTCTATTTCGCGCGACTTACTGATACTCCAGTTCTGGCAAAATTTGCAGCTCAGGTTACAACCAGCTGTTCCGAACGATAGCACCGAACTTCCGGGGTAGAAGTGATTAAGCGGTTTTTTCTCTATCGGATCAATACAGAAGCCACTAGAGCGGCCATAACTGGTCAGGACGATTTCACCATCCAGGGCCTGTCTGACAAAACAGGCTCCCCGCTTACCATCCCGCAGCCGGCAATGACGCGGACATAAATCACAAATCACCCGACCGTCATCCAGCCGATGCCAATAATGGGTTTTGAATACACTCGGAGGCTGCAACATAAGTCACTCGATGTGAAAATTGTTCCTATAATAAATATAGTATTGCTTAAAATAACTGTGTGATTTCAATGAATATTCGCCCACCTGCCGTTGCGGGGAGCTTTTATGATAAGTCCCCGGAAACACTGCAATGTCAGCTTGATAGCTGGCTAATCCCGACTACGGATGAGTACAAAAAAATTCGGGCCGTTGTTGTTCCCCATGCCGGCTACGTATACTCGGGGAAAGTTGCAGCCCAAGCTTACCGCTATCTAAAATCGCAGGCAGACACTATTAAACGAGTGATACTGATAGGACCCAGCCACCGTTACTTCTTCCAGGGATGTGCCATCCCGTCGGTCGACTACTTCGCCTCACCACTTGGCAATATCGCTATAGACAAGCAAAGTGTTGAAATACTTCGTGAAATAGATGATATTGAAGTATCAGACCAAATTCATGCCTTTGAGCACTGCCTAGAAGTACAGTTGCCATTTCTGCAAACATGTTTGAATGAATTTACTCTGTTGCCGCTCTTAACCAGTAATGTATCCCCAGTCAACGTCGCCAATATTATCGATTCGTTATGGCAAGATGACAGCACGCTGTTAGTCATTAGCAGCGATCTCAGTCACTATCATCCTTACTCGGAAGCCCAGAAAATCGATCAGGACACCTGCTCTCTAATCGAGCATTACGACCCATCACTCACCCCCGAACAGGCATGCGGTTCGACCGGAATCAACACATTACTCTTACTCGCTAAGCAACGGGATTATCAAATCACACGTATCGAATTAAAAAACTCCGGTGATACTGCCGGGGATAAGGAGAGAGTTGTTGGATATGTCAGTTACCTCATATCAGAACCTAAATAAAGGGGAGCTTACCCAGCTGCTAGATATTGCCCGGGAAGCCATCCGCGGACACTTTTCAGAGGAGTTGCCTCGCCCGCCTCAGCTCGATTTATATGGAAAAAAACTACTCCAACCCGGCGCCTGTTTCGTTACGCTCGAAGTTGATGGCCAACTACAAGGCTGTCTCGGTTCGGTGTCGGCCAACTCCCCACTGGTTTTAGAAGTACACAATAAAGCACGTGCCAGTGCCTATCAGGATCATCGCTTTATGCCATTAACTGAAGAGCAGCTGGATCAATTGATGATTGAAATATCGGTCTTATCAGAACCTGAAGTGCTGGATGTCGATAACGAGCAAGCACTCATCGAGTACCTCGAGAACAACAAAGTGGGTGTCGTGTTATCGGATAACCACAGCCAGGCCTTGTTCCTTCCTCAGGTATGGGAGCAACTCAAATCTCCCAGAGAGTTCATTCGCCATTTGAAATCAAAGGCAGGCTGGAATGCCGTTTACTGGTCTCCGAGTATGGAAGTAAAAACATTCACCGTTACCAGTATTAAAGGCAAGTATTTTTAACCTGATAAAGAGAAGCCCCTGCCAAATGAAATGACAGGGGCTTTCTTGTTAAGTTCACATGTTTTAGCGGCTACTGCGAAATTAACCCGTATGGCACCGAGACAAAGATTTCTGGTTGTTTGGATACCGTAGGAACTTCATGGGCTCCTCGCCAGTCCAGCAGCATGATGGTCAGTACATTTCGATGCTCGCCATCAAGCAACTCAGTTTCCCCTTTCACTGACGGCACCATGCCAGCGTCACGGTCAATCGCCCCCTGGATAGCCTTGCGTGTTTTATCCACCACAGGATCGTTGTCCAGCCCGGCAAGCAGGAAGTTAATGCCGACTTCGGCGATCACATCCTCTTTCGAGCGCTCGATAATCGTATCTATGTTGTTGCGATAATAGTCATACACCCACTGGAAATCTTTCTCGTTAATCGCATGCTGATAGTATTCAGAGGCCGCGAAGATGATATGAGTCAGGCCGTAGATCTTGTTCATGAACTGCTGGTCGGTTAGCTCGGCATCCTTACTATCAGGGTAAGTCGCCTTGAACGCCTCAATAAACTCATTCACGACATCCTGCTCACCCAACTGGCGTAACCAATACACCTGGTTGGCAAGCTGGGCAGCCCACGCCCGGATCATTGCCGGATCCGTTGCATACTTGGCAAAGTCATAACGGCGGATCACCTCACGCAGGATCTTGTCATCGCGATGTTTGAGGCCGTACTCATTGGCACGGGCCATAGATCCTAGCAAATCAACCCCAAGATATAGATACTCAGGCTGAGAGCGCGTCGCGGCATATCGCAGCTTGCCCCGAACGTCGGTTTTCTTGCCATAGTTTTGAATGCGGGTCGCCGAATAAGCCTTAATTTGTTCCGGAGTATTAACCTCAGTGGCAAACTTATTCAGGCGGCTTGCCACACGTGCCATATCCGACCAAATAGCCGCTGAATATTTTGCGTCCTGAGTCTGGCGGTACATACGAAGCCCATAGTGCCCCATCTTGAACGCCGGTAGTGTGTACAGATTGCGCTCATAAGTCGTTCGGATGAGTTCAGCGTCTTGCTGGTAGGAAGGGAATGGCTCTGATTTGTTAAGCGGCGACGAAGCCGTTTCGGCATAGACTCCCCAAACCAACAATGACAGGAAAAACACCAATCCCACGTTCAAAGACTTCATAAACCCTCCATTGCAATATCAGGCAGGTGATATAACAGATGCCCAATATTGAAGTATCCATGTAATGTGCATGCTAAATGCACAAAAACGCTACCAGACGACCTTAATGGCTAAGTCAGCGGAAGGTCAAACATAAGCGTATTGCGAACCCAAACGGTGTGATCGAGCTAAACAACCTGAGAAATTCTTAACAAATCGTCCGATAGGTCAGGTTTATACGAGGATTTTTAAAACGCTGGGTTTTGGGGACGGAGTGAGACCAGAACTGCTGGGTTGTTCCCGCCATGACCAACAAGGAGCCTGACTGAAGGTTAAATTCGACTTTCTGCTTGCTGGCCAGGTGTTTTAAAACAAAACGCCTTCCTTCGCCCAAGCTGACCGAGGCAATAGTCGGCTGAGGTCCTAACTCAGTCTCATTATCCTGATGCCAGCCCATGTAGTCCTGACCGTTTCGATACAAATTAGCCAATACCGAATTGAAGCGGCAATAGCATACCTGCTCGCAGGCAGACTTAATGGCTAACAGATCAGGCGTCCACGGTGCCGGATACATGGTCAGCCCCGAGTAGGAGTAAACGGCTTCGCCACACCATGCCTGAAGCCTTGGCTGCAACACCTCACGGCCAAACATCCTGATTGTTTCCTGCTGCCAATTCAGCCCCGCCGACAGCCGGTGAAAATAGTCATCGGCATCAATTGCAGAGATGAAGTTCGGTGCCCAGAACAGCTTCCCGTCAGGTATGTCCAGCCACTCGCCGGAAACAGCTAAAGGCGAAAACAGATCCAGGTTTTCCATTACGTCAGTTCCTTATTCATCTATCCCTGCAGAGCACTCCTAATGCTCAGTGGCGCTGTTCTATTGGCAACCAATCTTGATGGTCGGGACCAATATAATCGGCACTCGGCCTGATTATCCGGTTATGCGCCCGCTGCTCAAACACATGGGCCGCCCAACCAGTCACCCGGCTCATAACAAAAATGGGGGTAAACAACCGGGTAGGAATCCCCATAAAATGGTATGCCGTCGCATGGAAGAAGTCGGCATTAGCGAACAGGGCTTTCTCGCGCTTCATTACGTCTTCAACCCGCACCGAGATATCATACAGTACCGCATCATCAGCCTGTGCGGCCAGTTTCTCCGACCACGCCTTGATTAATGCATTTCTCGGGTCTGACTCACGATAAATTGCATGACCGAAACCCATGATTTTCTCTTTGTTGGCCAGCATCGCCAGGATGCCAGCCTCTGCTTCATCTGGCGACTGCCAGCGCTCGATCATTTCCATCGCCGCTTCGTTTGCTCCCCCATGTAGCGGCCCGCGCAAGGTACCAATGGCGGCAGTTATACAGGAGTAGAGATCGGTAAGTGTCGATGCGCAAACCCTCGCGGAGAATGTCGAGGCATTGAACTCATGTTCGGCATAGAGGATCAACGAGCAGTGCATCACCTGACGATGTAGTTCTGACGGTTCTTCGCCAGTGATCATCTTCAGGAAATACCCGCCAATACTATCCTGCTCGCAATAGGTCTCAATCCTTACCCCATGGTGGCTATAGCGATACCAATAACAGATAATGGCTGGCAACAAGGCAAGCAAACGATCCGCCCTGTCATACTCTTCGTCAAAGTCATGTTCCTGTTCAAGGTTACCCAGCATCGAACACCCGGTACGCAGCACATCCATGGGGTGAGCATCAGCAGGGATCTGCTCGAGAACCGCTTTCAATGCCATTGGTAATCCACGATAGGAAACAAGCTTGCTCTTATAAGCGGCCAGTTCTGTTCGCGTCGGCAGCTTTCCCTTCAGCAGGAGATAAGCAACCTCTTCAAACTCGGCATGGGCTGCCAAGTCTGAGATATCATACCCACGGTAAGTTAGCCCCGTGCCGGTTTTGCCCACAGTACACAGAGCCGTTGAACCCGCGCTTTGTCCTCGCAACCCTTCACCGCCTAGTGCTTTTTGTGTACCCGGCATAATATGACTCCTGAACGTCAATGGCTATCCCCAAACTAAAGATAGGTGAGAACAATCAGTTCAACCACTTGAGGAAAATGTCAGGCCGGGATTACAAGTCATTCTGAAGCTAGGTATTTAGCGCGATATCGACCCAGACAAGACGATGATCCGAACCGGCTTGCGGGCGGTCCCGGCCTCTCTCATCACTGATCAAGTAGCGCATCGGATCTTTCTTATCCGGCCAGAATACACCTGACTGCAGTGCCTTGAGGTTGGAGGAAGGCAGGACATAATCCAGCCTTAAACCTGAAATATGCGTCCACTCAATCGGCCTCCCCTTTCGCTGCTGCCAGGGGATCGCAAAACGTCCGCCCACGCTTTTGGGTGCCTTCTTACCAGCACTGACCAAGCGGTTAATGCGAGGATGGAGCAAAAGGTTACGAATGGCCGATTTTATCCCGTCACCATCGGCCATGTCGGCATTCAGATCACCCAGCACGACAAATTGGTCCGTTTTCTCCAGGCCTCCCAACGCTCCCCTGTCGTCGCGAAGATAATCTGCATTGTCGATAATATCTGCCACCAGCTTCAGCTCGTCATGATTACGGCGCGCATTTCGCTTTTCACTGCCATCAAATACCGGCGGTGTCGGATGACAACACAACAAATTAATCCGTTGTCCCGCAACATTCACGGGGACGACAACATGGTTTTTCGAGGACAGGCGCAACACTTGCTCGGCCTGCTCACTGTAATAGTTATCTGGCATCACATTATCGAGAAGATCTCGCCAGAGCATTTCCTGCCAGCTCCGGATCGCCACTTCTTCAATAGGGAAACGTGACAATAGGACAAAACCGAAATGGCCATGATGTTCACCAAAACCCAAACCATCGCCCGGAAGGGTCAGCACTCCGTCGCCATCAAGATCATAGGGGCTCATCAAGCCGGTATTTGTCGGCGGACAATAGCGATATGGATAGTCGATAGGCTGCTGCTGATGCTGTGAACTCTCAAGATAATGGCGGCAGAAGTTTGCAAGGCTACCATCATCGCCACCTTCACCGGGATGGTCAAACTCGCACAACATCAACACATCCGGTCGCGTATGCTGAATAATCGCAGCAAGTTTTGACAGCCGCGTATCCGACTTGGAGGCCGTCTGTTCGAGGATTTGCCCGGGGGCTGGTGCCGACATTGAAATATTGAACACAGCAACCCGCAACACGTGGGGAGATGAGGATGATTCTGAGCCTAAGGAATGTTCAGTGCTGGATCGAAACGCTAAATCGGACAACAAAAAGTACTCAACGAAAACACAATTAGGCGGAAATTATACAGATTTGCCTGCAAGCTTGATAACTTCCGCGCTATATAAATCGTCTACTTCGGGGGTTACTCATCTCATCAATTGAGTGATCGCCAACCTGATTTGCTGCGCGTCATGCATTGCTCTATGCTTCACTGGCCCTTGCTCTTCCAGTGCCAACTGAAAACGTGCACGCTCAATGCCATTTTCCTGCATCAGCCAATGACCGATTTCCGTCAACATAAATGAAGGCCTCATATGTGCCGCATGATACAGGCGACCTAACCAAAACAGGTCCCACTGGCTATCACAAAAGACATATTCATATTGACCAAGAACGGCATTAAGGTGCTGACACACTTCTACGACCTGCCGCCCTTCAAGATGCAGTTCCTGTCTGGAAATTCGATGAATCTTATGTTCGGCAAAGTCATCCCAGTATTGCCAAACATCACTTGCCGTTAGCGGATTAATCAGCAAGCTATTGCCACTACCGTCTGGCAAGGAATACCCAACTTCTATCGGATAAGACTGATCGGATAACCCAGACGCTTCAAAATCCAACGTTGCCCACATTGCACTCTCCCTGATGCTTAGTCTGATCATCTTCGTAATACAGAACGGCGACTTCCTGTCGAAATTACGCTGAATCACGAAATACTATATTTTGGCGCTCTGTTTACTTCATTTTGTTAATTACCGATGTAAATGCGCTACACAATAAATGTAGCCTGAATCTGTCTCCTAAGGGTAAAAAAGTCTCCTACACTCACTATTGATACAAGTATACTCAATGATGATTTAACAGCATTTGATAGGTCTGTAAATCTTCGGTAGCAAAACAGGCAAAGTAGACCTGAATAATATTGCTATCTTTAGCCACTTCCTCTTGTACCGTTTTTACCGCAATTTCAGCCGCACGTTGCTTGGGGAAATGATACACCCCGGTACTGATACAGGGAAAAGCTATACTTTTTGCCTCAGCCTGACGAGCCAGCGACATTGCATTTCGGTAGCAACTCGCCAACAACTGTTCCTCATTCTGACTGCCGCCGTGCCATACCGGACCAACGGTATGAATGATATATTTTGCCGGTAGGCGGTAGCCTTTGGTTAGCTTGGCTTCGCCGGTCTTGCAACCACCCAGTGTCCGGCATTCAGCCAGCAGCTCAGCACCGGCAGCACGATGAATAGCACCGTCAACACCTCCGCCCCCCAACAGCGAATTGTTTGCTGCATTGACGATAGCATCCACATCTAGAGTTGTAATATCTATTTGAATTGCTGAGAGTTGGGCCATAACCATTCCTATCATTTTCCGTACACAGTGCTCGTACACTGATCCCCCAGATTTTGACACTTTATCCTGCTTGCATCATGACGTGGGGTGTAATTTCAATTAGGATCAGGACAAACAGACTTACTCGAAGTATTCCATGACTCCAATTATAGGTTTTTCCGGTTACAGCGGCTCAGGAAAAACAACACTACTGGAACAACTTATTCCGTTGCTGAAGCAGCAAGGCTTGCGAATTGGCCTGATCAAACACAGCCACCACAGTATCGACCCAGATACTCCGGGAAAAGACAGTTATCGCCTGCGCCATGCTGGCTGCGCCCAGACACTCATGGCGACAAAAGAGAGGCATATGCTGTATTTCGAATATCCAGAGCCTGATCGCGAAGAACCACAGCTGCAGGCCTGCCTGCAACAACTCGATCACAGCCAGTTGGATCTTGTACTGGTCGAAGGTTTCCGCGACGAAGCCTTTACCAAAATAGAGGTTCACCGCCCAAGTTACGGCAAGCCGCTGCTGTATCCTAACGACGAAACTATTATCGCCTTTACCACCGACGGCGACTGCCCTGACGGGTGTACCCTGCCCCAACTCGATCTGAATCGTCCACAAGACGTCGCCAAGTTTGTTGTTGCGTGGTTAAAAGAACAATAACGAATATCGTTTGTTCCTATCGCCATAAAAAAAGCGAGAGCCAACAGGCTCTCGCTTTTGTAATGAGGCAACTCTGTAGTTGCTATCTGTGCGTAGTCTCCCCTGTACACACTTTTCAAGGGAGAGACAAGGAAGGGGTTAGCATTACCCCTCCCTTCCCTTCAAAATGGAAGGGAAACATGACGAACTCTAGATCGCCCAGCCACCTGCATAGAACGCAACCAAAACAACAGCAATAACAACGGTACCCACGTTAAGGCGCTTGTATTCACCTGAAATAACGCGGCCAATCACCAATGAGCTGAAGCCAAGCATGATACCAGTAACAATGTTACCCGTTAGCACGATGAACACAGCACACATCAAGCCAGACAATGCATCGACAGAGTCGGCCATATCCAACTTGCTGACATTGCTCATCATTAGCAGACCAACATACATCAGTGCAGGTGCTGTCGCATAAGCAGGCACAAGATAGCTAACAGGCGATAGGAAAAGCATCAACAAGAACAAACCACCAACAACCGTTGCTGTCAGCCCGGTCTTACCACCAGCGGCTGTACCCGCAGCTGACTCGATGTAAACTGCCGCAGGCGCACCGCCCACAAAGCCGGCAAAAATACTGCTGACTGAGTCCGCTGTCAGGGCTTTGCCACCGTTAATGATCTGGCCGTCTTTATCAAGCAGGTTAGCCTGACCAGCGACCGCACGAATCGTACCGGTCGCATCAAAGATGGCTGTCATGACCAGCGCCAGAACACTTGGGATAACAATCGGGCTTAGTGCGCCCATGATATCCAGGCTACCTAGCAGTGATTCACCTTCGGCACCAAATGATGGCATGGCGAACAAGCCCTGGTAAGTGACGTTCGGGTCAAAGATCAGACCGAAAATAGAAATCGCAATGATGACCAGTAGAATACCACCCGGAACGCGGCGCTTCTCAAGACCGAAGATAGCCGCCAGGCCAATAATGGACATCAACACAGGTAGAGAAGTAAAAGAACCCAATGTAACCGGTAGACCTGCATGCGGGTTTTTCACAACCAGGCCAACGCCGTTAGCGGCGATGAGTAATAGGAACAAACCGATACCGATACCAGTACCGTGGGCAATACCAAACGGCAGGTTAGTGAGTATCCACTGACGCACGCCAGTGACTGTGATAGCGGTGAACAGGACACCCATCAGGAATACGGCACCCAGCGCAACAGGAATACTGATCCCCTGCCCCAGCACCAAACTAAATGCGGTGAAGGCGGTCAGCGAGATGGCACAACCAATCGCCATTGGCAATTTGGCCCAAAGCCCCATCAGCAACGAACCGAATGCCGCTACCAGACAGGTTGCGACAAATACCGCTCCCTGATTAAAACCTGCAGCCCCTAGCATACTCGGCACTACAATAACCGAGTACACCATCGCGAGGAAGGTTGTTAAACCTGCAACCATTTCCTGCCTAACGGTACTGCCGCGTGCCGAGATGTGAAAATAACCGTCTAATCCGCCTTGTGGTTTTGTTTCTGTTGCAATATTGGCGGGATCACTTTGAATTGTACTATTTTCAGACATGGTGATAGTTCCTTGTTTGTCATTGAGAGTAAAGAGCGCGCTGTACCTCGATCAATGAGACGTGCTCCTTACTGCCCAGAAAGTGTGTTGAGCTTCCTCTCAACGAAGATTTAATTACCTCTAAACTTCTTTATTTTTTGAATCTTTTTTTCTTAAGCGGTGTATCAGCCGCGCTCGTATACCAAACGGCCGTCAACGTAGGTTCGGTAAATGCTGCGATCATCACCCAGCGTCATCAGCATGAACAATTTCTCAGCCAAATCTTTCGAGCTGTCATAGCGAAGCTGCTGCAGCGGAGTGGCACACGGGTCGATAATGACGAAATCGGCCTCTTTGCCCACTTCGAAGTTACCGATCAAATGATCCAGTGACAGCGATCTCGCTGCACCCAGTGTCGCCAGGTAGAAGGCTTCAAACGCAGATAAACGATGCTGCTGAAGCTGCATGACCTTGTAGGCTTCATTTAGCGTTTGCATCATATTGAACGTTGTACCGGCACCGATATCGGTCCCCATACCCACTTTAATGTTACGCTTCCAGGCTTCCTGCAACTTGAACAGGCCGCTGCCAAGGTAGAGGTTGGATGTCGGGCAGAATGCGATTGCGGAGTCCGTATCATGGAGGCAGTCCCACTCTTTGTCTTCAAGGTGAATACAGTGTGCAAACACACTCTTAGAGCCCGTCAGACCATGGTGATGATAAACGTCAAGATAACCATCCTGCTCCGGATACAGCTCTTTCACCCACTCAATTTCATTCTTGTTCTCACACAGGTGAGTATGAACATAGGTATCTGGATACTCTTCCTTCAGCTTGCCCGCCATAGCCAATTGCTCTGGGGTTGAAGTCGGCGCAAAGCGAGGAGTGATCGCATACAGCAAACGGCCACGCTTGTGCCATTTTTCAATCAGCTCCTTGGTTTGGTTGTAACCAACTTCTGGCGTATCAAGCAGATAGCCCGGTGCATTACGGTCCATCATTACCTTGCCGGCAATCATCCGCATGTTGATTTTTTCAGCTTCTTCAAACAGGGCGTCCACTGACTCGGGATGAACGGTGCCGAACACTAGCGCGGTGGTGGTACCGTTACGCAGTAACTGCTTGATAAAGAAAGTCGACATTTCCCGCGAGTAGTCTTTGTCCTTGTAACGGGCCTCTGTCGGGAAGGTGTAATTGTTCAGCCACTCAAGCAACTGCTCCCCGTAGGCGCCCACCATTTCTGCCTGTGGGTAGTGAATATGGGTATCAATGAATCCCGGCATCACCAGTTTGCCCGGATAACTGCGAATGCGTACCGATGCAGGGACCATGTCCTTACCCTCTTCCCAGGGTCCGACCCATTCAATACGGCCATTGTCAACCAGCATCAAACCATCTTCGATAAAGCGGACATTGTTCTCGATATCCTCCGGCTTATCGACCACATGGGCAATATCCATAATTGATGCACGAATTGCCTTGATAGATTGGGTATATTCCATAATTACCTCATTAATGTCTTTGTACGCCCACCTGCTGTTAACTCATGAAACCAGTAGGGTGATCCCGAGAACAAGCTACGTACTGACCTTTTATAAATCTGTTGTGTAGAGTTTTTGAACTCTGTTTTGCAAAGCTGCCAACCGGCTCTTTGCGTATTAGTTTCGCTCCAGCTCCGCCTGCTGGCGAGCAAGGTTTTCTTCCTCTTCGAGTGCACGGTTACAGGCTTCGCACTCTTTGATTTGCTCTTCGAGCGCCTCGCGTTTTTCCTGTGCACTTTCGGCTTCGTCAGCCCGGTTGATGCCCAGTGCGATGTTAAGTCCCAGCGCAACCAGAGAACCGGTTGTAATGCCCGAGCCTAAAATTACTCTCATTGAATCAGGTAGATAGGTAAGAATTTCAGGACGAACTGTTACCGCCATGCCGGAGGCAACACCGACGGCAATAATCAGCATGTTTCGTTTGGTAAAGTTAATCCGGGAAAGAATGCCGATCCCCGCCGAAATGATCATCGCAAACATAACCAGCCCTGCCCCGCCAAGCACTGGCGAAGGAATGGTTACCACGATACCGCCCAGTTTAGGGAACATACCGGCGAGCAACATGATAATACCGGTTACAGCCACCACGTGACGGCTGGCAACGCCGGTTATGGAGACAATGCCGACATTCTGACTAAAGGAAGAGAATGGCGTCGCACCGAATACCGATGCTAATGCACTTCCGACACCGTCACACAAGATCCCCTTCGACAGTTTCTTACCAGTAAGCTTAGTATGTGTCGCATCGCTCAGAGCCAGGAAATCACCGGTCGATTCCATAATGGTAACCAGATAGGCAATCGACATCCCGATAATACCGCTCACGGTAAAGCTCAGCCCGAACGGCATCACTTCCGGCAAGGCGAAAAATGCGGCGTCGCGTACCGGGGAAAAGTCCACAATACCCATGAAGATGGCCGTCAAATAACCAACCGCCATCCCAATCACAATTGCGGCTGCCGAAATTATGCCTTTGCCAACCTGTGACAGTACAATCACGACTACCAGCACCAGTAGACCGAGCATCAAGTTACGGACCTGTCCGTATCCCTCCTGGCCGACAAATCCACCGGCAAACCAGTCTACCGATACCGGCAAGATAGTCAGACCAATCAAAACGACGACAGTTCCGGAGACAACTGGCGGAAATAATTTGCGGATCTGCGGCATAAACCGGCTACCGATAATCATTACCAACGATCCCACCAATGAGGCACCAAAGATTCCGGAGACACCGGCATCCAGGCCGATAGAAATTGATATCGCAACAAAGGTAAAGCTGGTACCCATCACCACTGGCAGGCGGATCCCAACAGGGCCAACGCCTTTACACTGAATAATGGTTACCACCCCTGAGACCATAAGGGCAGCATTCACCAGAATAACCATTTGATCGGTAGGCAGCCCGATCGCACTTCCCACCACCAGAGGGACAGCGATAATCGCCCCCATAGCAGCAAGCATATGTTGCAGAGCTAGTAAGATTGCGGCTCCGACAGGAGGCTTGTCTTCAACGTTATAAAAGAGTTTCATTTCAATACCATCCGTTTCTTCACACTTCCCTGGATAGATGTCAGCTTTAAAGCTTCTCTTGTGCCTGTTCAGTCAGACAGCATCCGTAGAAAGATTGGACGAGTATGGAATCGATAACCTAGCCAGAAATTCCCCAAGGGTCTCTCACCCGGCTAATCGCCAAGTGTTGCCTTACCCCAATACACCGTGACTAAAGCCATGTTTAGTCAACACCGGCCAAGCTATGACAGCTCACTCGTAATTAATATCAATTGATATATAAAAAAAGCGGTTATTTCCCATCCCCTGAAAATTAACCGCTTTTCGAATTACTTAGAGCTTATTAAGACCTCGCAGCACCTTCTCTGGTGTGAAGTTCCATTCCCGGATCCACACGCCGCAGGCATCATGAATCGCGGTTGCGATAGCCGGAGAGGCACCATTTACGCCAATTTCTGAAATTGACTTGGCACCATACGGACCAACTGGATCATCACTTGGCACCAGCGCCGCACGGAAGTCTCGAGGAATATCCCCAATCTTCGGAGCACCATAGCTCTTCAGATCCGTATTGAGCGGTACGCCGTTCTCGTCGTACATCAGCTCTTCACTCATACTGTGGCCGATGGCACGCATACTCGCACCATAGATCTGACCCAGAGCCAAATCAGGGTTAATTGGCGTACCACAGTCCAGCAGGGCGTGGAACTTGTTGAGTTTGATCTCACCGGTACGGGTATTGACCGCCACTTCAGCGAAGTTTGCACCATAAGGGAAGGCAAAATCAGAAGTAATGAAGCTGCCACTGGTCAATAACTGCCCCCAGCCCTTGCCTCCTTCAGCCTGGTGCGCAATCTCACCGAAAGTCACCTGCTTGCCATCTTTTGCTTCAACCGTAGCAGGGAAGACAAGTTTGACATCGGCAACCTCGGCACCCAGCATCTCAGCACCACACATCAGGATGCGCTCACGCATGGCCTCGGCAGCTTTCTTCGCAGCATTACCAGAGAAACAAGTTCCGGAAGAGGCATAAGCACCTTTATCAAACGGGCAGTGGTCGGTATCACCCGAGATAACAGTTACTTCTTCCAGTGGCATCTTCAGTGTTTCGGCCGCAATTTTTCCTACCACCAAATCCAGACCGGTACCGATATCTGCACCACCAGAGTGGACAATCAAGGTACCATCTGAAGCCAGCTTGGCTTTACAGTTGGCCTGATCAATATCAGGGATCCCTGATTTCTGCTGAATAATTGCCACGCCGCGGCCTACGGTCCAGTCGCCACCCAAGTCTTCTTTCGGAGTATCCCAACCAAACTCTTCACGGCCCTGACGCAATACTTCGTCAAGTGCACAAGACAGTACGCGAGGCGGTTCGGCAGGAAGGTCACCCTCACCAACAGCACCTTTGATCTTCAGTGGATCCCCTTCATGGACACGGTTCTTCTCGATGATTTCAAGTAGATCCATATCGATCTCTTCGGCCAGCTCCGCCAGCATCATAGTCAGAGCAAACACCCCTTTCGGCGCACCATAACCCTGGTAGGCACCAGTCGGACAGATGTTTGAGTAATAGGTGGTAACCTTAAAGCGCACATTATCAATCGGATAAAGCGGCAGTGACAGAGCAGGACCGTTAGAAGGTACTGTCAGGGCGTGGTTACCGTAAGGACCGGTATTAGCCTGGAAGTCCATATCGATAGCCGTCAGAGTACCATCTTTCTTGACACCCACCTTCAGGTTTACCTTGGCAACATGACGGGTAGAACAGGCAATGAACTCTTCTTCACGGGTATAGTGAAGGTATACCGGACGTCCGGTCGTAAAGGCTGCAAACGCGGTGAGATCTTCAACCAGAATATCCTGCTTGGAACCAAAGCCGCCACCGACACGTTCTTTAACGACATGCACCCGGTTTTGTTTGACACCCAGAATCTTAGCTACCTGACGGCGAACGTGGAACGGTACCTGTGTCGAAGCATGCATGACAAGACGGTTACCATCCATATAGGCATAACAAATGTGGGTTTCCGTTGGTGTCTGCTGAGCCTGTTTCGATTCGTAAGTACGCTCGAGAATCACATCGGCATCCGCAAAGCCCTGGTCAATATCACCGATTTGGCCATTAACCGACGCGGCAATATTCTTACGAGGCTCACAACCAATCGGGAAGTTGACAATCAGCTTGCCTTCACGCGGGTCAGCATTTTTGTTCTGTTCGTCCAAATCAGCCGGTGCGCCTGCCAGATACTCAATCGGCTCGTTGTGGATGATCGGTGCATCCGGTGCCTGAGCTTCATCAATACTCATTACCGGCTTAAGCACTTCATATTCGACATCGATCAACTTCAGTGCGGCTTCGGCGATTTCTACGCTCTCGGCAACTACTGCAGCAACACGGTCACCGACATGGCGTAATTTCTGACAGAACATACGGCGATCTAGCGGTGACGGCTCAGGACCTGTCTGACCACCAGGGGTATAAGGAATATCGGGGCAATTTTCATGAGTGATGACATGAACAACACCTTCCAAAGCTTCAGCCTTGCTGACATCCAGGTGCTTGATCCAGGCATGAGGGTGCGGGCTGCGCAATACCTTAAGCACGCAAGCATCTGCAGGAATGCGATCTTCGACATAACAAGGTTTGGCCTGAACCATTTTCACAGAGTCATCTTTCGGACTGACCTTACCGACCACATCCAGCTCATCACAAAATTCCGGGGCAACCTCTTCATTGTAATCAGGGGTGTTTTTACGCTTCGCTGCCAGCTCTACGACTTGGTAGAACTGCTGATAACCGGCATCTCGGCTAAATAAGCCAGAGAGCGCATCGTCAATCTCTTCACGCGTCGGCTCGGCAATACGATCAAGCAATTCAGTGATAATCAAAGCAGCGGCAGGATCGTTATAACCTGACTGCACCACACCCACATCGATCATCGCCTGCTGGACGACACCCAGCTTATTGTGTGTGCTGAGTGATTCAGCGGTGCGAACTTCGGTACCTTCCAACTGGGCGGCAATTAATAACGAGGCGTTAACCAGCTCGCCATTTAACAAAATTACGTCTGAGCCAGCAAAACCAAAGCCATCATCGCTGTTACGTACAGAATGAAGGCCCATACCGTGAAGTAACTTCTGAACATTTTCACCAGGCTGGCACTGAAGTTCCTGAGAGCGGCCGTTGAGAGTAAATGTAATAGTCATGGTTATGCCTCCTCAGCCAGATGCTGACACTCAGCCAGTAAATCTGTTACAACAACGCCGGCAATATAGCGCTTATATTCAACACTACCGATAATATTGGCCACAGGGTGAACGGCATCAGCCACGGCCTGCTCTAACAGTTCACCTTTTAAATCCTGCTTTTCAATGTCGCGCAAACGAATAGGTCTCGCGGCACCATTTCGCGTTGGTGACACGCCATCAAGAGCGATAATTTTGTTCCCTTCCTTATCGATAGATACAGCGGCAGTCACAACCGCCAAACCTGCCGCAGAGCGGACGATGTTGTATCCAATGCAGGTGAGGTTCACATCAGGGATGATCACTTTGGCAATTAAATCGCGCTCATCGGCTTCAATATAGTCTTCGACCTCGCTTTCACGACCGTCAGCCAGTACAACACGCGCTTTAAGCGCCATCAAACTTGGAACCAATAATGCTTCAGGCTGGAAGGCTGCAATCTCGCCACCCAGAGTGGCCTGGTTGCGCACGTGACGTGAATAAATAAATGCCGCAGCCTGCTTAAGAGCGACTGGCACCAGCTCACTGTCAATCAGGTTCTGAATACGGCACATCGCACCGATATGCAGGGCTTCACCGTGTTGTTCAATTTTGTCGAAGGCCAGGTTATCAAGCGAAATCGCTACCGTTTTTTCGGTTTTGCTCGGGGCGGCATTTAGCTTGGAACCACCAGCAAACCAGGTTGCAGCGCCTGCATGTTGCTGCATTAAGTCGAGTGCTTGGGCAGTAGAGTCCGGTCTCAAGTAGTGTTCAATCATTTTTCTTACCTTTTTAGAATTCTACTTATCTATAAATTCATGCTCTCTTTAGAATCAGAGGTAATGAAGATTTTTTAATATTCTTAAGCACTAAAAAGGCAACTATTGAGCCAAACTTGGCTGTTAGTTTGATAAGAGGTGAGTTTCGTGAGCGCGGTCAGAAATCGGACCCGAAATGAGACCTGCATCATCATTCATTTTCATATTCATTCTGGGGATAAACACTTATTTAACATGCTAAATAAGATTGCTTCTCAATCCATTAGGATTACCTATCAAAATAATATTTTTACTATCAATTTGATAACTATCAACAGTGATAGTTGATAATCAGCATCTTGGGCTGTGCCGGCCTTGACTACCAAACTCAAGTACTTGGCAGCGGAGACTTTCCTCCTTCTCCTGCTCTTCAGTAAGGTTGCTCATCCAGCGTACTGGCCCGGTAAAGAGGCAAAAAAGGGGGGCCGACTGGCCCCCATAAATTAAAAGAAAAGAAAATAAGAGGAAGGTTGTAACTTATGACACACTTAGCTGACTAAGCCAGCGTCTCAATAGATTTAGGGACGCCTGATGGCGGTATTCTGCGGTCGAACGTTGATCATCAATAGGGCGGATAATTTCGCTGTACATGGCGACAACTTCGTCGATAAATCTAGGTTTGGCGAGTTTCTCGGTAGGCTGGCCAACCAACAGCGACTCCAGTTCGCGGTTACGAACAACCGTCGGACCAACTGCGCCAAACGCAACACGCCAGTCCACCAGCTTGCCTTTGCCTGTACGGCCTTTACTGATCTTCGCCATGCCTGCCACTGACAGCTTCGTCAGGGCATTGGCCGCCCGGGTTCCTACCTTGTGATAGAAAGTCTCTGGCAGATCGGCCTGCGGGATCACGACATGCGTCAGCATCTCACCTTGCTTTAGCTGAGTAAGACCCGGGGCAAGAATGAAGTCCTCAAGCAGCATTTCTCGTTGCCCCTGCAAAGATGACAACACAACACGCGCATCAAGCAGGTACAACGCTGGTAGGGAATCTGCCGCCGGTGAGGCGTTACAGATATTCCCGGCCATGGTTGCCCGGTTGCGCAGCGCAGGCGCTGCTATCTTGGCCACACTCTGGCGCAGGATATCAGGCACCTGAGGGTACCGCTCAATCTCGCTGAGGGTTACACCGGCGCCAATAAACAGCGCTGAGTCGGCATCCCCTTCGGCCTGGGTTTCCAGACTGGCCTGAGTGATATGCTTGAGTTCGTCGATCGCGTCGACAAAGACCACATCACGGGCAAAGCTTGGCGTCATACCCGGTCTGACGCTGTGCTGCACCATTAGGTCCGTACCGCCGGAGAACAATGTGTGATCGCCAACAGCCAGCTTATCCAGAGCCTGCTCCAGGGTATCAGGTCGATATACCTCTACCATAAGCCTTCTCCTTTTTCGCTGGCGATCCTCGCGGCATCGACAATCATCCCGTACCCGGTACAGCGGCAAAGATTACCCGATATAGCCGTTCTGATTTCCTGCTCGTTCGGCTTGGCATTGACTTCAAGTAACGCATACAGTGCCAACACCATTCCCGGTGTACAGAAGCCGCATTGCACCCCTTTGGCCTCAAGCAATGCATCAATCACACACTGCCCCTTTTCGGTCTGACGCAAGCCTTCCAGCGTCATCAGCCGGGCACCTTCCGCCTGGGCGATAGGCATCATGCAAGCATTCACCAACTTGCCGTTAAACAGGATTGAACAAGCCCCGCACTCCCCTTCACCACAGCCTTCCTTGGTGGCCGTCTTGTTAAGGTTCCCACGTAGTGTGTTCAACAGCGATTGCATTGGGTCGGCTTCAACCTCAACCAGCTCATCATTCAGGTAGAACTCGATCTTCATTTTGCCTTCCCTCCTTCTACTGCCTTACCAGCCTCTGCCGTTTCCCCTGCATACAGGGCCTGACAGATTTTCTCTGGTGTTACCGGTATGGATGACAACGTCTTGCCTATGGCCGCTTCAACCGCCGCCGCAAAGGCTGCCGCACCACCGTTATGGGTTAACTCACCGCCCCCTTTGGCACCATTCGGCCCAAACGGATACGGGTTATCCACCAAATCACTTCCGATAGCTGGTACATCAAGCGATGTCGGGATCACATAGTCAGCCATGGTTTTCTGGGCAAAGACTCCGTCTTTGTTCAGTTCCATCTTCTCGCAGCTGCCATAACCCAGCGCCTGCACCAAGCCACCGTCAATCTGGCCCTTGAACACAACCGGATCAATTGCCCGGCCGATGTCATACACAGCCCATGCGCCAATAATGTCCGTCTCGCCAGTCGCCATATCGACCTCAACCTCGACGACATTCGCCCCATAGCTGGTCGCCTGATAAGCGTTGCCCTGATAGGTAGTCTGGTCCCAGACGTGGTAGTCCGGCTTGCGATAGATCTCTTCGATTTCCTGCGGCTCACCTTCCTGCCAGTTAAGTTGCAGTTTCTGAGCGGCTTTCTCAATCAGGTAACCAACAATCAGGATAGAGCGTGATGCCACTGTCGGGCCGGAGTCCGGCACAATGCCTGTATCAGGTACCGCCAGCTGAATCGTCTCCAACGGACGGTTCATTGTTTCGGCAACAATCTTACGGAACGTCAGGCTTAGCCCCTGACCGATATCAGTATTGGATGCGAGGATCCGAATGGTTCCATCGGCAAGCTTATTCAAGCGAACTCTTGCCCGTACCAGGGTATCTTCCAGATCACCGGCAAAACCACAGCCATGCTGGAAGACCGCCAGGCCGATCCCTTTGCGTTTACCGCTACCCTGACAATGTTCACCGCTATCAGGCTGGAACGCATTCAGCGTCGTCTTGGTGTTATACTCCGACAGGCTCAACACCCGCTCCAACATTTCGTCCAGCACCAGATCACCGAAGATCTTCGATCCAGTCAGCGTGGTCGAGTCTGATTTAAGGAAATGACGTTGCTTGAACGCCGCCGGGTCTTCGCCAACTTTCTTGGCGATATGGTTCATGTGGGTTTCCATGCAGAAACAGTTCTGCGGCGAACCAAAGCCACGGAATGCCCCAGTCGGTACGGTATTGGTTGTCCAGGCATGGCCCTCTACACGGACATTTGGGATATCGTAGACATTGGTCGCGGTGGTCAGCGAGCGCTGGAGAACAATGCCGGAAAGGCTGAGATAGGCGCCGGAATTAATATCAAAATTCAGCTCCATGGCAACAATATTGCCATCAGCGTCAATCCCGGTTCGGTAGTGGAATTCTACCGGGTGGCGCTTGGAGGTAAACTGAATATCTTCACTACGCTCAAGCACAATTCTGACAGGTCTTTGCAACCGCTCTACCGCAACGGCCAACGGTCCGGCAAGGACATCAGGGTAGTCTTCCTTACCGCCGAAGCCGCCACCTGTCGGGCACTGAATCGCGCGCACTCTGTCGTGACCGAGGAGTACTGCCATACAGTGGTGAACATAGAAGGGACATTGCATCGACCCTTCGATAACGATCTTGCCATCTTTGGGGTAGCCGACACACCCCTGGGTTTCAAGGTAGATATGCTCCTGATACCCGGTGCTGCACGTTTCTTCAATAATCGTTACAGCCTGTGCAAAACCCTCGTCGATATCACCTTTAGTCAACGTATGAGTATCAAGCACATTGTCTGTTGAATGAATGGCGCCATCGATGAGTGCTTTCGATTGTTCAATCGTATAAGCCGGCGTCAACGGTGAGTATTCTACTTCTATTTGTTGCAGGAGTTGCTCTATCACATCCGGGTCAGGGCCGACCAGCAGATAGATAACCTGACCGACGAACCGCACTTCTTTGTCGGCAAACGCCGGCCAGTCTATTTCTACGATGGGGAGTACATTTTGTCCCGGCACATCATTAGCACCAAACAGATGGTAGCCTTCTGGCATGGCCGGGATCTTAGCCGATTTAATGACGCCTCTAGGGCAAGAAGAGCGGTAGAACCGCCCTTCTAACAGTCCCTCGTAATGGCGGTCGGCAATATACTTAGCTTCACCTGTGGCTTCTGCCCACTTGAATCGAGTATTAACCGTATCCATAACGGGATCTCACATTAGTCTAATTGATCCATTGTCTTCCATAGACGCTGGGCTACTTTGCTGGCTTCAGCATAGATAGGCGCAACATCGAACGGGAATGCACGATCTTCATACACAAAACGCCCTTCAACGATAACGCTGTTGACGTTGCCCGCATTTATGCCGAAGGCAATATGCCCAGGCAGGTTGTCCGCCACGAATGGCGTCGGGCTGGTGTAGTCAAGAATGGTCAAGTCAGCCTTGTTTCCTGGGTCCAAGCGGCCAAACTTGGCGCCAAAGTTCCGGGCAAGGATTTCATTACCGTTCCACAGGCTGCGGGTAAAGCTGTCAGGCCAAAGCGGACCACCGGCATCACGATGCTTAAAGAAGGCAAACTTGAGCTCTTCGAACATATCGGCACCGATACCATCGGTACCCAACGCGACATTCTTGAAGCGAGTCAGCTTATGGTTGTAACCCACATTGTTGTTCATATTTGAACGGGCGTTGTGGGCCAGGAAGCCATCTTTGGCATTCAGAATGTCGATGTCACGGTCAGACAGGAACAAGCCATGGGCCAGCAAAGTCTTCTCGTTGATTAGACCAAAGCTGTCGAGACGCTCGACAATATCCTGGCTGTAATGATGATGGCTGTGTGTCACGTCGTAGCGATCTTCTGCGACATGGACATGAATACCACGCCCTGTTGCCTGGACAGCCTCAGCCATCATTGCCAAACCTTCGTTGGTCACGGTGAACGGCGCGTGGGCACCGATGTGCGCTTCAACCAAGTACGGTTCTGTGCCTTCTTCCTTGGCACGGTCGACAAGCTGGGCGAAGGCGATGTTCTCTTCGACACCCGCCATCATTTCCTTCATGCCGCCGTTACGGTCGGTGGTTTCAAAGCAGGTCATACCGCGCAGTCCAGCTTTCAGGAAGCCTTTTCGCAGGGTATTTAGCGAGCCCGCGATGTAGTTAGGCGATGCATGGTGGTCAATCACCGACGAACAACCGTTCTTGATAGCTTCTAGCGAGCAGATAAGGCCGCTGTAGTAGAGCGCTTCTTCATCCAGCGCTCGGTCCATCCGCCACCACAGGTTCTTCAGGATTGAGATAAAGTCCGGGCTTGGCTTGATATCAGCCATAATGCCGCGGGCAAGACCCGAGTAAAAATGGTTGTGCGAGCAGACAATACCCGGCATGACCAGTTTACCCTTCATCTCCTTGACAGTAGCATCCGGGTATTTTGCTGCCAGATCCGAACCAACTTCCTTGATTACGCTGCCATCAATCAAGATATCAACGCTTTCTTTAATCAGTGCAGGTTCAAACTGCACTGCCGTTGCATTTTTAAGTAATAACATTCCTGACTCCTCACCTATACATCTACTTTGCCAAGAAGATAACGATGATTTGCATGCACATAGCTGATCATGGTTGCTTCATCTGCCATCGACTCAGGCATATCCAGTTCGCTTTGCTCATTAATGCTGAAGGTATATGTTTCGCCCTGAGTGCGGACAAGTACTTCTTCGCCTTCGATATAGAAACCAGCATTAGTGCTATTGGCAAAGTCACCACGCAGGTTGAAGATGGTGAACTTGTCTTTGTATGGCTTGCTGTCCCATGGACAGAACTGGGCACAGTTGCCACATTCGTTACAGTAAGCGTCAATATGCAATGTCTGGTACTGATCTTTGAAACCAGGAATTGGCAGTGAGATATTGGCGCGGTTCGGACACACATCCACACACTTGCTACAGATATACGAACATTCCAAACAACGTTTTGCTTCTTGCTCGATAAATTCTTCGCGGTCAGTTTCTTCAAGCTTGTTCGCGCTGATCATCTTGACCTGAATATCGCCTTTACGGGCATATACAGCCTCGGCTTTCACATCAGAAGAAACCTCTTTCTCCTGCTCAAGCTGAGCTTCACGAGCCAGAATCGCCGTTGCCGCCTTGCGACCGCCGGAGATAGCAGAAACAATCGATGAAGGACCCGTCTGGGCATCACCCATCAGGAACACATTCTCAACTGCCGTCTCGCAAGTTTTCGCATCAACAGCTGGCCAGCCATCTTCACCCATTGGGATACCGATACGGCTCAATACATCGCGGTTAGACTGTTCGCCCACCGCAGTCACCAGTGCATCCACCTGAAGCTCGACGGTCTTGTCGGTCGCAACTGGACGGCGACGACCTTTCTCGTCTGGCTCGCCCAGCTCCATCACACGGGCTGTCAGCTTGCCATCGGCATCGTACTGCTCTGGATTGGTCAGGAACATGAACTGCACGCCATCTTCCACGGCTTCTTCGTACTCTTCCTTGTATGCAGGCATTTCAGCAATCGTACGACGGTACAGGATGGTAACTTTCTCGACACCGTCAACCTTAAGGGCAGCACGGGCACTATCCATCGCGGTGTTACCGGCACCGACAACAGCAACGTGTTTGCCAAGTTCCAGCTTCTCACCATCGTTAAAGCTGCGGAGGAATTCGAGTGACTTGAACACCTTGGTGTTATCACCAGACAGTGAAATCGGGTTGCCCTTATCGGCACCTATGCCCAGACAGATATACTTGAAGCCGCTTGATTTCAGTGTTTCCACTGTCATATTCGGGTTGCAGCCGTATTCGATATGAACACCGTGGTCTTTAACGAAATCAATATCGTGCTGGATCACTTCGGCAGGAATACGGAACTGAGGAATGATATTCTTAACCACACCACCGGCATTGTGCTCTTTTTCAAACACTGTGACAGGGTGACCGGCACGGGCCATGAAGTATGCTGCTGACAAGCCTGCAGGACCTGCACCAATTACCGCAACTGGGTGCTTGGCTTTATCCATGTCTGGTTCATGCCACTTGGCCTTGTAGCCATCCCAGCCTTTATCCAGTGCAATTTTCTTCATTTCACGGATATTCAGCGCACCTTCGTAGTCACGACGGGTACAGTTGTACTGACACTGGTGATCACAGATGTGACCTGTGATAGCAGGCAGGGCGTTACGTGAGTAAATCACTTCCAGCGCTTCGGTGTACTTATGCTCACCCATCAGGCGAATGTACTCGGGGATATCCTGGCTGATCGGACAGGCTGTTACACATGGTGCGACATAACAATCAGTCAGAGGCACGGCTTTCTTCACACTGATCTCTTCAGGACCACGCCACTCTTTCTGGACGTAATCGGCAACCAGTGACTTCGCCGCCAGGGCTTCAAGCTTGACCAGGTCAACTTTCTGCATGCCCCACTCTTCGCTCGATTCCAGTTCCTTGGCACAATCGGTCAGACGCAGGTAACCGCCAGGCTTGAGCAGATCGGTCGCCATGGTGATTGGACGAATACCGGTTTCGAAAATTTCCTTGATGTTGAATTTGCTGGCACCACCGGAGTAAGAAATTGGCAGCATGCCGTCAAACTCACGTGATAGCTCAAGCGCTACGTTAATTGATAGCGGGAACAAGGCACGGCCCGACATGTACATCTCTTTGTCTGGCAAACGGCCCTTACGGTTCAATGTACCCAGGGTATTGGTTAGTTTGACCCCGAAGCCGATACCTTTCTCTTTGCCCAAATCGACCAGGCGATGCAGCATGGCTTTCGCATCTTCAATCTGAAGATCATGGCTAAATGACTCTTCGCTCAATGCAACATAGTCAAAACCGGCATTGTCCAGAATACTACGTACGCGCTCGAAGCCCAGCAGAGTTGGGTTCAGTTTCACGAACGTGTTGATGCCCTTGTCTTCAATCATGTAGCGACAAATTGCTTCGATTTCATTCGGTGGACAACCGTGCATGGTAGACAGGGTAACGCCACGGGTCAGTTGGGCAGGAATGGTATCCGACAGCTTGTTCAGACGCTCGAAGCGGTGCTCGAAGCCGAAGGTCTTAACGAAATCCGGATCGGTAATGAAGCTGTTTAGCTCGGCGATATAGGCATGGAAGCTTTCATGCTCGCTTGAATCAAGCATATCGTGGATATACTTCTGCATCGGCGCAGTCTGAATACCCGCAAGATCGTAGCCTACACTCATATTGAACACGAAAGACTTCTCTTCGCCATCCGCACGCGGGGCAAAGACTTCTTCTAACAAGTGAAGTGCAATCCAGGCTTTGAGGTATTCGTCATACGCTTTGATCAGAGTGAACTCTGTCGACCACTCGGTATTAAAGCACTCATCCTCAGCGTCGATACATGGCTTGGCGATTTCCAGCTGATCCAGTTTCTGAACTGTTTTCAGCTCCATGAAACGTCCACCTGCAAGCCATGAAGAAATGATGTTTTGCGCCAGCTGGGTGTGCGGGCCGGCAGCAGGGCCTACAGGGGTTTCACAGTTCTCACCCCAGACGGATAGATCCTTGGCACTCTCCTTGCGATAAAATTGCTTCGATGGAATCCCAAAAATTGACTGGCTCTCTTTATACTCGCTAAAGATGCGATTGAGTAGCTCGCCAAACGGTACGGGACGCATGATGTCTCCCATGATAAATCTCCTTGATGCTGTATTTTTCTTGTATTTTCACAGCCAGCACATTTCGTTGTGCAATGCGTAGGGCTAAGAGTGATAGGCCGAAATAGATCAGCCCGCTATGACTCTTAAAGAGCAACTACTGCGCCAAACTTTAAAATCAAGATCATCAAGACGAATTTTCATCGCTAATTTCGTGACCAATGTCGAAACTAAGGACAAATGTGTGAGCACGCGCAATATAGAAAATAAGCGCCAATTAATAATAAGAATAAGTTATAAATGAGTATGATTCTTAATTAAGTAATTTTTTCTATCAAATTAATAAATTGCTATCACTTTGATACCGATAAATATGATAGCAACTATCACTACAATAAAAGTTAAACGGATTTGAGACAGAAGAAATCAAACTTAAATTTTTCAGATGAAGAGAAAATAAATCCGATTTGAAATCACACTATATTAATAGCCATAACCAGGCAGATTTTCCCTGATATCAATTTGATAAAAAGTTACTATCAACTCTCATAATGATAGGACTATTGTGAGCGCTGGCACAGTCGCTCGTAAGCCGCAGGTGTATCAACATCAAAATAGATATTTGTATCGGATAGCCTGGCATATTTCACCTCACCACCATATATGATGCGTTTCATTTTACCGTCAAAAGGCGCCGATAGGATTTGGGCTTTCAGTGTGGCAGGAAGCAGCACCGGATGACCAGGGCGTTCAGCGGTGCCTGGGAACACCGTATAGCTGCCACGTTTATCCCATACCCGACGATAAATATCGGGCGAAATACACGGCATGTCACCATGGCAGATAAAGAAGTTCTCAGTCCTAACCTGCTTGGCCCCTTGCTGAATCGAGCTAAACATCCCTTGCTCATAGTGAGTGTTAACTACCACCTCAACACCTTGTTTTTGCTTATATCGGTAGGCCAACTCATCGCCACGGTGGCCCGCAACCAATATAACCCGTGAGCAAAATCCAAGTGCATTTTCGATACTTTCATCAAGGATTGTATGGTGCCGGTAAGGTAGCATCATCTTCCAGCGTCCCATTCGGGATGACAGGCCGGCAGCCGGCATTACACAATCTACGTGTCGGTATTGTTCCATTGTCATTACTCACTATATTGACGCTTATTGAGCTATTGGGGGCTGCATGAAATCTGCAAAAACTTACCATGCACTACGCGCTTCACAATTTGATATACCGCTTAATAACTCGCTGGTTATTGCACTTGTTGGCGGCGGCGGGAAGACATCAACAGCTTTTTGGCTTGCCAGGCAATTCAAAACTCAGGGGCATTGCGTATTTGTCAGCACCACCACTAAAATGTATTTACCCGAGAACAATCAAGCTGACAACTTTATTAATCTCGAAAGTAGCATCAATCCACTAATACCATACCAGCACCTGGATTTATCAGAACCAAGTATCACTTTTTGCTATAAAGATAAAATAATCAGCAACAACAAAAGTGATAAAATTAAAGTGTCCGGTGTCACAGCCGAGTTAATCGACAAATTAAAAAATGACTCACCTTTCACAGTTTTTATTATTGAATCTGATGGTGCCAAATGTTTACCAATAAAGGCCCCTGATAGGCATGAGCCTTGCATTCCTATTACTTCGGATATGGTTATCGGTATAACTGGCGCAGAAGTTATTCATACTCAGGCAACCCCCGAGAGAATTCATCGATGGAATACGTTTTCTGCCCTCACTCAATGCTCAACTGGTGACATTATTGATCACCGGGTATTGGGGAACTTGATTGAACATCAACATGGAATGTTTAAGCATGCTCCCGATCAGGCCATCAAGATTTGGTTAATAAACAAAATAGACCTGACCGCTAACTACCCAAACCTAACCCGGTTAGCCCATAAGGTCATTAACAAGACCACAACCCTTGATGCCATCTGGCTTGCTGCGATGAACAGTCAGACACCGATAAAAGACGTACTGACGAGAGGTAAGCCTTAGCACCTCTCGTCGCGAGACACTGAGGTCAAAACTGATGAACATTTTTGCAAAAGCTGCCCAACTCGAAGAAGAGAACATTCCATTTGCCCTGGCAAATATCATTGAAACCCGCGGTTCGGCACCGCGCCACTCTGGGCAGATGATTATCAAGGCGGACGGTTCAATCATAGGCACGGTCGGTGGCGGCATGATTGAGCGCTACGTTATCGAACAGTCACTGGAAGCTTTGCAGGAAAGAAAGGCCCGTGTTGTCAAAGGACGAATGACCCGTTCGGGCCCGGACGCCATGGACATGGACTGCGGTGGCGCCATGAGCGTATTCATTGATGTTTATGGTCTTCGCCCCAGCCTGCTCCTGATTGGTGCCGGACATGTGAACCGCGCTGTCGCCCATGCAGCTCATGTGCTCGGATTTGATATTACCGTCGCAGATGCCTATGAAGACAGCCTTGCCGAAGAACACTTTCCTGCCGGTACCAAGCGGACTCTAGGCAAAAACATGGAAGATGCTATCGACAAGCTGGATATCAACAAAGACAGTTTCGTCGTGATTGCTACCAATCATCAGGATCAGGATGCAATCACCAAGGTTGTTGATTGCGATACCCGCTATATTGGTCTGATGGCAAGCCGTCGCAAAGTGCAGACCCTATTCAACCACCTGCGAAAGTGCAATGTCAGCGAAGCACATATTCAGGCTATCCACTCCCCTATTGGTTTCAATATCGGTGCTGAGACTCCAGAAGAGATCGCCATCAGCATCATGGCCGAGATCCTCAAAGTCAAACATCAGTCTGCCGGTGGTTTGATGAAAGACGATACCCGCCTCAATCGTAATAAACTGGTTTTAATCCGTGGCGCAGGAGATATCGCTACTGGTGTTGCGATCCGGCTCAAAAATGCAGGATTTAAAGTGGTTATGACCGATATTTCACAGCCAACTGTGATTCGCTGCACGGTCTCTTTTGCCCAGTGCCTGTACGGTAATCCTGCCGAAGTTGAAGGGATCATCGCCCAAAAAGCGAAAAGTTGCGAAGAAGTTTTCAAACTGATCGACGATAACAAGATCCCGGTAATGGTAGATGAAGATTGCTGCTCGCTGTCCAGCCTCAAACCGACTTTTGTGGTCGATGCCATTCTGGCCAAGCGTAATCTTGGTACAACACGAGACATGGCACCTATCACCATAGCTCTCGGTCCGGGCTTTACAGCCGGAGAAGACTGCGACGCGGTTATTGAAACCAACCGGGGCCACTACCTCGGACGAATTATCTACAACGGTGTCACCCAGGCCAATACAGGGATCCCCGGCAATATAGCAGGCTACACCCATCAGCGTGTACTGCGTGCTCCCTGCGAAGGCATTATGCATAACCATGTCAAACTGGGAGATATCGTAGAAGAAGGGGATGTTATTGCCCATGTCGGTGACAGCCCGGTTGTTGCCCCGCTAGGCGGCATGGTGCGGGGGCTGCTGAATGAAGGGCTCACCGTCACCGAAGGATTCAAAATTGGTGATATTGACCCGAGAGGCATCGAGGCCGATTTCACCACCGTTTCTGACAAAGCCAGAGCTATCGGCGGCAGCGTACTGGAAGCAATGCTCCATCTGGAGCACACCGTGTTGAATTAAGATTTTACTATTTATAGAAGGGAGTATCGCTATGAAAACACGTGGATATATTCATCGTTTCGTCACCAGCTTCGTCTTGCTCTCGGCGGCAGCCATTGCCCTAAAAGGCTTCTTCCACCCAGAGCAAACTGCGCTCTTGTTACAAGATACCGGGCTGGTACCGGCTATATATGTCGATGTATTGGCATTCTCCCTTCCGTTTGCGCTGGCTGTGTGCCTCTCGCTGGCTTTCTTTGAGCTGACCTCCATCGCGCCTATCCTGGTCTGCCTGGCTCTGTATATGCTGCCGTCCGGAATCGCGCTATACCAGGGGTTGCATTTTGACTGCGGCTGCTATCTGCCTGGCTCTTTGGAATCACAAGTCTATAGCGAACTGGAACCGCAATTTATCGTCCTGCTGCTCATCACATTCTTTACCGCCGGACTGCACTATTTCAATAGCCAGCGGCCAGTTCGCAACAAAGCACACCTTGCCTAAATGCGGTGTGGATATTCAGTGTATTTTTGTCACTTTCGCCGCATTTTTGCGGCGAAATTCAACCAATAAGGACTTACTATGCC
The DNA here is from genome assembly GCF_001939735.1 of Photobacterium proteolyticum. Taxonomy (GTDB): domain Bacteria; phylum Pseudomonadota; class Gammaproteobacteria; order Enterobacterales; family Vibrionaceae; genus Photobacterium; species Photobacterium proteolyticum. The sequence goes on from NZ_MJIL01000079.1 coordinate 32,433, forward strand.
ATTCAGTAAATCTCGTCTTCAACGTCCTCGTCGTAGCTTCTGGCTCAATGCATTTATTCTGGCGGCTGGTCTTCTGATCTTACCCCTAACTGCCAATGCGGGCCTGTTCTCCGGAAAATTCGAGGCAGAAGTACAAACAGAGCAGGTCGCAATCAAGCTACACAATGACACGCTAGCGGGTGGTTACCAGCTGATAGATACTAATGGTGTGAAAGCCCTGCTGGACAACAAAGAGGATGTCCTGATTATTGATGCTATGCCGTATAAGGACAGTTACAAGAAAGAGCATATCCCGACAGCGATCCAGTTTGAGTTCCCGATTGCCTCAATGCCTGAGTGGAAAGTCACAGGCACGGATGGTAAAACCCAGGAAAACTTCGCGGCTTTGCTCGGTGCCGACAAAAACAAGACGCTCGTTTTCTACTGCGGATTTGTTAAATGTGGCCGAAGCCACAATGCAGCCGCATGGGCGATTAAGATGGGCTACAACAACGTCTATCGCTACCCAGGCGGCATCTACGCATGGAAAGGTGCTGGCTTTGACACAGAAAGCAAATAAGTACTAACAGAACCATTCAATACCATGAATACTGATTTCAGAAGCGGGAGAGTACTCCCGCTTTTTTGACTTTAGGTACATCCCATGTACACGATGGAAGGCTACCCAAAGTGAACAGGGCTAGAAGCTGATCTGCGTATCTAACGTCACAACAAGGTTATAGTTCTTGGTATCAATCAAGCCGACAGGCACAAGGCCAAAGTTAAAGCTCAACCAGTCAATAGGAAGTACTCGCAGGTAAGGCTGGGCCAGTGGCACAACATCCATCCCCGACTCCTCCCTATAACCAGTAACCCCTCCCAGTCGAATACCGAGCCCCAGATAAGGATTCATGTCGTATTCAAACGTTTTATAGGCAGCAACACTTTGACGTGAATAGCTATTTTCAAAACCAATAACGCCATAGCTAGCATATTCAACACCAACGCCCAGATTGCTCTCATTAAGATCAATACATTGATTACTAGCACAGTAAAAATGTTTGCTCGCCAGTGGCAATGTTACCCTGAACTCGCTGGCACTATTAGGCAGAGCAGCAAAGGCGAGTAAGATCGCAAATGCTTTCTTCATTTAGGTTTCCTGCAAATTATTATTTTGAATACTACGCACCCCACCCTGGAGAGTATTTGCTCCAAAGTAATCTAAAGGATGCCTTTAACGAATTACTACTCGAAATTAAGGATGGATATCGCTTATAACTTTTATCTTATTGATATTAAACAGCCTTTATTGTTTATTTTTGTATCACTGACTCGCAAAATCAATTAGGAAACAGGGGATTGAACCCAGTTATTCCCCTATCAGCAAAATAATCCTATTTTATCTGGTCTCACAAACATTAACTTATTCAATTAGTCACTTATTAAATTCAATCAAGAGCAGATAAAAACATAAGTTACTGATTTAAATGGCAATAGAAGGAGAGCCGTATATGTGAGCTTTCCTTGTTGTCCTAATTATGAAAATAGTCTTCTTATTAAGAATAAGCATATGATGACGAATATTATTATTCAGTCAAATAAAAACTGACCGTTTTTTTACTTTATCAGTCTTGATAATGAGAAAATACACCAAATTTCATGCTAAGTTTCTGAGTGACAATATATTTATTTGCTCACATTATTTTGAGATATTCTGCGCAATTTTGTTATTTTTTTGTCTTCCTCATTATGGATATAAAACCCAATGAATATTTATATTGTCATATTATCATTTGTTTCTATAGGGTTTATTTCCACACCATCTAAACTACGCCAAATAATAGAGCATTAGCTCTTTTCGGATTAATTCTATCGCCCTATTTTGTCTGCCATAACAAGTGCTAGACCCATTCAAATACAGTGTTCTTAAAGATCTCCTACAGTAACCCTCTGCACCTTTGTCGCTGCCAGAACCTTTGCCTGTGGCAAGCTGGAACTCTAGCTCCTTGATTTATAAGCTAACTTTCAATACCGCTTTATCTGCACCAATGAAACAACACCTAACTTATCGTTTTTCGATAATTTTTTATTGAACTACGGCGTTCCGGATGTCAAGATATATACAAATCTACACGGGGGAAACTATGAATGTCTGTTCAAAATGCCATTCAAACACTTAGCCAGAGGCTTCTTATCCTACTTTGGATAATCCTGCTATTTACACCGATATCAATCACATTTATCTGGTTCTACGGTACACTTGTTGAGTCCGCCAGTGGGGTAAGCCTGGAGTTTTCATTCGATGTCAGTTTGCCTCTGACTATCGGAAAGTCGTTAATGGGTTACCCGTTTGCTCTACTACCATCACTCGTTTACATGGCAATCATCTGGCAATTAATCCGCTTGTTCCGCCTCTATCAGTTAGGTGACGTATTTACACAAGCAAACGTTTCCTGCTTCAGGCGTATCGCTAACTTGATGATTGCGACACCTGTTATCAGCGTACTATCCGACATGTTATTGGGTGCCGTTCTGTCTATTGGTCAGGAAAACTTCAATATAGGATTCACTATTGATGACAGTGACTTGACGATTTTACTGATTGGCCTTACGGTGCGTGCTATTTCGCACGTTATGACGCTGGCGAAGGATATTAAAGAAGAAAACGAGCTAACAGTTTAGGATAACAACATGCCAATTATCATTAATTTAGATGTAATGCTGGCAAAGAGAAAGATGCGCTCAAATGAACTCGCAGCCAAGATCGGTATTACAGAGCAAAATCTATCAGTACTCAAAAATGGTCGAGCCAAGGCACTCCGGCTGACAACGCTCGAAGCGATATGCAAGCACCTTAACTGTCAGCCCGGAGACATTCTCGAGTATGCCGATGAAACAGATGCCAACGAGTAGATAAGCTATTTTCATACTCATGCCTGACATAAATAGCAGGAACACATACAACAACACGTATGTGTTTCCTTTGTTATTAACAGAAAACTAAAGCGCATTAAGTTGAGCTCAAGACTAACCTACCCCCAACAAGCACAATGTTGCCACGATGTTATTTTAACTGGGTATTTTCCTTACCTCTCCTACCGCTATTTTTCGAAATAATCTAAACCAAACCATCCCCAAGCCACTTCCAAAAACCACTAAAAAACGCCACCAAAGTGGTATTGCTCGTGGTAGCAATTTGTGGAAAAGCATACCTTTATCACATTCCTATCAATTATTTAAAATTAGTCAAAATTCACCCATCGAATACCATAAAAATAAAATGGTTATTTTTCATTAACCTACAAAAAATCCATTAATATTCTTTCACATTAAATAACATACGCTCGCATTTCTATATCTGCCATTCACACCCTCTCATTAGAATGAATAAAAAAACACGCGAGGTGAGTTTTATGACAGCAATAAAACAACAAGAATTGAGATCAACATTTCTTTACACATTTGTTATTTTCCCTGCACTTACAGCAGGTGCGGTAGGCCTTTATGGTTTGGCAGCGTGGCTGCTGTAAGGAAAAATAATGAAATCTATTAAGCAAATACTGCAACATTTCTTTACACCCAGTAAAACCATCGGTTTAGGTATTTTGATCCTGGCCGGCTTTGTTGGCGGTATCGGATTCTGGACGACTTTTGATGCCGGTCTTGAATACACCAATCAGGAACAATTCTGCATTGGTTGTCATGAAATGGAAAACAACGTCTACCAAGAACTACAAAGTACTATCCACTTTAAAAACCGTACCGGTGTACGCGCAACTTGTCCGGACTGCCATGTTCCGCACAATTTTACCGACAAGATAGCGCGTAAAGCTCAGGCTTCAATGGAGTTATGGGCCAAGCTGACCGGCGAAGTCGATACACCTGAGAAGTTCAGCAAAAAACGTCTGGAAATGGCGAAACGCGAATGGGCACGAATGTCTGAAAACGGCTCCGCCGAATGCCGTAGTTGCCATGACTATAACAGCATGGACTTTGACAAGATGTCGGCTGATGCCCGCGATCAGATGATGGATGCTGCCAAAAACGATCAAAGCTGCATCGACTGTCACAAAGGTATTGCTCACCACATGCCGGATATGTCCGCTGGCTACAAAGCCATTATGGATGATCTGAACACGCAGGCTCTAGAAACATCGGTTCGTAGCGGGAACACCTACTATACGCTGCACAACAAGGAACTGTTCCTGGATCCGGAGATGACTAAAAAAGCGGGCTTGATGATCTCATCAGTGCCAGTGGAAGTCGTCAGCAGCCAAGGCGACGCCATTGAAGTCAAAATTACCGGTTGGCGCAAGAAAAAAGGCAGTGGCAAAATCATTATGCAAGACTTTGCCCGCAATATTCGTGTCGCTTCACTTCAGCGTAAAGTCGCCAAAACCAAAGGCTTCTTTAATGTCCTTGATGCCAAAGAAGACGAAGATACCAGCATCACCTGGCAGAACGTCGACTTTACCCTATGGACGGACAAAACCGACCTGGTCGAAGAGGTTGAGCCAATTTGGGAATATGCCAAGGAAGCCTACACCGCAACGTGCAGCCGTTGTCACTCACAACCTGCAGAGGCGCATTTTGACTCAAACACCTGGGTAGGAATGTTCAAAGGCATGCTTGATTTCGCCGACTTCGAAAAAGAAGAAGAGCAAGTTGTTCTGCGCTACCTGCAGATGCACTCTTCGGACTATAGCAACGATCACTAACTAAGCTTGGAGGTCGTTATCGGCGCCCTCCTTCCCCTAAAACCAAACCGAATGGTTAGGATGCCTCTTGGCAAAAATTAATTGTTCAGCTTGGTATCAATAATAACTGATAAGCGAGGCTATCATGAGTGGTTCAAGTTTTAACCTGAAACGCCGTGACTTTTTGAAAGGTATTACCGCCGGTGCCGCAGGCGTAGTTGTAGGCCCGAGTTTGCTAACTGCCAGCAAGGCGATGGCAGCGGACGCACCACAGTGGAAACTAACTGGTTCGCACTGGGGCGCATTCCGTGCTCGTATCGAAAATGGACGTGTAGCTGAAATTAAACCCTTTGAACTAGATACCCACCCAACTGACATGCTTAACGGCATGAAAGGGATGATCTACAATCCATCCCGTGTCCGCTACCCTATGGTACGCGTCGATTGGCTAAAAAATGGCAGCAAGAGCGACACCAGCAAGCGTGGTGATAACCGTTTTGTACGTGTTAGCTGGGATAAGGCACTGGACCTTTTCCATAGCGAGCTAGATCGCGTTCAGAAAACTTATGGCTCTTCAGCGCTTCATGCCGGTCAAACTGGCTGGCGTTCAACCGGTGCTCTGCACAGCGCTGGTAACCATATGCAGCGTGCTATTGCCTACCACGGTTCATTTACCAAAAAAGTCGGTGACTACTCGACAGGTGCCGGTCAGCACATCCTTCCTTACGTACTGGGCAACTCCGAAGTTTATGCGCAAGGTACTTCCTGGCAGCACATCCTGAACGAGACCAAATTCCTGGTACTATGGGCGAACGATCCGGTGAAAAACCTGCAGGTAGGCTGGAACTGTGAGACTCACGAAGCCTACCCACACCTGGACACTCTGAAAGCCAAAATTGCCAGCGGTGACATCCGCGTGATCAGCATTGATCCGGTAGCCACCAAAACCCAGAAGTTCCTAGGTTGTGAGCAAATGCGCATCAACCCGCAAACTGACGTTGCCCTGATGATGGCGATTGCCCATACCCTGGCAACTGAAGATCTGGCTGACGTCGATTTCCTTGACGAATACACAATGGGTTATGAGAAGTTTGTTCCTTACCTGATGGGTAAAACCGAAGACAAGATCGAGAAAACACCTGAGTGGGCTGCCAAGATCTGTGGCGTACCGGCTGACGACATCCGCCAGCTAGCCCGTGCGATGGCAGCAGACCGTACCCAGCTAATGCTAGGCTGGTGTGTACAGCGTCAGCAGCATGGTGAGCAGCCTTACTGGATGGCAGCGGTACTGGCTTCCATGCTCGGTCAAATCGGTCTTCCTGGCGGCGGTATCTCTTACGCACACCACTATAGCTCTATCGGTGTACCGTCTTCGGGTGCTGCAGGTCCAGGCGCATTCCCTTCAACGCCGGATAAAGGCTACAAGCCTGTTTACGGTGAGAAGTTTAACGGCTTCAGCAAAGTGATCCCTGTTGCGCGCTGGGTGGATTGTCTGGTTAACCCGGGCGAGACCATCGACTATAACGGTAAGAAGGTAAAACTGCCTGAAATCAAGATGATGGTATTCAGCGGTAACAACCCGTGGCATCACCACCAGGATCGCAACCGCATGAAACAGGCACAGCAGTCACTGGAAACAGTGGTTTCTGTTGATTACCGCTGGACAGCAACATGCCGTTTCTCTGACATCGTTCTGCCAGCAACAACACCATTCGAGCGTAACGATATCGACGTATACGGCTCTTATTCTGCCCGCGGTATTATTGCAATGCAGAAGCTGGTTGAGCCTCAGTTCGAAGCGAAAAGTGACTTCGAGATCTTCAGCGAGCTAACCAAGCGCTTCGGCAAAGATCGCGAGTACACTCGCGGCATGAATGAAATGCAGTGGCTTAAGGAAATCTACAAAAACTGCCGCAAAGCCAACAAAGGCAAGTTTGAGATGCCAGAATTCGAGAAGTTCTGGGAAGAAGGGTTTGTTGAGTTTGGTAAAGGCAAGCCTTGGGTTCGCCACGCTGACTTCCGCGAGGATCCGGAAGAATACGCATTGGGTACTGCTTCAGGCTTGATCGAAATCTTCTCCAACAAGATCGCGAAATACGGCTATAACGACTGTAAAGGCCACCCAATGTGGTTTGAAAAAGTCGAACGTAGCCACGGTGGCCCGGGCTCTGATAAGTATCCGCTCCAGCTGCAGTCTTGTCACCCGGATCAACGCCTGCACTCGCAGTTATGTGAGTCGGAAGAGTACCGTGCAACCTATACCGTTCAGGGTCGTGAACCTATCTACATGAGCCCTGAAGATGCAAAAGCACGCGGTATTAAAGACGGCGACATCGTTCGTGTACACAACGATCGAGGTCAGTTACTGGCCGGTGCCGTTGTAACTGCGGATTATATGCCTGGCGTGATGCGTATCTATGAAGGTGCCTGGTACGGTCCTCAAGATGAGAAAGTCGGCTCGCTTGATACCTACGGCGATCCAAATACACTGAGCCTGGACTTGGGTGCCTCTAAGCTATCTCAGGCAACCAGTGCGCACACCTGTATCGTTGAAGTTGAGAAGTTCGTTGGCAAAGCACCTGCAGTTACCGCTTTTGGCGGCCCGCAGGAAGTTGAAGCCTAATATCTCTCAAACTGACCTCTAAGATAAAAGCCTCACTTATGCGAGGCTTTTTCTTGATTACCGTTCAATCTAAATAGATATCAAGCAGCCTGACAGAACGAACCAAAACTGTTAGCGCTGTTCTATTCTGGAGTTCCCATGCAAGAGTTAATTGACTTCAACGAGCAACGTGCAGAAATCTACTGGTGGTTATCTTCTCTTCTCGCCAGAGAGTTGACAGAAGATGATATCAACCACTATTTAGGTCATGAAATGCACACCTTCTTATCTGGCCTTGGAAAAACACCAGAGCTAAAGCAGCCTGTCGATGCATTTCGTGATGCCCTGAAACACCTCGATACGCGTGAAGATGCACAGCTTGAACTCGCTGCTGATTTCTGCGGCCTGTTCCTGAGTACGCCAAAAACCGGTGCCCTTCCCTATGCTTCAATATACATAGGAGAAAGCGGATTGCTCAATGATAAGCCGGCGCAGGATATGAACACGCTGATGAGTGAATACAATATTGTCCAACGCAAAGAGTTTAACGAACCGGCAGATCATGTAGCAGTCGAACTCGACTTCATGGGTAACCTGATCATTCTTGCCAATAATCAGGAAAGTGAGGAAATAGCCGAGCTGGTGATGCAAGCACAGCTTAATTTCATCAATACCATGCTGCTAAACTGGTTACCCACTTTTGCCAAGTCCTGTGAATCACGCGACAGCTTCGGTTTCTATGCCGCTGCAGTGAACCTGCTGGTTGCGTTCTGCAAACTCGATGGCGCATTTCTTTCCGGTGAAGATAAATAGTCCAATCAATTTCAGCTGAAACTAACCCGCTCTTGTACTTCTCTATTACGCCCCTGTGAATTGTATGGTCAGGGGCTGCCTTGCCGAGACCGGCCTACTCTGCCGATTATGGTGCGCGTTGAGTAAATACTGTTCAGACAAATTTGTGATTCAAACAAGCCCTTCTTGATGCTTAGAATGTTAGGCTATAGAAATCAAATCCTTAAGGACAGCAACATGAAACAAGCACCAATTAAAGACTTAATCACTTTTCAAGATTTTGAGAAGCTCGATATTCGTGCCGGCACCATTACCGCCGTGTCTGAAGTAGAAAAATCAGATAAGCTAATGAAGCTGACGGTAGACTTCGGCGATCACGTTCGCTCCATTCTTGCCGGTATCAAACAGGAACGCGAAGATCCGTATGAAATTGAAGGTAAACAAGCTTTGTTTGTGGTGAATTTACCTGAACGGAAAATGGCTGGCGAAGTCTCCCAAGGAATGCTGTTTGATATTGGTTATGCAGACAAAATTACCCCTTGTCTGTTAATGCCAGAGAAGTCTATCCCTAACGGCTGCAGAGCGGGATAAGTTAAGAAAAGTGCCCAACTCAATCGTGTTTGGGCACTGAAATACGGCTTGGTCGGCTATGCCTCTACAAAGTATATTCCTGCACTAGTTTCTCTTGCGGCATAGGTTTGGCAATATAAAACCCTTGCGAGAAATCACACCCTTGAGCTATCAGATAGTCCAGCTGCTCTTGGTTCTCAACACCTTCCGCGACAGTTTTTAGCCCAAGTACATCAGCTATCGAGATAATCGCGCTGACCAGCTTGGCGGCTTCGTCCTCACCGGCAATGTCACCGATAAAAGAACGGTCAATTTTCAGCGTATCAAACGGGAATCGCCGCAAATAACTCAGCGAAGAATAGCCGGTGCCGAAATCATCGATCGCAAGACGCACGCCCATGGCTGCCAGTTCCTCAAGGGTTTTGCGGTTACCTTCAGGATCATCCAAAAGCACACTCTCAGTGATCTCCAGCTCCAGTAACGTCGGTGATAACCCAGTCTCTTCCAGAACCTGCGCTATAGTCTTAACAAAATCAGCTGTCTTCAGCTGATGGCCAGAGACATTAACCGCCACGTACTGCGGCATTCCTTCATCATTCTGCCATTGTCTGGCCTGCGTACACGCAGTTTTTAATACCCAGAGGCCGATATCCACAATAAGCCCCGTTGATTCGGCCACAGGAATAAACTCAGCAGGACTAACGTGTCCAAGCTCCGGGTTATGCCAGCGCAACAACGCTTCGGCACCAACCACCTCACAGTTGGTTGTGGCAACCAAGGGTTGATAGAAGAGTGTAAACTCGTCACGCTCGAGCGCCCGCTTTAACTCGGTTTCCAGCTTTAGCTGTGCCTGAGTCTGTTCATTCATCTGTGTCGTATAAAAATAAAACTGGTTACGCCCCGCTTCCTTACTTTTGTACATCGCTATGTCAGCATTATGTATCAGCTGTTCGTAGTCTATGCCGTCATCCGGGAACATGGTGATGCCGATACTGGCACTGATCGACACCTCATTAGCGCCAACGGATAGCGGCAATGCACATGCTTCGGTCACCTTTCTGGCGACCTGCTCGGCACCAGCAATATCTTTTAATCCCGGCAGAATAATGGTGAACTCATCTCCCCCCAAGCGTGCGACAGTATCACTGCTACGAACACACTCTGACAAACGTCTGGCAACTTCAACCAACAACTGATCACCGGCACTGTGGCCCAGACTATCGTTCACGTTTTTAAAAAGATCCAAATCAATAAACAGCAAAGCAACGAGGTTCTCCTCCTGCCTGGCCGTCTCCAGGGCGCGATCCAGCCGCTCGAAAGCCAGTACCCTATTTGGCAATCCGGTCAAATTGTCATAATTTGCCTGATGATAAAGCTGGTTTTCATAACGCTTTCGCTCGGTAAGATCCGAGATACTGAGCACGAGAGCCGTTTCCCCTTCATGATCAACCTGACGATAGGATATTAACGCACAGAACAGCTCGCCACTGGACTTCTTCATCTGCAATTCGAAATCTTCCAGCCGTGCTTGTTTCCCGACAACAGACAGAAATGACTGACCCTTAACCGCAATGTGGAAATAATCATCGATACTCTGTCCAACCAGGGCTGCCCCCGACAGGCTAAATAGCTCATGCGCCTGCCGGTTGGCATACAATATGTCGCTACTTCCCTGGTTAATCATCATCACGGCTGTAGGCGAAGCCTGGGCTATCGCGTGAAAATGCTGCTGGCTTTCATGAAGCGCCTTGCTGATACGCCACTGCTTATAGCTTTCCCTGAACTGCAGCCACATACTCAAGCCAACACCACCCGCCAATACTATGGTCAGCATCATAAAGAGCCTAGCCCCTTGGTTCGGGCCTTGCTCATAGGCACTTAACCGAAGCCACAAACTGCCCGGTGTCGGTTTGATCGGAACCGTCTTTGATAAACCGGCCGATATTTGGCCATCACTCTTTTGATAGAACACATCACCAGCTGTGCTAAGCACCTCTATTTCATAGCGAGACCCCAGTACCTGAGTGATTTCACTATCAAGCAATTCCTTAATTGAATAAACACCACCCAAGGTGCCAAGAAACTCGCCGCCTTTAAAGATCGGTACATATAATTCAAAAGCCGCTTTGCCCTGGATCACCATAAACGGCTTGGTATAAGTCGGCTTATGACTTTTATACGCCAGCCTCGATGCGCGCTCGGGCTCTGGCAAGGAAAGCTTGAGCCCCAATACCTGCTGGTTACCTTCAAGTGGCGCGGTATGACGGATCACAAAATCACTATCAGCCCAGGTCACATTAATCAATCCGGAGTGATCATTAACATAACGAGAAACCCTGGCCTGAAAAGAGGAAACATCAAGGCTACCTTGTGCCAGCTCCTGTGCAATCAGCAACAGGTATTCACGATCCGCATCCAGTTTACGCTCAAGGTTGTTGGTGATTTGTCCAATTGAACGGGTAAGCTGATATTTCTGCACCATATCATCACTTCCCTTCAGAAAGCTGTGAAAACCAATCACAGCAGCAATAATCGCCGTCGAGGTCAGCAAAGGTGAAAGCCATCCGGGAGCCGTAAAAGGAGGACTGACAGGGTCGGCAGACAATGACTTAGAGCGTCGTTGCAAGAAGGCTATATTTCCCTCATGCTCGCTGCGAGTTGGGACTAACTTAAACCCTACCCCACACAGCAACACTAAAAAGGCAGCAGTTATTGTTTTAAAGATCAAAAGTTTGGTTTTGCTGCTACTGGTCGGCAACGGAATTGCCGCAATTTCCCAGTAGCCGTCAGGCATATTGACCTGTTTAATTAATCCAGACTGTTCGAATATTTTTGGCGAACCAAAGAAAACTTGTTCCTGGCTATCTCTGATCGCCATGACAACATTGGTCTCCGCATCCATAATCCCAGCATCTTCAATAATAGGCACCATATCCAGCACCATGCTGACAAGGCCCCAGTAACCATCATCATCATAAATAGCTTTTCGAGCCACAAAGCCCAGGCCACCCTGTCGAAGCTCGTAGGGATCAGAGTGCGCTATTTCCCGGCTACTGATTGCCCGTAACGACACGGTTCGCACCCCAACCTGATGATCGTTGATCAGATCATGGCCAAGCGCTCTTTGATTCCCCGCCAATGGGTAAACAAAACTGATCACCCCTTCAGGCGCAATGGCAAAGTTGCGGATGCCTTTTTCCGATGAACGTAAACCTGCAAGAAAAGTCTCGGCCTGTTGTTCCGACTCAGGTGTAAGCGTCTGGTAATGAACAATATCGGTTTCAACAAAAGAAGATAACGCGTGCAGTAATGTCAGGCGATTATTTATCACCGAAGAGAGATTCTGAGCATATTGATTGAGCTCCAAGCGCATCTCAACAATAGACTCATCTTGAAGAAACGACTCATACCAACGTGCCAACTGCCACCAGGCACCGAAACAGAGTAAAACGACTAGCAAAGGTATTGCATGCCGCCTTAAAGCTGCAAAATAGTCTGCTTTTGTTATAGACGACACCAAATACATCATATAGAGAGTTCTTCTTATTATCGAGCTGTAATCGGTACTCAACCAATGCCCGCGAATTGAGAAAAAGCATTATAGACGGGTAAAAGATAAGCACAAATATGATACCTAGCTCAAAGCTGGCATCTTCGCCGTAAATTAGGGAAGAACTCCAATTGAGTATGGGTTTGATTACATTGTGGCAGGCCCACAAACTGGTTCATCATCCTGCCTGCAACAATGCAATCGGTACTTAATTCTATGACTATTCGATTACAGCCATTTCATTAAGAGTGAAGTTAGTCACGGCCCCTTCAGTCGCTGCCATATACGCTTTCAGGTGGTCGTTATTCATATGGGCCTGCCAAAGCTCACGACTCTCCCAGTTTTCATAAAAGACGAAAACCGTTGGGTTAGTGTTATCTTGATGCAAGTCGTACTGGATGCATCCGGCTTCACTTCTTGTTGGCTCGAGAAGTTTCAGTAGCTCGGCCTTAACCAACTCAATACTTTCAGGCTTCGCTTCAATCTTGGCAACAATCGTCAGTTTACTCATTAGGTTATATCCTTTCGTTTTCCTCTCTGTATTCGATGAAGAAATTATGGCTCATCAATAACTGATAAAAAACCCAGTAATCAGCCAAACACTTTCAAATTATTTTTGATAAAAAATTCACTGTCCTGTCATATTCAGAGAAAACTAGGCTTACGGCCACCGCAAGAGCCAACACAACTTGGTTCTATCAGCTATTTTTGTATATACGTTCGTCTTTATCGGCAACATGAGGCGATTTCGCCTGCACGCAAAATCAAGGAGATACAAAATGGCTAAGGCTTCAAAAGAAGTAAAATCACTGAAAAAAGAAATCAAGGCGCGCAAAGCTAAAGTCGCCAAGCAACAGGGTAAACTGAAGAAACTGAAAAAGGCACTTAAGAAAGCCTCTTAACCGTGATTTGGCACTCTAAGCTAAGTGCTGCTGTCTCCTCGACCTACGGCTATTGCACCGGGGAGACGGCAAGTTAAATATACACAACACCTCCCCCAAACATTGATTACATAACCCCTCTGTTGCAACTCGATTGTCACAATTACCCCATAAAATACGTCTGGTCTGAAAGGGTGCATAGCGCCTAATCAATACTATAAGAAGTAAAACAACTAAAAACACAAAAAGAGATGACGCCAGCAATGAACAATACGGCTCCCCCAACCCTGAAAGATGCCATTGTAACTATTTACGATACGTTTCCGAACCTCAGCTATAAGCCACGCCCGGACGATGTAAAACTGCTTGCCGCTTATGTGAAAAGCACTGAGACCGACTATCCCAAAAGCCTTGATCTGTTACTGACGGTCAACAATCGGGAGATTGAATTGGAGCTGTTAAAATACAGGCGCCATTAATCAACATTATTTCAAAATCAGAAAACCCGGATACCGAATTTTCTTTGTGATGAAATACAACCGCAGGCTCACAGAGAAAGTTATCGACAATGCTGCGGCCAAGTGTTCCCAGACCCCCACATTATAGAGTAAGACATATAGGCTGCTTCCCAGTATTACCGGGGTGGCGTAGAGTTCCGTATTACTAAACATGTTTGCGCGGTGGGCGAGAATGTCTCTGAGTACGCCCCCGAAAACGGCTGTGACCATCCCCATCGAAATGGCCACATAAGCGGCATAACCGGCTATATACAGTTTTTCCGTCACCAAGACCGAAAACAAGGAAACGCCGATGGTATCAAAAAATACCACCAGCTTTTCTACTTTGGATTTCCTGATTTCAGTAATGAGGAAAAAGCCAACACATGCGCTTACCAATGCAACCCAGAAATACATAGGATCGCGGATCCAGAAGACCTGCTCGGTATTGATAATAATATCGCGAAGCGTACCACCGCCTAAAGCTGTTACCCAGCCAAGCAGCAATACGCTGACAATATCTTTGCCTCGGTTCGATTCAACCAGTACGCCGCTAAGAGCAAAGGCAACAATGCATACCATTTCAAGGATATAAGTAAACACGTTTGGACTCTCTGTTATTCATTGCGTACTAATTTACGCCTCGCCCTGGCGCTTCTCAATCAGTTCCCCTTCACAATACTCTAAACTGTGAAGACTGAAAACTTCTGCCTAGGGAGCAACTTACCAGTGCTCAACTTCGATAATTTCTGTTTTAATAAAGTATTCCTTGGCTTCAGGCACCTTCACAACGATTGGTTTGCCTTTCTCCTGAGTTTTAGGACGGAAGTAAGTTTCGGCCATACGCTTAACTGACGTCCAAATCTTAGATTGTTGGTTAGCTAACTCACGGCCCTGCGGGTTATACACGGTCACATCCACCTCTACCAGTACAACCGACTCTGTGCTCTGATTGGTTAACGAGGTCGGGATCACCAGCTCGCCATTACGGTAAGAGGCAGGTCGCAGTAACACATCAACACCAGAGCGACTTAACTGCTGAATGTTTTTATTCTCACCAACTGTAAATTGCACACCTTTAGCCGCAGTGACCACAGGTACCGCAGTAATAACAGCCGTTGCTGCCGGCGCTACTGGAGCTACCAAATTAGGTTTTGGCTCGGCTTTTTGCTCCGCAACCGGGTGCTGCCTTTGCTCAACAGGCACAACATACTGCCAGGTAAAATCGTCATGTAATACGACCTGACGGCCATCTTGCAGTGTTGCCACCTGCGGGGCTGCCCATACACTTCCGGCAACCATTAACCCTGCCAATACTCCGCCGATCCGATTCAGTGTTCCCATACCTCTATCCTTACAACCTAAAATTGGGCATACCAACCAGTATAGCCACAAGAGTGCACTGCTAGCGCACTGGAAATACTCACATTTATTTAAGCTCGACAGCCTAACATAAAAAAGAGCCAAACGGCCCCAATGTTGATTTTCCAGTTTACGAAAGCGTAAAAACTAAAACCGGTAACCAAGGCTTCTGATTTCGCATCTCGCAACTTCAGAAAGTGAAATGGTACTGAATCGTAGGAACCAACAGCGATCGTCTTTCATCACGAAGCTCTGTATTACGCCGTCTTAGGCGCTTGACTTTGTCACTGTCAGTATTTGCTTGTTTGTCTAACTGTTTTAACTCACGGCTTATCAAGGACAGCTCCTGATCAATCTTCATTATGCGTTGTTCAATCCTGTACTCTTTTTGACCTTGATTATATTGCTCGATAAACATAGGGTTCTCACAGACGCCGTAGTATGCCAGCCCTGCACGACCAATACGGTAGCCATTCTCTGCCACGCAATAATAGGCAAGCCCTAAGTCATAACCTGCGTACCATGCAGCGCGGTCGACCCTAACTCCCGCCTCTTCTGTGCAATCTTCAACATAGTCACTTACCCGAGATGCAGTAACACCATTTTGACCATCGATTGTGCCGACCATGTACCAATCAGCCGTTTTGCACTCTTCAACGGACATAGCTGCACAACCAGCTAACTGGGCTACGACTGTAATAGATAGAGCAAGTTTCCACATGTAAACCTCATGTTAATTAATAATATCTTATCGAAAAACGATAAATTATTATTGCCAAACAAAGCGCCACATGTCAATCTATTCCCACGCAATCATTTGGAGAATCAATAATGCAAGACCAACACGCCATCCAGAAACTAAGCAAAAAGCTACTCATTTTGCTTTGGGTCATATTAATCACGGCACCGCTTTATGACTCAGTAATGTGGATCTATGGCACGATGGTTGAGTCAGGAGATGCCATCAGCATCTCATTTGCCTACCCTGTTAACCTTCCTTTGACACCCGCAAAAATGCTGATGGGCTATCCCTTTGCCCTATTACCTACGTTTGCCTACATGGCAATTATTTGGCAACTCGTTCGGCTTTTTCGACTTTATCGTGTCGGCAAAGTGTTCACTTTAGGCAATGTGTCATGTTTGAAAAAGACTGCTAATTTGATGATTGCTCTACCCGTAATTGGTGCACTTTCTGACCTGTTATTAGGTGCAGTTCTATCGATTGGCGAAGAAGTCTTAAATACCGGTCTCTATTTTTCGGACAATGAGTTGACAATTTTTATTATTGGTATCATGGTGCGGGCTATTTCTCATGTCATGGCACTTGCCAAAGACATGAAAGAAGAGAATGAATTAACAATATAAGGTAATTTTGTGCCAATTATCATTAATCTAGATGTGATGCTGGCTAAGCGTAAAATGCGCTCAAATGAACTTGCGGCAAAGATAGGGATTACTGAACAAAATTTGTCCGTCCTAAAAAATGCAAGGGCTAAGGCACTTCGCCTGTCAACACTGGATGCCATTTGCAAACACCTGCAATGCCAACCAGGAGATATCCTTGAGTACGTCGATGACGAAACGACAGACTAAATGAACATTGATGCAAGCAAGATTACTAAAAAAGGGCCGGATGGCCCTTTTAGTATTTTTATCGCTTAGCTATCGCTAGTCAGCATCAAGCTCGACATGCGGGGCAACCGATCCTTGCTTGCGTGTCGCCAGCTCTTCGTAAAGCTGCCACTTACGCTTGGCAACCTGCTGAGCGTGAGCGGTAATTTCAGCCGCGGCTTCAGGGTTGCTCCGACGCAGGATCTGGTAGCGCGCCTCATTATAGCGGTATTCCTCAAGCGGGATCGTCGGCCGCAAGGTATCAAGCGAGAACGGATTCTCGCCGACATCACGCAGTGCCGGATTATAGCGGAATAGCGGCCAGTGACCGGATTGCACCGCCAGTTGCTGCTGATGCAGGCCGTCTTCCATATTGATACCGTGAGCAATACAGTGGCTGTAGGCAATAATGATTGACGGGCCTTTATAGGCTTCGGCTTCTCGCATAGCCAGCAGTACCTGCTGCGGATCCGCGCCTAGCGCAACCCTGGCAACGTAGACGTTGTTATAGGATATCGCCTGCATCGCCACATCTTTCTTGGTGGCCTGTTTACCAGCTGCGGCAAACTTGGCAACCGCACCAAGCGGCGTCGACTTCGACATCTGGCCGCCGGTATTGGAGTACACTTCGGTATCCATAACCAGTACGTTGACATCCGCCCCGCTGGCAAGCACATGATCAAGACCGCTCGATCCAATATCATAGGCCCAGCCGTCACCACCTACTATCCAAATAGAACGGCGGATAAGTTGGTCAGCGACTGACATCAGGTTCTTGGCAGACTCAGTGCCAATGGTTTCCAATTCCGCCTTCAGGGTATCTACCCGTTTGATCTGGGCCTGGATATCCGTTTCGGTCAGTTGCTCGGCATGCAATAGTTGATCAACCAGTAGTGGATCAAGCTGCTCGCGATTTTCCACCAGCAACTGCTCAGCCATCTCGTGCTGCTTGACGGCGGCAAGGCGGAAACCGAAACCAAATTCAGCGTTATCTTCGAACAGCGAGTTAGCCCAGGCCGGTCCGCGCCCTTCGGCATTCTTCGCCCAAGGCGTTGTCGGCAAGTTACCGCCATAAATCGACGAACATCCCGTCGCGTTGGCAATCATAAGGCGATCACCAAATAACTGGGACATCAACTTGAGATACGGGGTTTCACCACAGCCCGAACACGCTCCCGAGAACTCAAACAACGGCTGAAGGAACTGGGCGCCGCGAACATTGGAGAAATCAACACGGGCACGCTCGTTATATGGAATAGTTTCGAAGAAGTCGAGGTTGCGCTTCTCCTGCTCCATATATGGCGCTTTCAGTTCCATATTGATGGCCTTGCGTTCAGGCTGATCGTCCGTCGTCTCCTGAACGACCATCGGACAGGCATCGACGCACAGGCTACATCCGGTGCAATCTTCGGCATACACCTGCAACGTATAGCGGGTGTCCGGGAAACCACGAGCGGTAATACCCGCAGACTTAAAGCCTTCCGGTGCTTCTTCGAGTTTCGACTTATCGTAGAACTTGGCCCTTATCGCCGCATGAGGACAAACGATGCTGCAGTTACCGCACTGAATACAGTCTTGCTGCTCCCAGACCGGGATTTTCTGGGCAATGTTTCGCTTCTCCCACTGGGTTGTACCCGACGGATAAGTACCGTCGACAGGCAACATGGAAACCGGGATCAAGTCTCCCTTGCCAGCCATCATCTGAGCCGTCACTTTCTGCACAAACTCCGGCGCTTTCTCCGACACCACCGGCTTGTCCTGTTCGCTAGCCGTCACCGTGGCAGGCACTTCAACCTGATAAAGGTGTGCCAGTGTATGGTCAACAGCAGCAAAGTTCTTCTGAACCACTTCCGGCCCTTTGCGAGAATACGTCTTCTCGATGGCCTTTTTGATCTTGGCAATCGCCAGATCTTTTTCCAGTACGCCGGAAAGGGCAAAGAAGCAAGTCTGCATGATAGTGTTGATACGGTTGCCCATACCGGTATCACGCGCAACCTTGTAGGCATCAATAATATGAAGCTGCATGTTGCGCTCGATAAGCTGCTGCTGCATACGAGCAGGCAGCCTATCCCAGACTTCATCAACCGATGCTGTAGTATTGAGCAAGAAAGTGGCATTATCGGCCGCTTTTGCCAGCATATCGGTACTTTCGACAAAGGTAGCCTGATGGCAGGCGACAAAGTTAGCCGACTGGATCAAGTAAGGGCTATTAACCGGATGATGGCCGAACCTCAGGTGCGATTCGGTTTGCGAGCCTGATTTTTTCGAGTCATAGACAAAGTAGCCCTGTGCGAAATAATCCGGATCTTCACCGATGATCTTGATGGTATTTTTGTTCGCCCCGACGGTACCATCGGCACCCAGACCGTAGAACATCGCACGCACGACATCATTGGATTCAATATCGAAGCTGGCGTCGACATCCAGATGTGAATGGCTTACATCGTCGATAATGCCTA
Organism: Photobacterium proteolyticum; assembly: GCF_001939735.1. Lineage (GTDB taxonomy): Bacteria > Pseudomonadota > Gammaproteobacteria > Enterobacterales > Vibrionaceae > Photobacterium > Photobacterium proteolyticum. The sequence goes on from NZ_MJIL01000079.1 coordinate 51,433, forward strand.
CGGTAAAGTGATGCTTTGGCTGGTCCAGTTCAAGGTTATCGAACACCGCCTTGACCATTGCCGGTGTAAACTCCTTGCTTGACAGGCCATAGCGACCGGCGATCAAGCGAGGCATTTTCTCGAAATGCTCCTGCCCATTGTTATTAAGAGAATCCATAAGAGCAGTTAGCACATCCTGATACAAAGGATCCGCATTGGCGCCCGGCTCTTTGGTTCGATCAAGCACAGTGATTTTCTGTGTCGTCAGCGGCAGCGCTTCAAGCAGGTGCCTGGCTGACAGTGGACGATACAAACGTACCTGCAACACACCGACTTTCTTGCCTTGTGCCACCAAATACTCGACGGTCTCTTTCACCGTTTCAACACCGGAGCCCATCGCTATCACTACATGCTCGGCGTCAGGTGCACCAAAGAACTCCATCAGTTTGTAGCGGCGACCGGTAAGTTCGCCCAGCTTGTCCATGCAAGCCTCTACAATTTCAGGTGTTCTGGCATAATATGGATTAACCGTTTCCCGTCCCTGGAAATAAACATCCGGGTTCTGCGCCGTACCACGAATGAACGGCGAATCCGGGCTCAGCCCACGCTCACGGTGCGCCCGTACCAACTCGTCAGAGATCATGGTACGGATATCGGCATCCGGGATCAGGCTGATCTTGTTAACCTCGTGCGAGGTTCTGAAGCCATCAAAGAAATGGATGAAGGGGATCCGTGCATCCAGAGTCGCAGCATGTGCCACCAGCGCCATGTCATGGGCTTCCTGCACCGAGGAAGACGCCAACAAGGCAAAGCCGGTTCCGCGGGCAGCCATGATATCCTGATGATCGCCAAAGATTGACAAGCCTTGTGCCGCCAATGAACGCGCCGCTACATGGAACACTGCCGAGGTAAGCTCACCGGCAATCTTGTACATGTTCGGCAGCATCAGCATTAGCCCCTGCGAGGCAGTAAAGGTCGTCGTCAATGCACCGCTTTGCAACGCACCGTGTACGGTACCAGCCGCCCCACCCTCACTCTGCATTTCTGCAATCAACGGGATATTACCCCAGATATTGCGCTGGTCTTCCGCAGCCCACTGGTCGGCAAATTCAGCCATCGTAGACGAAGGGGTAATTGGATAAATTGCACACACTTCACTGACACGATAGGCAATGTGCGCCGCGGCTTCATTTCCGTCGCAAGTGTGCATGACTTGCTCGGACGAAAGTTTCGTTTTCTCAGTCATGATCAGCTCCTACTCCATTTCCGCCGCGACCATTTCGATCGCATGACAAGGACATTGCGAATAACAGGCTTCGCACCCGGTACACTTGTCGTAATCCACCTTGTAGCCTTTTCCTTTGCCAAGGCGGGTAATCGCCCCGTGCGGACAGGCTCCAAAACAGCCATTACACTCAAAACAGTTACCACAGGAGTAACAGCGCTGGGCCTCGAATAAGGCTTCCTGCTCTGTCAGCCCGCCGACCACTTCATCAAATGATGTTGCCCGCTTGATCACCGGGATCGCTGGTTGTTCGCTCTGATCCGCATCGGTTTTGTACCAAAGATGCAGCTTGTCGAACTTAATCAACGGTTGCTTGGTCACTTTGGTGAAGATACGTTTATTAAGGAAGGCATCAATATGGGAGGCCGCTTTTTTACCGTGGCCGACAGCAATGGTGACAGTGCGATCACAAGGGACCATATCACCACCGGCAAACAAGCCCTGGTAACCGGTCATCATCTGCTCATTCACCATCACAGTGCCATCCCATTTATGTTCGACACCCGGGATATTCTTTGTCAGCTGAGTATCGATATTCTGACCCAGCGCCAGAATAAGCGAATCGGCTTCGACAGTTTCAAACACACCTGTTGGTTGTGGACGACCATTATCGTCTATGTTCATTTTTTCAAGCGTAAACGTGGTTCCGTCAATCTGGTTGATCGTACGCTGCCAGTGGAACGTCACGCCCTCTTCCATCGCTTCGACACATTCAAAATCATGGGCTGGCATATGGGCACGATCTCGGCGGTAGATAACCATCACATCGGCACCCATTCGGCGTGCCGTACGTGCCGCATCCATCGCAGTATTACCCCCACCGTAAACAGCTACGCGCTGGCCCAGCTTCGGCGCCGTGTTCATCTCAATAGCGCGCAGATAGGACACTGCATCGTTCACCTTACCGGGATCGTCATTCGGAATATCGACGCCACGGCCGACATGGGCACCAATAGCCAGAAAGACTGCATCAAACTGACCTTTGACTTTTTCAGCCAGCAAATCCTCAACTTTATGGTTTAGGACAATTTTTATGCCCATTGCTTCGATACGGGCAATTTCGTTTTCAAGAATATCGCGCGGTAAACGGTAAGCCGGAATACCGAAGTGCATCATACCGCCGGCCATCGGTGCCGCATCGCGGATCTCGACATCGTGCCCTTTGCGCTTAAGGTGATAAGCCGTCGCCAGGCCACTCGGCCCGGCACCGACTATCAGTACCCGCTTGCCAGTCGGCTCGGCATCAAACCTGACCGGCCACTTTTTCTCAAGGGCCTGATCGCCCAGAAAGCGCTCGACAGCATGGATACTGACCGCCTGATCGACATTGGCCCGGTTACAGGCAGACTCACAGGGGTGATAACACACCCGGCCATGTATGGCAGGCATCGGGTTGTTCTTGATAAGAGCCTGAAAGGCCTCTTCGTATTGCTCGGACTGAGCCAGTGACAGCCATTCCTGAATATTGCTGCCTGTCGGGCATGCATGGTTACATGGCGGGAGGGAGTTGGAATAGATAGGGAATTTGGTACGAACTGGTCCAGAACCTTTTTTCAGGGTGAGATCTGGTGGCAGTGTCATATCCTTAGGACAATTGCTCATAATGTTCTACCTTTTGTCGGTAAAAATGATGAAACGTACCCTTATGGCGTTATGCTGCTGTAGCGGCAACCTGTGTCAGGTCGCCCCCTTCACCCACAGCACCTAGTTATATGAATTGTTCGTCGAAGGTACATCTCGTTTTGTTGTACCAACTCAAATAAGCCGTTGCGTCTGTTAATACAGACGCTCAACGACTTAGTAGATTGGTATCAACTGTAGGGAATATTGAATAATTATACGGCGACGCAAGTACCGGCACGCTCTGCCAGTACATCCAAACCTTCTTCAAGTGCACCGATATACGCACGTCCGCCGAACTGGGCAAAATCTGCCGCGGCTTCGACTTTAGGCCCCATTGAACCGGCAGGGAACTGATATTCACTTAGCTGAGCCGGCGTTGTCGCACGGAGTGCACGCTGCTGCTCTGTACCCCAGTCCAGGTAAACGGCATCAGCATCAGTCAGGATCAACAGCTTGTCAGCTTTAAGCTGTTTAGCCAGCAAAGTTGCGGCCAGATCTTTATCAATCACGCCTTCAACGCCCTTGTAGCCAAATTCGCTTCGGCATACCGGAATACCACCACCGCCACAGCAAATGACGATCTGACCAGCATCGAGCAAAGTATCAATCGACTTCTTGTCGATAATATTAATCGGCTTAGGAGATGGCACCACGCGACGGACGTAATCACCATCACGCTTCATGATCCAGTTATTGGCTTCAGCCAAAATGCCGGCTTCTTCTTCGTTGTAGACAGGGCCAACAAACTTAGTCGGATCCAGCATGCTTGGATCGTCAGCATTGACTTCGATACGGGTAAGCAGGCTGGTGACTTCCGTTTCCGGCAGCAGGTTCTGCAGTTCCTGAGCAAGCATATAACCAATCATGCCTTCACTTTCGGCACCCAATACATCAAGCGGATAAGGGGACACTTTGTCGTAAGCCAAGTTTTGCAAAGCAAGCAGGCCAACCTGCGGTCCGTTACCATGGACGATCGCAACCTGATATTCTTTGGCAATCTCGGCAATCGCTTTGGCCGCAATCTTAATATTCGCCAACTGGTTTTCAAAACTTGGCGCGTCGCCACGACGTAGCAATGCATTGCCGCCTAGGGCAACAACAGCGGTGGGTTTCATGTTAACTCCTTGAATTCTAATTGTGGTCTAACACCGTTTCCGACACATTCTTCTTCTGGAACATCAGCAACTAGAAACTACTGATGCGGAAACGGTTTGCGGCGAACAAAGCGGCCATTCCCGGCTTTCCCCATAAATTCGCCATTACATGCGACAACCTGTCCACGGCTGATGGTCATCATCGGCCAGCCAAGACAATTCATATCTTCATACGGGGTATAATCGGTGTTGTCGTGTAATAAATCGTGAGTAATCGTGACCTGCTGCTTCGGATCGAACAGCACCAGATCAGCATCTGCACCTTGGGCCAGACAGCCCTTTTGCGGGTATAGCCCGAACAGCTTCGCAGGCATGTAGCTGGTTAGCTCGACAAACCGGCTCGGACTAATCCGTCCGCTCATCACGCCTTCCGAGAACAGTAGTGGCATCCGGTTTTCGACGCCGGGCATACCGTTCGGGCAGGCGCTGAAATTATCTTTACCGCGCTGCTTCTGCTCACCATAGGTAAACGAGCAGTGATCAGTTGCGACGGTATCAATGCTACCGTCCATCAGGCCCTGCCACAGTTTTTCGCGCTCCTCGAACGGGCGCAGCGGTGGACTTAGAATAAATTTCAGCGCATCTTCGCGCTCGTAACAACGCTCATCAAGCAACAAATATTGCGGACAAGTTTCAGCCCAGACAGGCTGTTTGTTCTGGCGAGCCAGGCGGACATAATCCAAGCCGAGCCCGTTGGATAAGTGGACGATATACAGCGGCGCATCCCCTGCCAGTTTGGCCAGATTAATCATTCTGGCAATCGCTTCGGCCTCGCATTCAAGCGGGCGGCTTTCGGCATGATACTTAGGCGCGGTCTTCCCTTCTTCGAGCAATTGCGCTCGTCTCAGAGCAATGGCGGCATCGTTCTCGGGGTGAACCGTAGTCAGGGCATGAACTTTATTTAGCTGAGTAAGGGCGCGCAGCACAGACTCATCATCAAGCTTATAGCCGTAGGTCAGGTACAACTTAAAGCTTGAAATGCCTTCAACCTCGACCATATCGGCCATTTCAGACAAGATTTCGTCATTAATATGCTGGATCACACCATGGAAGCTATAGTCGATGACCGCAGTGTCCTTGGCATAGTCTTTATACACAGCCAGCTGATGATGAAGGTTGCATCCTTTGGGGCCAAATCCCATATGGTCAACCACCATGGTGGTGCCACCGCAGGCTGCGGCTCGAGTGCCAGTGTAGAAATCATCACTGCTGCGGGCTATGCCGACATCAATATTGAAGTGGGTGTGAACATCAATACCGCCCGGCATTACATACAGGCCTTCGGCATCGATAATGCGCGTCCCGGCAGGATAGCTGGAGATATCAGGGGCAACGTCGGCGATCTTGCCATCAACAATCAAGATATCGGCTTTCTTTTCATCTTGATGATCAACCACAATACCATGGCGAATGAGCATGGCCGACGACTCGCCGTCCGTACTGTTATACAACTCCGGGGAAAAAGAACGCTTTGAAATCATGACGCCACCCTTTATCTCAAGGCCGAAGCCTTATTCCATCTACCAAAACCTTCTCGAAGTACCAGTCAGACAACTGCTACTTCGACAAGACAAGTCAGTCAATTGGTGAAAATCCATCCCGAGGGGGATATGAGGTCAGTAGTAAGGCAGAGCGTACTGACACCCTCGGGACGGAAAATCATCCTAACGCTGGCTAACCAGCATCAAGGCTTATTTCTTAAGCTCTTCCAGGTACATTTGTGGGATAACCGCGTACATTGCCGCACAAGTTACCAGGTGATCTTTCCAGGTCTTCTCGTTCGGCGCGTGTGCTTCTGGCTCTTTACCAGGACCAAAGCCGATAACAGGGATACCGTAACGGCCCATGATAGAAACGCCGTTAGTAGAGAAAGTCCACTTATCAACAGTTGGTTTCTTGTCGAACAGCAGCTCGTAAGATGCTTCAAGAGTCTTAGTGGCTACATGCTCTTCGTCGATCAGCCAAGTTGGGAAGTAGCACTCAGTTGGGTAAACCAAACCTGTGTATGCAGGACGGTTGTACTCGTACATAGACACAACTGCTTTTGCTTCCTGTACTGCAGGCAGAGCACGAATTTCGTCTAGTGCACCTTCCCAAGTTTCGCCCCAAGTCAGACGACGGTCGATAGACACAGCACAGCTATCAGCTACTGCACAACGGCTAGGAGATGTGAAGAAAATTTCAGATACAGTCAGTGTACCTTTACCCAGGAATGGGTCGTCTTTCAGGTTGTGAGACAGATCTTCCAGCTGGTTCAGGATTGGGCCCATCTTGAAGATAGCGTTGTCACCACGCTCTGGCGCAGAACCGTGACAGCTCACACCCGCAACGTCGATGCGAATTTCCATACGGCCACGCTGACCACGGTAGATCTGGCAATCTGTTGGCTCAGTAGATACGACGAACTCAGGACGGATCTTGCTTTCTTCGATGATGTACTGCCAGCATAGACCGTCACAGTCTTCTTCCTGAACGGTACCAGTTACCAGCAAGGTGTACTCGTCTTCAAGACCAAGATCTTTGATGATCTTGCCGGCATAAACCATAGAAGCCATACCGCCTTCCTGATCCGATGCACCACGGCCACCGATCACTTCGTCATCTTCCATGCCCTGGTACGGGTCGAAATCCCAGTTGTCCATGTTACCCACGCCAACGGTATCGATATGGGCATCCATTGCAATCAGATGCGGACCATGACCGATCCAACCCAATACGTTACCCATAGGGTCGATTTCTACTTTGTCGAAACCAACTTTTTCCATTTCCTCTTTGATGCGCAATACGACTTTTTCCTCGTCGCAGCTTTCGCTTGGGATTGCAATCATGTCACGTAGGAACTGGCTCATATCCGCTTTGTAGTCTTGGGCTTTTTCCAACACTTTGTCGAATGGGATGTTCATTGTCATTGTAATTCTCCTTGGGCCGAACGGTGGTCATCGCGTCCGGCATGATGTTTTGTATTTGAAGTTGATTCGCCCTGTTTTCGATGACATCTACAGCGCGCTAATTAATTCTTTTTTCTGCTATTCTTTCACCTGGGCTTTGTGGATTTAGTGCAGCTCGTTAGTACTAGGACAAAGAGAAAGCGCGGAGTTGATACCTATCAATGAGCACTTTCGATGCAGTCATTGTGCTAACGAGCAAAAATAAATCCTCAAAGCGTTGGGTGCTTGCCTTGCCACACTACTTCACGGTAGTGAACAGGATCGGTATCCCCTTCGGTGTTTACTAGCAGCACGACTGAGTCTTTGTTCAGGCCCAGTTTTTCCATCAGCTTTTCGCGCTCTGGGTGGTAGTAAACAGCGGCCAGCATACCTGCGCCTACGGCACCGGATTCACCGGAGACAACCCTTGGGTCTGTGCCTAGCGGGTTACCCAGTACTCGCATACCTAGTGCGGCTACACTGTCCTGACAAGAAACGAACTGAGTCGAGCAGTCGCGCAGTACCGGCCAGCCAATCGGGTTAGGTTCGCCACAGGCCAGGCCAACCATGATGGTTGCCAAATCGCCTTCGACATTGACCATTTCGCCTTGCTCGCTGATACCTGAGCGATAGATACAGTCAGCCAGATCCGGCTCGACAATCACGGAATGTAGCTTGTCGGCACCGTATTGGTCACATAGGTAGCCCAGTACACCGCCGGCCATTGCACCAACGCCTGCCTGCAGGAAGACGTGTGTCGGACGCTCTACCTGCTGCTCTTTCATTTGGTCGACAGCTTCTGCAGCCATGGTGGTATAGCCCTGCATGATCCAGGTTGGGATTTCTGTATAGCCTTCCCAAGCGGTGTCCTGCACAACTTTCCAGTTATTCTCCTCGGCTGTTTTAATCGCCAGGCGAACGGTGTCGTCGTAGTTCATATCGGTAACAATACATTCCGCGCCCAGGGCACGAATGTTGTTAACACGCTCGTCGGCTGCGCCTTTTGGCATGTAGACCACGGCATTCTGGCCGAGTTTATTGGCTGCCCATGCCACCCCACGTCCGTGGTTACCGTCTGTGGCGGTCGCAAAGGTCATTTTTTCAGGGATATCGTTTTTCAGTTTGTCGAAATCAAAAGCATTGATGTCGAGCTTGAATTCGTCGCATAGCAAGCGGGCAATCGCGTAAGCACCACCAAGCATCTTGAAGGCACATAAATCAAAACGGTGGGCTTCGTCTTTAATTAAAATTTTGCCAACGCCGATCTCTTTGGCTAAGCAGTCGAGAGAGTGCAAAGGCGTGGGTTGGTAGCCTTCAACTTTCTGATGGAAGGCGCGGGCTTTTTCCGCTTCATCAATGGTGAATAGAGGAGATTGCTGACCGTTATAATGGCGGTTATCGGCTATCTCCATTTTTAGAGAGAATGTAGACACGACCAGACCTCATTGAATGAATTGAGTTAAAAATGCGGGGGAACCGGGATCTGTGCCCCCGCGAAAGGGCTAGAATTAGCCAAGTTTTGTAGCTGTGGCATATATCAGATACTGATAGGGTGGAGTATCCGATATCAACTCGTTACTTAACGCGCTTTTCAGCTTCGTCCAATAACTGTTGCAGAACATCACCAGGTTCCTGGTACTTGCGGTTCATAATCATTGCAGCAATGATATATGGCTTCCAGCTTGCTTCTTTGTAAGTGGCGATACGGTATTTCTCAAATACTGACTCTTCCACTTCACCTTCTTTACAAGAAACACCTGTGATATCGGCAGGCAGACAGTGCATGTATAGTGCTTCACCGTCTTTGGTCTTCTTCATCATTTCTTCGGTGCAGTGCCAATCTTTGTGGTTGGCGTTCTGAGCCAGACATTCCTGCTCAAGTGCTTTCAGGCCATCGTGGTCATTGGCACGAAGCAGCTCGGTACGACGACCCATTACCTGGTAAGGTGCCCATGATTTTGGATACACGATGTCAGCATCTTCGAAGGCTTCTTCCATTGAGGAAACCTGAGTAAAGCTACCGCCAGATGCTTCTGCATTCTTACGCGCTTCTTCAACTACTTCAGGGATTAGGTCGTAACCTTCTGGGTGAGCCAGAGTCACATCCATACCGAAGCGAGTCATCAGCCCGATGATGCCCTGAGGCACAGATAGCGGCTTACCGTAGCTTGGAGAGTAAGCCCAAGTCATTGCAATCTTCTTGCCTTTTAGCTTGTCCAGGCCACCGAAGTGCTCTTCCAACCATGCCAGGTCAGCCATAGACTGAGTTGGGTGGTCGATATCACACTGTAGGTTAACCAGTGCAGGGCGGTGTGGTAGTACGCCTTCCTTAACACCATCATCCAACGCTTCGCCAACTTCACGCATATAGGCGTTACCGGCACCTAGGTACATGTCATCACGAATACCGATAGCATCGGCACAGAATGAAATCATGTTGGCTGTTTCACGGACAGTTTCACCGTGAGCGATTTGAGATTTGCCTTCGTCAAGATCCTGCTGGGCTAGGCCTAGCATGTTGATGGCAGATGCATAAGAGAAACGGGTACGGGTTGAGTTATCACGGAACAGTGAAATACCCAGACCATTTTTGAATACGTTTGTTGCAATATTTTCCTGGCGCATTGCTTTTAGTGCCTGCGCGGTTTTTAATACGCGCTCCAGCTCTTCCGGGCTCTGCTCCCACGTTAAAAGGAAATCTTTATTATGAAGTTCAGATTTTAGTTCATTGATTTCCTTGATTAGTTCATTAATGCTTTTCATTTTATTCTTCCCAGTAATTAAATTTGTTATATCGTGTCCGGCTGGAAAAAGTCTGTAGGGTTAAAACAGACAGCTGACTCACCTATTCCAATATCTGTGCCAACAACGAAACAAAATGGAAAAATAAATTAAAAAAAGCCGTCAGCCCTTGAATTACAAGGGGTAAGAAATTTAGAAGCAATTTATCGCTAACTCATGTTCTTGTCGCACGCTATCACTCACTATCAGTGATAGCGACCAAAATGATAGCGCCCCAGATGCGCTTTATCATATTGATATTCAGGTGTGACCTCGCTTGCAATTCCTATTTCGCATCACGAATCCAATGGGAAACACTGACTTATATCAAGCAGGCATCATTCATTCTTGAGTAACTTTGTTAAGCCTTTCCCAAAAAAGACCTGAATTATGTTGAAAAACGCCCAGCAATCCGAACTCATGCAACTGCAGCCTACTATACTGCGCTTTACACAAATGCTTTCAGCCGTACTTCAGCTGGACGCAGAGGTCGTTGATGCCGATTTGGTCCGTATCGCCGGTACCGGGCCTTACAGCAAATTCTTTGGTAAGAAGCTCAATACAAGCTCAAGAATCTTTCGATATATTCTTGAAACACATAGAGAAAAGGTTGTTGTTAAATCACGTACCGATCCACTGTGCGATGGCTGTTCCAACAAAGGAACCTGTCGAGAAACGGCATTCCTCGGTGTCCCTATCATGGCCGAGGATCGCTGTATCGGGGTGATCAGCCTGGTGGCCTTCACCGAGGAGTCGCGCGAGAGAATCAAGGAAAATGTTCAGTTATTCTCTGACTACATTCAGCACATTTCCCAAATAGTAGTCGCCAAAGTCTTGGCCAGTAACAATGAACATGATGACGGACTTGATGAAGTATTTACCAGCCTGATCGAAAATATGGATCAGGGGGTATTAGTATTAGACGGTAACAGCCGGGTAAAATATGGTAACCAACCAGCGCTGAATAACCTCAATATAGAACGCGAAGAGTTGTCCCGCGTCGAAGTCAATATTCAGCCGCTATCGTTTCACAATAATGAATTAAAGGGACACCAGCAGCACATCATATCTCTTGGCGAACGTCAGGAACTCGTTGTCGGCCAATTTCATGACGCCCGTGGTCACCAGCTTTTTTTAATGGCCTTCCATCAACCAAATAAATCTTTTGCAATCAATGAACCGCAGCCGCAATTTACCAGTGTGATTGGTGAATGCAAAAAAATGCGCCAGTTAAAAACCTTAATATCACGTATTGCCAGCAGCCCGTCGAGCGTGCTAATTAACGGTGAAAGCGGTACGGGTAAAGAAGTCATTGCCCATGCAGTGCATGATTTAAGTACCCGAAGCGATAAGCCCTTTATTGCCATTAACTGTGCCGCGATACCAGATCAGCTTCTCGAGAGTGAACTGTTCGGCTATGTCAAAGGCGCATTTACCGGCGCGTCCAACAAAGGCAAAACGGGTTTGATACAGGCTGCCAACAAAGGCACCTTGTTCCTGGATGAAATTGGCGACATGTCGATGACCCTTCAGGCCAAACTGCTGAGGGTACTGGAAGAGCGCGAAGTCATGCCGATTGGCTCTAACACCGCGATCCCGATTGATATTCGAATTGTATCGGCGACCAACCGCAATTTCGCTGAAATGATTGCCTCGAACAAGTTCCGGGAAGACTTGTACTATCGTCTCAACGTGATCCCTATTCACCTCCCGCCGCTGAAAGAACGTGAAGGTGATGTCGAGCTTCTGGTACAGTTTTTCCTTGATATACATACCCGAAAAATCGGTGTGAGCTACCCGGGCATTGCATCCGAAGCCATGGCCCGACTCAACGCCTATCACTGGCCTGGCAATGTCCGTGAACTGAGTAACCTGATTGAATATTTGGTGAATGTCGTACCGGAAGGCGACACGATTGATGTCGACTTACTGCCTCCCTATTTCGAGCAGACCAAAGTCGAGCACCAAGTCGAGAGTATTCACGCGGACGAGTGCGCTATGAGCCTTGAAGAAATGGAAAAAATCCGCATTGAAGAAGCGATTAATCGGTTGAGCAACCGCAAACTGGTTGCCGACGAGCTGGGTATCGGTATTGCCACGCTTTACCGAAAAATCAAGAAATACGGCCTCAGCGTCAACAGCCATTAATACCGAATAACCAATACTACGTACTCACCATAAAAAGAAACTGCCATTTTAGGCAGTTTCTTTTTTCTTAATAGCACCTATAGAGCTAGAAGCTAATTGGCTTACGACCGGTAGACTGATCGGCCGGCCCGGCTTTGCTCTCCGATTTTTTCTTTCCGCCAGCTTTATTGCCGCGTGTCTTTTTGCCCGATGCCGACTTGCTGCCTCTGCCTTTTCCTGATGCCTGCTTGGCACCTGGCTTGTCTGCTTTTTTTGCCGGTTTAGGCATTGCCAGCTCAGGTTCCTGCGGTGATTCATCAACCGGCTGGTCACAAATCACAACGTAGAATTCATTGTTAAATTCGATCACATCGCCGTCATACATCTTACGGCGCTTACGCTGCTCCAGCTCGCCATTGACGGCGACATAGCCTTCGGCAATAGCATATTTTGCTTCACCGCCGCCACTGACCGCATTGGCAATTTTCAAGACCTTGTAGAGCTCGATAGGCTGGGCTGATACCTCAACCGCCAGCGCTTCTACTTCATATTCTTCTTCAGACATCATATAAACCGAACATGGACAATTTCGAGCTATAGTACCTCATTCTACGGCTTGATATATACCCGAGTAACTTGGCATCACTGGCAATCCTCTATCGGCTACGCTATCCTCGCGCCTTTCAACCAACCGGTAGCATAACGATGTATTGCCCTTCGTGCGGACAGCCGACCTTCTCCCCTCAATCCGAGAAATCGTTTCAGTGTAGTCAGTGCAACTTTACCTTCTTTCAAAACACTGCCTCGGCGGTCCTTGCGGTTATTCGCTGCCAGGGCGAGATTCTAATTGCTACCCGACTAACCGTTTCTACGCCTACAGATGTTGCACCGGTGTGATCTACGCCTGTTTACTCATCCCTAACAAATCATAACAAGGATGATGATTTTTTAACCACCAGACGACAGGATGTTGTTAATTTACCAATTTCTATTTCGCTCGAGGGTATTTCTTCATGCTTACGTTTAACAAAGTGCATGTCTTTTCTAACCTGCCAGACGCAGATATTTGCGATAATGCACCGCAATCTTCCGACGCTGAACTTGCGCGTGAAAAGAAACGCCTGGCCATGCTGGCATCCGTTCAACAAGCCGGTGGTTTTGAGCAAGGTGAATGCCTTCAGGCATAGTCTGCTCTCCCTGTTCTCAGAATTGCCATGGCAACAAATTGATAGCGATGGCAATTCTAAAAACAAAATCAAACGATTATATCTCCCCTATCTCAAATCTCTCGACATCCCCCCTTTAACTGCCCGGCTTGTTAGGTATATAGTCAGCAACTACTAGCAAATTGACTGTTAAAGGACTCAGAGATGTATAAGTGGCTGTTATCTTTGCTTGTTATGACTATGCTGTCTTGGCCGGCATTGGGCGAAGAAAAATACTCGCAGGAAAGTATGTATGACAAACCCCTGATGGAAAGGTATGTCCTTGACGAACTCAAAGCGCTGCGTACCGATCAGCAAGATCTTGAGCGCAGGCTCACTATCGAGATCACCGACCGCGAGCTGAGTGTCGCCGACAAGTCGATGAACTATGCCAATGTCACCGTCACTTACTTCTTCTACCTTATTGCCGGTGCCGCTTCGCTGTTTGCATTGATAGGCTGGCAGTCATTGAAAGAGATCAAAGAAAACACCAAGCAAATGGCCGATCAGCAGCTGCATGATATCGCTGAACAATATGAGAAGAAGTTCCAGTTACTTGAACGCGACCTGAAACGAAAAACGCGGATCATAGCCCAGAACAACAAGGAGATTGAGATCATCAACGAGGTCCACAATCTCTGGCTAAGAGCTCAAGGTTCACAGACTCCCGAGCAAAAGATGGAAGTGTACGACGAGATCCTGAAAATTCGTCCCGGCGATCTCGAAGCCCTGACCCATAAAGCCGATGCGGCCATGGAAATTCGTGAATTCCACTGGGCACTGAGTATCTGTAACCGGGTACTTGAAGTCGATACCAGCAATGCCCACGCCCTGTATCAGCGTGCCTGCGCCTATGCCTGCCTGGGAGCCGAAGAACAGGCCATCATGGATTTGGAACAAGCCATTTTGGGCAGTGCCTCGCTCAAAGAGCTGGCTAGTGAAGAGCAAGATTTCGAATCACTCCAGGGCAACGAGCGCTTTGAGAACTTGATTGCGACAACAGACTAACCGCTGACAGTCCAACCTTAACATCAAAATTATCCGGGCCCGGTTGTCATTCACCGAGAAACGCTGAAGATAAACGGCCCCTAGCACTTTCCCCTCCTCTGCTGTAAGCTAGCCGGCTTCCTGCCTCACGCTATGAGGCGGTTTTTAATTTTGATTGAGACTATCTTATGAGTTTTGCCTCTCTGGGCCTATGTACCCCAATCCTTGAAGCTGTTGCTAACCAAGGCTATGAAAAACCTTCCCCTATTCAGGCTCAGGCAATCCCTGCTGTGCTCGAAGGCAAGGATGTCATGGCGGCGGCACAAACAGGAACAGGCAAAACTGCAGGTTTTACCCTACCAATTCTGGAGCGTTTGTCGAAAGGTCCCAAGGTCCGTTCCAACCAGGTCCGCGCTCTGGTTCTAACCCCTACCCGTGAACTTGCAGCACAGGTTGGCGAAAACGTTGCTACCTATTCAAAGCGACTTCCGCTTAGCTCGGCGGTTGTTTTTGGCGGGGTCAAAATCAACCCTCAGATGATGCGCATGCGCCAGGGCGCTGATGTACTGGTTGCCACACCGGGCCGCCTGTTGGATCTATACAATCAAAACGCAGTCAAATTCAATCAACTTGAAGTGCTGGTACTCGATGAAGCCGATCGTATGCTGGATATGGGCTTTATCCGCGACATCCGGAAAATCCTGGCAGTACTGCCAAAAAATCGCCAAAACCTACTCTTCTCGGCAACTTTCTCTGACGAAATCCGCGCGCTGGCAAAAGGCCTGGTAAACGATCCGGTTGAGATTTCTGTTACCCCGCGCAATGCTGCGGCGCCGAGCGTTAAACAGTGGGTTCACCCGGTTGACAAGAAAAAGAAATCGGCCGTTCTGACCAAGCTGATCCAGGAAAACAAATGGAAACAGGCACTGGTCTTTACCCGTACCAAACACGGTGCTAACCGTCTGACGACCTTTCTTGAGGCTCGTGACATAAAAGCAGCTGCCATTCACGGCAACAAAAGCCAGGGTGCCCGTACCAAGGCCCTTGCTAATTTCAAGAGTGGTGAAGTACGTATTCTGGTTGCTACCGATATCGCAGCCCGTGGTATCGACATCGACCAGTTGCCTCAGGTCGTTAACTTTGACCTGCCAAATGTAGCCGAAGACTATGTACACCGTATTGGCCGTACCGGTCGTGCAGGCGCCGAGGGTCAGGCTATCTCACTGGTCTGTGCCGATGAATATAAAGAGCTGACGGCTATCGAACGCCTGACTCAGCAGATCCTACCGCGCGAGGAAGTGTTTGGCTTTACACCGGCCAACAAGCTACCTGAATCACAACCGCTTCGTCCGCTGAAAGCCAAGAAACCAAAGAAACCGAAAAAGCCGAAAGCTGAACACAAAGACGGCCAGCGCTCTGGTGATAATGCAAGCGGCCACCGAACTGCGCCTAAAAAACCGGGCGCCAACAAGTCAAGTGGCAACAAGAAGCCTCATTCTCGTCGCAACAGCAGTGGCAACAATGACAGCAAGCCGCAGGGGAAGAAGCCCAACGGCAGTAAGTCCCAGAGCCGAAAGCCCTAGGATCGCAAACCCCAAGCTAACAAGCCGTCAGGCTCTGGAAACAAGAGCAGAAAAACACGTACAACAGCGTAAGTCTGTGATCTTATATAAATTATGAACCTGGATGGCGTTATATAATGCCATCCTTATTTCACTACTGGGCCATGCACATGTTTTCTGTCAGACGGTTACTATTCCCACTCATAACCCTTGTAAGTACCCCGCTTATGGCAACCACTTTTGATGAGCTAGCCAAGTTACCACCTAGCGATATTCAGGTGATCGACTGTCGCTCCAGCAACAACTACAACGGATGGCCCGAAGCTTCACAAACACGTGGCGGACACTTTCCCGGTGCAATCAACTTTGACTCGGACTGGTTAAGCACCCTGCGACCTCCGCACCTCGAGCAACTGCTTCAGAGCAAAGGGATCGAGTTAACCAAACCGACTTTCCTTTACTGCGAACCAGAGAAGGCCAATGTCCTGCTTAAGCAGCTTGATAGCATCGGCATCAACAACGTTTCGACTATTTCGCAGAAAATCAGCGACTACTCCGGCCAGCTAGACCATCTGGCGAAATTTGAGAAGTTGGTGACGCCGCAATGGCTAAAACAGGTAATCGACGGCGAACAAGCGCTGTATGCACCGGAAAAAGGCTTCAAAGTTGTCGAAGTCGCGTGGGGGCCACCAACAAAATATCTGGCTGCACATATCCCAGGTTCACTGTATCTCAACACCAACAATATCGAGTCAGAACCTTGGTGGAACCGGGTAGACGACCAGAAGCTTGCTGAAACTATCAAGCAGCTTGGTATCCGGTTTGATACAACCGTCGTGCTGTATGGTCGAGACAATACCGCAGCTGCTCGCGCCGCCAGTATTCTTATGTACGCCGGTGTCGATGATGTTCGCTTGCTTAACGGCGGATGGAAGTCTTGGGTTAACGCCGGTTACCGTACCGAGCCAATGCTCAATAAAGCACCAAAGCATGTCGACTTCGGACGTCCGATTCCATCCCGGCCTGAGCTGATCATTGATGTACCGGAAGCCAGAGCGATCCTCGATGATCCTGAGCACAAATCTCTGGTCAGTATCCGTAGCTGGGAAGAGTATATCGGCAATACCAGTGGCTATAAATACATCAAGCCAAAAGGTCGAATTACCGGTTCCAAGTGGGGCCATGCCGGTTCTGACGCCTACCACCTTGAAGACTTCCGCAACCCGGATGACACCATGATCAGTGCCGATATCATTGAGGCCTTCTGGAAAGACTGGGGCATTAACGAATTGCAGAAAGTCTCCTTCTACTGCGGTACCGGCTGGCGCGCGTCTGAAACCTTCTTCTATGCCTATGTCATGGGCTGGGAAGACATCAGCGTCTTCGACGGCGGCTGGTTCGAATGGAGCGGCGATCCTGCCAACCCAAGCTCAAAAGGGGATGTGGCTCCTGACCACAGCTAATTCACCTATACCCATTTCAATCTGACTGACACTGCTGACACAGAATTATCACCGCATAATATCTGTGTCAGCACGACTTCCATACATTTAATTTACATACCACGTTATCAACTCAAATTATCAATAATTACTGGTAGTTGAACGCCCTTATATGCGATCTATTTCACTGAAATCCTTGTGGTAAATACTAATATATACGCCGCATCTCCTTAAGGGGCAGCACTTCGTGTCGTTATTCCGCGACTAACTGGTGTTTCTGGCTGGATTCTTCTGAGATACACATGACAGCCGAGTATAGGGATAGTGAAATCATGATTTACCTTGATCACGCGGCAACCAGTAACCCTAAGCCTGCACAGGTTGTTGAGGCTATGACTCGTTATATTAGTCAGGATTGTGCTAACCCCGGCAGGGCAAGCCACCCTTTGGCCAATGATGCAAGCCGCCTGATCTTTGAAACCAGAGAAAGACTACTCAATTTCTTTAGCGCCAGCGATGATGCCCATGTTGTATTTACCGGCAACATTACAGAGTCCCTAAACTTGGCATTAAAAGGCCTGTTGGTACCCGGTGATCAAGTAATTGTGAGCAGCATGGAACACAACGCCATGATGCGGCCATTACGCCAGCTGGAACAAGAAGGCGTCATTGTTACCGTTGTCCCTTGCTGCCCGAACACAGGCCTTATCAAGGCAGATAATCTCAAAGCGGCAATGACCCCAAAAACCAAGCTTGTTGCCATCAATCACGCATCGAATACCTTTGGCACCATTCAACCTATCGCCCATATTGGCCTGTTGTGCCGCCAGCAAGGCTGTTTATTTCTCGTTGATACCGCTCAGACTGCGGGAGTCATACCTATCGATATGGAAGCATCCTGTATTGATTTGCTGGCATTCACCGGACATAAAGGACTAATGGGACCAATGGGGATTGGTGGCCTGGTTATTGGTAACAGCCTGCAAGGCGTGACTATCAAACCACTCATCACTGGTGGAACAGGAAGTAACTCAGAATTAGAGGTGCAACCTGACTTTCTACCCGACGCCCTGGAAAGCGGCACGCCAAACCTGCCGGGAATTGCCGGGTTAAATGCGGGGATTAGCTGGTTACAAGATAAAACCGTCGATGCTGTATCCCAACACGAACTAACACTGACCAGACAACTAGTTAAAGGGCTTCAAGCCATTCCTGGCGTGATTCTTTATGGTCCGGACCATACTCAGCCTCGTGTCGGCGTCGTCTCCTTTACGATCAAAGATAAAGATAACGGCGAAATCGATGAACTGCTGGCCTACGAACATGGTATCTACTGCCGAACCGGCCTGCATTGCGCACCTGCCGCACATAAAACGCTCGGCACTTTCCCTAACGGCACCATACGGCTAAGCATTGGCGCGTTCACGACATCAGAACAAATCGAGCAGGCCATATCGGCAATAAAGCAGCTGGCCTCCTAAGGTTACTAATCCAGAACGATTTCTCGGTATCGGGAGCTATCCATAGCCAACACCTGATAGCCGTCAGCTAATTACAATTCAATAAATATAAAGGGATGCTATGTTAGAAGCGAGCAAGGGCGGTGTCACGCCAGAACAAACAGTACCATCACCATTGGACTACTTTAAAAGTGCCATATCTGATGAAATCCGCTACGTCTCAGAACAAAAACAAGCGGGGCATGGGATCGTCGGTTTTTACTGCGAATTCACGCCAAGAGATCTGATTCTGGCGGCCGGTGCAACCCCCATATGTCTTTGCGGTACCAGTCAAAATACCATTACCCATGCTGAAACCGTACTGCCTTCGAATTTATGTCCTCTTATCAAATCATCCTATGGTTACGCCCTCACCGGAGGCTGTCCATTACTCAATGATTCGGATCTGTTAGTCGCCGAAACAACCTGCGACGGCAAAAAGAAAATGTATGAAGTCTTGTCACGGGACAAAAACATGCATGTTCTTGAGCTTACTCAGAAGTCAGACAAAGAACGTGCTTTTCGGCACTGGCTGGCCGAAGTCGAGGAGTTGAAGCAGAAGCTCGAGCAAACCTTCCAGACAGACATCACAGAGGCAAAATTACGCACAGCGATTAAGGCGATGAATGAAGAACGCCGCCTGATCCTTGCCATTCAAGAGCTCGGCCAGCATAAGCCTGCTATCGTATCGGGTTATGAAATCGCCCAAACCCGCTACCGTGTGGCTGGCTTTTCTAAACACCTCGAACAAATGAAGCACTTTTTGGCAATGGCCAACCAGCGATTAGAACAAGGCCATCAGGTCGCGCCGGCCAACGCACCTCGCGTTCTTCTTACCGGCTGCCCTACCGGCCATGGGACAGAAAAACTCATTGAGATTATCGAAGAGTGTGGTGGTGTGGTCGTCGTCCAGGAAGCCTGCTCCGGGATTAAAGGGGTGTACGAAGAGGTTTCTGAACAAGGCGATCCACTAGAAGCGATTGCTCGCAAGCACTTTAATATCCCTTGCTCTTGCATGACCCCAAATGAAGGCCGAAAAGAGTTATTGAGAAAACTCGCCAAAGATTACCAGGCTGACGCTGTCATAGACCTGGTATGGCAAGCTTGCCACACCTATAACGTTGAGTCTGTTTTGATCAATGAATTTGTACGTAAAGAACTAGGGCTTGCTTACCTGAAGGTAGAAACCGACTACTCCAGTTCGGACCGTGAACAACTCAAAGTTCGAGTCCAGACTCTGCTGGAGTTAGCACAATGATCACATGTGGCGTGGATATCGGGTCCCGAACCATAAAGATGGTGTTGTTTGACGGCCAGAATATTATTGATTCAGCTATCACCTTAAGTGGTGCAGCGCCGAGAGACAACGCAGAGCGTTTGTATTCTGACATGCTTGCAGCTAACAAATTTAACCGCTCTGATGTGGCAATGACTGTCGCAACAGGCTACGGCCGTAACTACTTCGAACTGGCCGATAAAGCCTCTTCGGAAATTATCTGCCACACGGCTGGCGTTGCCTACTTATGCCCCCAAGCCAAAACCATCATCGACATTGGCGGCCAGGATTCCAAAGTGATTAAGGTTTCCGAGAGTGGCAAGGTAGACGACTTTGTGATGAATGACCGCTGCGCTGCAGGTACCGGGAAATTCATCGAGATGGTCGCCCATACCCTGGATATGCCTTTGGATCAAACGGGAGCTGCCGCTCTGACGACCAACGAGGTTTGCGAAATCTCTTCAATGTGTGCCGTTTTTGCCGAATCAGAAGTCATTGGTTTGCTCCATAAAGGTGTACCCGCAGAAGTTATTCTCCGCGGTGTATTCCACTCTGTGGCCAAACGAGTGGTATCGCTGGGTCGAAAAATCGGGTTTGCCGAACCTATCGTGTTTACCGGTGGTGTGGCACAAAACCCAGGCGTACTGGAAGCGATTCAGGCCCAGGTAGGAAGCCTGTCTGTTGATATTCCAAGCCACCCTCAACTTACCGGCGCATTAGGTGCCGCCATTATTGGCCAGCAAGTTGCTGCCCAACATTCATTGTAAAGCGAGTTCAATGGAAGATTCAGTTACTTACATTATTACTTTCAATTCAAGCCATCAGGCATTGAAAGCGGAAAGCAAACTCAAAAAGGCTGCATTACTGCCAAAGCTGATCAGCTCTCCGAGAGCGATTAGCTCAAAATGCGGGTTCTGCATCGCACTGGAAAAGTGTGACTGGCCGAATATGACGGATACGCTCAAACAGTTAAACGTGGAATACACCCATTTATATACAAGAAAACTTCTCAATGGAGTAAAACATTATGATCAACAAGATTGATGTTCGCGGAGTCTCACAACAGCAGGCTCTCAATCTGGTAGAAACTGTTTTCGAAGACCAAAACTATAGCAACGTCGAAATTCTCAGCTCAGATCAAGCGATTACGACAGCCCTGATAGACAACCTGATAAAGAAAGGGTTAACCGTCGAGGAAGTGCTGCAAACGCCTGAAGGACAAACGATTATCGCCAGCTCTGGTCACAAGCAGGCTATATTGCCTAAATCCTATGTCATCGCCAATGACAGTCTTGGCCAGGGAAATGAAGTGATCGGTCAAAAGCTGATAAATGCTTTCTTCAATGTCAGTTCCGATTATGAACAGGCGCCAACTTCGATCTTCTTTGTTAACACTGGCGTGAAGCTCTGTATTGACCAGGCTGACACGGTCGATGCACTGCAAAAACTGCAAGAGAAAGGCACTGATATCATAGTTTGCGGTACCTGCCTGGACTTCTTCGAGCTCAAAGATAAGCTTGCGGTGGGTCGTATTGGCACCATGCATGATCTTATTGGTATTTATCACGGCCAAAATCAAGTGATAAGCCTTTAGGCTGTAACGGCCAAGCGCCATGTCGCGCAGTCCATTACCTGCGCGACTATCAAACCGCTATTACCACCTAGAACAGACTTATGCCGCATCTGATCGTTGAACAATACCCCTTACCCGCCCGACGAGCCTCGCTAACAGAACGCCGCTATCTTCTATAATGGTTGCAAGCAACCAGGCAAGAAGTAAGATGAGAAAAATCTGAACATGTTGCAACCAATCTTCGATTTATAGTAAGGAACACTATGAGCCAAAAGGTATTGGTGCTTTTTGCACACCCTTCTCAGCATCGCTCTGAGGTCAACCAGCCATTGTTTGAATTGGCCAAGCAAATTGACGGGGTCACGGCCATCGACCTGTACGCGGAATACCCGACTTTCAACATCAATATTGACCGCGAACAGCAGCGACTGGTCGACCATGATGTGATTATTTTTCAGTTTCCCCTCTACTGGTATTCCACCCCTGCAATTTTGAAAGAATGGCAAGATTTGGTGCTGGAATATAGCTTTGCATATGGTCCTGATGGCAACGCATTAACGGGAAAAGCTTTTTTCTGCTCACTGACGGCAGGCGGAAAGGCCGATGCTTATCATGCAGACGGCTATAACCATTTCACAATTCGCCAACTGCTCTATCCTCTTGAGCAAATGGCAAGCCTGACCGGTATGCTCTACCTGCCGCCTTTTGCCCTGTTTGGTTCGCGCACGGCCCAGGAAGAAAAACGCATTGATAGCCACCTTGCTACCTGGCGCGATCTGCTACAACGACTCGTCGCAGATAAGATAGAGCTCGATGTTGCGGCCCCGGCAGAAAAACTCAATCACTACCTGGAAGCCAATCCGATCAATACAGCGGAGGTCAAATGACCAGCATCTTTTTGCAGGCCTTCGTGTATCTGGTTGCCGCTGTTATCGCCGTACCGATCGCCAAGCGACTCGGGTTAGGTTCGGTGTTGGGCTACCTCATTGCCGGCGTTGTTATTGGCCCGGTTATCGGTCTGGTGGGCGAAGAGACCACCACCATTCAGCACTTTGCTGAATTTGGGGTCGTGATGATGTTGTTTCTCGTCGGTTTGGAGCTAGAACCCAAGATGCTGTGGGCGATGCGAAATCGCCTGATGGGGCTTGGCGGTCTGCAGGTTGGAGGAACGGCTGCCGCGATGATGGGAATCGCTTTGTTCTTTAACCAGCCCTGGACTGTCGCCCTGACTATCGGCCTTATTTTTGCGCTCTCTTCTACTGCGATTGTACTGCAAACCTTCAATGAGAAAGGCCTGACCAAAACCGAAGGCGGCCAAAACGCCTTTTCAGTCCTGCTGTTCCAGGATATTGCCGTTATCCCTATGCTGGCATTTATTCCGCTACTGGCCCTCCCCGAGCTGATTGAACAGGCACAATCTGCCGCTACGTCTGCTGCAGAGCATCATGAGGAATTAAGCCTTGTAGCCGGATTGCCAGGATGGGCATATGGCCTGGTGATCACCGGCTCCATCATTGCAGTTGTGGTTGGCGGCCATTTTCTCAGCCGTCCGCTGTTTCGTTTCGTGGCCAGCTCTGGCCTGCGCGAAATTTTTACCGCAACGGCATTAATGCTGGTGATCGGCATCGCTGCCCTTATGAGCCTGGTGGGCCTGTCTCCGGCACTAGGTACCTTCCTGGCCGGGGTCGTATTGGCAAACAGTGAGTTTCGTCATGAGCTTGAGTCCAACATCGATCCCTTCAAAGGGTTGTTGCTCGGCTTGTTCTTTATCACTGTGGGTGCCGGTATCAACTTCTCAGTGCTATTAAATGACTTTACTGTCATTATCGCTCTGACACTGGGTGTTATGCTGGTTAAAGCCCTGATGCTGTACAGCCTTGCGCTGATGTTTAGAATCAAGGGCAGTGACCGCTGGCTGTTTACACTCAGCCTCGCCCAGGCCGGTGAATTCGGTTTTGTACTGCTGAGCTTCTCGCTGCAAAATCACGTTATCCCTGCCGATATCGCACAGATGCTTTCCCTCGTGGTCGCACTATCAATGTTCCTGACACCGGGGCTGTTTATCCTGTTTGACAAGGTGATCCTTCCCCGGTTCGAGAAGACCTCTAACGACCGTGAAACAGATGTTATCGACGATCAAGGCACGGTCATCATCGCTGGTATCGGCCGTTTTGGGCAGATAGTTAACCGCCTGCTGGTATCCAACGGTGTCAAAACCGTTGTCCTGGACCATCAGGCCAATCAGATCGATGTCATGCGCCAAATCGGAACCAAGGCTTACTTCGGTGATGCCACTCGCCCGGATCTTCTGCATACTGCCGGCATTGAACATGCCGCTGCCCTTGTGGTGGCTATCGACGATCACGAGCACAGTGTCGAGATGGTGAAATACGTCAAACACACCTATCCGAAAGTCAAAGTCATCACCCGCGCCTTCGACCGTGGCCATGGCTACCTGTTAAGGCAAGCAGGAGCAGATATCATCGAATCTGAAACCTATCACTCGGCGTTAGAAATTGGCGGACACGCGATGAAAACACTCGGCTTGCATCCTTTCTTTGTCGAGCAGCAGAAAGCCACCTATAAACGGGTCGAAGACCGTAAATCCGACAAGTTGTATGCCGCCTGGGAAGACGACTCAGAAGACGAGCGCTTCGATAATAACTACCGTGAACTGTTCATTCGCCTGGAAGAGGTAATGGCAGAAGAAATGAAAAAGGATCGTAGCGACAAGCATGCCCGCTCGGAACGAGGCTGGACACCGCCGCCGAAAGGCTATGCCGAAGCCATCAGCGACGAGGAGCAGTCGCAGAACAGTTGATCTCCTCCTCCCCCTGCTACAGCCTTTGGTGCTCAAGGGCTGTAGCCCCTCCAACAGAGAACAATTGATGTCACGTTAGTGATTTCTGCTAACTGCTGTCAGCTATGCACCTTCCGAACATCCTCTGATGATCATGGATCCTTTAAAAACAGATCATTAGCTGTTTTTTTGTTTGTGAATCACCCTATAATCATACGCATTTGATGTCATTGACAATGTGAATGACAGGGGACATTGCGCAATGCAGGGAAATATCCCTGTTGGCAGGTAAGGGACAAACGCCTTTTATGGATAACATCTTTTTTTCTTTCTCTTTCTCTGAATTCAAGCCACTGGTTGAACACATTTCCAAACGTATGGGAGAGTCGGTAACCCTCCAGCGTTGTGGCCTGAAACCTTTCCATTTGGCTCAACTGGAAGCCTTTAAAGCTGCACCGTTAGAAAACAGCCTGCAACAGGTAAGAAACAGCCGCTATATGATCTGTTTGCTGGGGCAGAATATCGGCAGCGAGGCTGAAAGTGGCAAGACTTATATCGAACTTGAAATTGAAGCCGCGCTGGAAGCCGATGTGGATGTCTTCGCCTTTCTGGTTGGTCCTGAATACGACACGCTCGGTAACATGCCGCCAGCTGTACGCCGAGTATATGAGCGCCTCAGTGACTGTGTCACAATCGGTCAGCTTGCAACAAACGATTCGGAGAGCGTAGCCCGGCAAATCACCAACAAGCTTGAAGACGATGTATGGCAAACGCTTGGTGAGGAAGAAAAACTGACCCTGGCCTCGGATTTGCTCGATGTGTCCGGCTTTCCCCGTCACCGGCTCGACCGCCTGCCAGACAGTATTCGCAAGCAGTTAACCCGCATTTACCGCCCAGGCACGCCTGATAATACCAGCAGTCCATTAGCCGCTGATCTTGCCCAACGTAAGCAATGGGCATATCAGAGCCTAACGTATGGCCATCAGGAGCAGGCACTTAAAAACCTGCAAAAAGCCATTAAAGAGTTCGGTTCAGACTTTTTCAGCTGCTTCTGGCTCAGCCGACTTTATGCTCTTCATGGCACCCGCGAAGAACACTGGCGCAGCAGCCATCAATACGCCGAAACGCTGGAAAAAATGCTGAAGGATGAAGATACCCTGCTCACTTCGCTGCACCTTACCCACCTTGGCAGGGCGTATTGCTTTCAGAAAGACTTTGCCAAAGCAGAAAGCCTGTTGCTTCAGGCGATAGAGTCCTACCCGACATACGAAGCACTTGAGTTTCTGGCCGAAGTCTATTTGATGCAAAGGGAGCAAAACAACAATATAGAATGGCTTCACAAAGCCGTTGATACCATGTCATCGCTATTGCGGTTCAAGCTCTCCCACTATGTGCTGGTTGCTGACCGATTTACTGAAAAATATCCCTATACCTTTACTGAAGTAAACACTGAGGTCTCCCATAAACTCGACAGCTTTTACTTCAACATGCACAAATCGCTATCAGACAACCAGCAATGGGCAAAACAGCGATTGTCACTCTCCGCCCCGCAGCCACCTGCGCTTCTTAAAGATGCAGCACTACTGCAACGCGCCTATGTGGCTTCACAGTATGTATGGCAGAACTATCGACTGCTGCGTCGGGCATCATCGCAGTTAACGACTCGCTATATTAATCTTCAACAACAGCTAGACCAGCTCCGTGAGCAAAAAAAGTTCCAGGATCAAGAGCATCAGCTATTATCAGAAGCCCTGACCGAAGCACGCGACTTTCTGAAGGCACGCCATGAACGGCTGGAAAAAGTCATTACGGCGAAAGAGCAAGAACAAGCAGCACACCGAAAATTGCAGGCTGGTAATATCATGGGTGTCATCATGTTCATTGCTATGGGGGCGGGATTCAACCAATCACCAAACCTAGGTATCCCGCTATTGGTCGGCTTCATTCTAACCTTGTGTATCAGGGCTGTTTTCAGCAAAAAGAAAGCCAAGGCAGTGAAAAGTTCCGAGGAAGAAGTCAACTACGTCAGTGAAATTAATCGCTCCCTGGCGCTTTCGCTATCCAGTTTCAACAACAAGATAGTCCAAATCGAACTGAAAACCCTGCTTCATCCGCTGCTCGAAGAGGTCGAGAAGCTGCGCGAGTCTGATATCACTGAGGCTGAACATCAACTCACTACCCTCTATCAAAATCAGTCAGAACAACTCAACCAAACCGCAGCAACCTGTCAGCAAGAGCTCGCTTTGCTCAGACATCAAACCAGCACCTGGCTCACTAAAGTTAACGAGTTTGAACAATACTCCGTTTCTGCTCACAGTGGGCAATATAACCACCTTATGACACGCAAAGGGCGTATCGACGTTGCACGCAAAGTCGAACTGGGTAGCGGTTCATTGGAATCAGCGCTCTTTACCGCCGAGGAAAGCTCGTTAACCGGCCGGGCGCTACATTTAGATGGCGATCGTCTTAAGGCCTGGTTCGATGACTCAATCGTTGCGCGCAGCCTGATAGCCCTGACGGATAACCACACTCAAGCGCAACCAACCACACAGCAGCAGACAAACCATGAATATGGACAATAATACCGGCAGAATGCCACTGGTTATTGCTGTTACCGGGCATCGTGATATCGATGCCCTGCAAGATAGCCGTGACCACCGTAGCGTCTCGGATGCCTTTACAGCCTGCCTGCAATATTGGCTGGACACCGTCGGCCCGGATACTCCGGTTCACCTGTTATGCGGTATGGCACAGGGAGCCGATCTGTTGGCAATGAAGGCCGCCCTGCAATTGAAATCCGCAGGAGCAAGGATCACCCCGCTTCCCTGTCTTGTCGCTCCCCTATCTCAACTAAAGGAGAGCTACGACAACCAGGAGGACTATGAATACGCGGCAAAAATTTGCGAAAAGTATGATTGTACCATCACAGCACCCAGTCAATCTGTTACAAGTGACATGGATGAGGCATATCCTTATCTCTACCAAGGCGCAGTATTTACCCGCTATGCCAATGTCGTTATCGCCCTGTGGGACAGCAAACCAGCCAAAGGGCATGGTGGCACCGCCGATGTTGTCAAAATGCAGCTTGGCGATATTCCCGATATCCCGGAAATAAAAGCCTTGTTCCCCAAAGGATTCGATGGATCCAATGGTGGGGTTGTACAACATATTCCGGTCACGCGTTGCAGGCCTGCAAGCGATGAGGCCGATATCAGCTATCTGACCACGCCTTTAAAAGGATCACCCTACTCCGTTTATCTGTCTTGCAGCCACCATCAAAGCATACAGGACTTTCTGTCTCACGAGTTCACCACGCTGCTTGAACAAATACGCCTGTTTAACCGCAAGTACAAGGGGAACGATACACAAAAGGCCGAACAAGACAGCGCACAGCCAGGCTTAACGCCAGCGTTAAACCGGTTATTCCACTATGCCGATACCAAGGCGGTGAAAAGGCGGGATAAATACCAGAAATCTGTACTGACGTTTTTCTTCTGTGCATTTTTCGCCCTATTGGCACTGGAATTTGTTGAATGGGGTGTGAGCTCAGCCTCGGGGTATATGGTGACAGGCGGTGTCTTGTTTGCCCTTGTTGCCTGCATAGGCCTTTACTGGACATCCAGGCTCAGAGGCTGGAAGCGCGACTATCAGCTATATCGCGGCGTTGCCGAAGCCATTAGATTGAGAGGGTATCTGAACCTTGCCGATATTGCGCCCTGCGAAAGTTCATTGCTGCCAAGACAGATGCGCAATAACCTGCCACTGTTCCAGCAGGCTGTGTACTTAACCGAGCTGGCCTGGTGGCAGGACAAGAGCATCATTGATCCTGACAAGATCAAACACGCCTGGATGGAGAGTCAGATCTCATACCTCAAAGCGCGGCTTACCGCGACACCCGGTAAAGGTTTTCGGGAGATAAAAAAGATTCATAGCAACCTGCTAAAAATGCCAGGCCATTATCACCGAACCCTGGGCAAACTATCTAAATTGCTGATGACGAGTTTTGTGGTATTGCTGGCTTCATTGTTCACCTTGCAGCTCACCGGTACAGCCGATTACTACACCTGGCTCTACCTGGGCATCAAGGTAATGCTATTTGCCAGTGGTATTCTGGCCCTGTGGATCAACCTCGCAGGCTACGAGCACTTGTGTGTGAGTTACTCCCGGCTCATTGCCTTATACCAGCGCGCAGCTACTGAACTGGAGAACACCTCTGATTATCACTACACCCTGCAGGAGCTGGCAAAAGAGGCCTTCAGCGAGCACTGTGAGTGGGTCTACTACAACGCCAAGTCGGAATATAACAGTGGGCATTAAGAACGGTTGACTTACAATTCACCTCAACTAGGCGATACCTGAATGAAATCAGGTATCGCCTAGCCAGCCTTATTTTGGCTCTTCAAACTTGTATTCCTGACCTTTAACCAACACATATGGCGCGCGGTTGTACGTCGCCGTTTTATATTGGACAGCCCAATCAGGGAAAGCATTATTTAAAGGCAAATTAAAACTGGCTTGGATCGCTTTTTCATTCGATGTGATCTGATTTAAGTTGAACGTTGCGAGATCAGAAAAGTTCGCCACATCATAAATCGCAATCGATGGTGTATTCGTAGAGGCACTACTCCACACCCAAGCCTTATAACCACCGAGTAATTCAGGAGCATAGGCAACAACAGGTTCCTTCACCCGAATGCGATAGCGGCAGTTAGTATCAAGCTTTGTGCATGTTGGATGGGAAAACGGCTGGCCGACACCGTATTCATACTCAGAGTCGACATCTTCAAGCTCTAACCCCATATCCTTCATTAAATAAATGAAGTGATTGAAGACATACTTTCTCGCCTCTTCTGGGCTTGCGGCCAACTCGTAAGGCAGGTAGAAGGCTACGCTATCGTAGTCTCTGGCAGTTTTCTTTTTTGTTGAACCTGCGCCAAGAATAAAATGGTCCTGAGCCGTGTCCGTTGCAAGATCATGTGACAAAGAAGTAGGCAAACCAAGCGTTTTGGCGAAGGCGAAAGAGACAACATATCCTGTTAGGCTGCTATTTAAGCCAGCCTCTATCATCGCTTCTTCACGCTGTTTCAAGAGCCTTTCTGCTTCTCCTTTGGGTAAATCATAAACATTTTTTAACCCGAGAGCATTGGCGTAATGCAGAGCAACTGAGTGCTCGGGATTATAGCTATACGGGTGCTGAGGGAGTGGTGTTGGCTTGACGGCGCAACCTGAAAGAGAGCCAACCAATAGACTTAGAACGAGCTTTTTTTTCATTTTATTATGAACATCTGTTTTGTAAGAAGCTGAATTCTATACAGCACCTCACATAAAACAACAAATATCATATAAAACAGTGATATAAAACCTACCCAACACGGCCATACAGCTTTTGAAAATTAGGGATATGCTTTTCCCATATCGGAACATCATCACCGACGATGGTTTTGAGAGTATCAATGAACAGCTTAGTTTTGATGGGGGCATCTCTGTGCGGATACACAGCATAAAAGGTACCGAAGTCATCTAAATGCAACTGCGTCATTATCGGGACAAGTTTGCCCTCAAGGATTTCATTATCAATCATCTGGGCGGTAACCACCGCGAGCGTGTTCCCCGCTACCGCACTTTTCGTGACCATTTCGACATCATTCACTTTATAGGCCACCTTCAGTTGAAAGTGCTTGCTCTCGCTGTTGTCATCCAGATACCTGAATTTGTCGATCAAGAGCCCCGGCGCGGCGTAAGCTGTCGCCGGTAAAGACTCCAACTGTTCAACCGTGTTGATCTCTCCATGCTTTTTGATAAATGCCGGAGATGCCACAATCAATAACCTGTTTCGCGCTATTTTTCTAATAATCAGACTGGAGTTTTTCGGCTTGCCAATACGAAAGCCAATATCAAACCCTTCCCTGACCATGTCCACAACCCG
The DNA here is from genome assembly GCF_001939735.1 of Photobacterium proteolyticum. Taxonomy (GTDB): domain Bacteria; phylum Pseudomonadota; class Gammaproteobacteria; order Enterobacterales; family Vibrionaceae; genus Photobacterium; species Photobacterium proteolyticum. Next base: position 81,579 of record NZ_MJIL01000079.1, read on the forward strand.
ATCTTCTAAACGCAGTTCAATATCGACATCCGGATATTGTTGCTGAAATACCTCTACTGCTTGCTGAACATACTGGCGACCAAACAAGGTCGAGCTGGTGATGCGCAATACGCCCTTGGGCTCGGCATGGTAATTCTGTGCCAGCCGATGTGTCTCATTTAGCAAAGTCCGCAATGACTTAGCCTGATTCACCATTTCGTTCCCGGCGGCAGTTAAAGATAACGAGCGCGTCGTTCGGTTTAGCAAACGAACGCCAAGCTCATCCTCTAATCGGCTGATATGTTTAGAGATGACCGATCGATCAACATTTCTTTGCTCAGACACTTTGGTAAATGAACCGAGTTCTATCACTTCGAGTAGCAGCAATAATCGACTAGAAAAATCCATATGCTTTCTTTTTGTTGCATTATCAGCACCAATTATATGACATTTAGCGCATTTTTCATCACCTATAATACTCCTATAGTAACCACACATTGAGGGCCTGAACTAACAGAGCCTATTTACTCAAGTGAGGAAGATTCCATGAACACACTATCGATTACCCACAACAACGGCATCGCAACAGTCGCTATCAATAATCCGCCAGTGAATGTTCTGACGATTGAACTGATAAACGAAATCAACGAGTTCGTGCTATCGCTAAAAGATGATCGCGATACAAAAGTGGTGGTATTCAAGTCACTCCACGAAAAGTTCTTCCTGGCTCACTTAGATTTGCATGTGATCAACGGTACTCAAGGTGGCCAGGCAGCATCTATCGAATTCAATCACATGATTGCCAACATTAAAGCAATGAAGCAGGTCTCTGTGGCTGTGGTAGACGGTGTAGCGCGAGGGGGCGGTAATGAGTTCGTGATGGCGTGTGACTTGGCTTACGGCACAGAAACTGCCGCCTTTGCCCAGCCTGAAATTCACGTCAACATCCCGACTGGCGGCCAGGGTGCGGTTCATTTTGCAAGAAGAATGGGCAAAAACAAGGCACTGCAAGCGTTGCTTCTTGGTAATGACTTTACCGCCCAACAGGCAGAAGCATTGAACATTATTACCCAGTATGTACCCAAAGCTGAAATGGATGCCTTCCTGGCTCAAACACTTGGGGTGATTAGCCTGCTAGAAGTTCGAGATATCGTGATGTACAAGGCAATCATCGAGGCATCTATTAAAGATGAAAATGCAGGTGCTGAATTGGAATTGCGTTACTTCCTGGAACGCGCAAAGGAAGAAAAAACTCAAGCCATTATCGAGGCATTTCTTGAACATGGCGGACAAACGGAGCGTGAAGCAAATGATATTCAAGGGATCTTTGTCGACACCGCCGCCGAGCTTGCCAAGTAAATCTTAGCCTTAAATCATCAACAGCAGGCGAAACGAAACATAGTCGTAAGCATTAGGAACGAAGTGCTTAGGCGCTCCCCCCCAATATACTGAGACTGGGGGAGCGCCATGACAAGTATCCTATTTAGTATCCGGCTCTAAGTTGTATTAGTACCGACTAGTTAAGTATTCCCTATCGCTTCATCACGATTTCACGTTACCTGCTGCTCTAACCACTGACCTCGTGGTAAGAATCGTTTGCTGCGTCAAGATAACCCTTTATCCAATTGATAATGTATTCTTTTTCATCATATGGGCAATGCTCTATTGTTTCTTGTGATAAATACGCTCTATATCCTTGGTTCCAAAGTTTATCAATGTTCATAACTAATCCTCCGTGATAAATTCCGATAAGACAATGCAAGTCACGTTCCAGTTTTATACCTCTGTTTTTAAACAGGAATTGGAGCGTCGTTTGCGGATTGCGTTGAATATTAAGAGCGAGTAGCAGGAATGTCTCAGAAATAAACTTCAAATAAGAAAGGGGCATAACATGCCAATATAGACGACAAAGGCAATATTTTTACACGCCATTTTGATGAAGCAGATCACAAATTGATGACTCTTACTCTCATTTGAGTATAACAAGCTTTAGGTTAACGGCTTTCTTCTATGGTAAATTTCCATATCAAAATACTGGCATATGGAAAATTGGCAGTAAGATTGCTTTGCACCTAAATAGATTAAAGGGCTAAATAATGAGTTTAGAGAACAACACGGAACAAAAACACGCTTGGCGTACCACTATGCCACACGACCAGTTTGCGTTTATGAAGAAGGTACTGGCCTCACCTTCGCCAATTGGTTTTGAAGCCGCAATGAGCTATGGCGTTATTAAACCTGAATTTGAATCTTTTATGCCAGCCGGCTGGGGAATTCATCAGTTTAAAGGGAATGCAGGTTTAGTTTTTGATTCACATCCTGGTCGTGATGACTTGGTAAGCGTGATGATTGTTGGCCACGCTGACAAAATCCGCATGCAGGTACGCAAAATTGATGATGATGGCAAAGTATGGATCAACACCGACTCTTTCTTGCCTACAACTCTGATTGGTCATGAAGTCAAAGTATTTTGCCAGCACCCGGATGAAGCGGGTAAGTTCAAAGTGATTGAAGGGTGTACGGTTGAAGCTCTGGGAGCGATTCACTTCTCCACTCCTGCTCAGCGCACAGGTGAACAAGGTATTAAGCCAGAATCGATTTATCTGGAGCTACACACTCACGGCAAAGATCGTAAAGCACAAGTTGAAGCTTTAGGGCTACGCCCGGGTGACCCGATTCTTTTAGACCGCCCAATTAAGCATGGTGTATCTCAGGATACTTTTTATGGTGCTTACTTAGATAATGGTCTGGGTTGTTTCTCTGTAACAGAGATTGCGCGTTTAGTGGCAGATGAAGGTCTTGATAATGTTCGTGTCCTTTATACCATTGCAACCCATGAAGAGATTGGTCGGTTTGGATCTACACAGTTAGTGGGTGAGCTTAAGCCAGACGTATTAATTGCTACTGATGTAAATCATGACTACGAAGCAGCACCGGGAATTGGTAACCGTAAAATGAACCCACTTAAGATGGGTGATGGCTTTACCATTGGCCGTGGCTCTGTCATTTCAGAGTTTTTAGTTCAGTCTCTAGAAAATGTCTGCCGTGAGCAAGATATTCCTTACCAGTTAGACTTCTCTGGTCGTGATATGGGTACCGATGGTATGGCAGCTGCGTTAGCCGGCGTTGATAGCGCGGCAATCACCATTGGTTACCCAATTCGTAACATGCATACATCGTCAGAATCTGCCCACACGGGTGATCTACTGGCTTCTATCCATGCTCTTGCCGGGCTATTACGCCAGTTTAATGCAATGAATGATGGTAGAGGCATTACGCATGATGATCTGAAAAATAGCCACATCCGCCTAGACCACATCTAACCAATTGTTTATTAAAAACTATTCAGAGGCGCATAGAAGCGCCTCTTGTTGTTCTTATGTATACCCGTGAGCGTAATCCAAACGACGCCAGATCGAAGTTGGTATGCCCAACCGACAAAGCGCTATCATTGAAACCTCAGCTACTGAAGATTATTGCTAACTGGAATGACACTCTTACTCAGGGGATCACAGAAGAAGAGATCGAACTGGTTAAACGGATCAATCCACCATATCCATATATTCGAAGATATTTGCGTGAAGCTACAACCAAACGTGAATAAGAATTAAATGGAATCCCAACGGAATGCTGATAAGCTTCCAATAAGTTAAAAAACAGCCCCGATAAACGGGGCTTCACAACGATTAAATCAGAAAATCTTCCAGAGATTTTCCTTCATTATCGATAGCGTGTTTCACTGGGGCAGGCATTCGACCTTGACCAGTCCAGGTACGCTCTTCACCATCAATTGTGTATTTATACTTGGCTGGACGAGGCGCACGCTTAGATTTTTTAGGCGTATCAGCTAGCGTTGCCAGCAACTCTTCTGGGTCGATACCGTCAGCAATCAGCATTTCACGGTATGCGTTTAATTTGTGTTCTTTTTCTTTCTCGGCCTGACGAGATTCCGCTTCCGCTTCTTCACGCTCAGCAACCACTGTCTGTAGTTTTTCCAGCGCTTCTTGAAGTTGTTCTAGAGTAAATTCTTCTCGTGCAGCAGCGCGCAGAGAGCGCAAGTTCAATAGTGTTTTAAATACGTCGCTCATAATTCTGATTTTAATAGAAATTTGAGCGGCTACTTTATATCAATTTAAACAGTTGGACGAGGGTTACTTAACTCATGGTGCTTGACTCCACAACATCAGGAGATACAATCCGAATATGTTTTATATATGAACTATATATCAATGGGTATTGTGAAAATTTCTGAAGAACTTCATGAAGAGATAAGAAAAGCAAGTTCTGTTATGTCTCGTTCTATCAATTCACAAGCAGAGTTCTGGATAAAAATTGGCATGCTCGCTGAGCTGCACCCACAACTATCGTTCAACCAGATAGTCTCAGAGCTGATGAAATCAGCCGATGTCTCAGTGGCAAAAGCAGCGAGTGAGAAAGGAAGCACCAATGAATAATAGTGTGAAGATAAAATCGGCTACCGAAGTTGTTTTAATGCGCAACGCTGGCAAGTTGCTCGCGCAGACCTTTCATATGTTGGATTCATATGTAAAACCAGGCATCTCAACCATGGACATTAACGACAAGGTAGAGAACTTTATTATTAATGAGTTGAATGCTCGCCCCGCAAGCAAAGGCCAATACGGCTATCAGTATGTATTGAACTCATCAATTAATGAAGTCGTCTGCCATGGTGTCCCCAACACAACCCAGTTACTGAAAAGCACAGATATCATTAACCTGGACATTACTCTGGAAAAAGACGGTTTTATTGCCGACTCCAGCAAAATGTATGTAATGCCAGAAGCTACACCTTTGGCTAGAAAGCTAGTTAAAGTTACGTACGACGCAATGTGGGCCGGCATTGAAAAGGTTAAGCCTGGAGCCAGGCTTGGCGATATTGGCCATGCTATTCAGCAATATGCTGAGAGCTACGGCTACAGTATTGTAAGAGAGTACTGCGGCCATGGTATTGGCCGAGAAATGCACGAAGATCCACAGGTACTACATTACGGTCTGCCAAACCAAGGACTCAAGCTCAAAGAGGGCATGGTTTTCACGATAGAACCGATGGTGAACCAAGGTGCAGCCAAAGTTAAAACGAAAAAAGACGGTTGGACTGTCATCACGCGAGACAAGAAGCTGTCAGCTCAATCAGAGCATACTATTTTGGTGACAAGTTCCGGTTATGAGGTCCTCACTCTTCGAGATGACGAAACACTGCCTCTCAAGAATTAGCAGCGAACCATGCCATAACGCGTTAGCCCATCAACTGCCCAAGGCACTCTTCACCCATCAACGGATGTGGCCGGGCGCCTAGCACCAGCACAATATCCACCGAAGGGAGGGCTGGCATGTTATCGAGAATTTTAGATCGTCGATGACACTAATTATTCCCATCACGCCAACGGCCAAAGTCCCAACCCTGGTTGATGATGATGTCACCGTATGGGATTCACGCGCTATTTCGGCTGAGATGCATTCCGGCTTCTTTGATGTCCGCAATGAGCTACCGATGAACTGCCACGCCAAAAGGAAGATCGCCCTCAGCGTGTTTAGAAACCGATATTGTCGACGAAGACGAAGCGGAAATACCCGTTTAAAACTGCTCAGTTCACAATGGGGCTCTTAGGGTAGGGCCCAACTGGCGCTTGCACAATGCTTCTCTAAAAAATCCAGAAAAATTCTGACCTTAGGCGGCAGGTGTTCGCGATGAGGATAAAGTGCATATATCCCCCGCGGTTCCAATTCATAATCTTCCAACAGCGGTATGAGCTTGCCGGTGCGAAGCTGTTCATACACTGTTATTTTTGCCATCGCCGTTATCCCCAACCCCTGAATAGCAGCATCAATGACAGCATCTACCGAGTTGATTTTCAGCATGCCACCACTCACCTGATGATCAACACACTTCTGAGTCGCCTTATGACGGAAAGTACCGACTATAGGCGCAGACAGAATGGATAAGGTTATCCAGTGATGCTTTATTAGATCGACTGGAGCCTGTGGCGTACCATGCCTGGCCAGGTATTCTGGTGAAGCAAACACCACAATTGGGGTATCGCATAGCTTTTTGGCAACCAAAGATGAGTCCTGCAATTGTCCTATACGAACCGTCAGATCAATACCCTCCTCTACCATATTGACCACCTGATCATTGAGCTGCAAATCTATCTTCAACAGAGGATATAGTGTCCGCAATTCCTTTATAATCGGGATCAAAATCGCGCTGCCAAACGAAACTGGGCTAGACACCCGCAGAGTACCCGTCGGTTGGTTTTGATATTGTCTCAACTCGCTAAGAGCTATCTCAGCACGATTCACAATCTGCTCACAGTGGCGGTAGTAAATCTCACCGGCCTCAGTGAGACTAAGCTTTCGGGTGGAACGATTAAATAAACGCACCCCGACTTCTTGTTCCAACAGATTGATTTGCTTGCTTACCGCAGACTTAGCAACTCCCAACCTACGTGCAGCTTCAGAGAAGCTCTGTGCCTGTACCACCTTGGTAAAAACACCCACCCGTTTTAGTTCATCCATTTAATCGCTTGCTCAGTACGTTCACTTTTAGTGAACACTGTAGTTCAAAACACCCATCTAGTAAATATAAAGAGAACTGTCAAACTATTCATAGCTGAATGATTAGACAAAAACGAGGAGTGATAAATGTTAAGAAGAAAAAATATTTTAATGCTTATGGCCGCTATTCTCTCATCTCTATTATTGATGAAAGAAGCGATCGCTCAGGAGCAAGTATGGGAGGCCGCTGATGGCGTATACAAATACGGCCCCGGGCATGGATTCAACTCCATGTTTGTGGTCACCAATGAAGGTGTGGTTGTTTTTGACTCTGCGAACACGCAACATTCAAAAGGAATGTTAAATGCCATTAGAGAGATCACCGACCAACCTATTCGCTATGTTATACAAAGCCACAACCATTGGGATCATGCCGGTGGAGGTCAGGTTTTTCGCGACCAGGGCGCATCTATCCTGGCTCACGTAGAAGCTTATGAATGGATGAAAGCCAACCCCCACCCCGATCTTGCGCTGGCAGATGAAGTATGGGCAGGTAAACAAAAAAACATTGTTTTAGGAGGAAAAACGATAGAGCTGCATTACGTAGGAATGAGCCATGGGCTAGGCATGACAGTTTCAGTACTACCTCAGGAAAAAGTGGCCTATATTGCCGATATCGTCACGCCAAATCGTGTAATGTTCACTGTCGTACCAGACTTTAACATTAACGAGTGGAAAAAAGTGCTGGCAAATGTGGAGCAAATGGATTTCGACACGGCCATTTTCTCGCACTCTCACGCCAAAGAACCACTAGGTACAATGAAAGATGTAACACTAGAGCGTGAATATATTGAAGACTTGCAGGCTGCGATTATGGCTGAGTTCAAAAAAGGCACCCCTTTCGAGGCCGTTCCAGGCAAGATCAAACTCGATAAATATAAAGACTGGGCAGGGTATGATGAGTGGCTATCTATGAATGTATATCGCGTGATGCTGGATATGTGGATGGGACCGTACCCTTGGCGTCCTGAGCAGGCATATGAATAGAGATACCCAGCTTTAAACAAAATACTTAGTAAAGTATTCACGCTTTCTCAAACCAGAGTAAATTCATAGAAATGTCGCTGATAACTTAGGCTATCAGCGACATTAATAATAATTAACGCCATCAACCAAGCAATTCAAGCAGCTGCTCCGGGCGGTCAAAAAGATGCGTTGGTGAGGCTTGCTCAAGTTCATCCCTTGAACCATAGCCCCACAGCACGCCAGCCGAGTCCAACTTATTATGCTGTGCAGCGGTCAGATCAACGGCTCTGTCACCAATCATTACAGCATTTTGGCTAATCGTACCGGCCTGGCGAATCGCCTCAAGCTGCTGCCATTTTTCAATGCCAATATCACCACCGCTTACAAACTCAAATACATCAAGCAAACCGAACATAGCCAGGATTTTCTCTGCAAAGTCAGCCCGCTTTGACGTACAGACACCTAGCCGGCAGCCTTCTTTTTCCTTCAATGACAGCAGTACCTGCTTCATATCCGGATACAGATGGTTTTCTGAGTAACCTACTTCGGCATATCGCTCACGATACTTGGCAACTATCATTTCAATGAACAGCGGATCATGGTTACCTGTCAACTGAACAAAAGTTTGATCCAGCGGCGGACCAATATAAGCCGCTATATCGGCTTCGCTTTGTGGAACAAAGCCATAATGTTCAAGGGCGAAATTAAACGACCTGACAATACCTAGCTTTGGATCGCTTATCGTGCCATCCAAATCAAAAATCAACCATTCATAGCTCATGAGACCTCCTTGTTCACTTTCATATTCCTTTACATGTCAGTAGCCTACAAGCAGGGTCTGCTAGGAAGAAAAGGCAGCAAAAAGAGCCTGCTTAGACTCGTCAAAAACTACTGACAATTCTGAGGCATCCAGCTGACTAATATCCCCTTCTTTAGCCGACTTCTCAAACGCCAGGCACACTTTGTGAAGCCTTGTCAGTCCCATCGTTCCTGCCGCCCCTTTCAGGGTATGGGCAAGGCTTGAGACTTGCTGCAAATTACCGTTATCAATTTCAACCAGCAGCTTATCGAGGGTCTCTGATGAAGAGTCGACGAATAAGCTAATCAACTTATTCACCTGCGCTTCACCCAACACCTTCAAATCGCTGCCTAATACGTTTTCATCCAGTAAAGGCCATACTTGTTCGTTGTCCACTTCGTACTGCTCCTGGTTTTGTTCTTTCTCGTGATTCGGCCTGTCTTCTTGCACGGTCCGGCTTACCTTGTCTTCTACCACTACTCGCTTATCACCCGACAAAATACTGCCCAGTGTCTCCACCAGCTGTTTCTCGACCAAGGGCTTTGGCAAGAAACCGGCAAAGCCGGAAGCCAGGTAAATTTCGACTTCTTCGCGGAATACATGGGCAGAGAAAGCCACCATTGGCGTTGGCTCAAACCAAGCCTCCTTGTGCCGTGCCTCCTCGATCCGTCGCAGCTTATGCAGCAAGGTCACCCCATCGGTATCAGGCAGATTGATATCAAGCAAAGCGATATCAAACTTCTGCTCGGCGTAAACCTGCTCGGCCTGTTTGCCATCTTCGGCAATCACAACGGTATGGCCAAGTCGGTGCAAGAAACCTTCGGCAACCAGACTGTTTACCGGGTTGTCCTCCACCAGCAATATGTGTGCAGAAGACAAAGCCTGTGCCTGACTATCAACAACATGGGAGCGCTGCCCCGGCTGTAGCTTGAGGGTAAACCAGAAACAGCTCCCCTTGTTTGGGGTCGAGCGAACACCAATCTGACCGCCCATCGCCTCGATAATCCGCCTGCTGATGGCAAGTCCCAGTCCGGTGCCACCCATCGTTTGGCGCCCTTCAAGAGACTGCTGGAAGGCATCAAACATACTTTTCTGTTCACCCTCAGCAATACCGATGCCGGTATCTTCAACTTCAAAGAGCAACTCGTCGACAAAGGTCGGATCCTGGCTCACCTGTATCCGCACCTGTCCTTCATCGGTAAACTTAATCGCATTGCTAACAAGGTTAACCAACACCTGCCTCACCCGGGTTGCATCACTCACCCAATAATCATTGGTACCGGGTTCGATGTGGCTAACTAGCTTAATGCGCTTGGCCAAGGCACGACTTTCGAGCATATCGTAGACATCTGACACTAACTCAGACAGAGAAAAGTCGTTAAGGCGAATATCGAGGTGCCCGGCTTCAATTTTCGAATAGTCGAGAACATCATTAAGAATATCCAGCAGAGATTCACCACTACGGTTAATCACGTCGAGATATCTCGACTGTTTAGCCGTCAGCCCCGTATCGGCCAATAACGATGCCGTACCCAGTACGCCATTCATCGGGGTGCGGATCTCATGGCTCATCGTCGCAAGAAAGGCAGATTTCGCCCGGTTGGCCTTTTCAGCTTCAGCACGTGCCTTGGCGTGGTTCTCTACTTCCAGATTAAGTTTGCAGTTGGCTTTTTCCAGCTCACTGGTTCTTTGGGCAACTAAGCGCTCTAGGCTGGTTTTGTGTTGTTGTAACTCAGAACGAATTTTTGATTCGACCTGTGCCAGACGATGGCGCTCATAGGCGGTATCTCGCGCCACCATAATGGCCCGCCCCATCTGTGCTAATTCATCTTCTCCCTGAACAGACAGACGAATTTCCAAATCACCGCGAGCCAATGACATTAGCGCATGACTATAGTCGTTGATCCGGCTAATAACACGGGCATAAACATAGCGCCACATGATCAGTACCAGGACCAGCAAGCCAACCACGGAAATACCGATCAGGCTATTTCTCGCCACCGTCAGCGTCTCGTCAACTTTGGTTACGGCCTGCTGGGTGCCTTCATTCGCTGCGGTGATAATATCGCCAACCGTCTGGTTAAGCTGCTGGAACAGCACCAGATTTTGCTGCTCCATCCGCTCAACATCTTTCTTCGCATACAGAAGCTGTTCCTGCGTGCCGAATAACATCCCGCCATGGTTCAACGTCTGCGTTAATTCCAACAACTGCACCGAACGGCTCGGATCTTCTACCGATTTAACCCGATGATGCATCACCGAAACAGCATTGTTATAGCGCTCCTTAATCGCCAGCAGTGATGTAATGCTGTCGACCCGGTTAGAATCATCAAGCATGTTGATCACCTGCAAGGAAAGAAACCGCAGTTCAAACAGACGCTCGGTAAGATCCATATCCACCTCGACCAAACTATCCAGTGCCTTAAACACCGCAGGGGTATCACCGGCATCAACAAGATCGTATATACGGGAAACATTCGCCACCGCAATCGTATTGGCATTGGAAACCTGAGACTGAGACAGGGAGTCTATCTGCAAGGTGGCGTTGGCCATTTCTTCGGTCAGTGTATTGACCTGAGCCTGCAAATCGATTTTTCGTCCGACAAGCAGCCCAAGCATGGCGAGGTTGTCGACAATGCGCTTCACGTCATCCTCAAGCTGGCCCACCAGGGTAGATTCAAAAGAGTACTGCTCCAGCTCGCGCAAGCTATGCTTCAGCCCTTCGATATGAATCGTCAGTGCTTTACCCTGACGTTCTCGCTCCTGCTCAGTGGTCGACTTGGCCAGCACCTGTGCGGTGAAAATAATCCGGGTACTGAGGTCGGAAAGCTCGCGTGCCTCGGCTAGCGCAGGTACCGCGGAGTTAATTACCGTTCGTTCAGTTTTGGCGACCAAAGAGAAGCCAGCCACACCGATAACCGCGGCAATAATCATCAGCCCGGCCATCGACGAGAAGGCAATCAGCAATTTTCGACCGATGCCGCTAGGAGTGAATGTCATACAGAAGAACCACAACAGGAAAAATTAGGTTTAACCACACAAAATAAAGCATTACTATTTTGCCAGCGATACAGGTATAGATGCTATTAATCATGAATAAAATGCGAATTTTTTCTTTCTTATTACTCTTTTTTTCTTTTCAACCGGCCTACGGGGTAGAGATTATTACCCACAAGCCCCCTTTTGCCGGCGATAAACAGTCACGCACCATCACTTATCAACCGTTAACAACGGCATCTAAACCCTGGAAAATTTGCAGCGTGTACCCACACCTAAAGGATTCCTACTGGCTCTCGGTCAACTACGGCATGGTTGAACATGCCAAAAAGCTCGGTGTTGAACTGAAAGTGCTGGAAGCTGGCGGCTACCCGCACCTGGAAAAGCAACAGACCCAGATCAAAGACTGCCACCAATGGGGAGCCGATGCGATTATTCTTGGTACTGTCGACAGCACCGCCTACCAGGGAATACTGTCTCAACTCACCGGTGAAATTCCGGTCTTTGCCACAATCAACGATATTGATGTCACCGATCCCGATATCCGCAAAAACATCACGGCCAAAGTCGGGGTAGACTGGTACGAAATGGGCCAGGCTGCAGGCGAATTCCTTGCCAAGCGCCATCCTCGCGGCAGCGGTGTTGTTAATATTGCCTGGTTACCGGGACCTTCCCAGCGCGGCGGCACCAAGCCGGTTACCCAAGGTTTTCTGGATGCCGTAAAAGACAGTGATATCAATATCATCAAAACTATGTGGGCAGATAACAGCAAAGAGCTGCAACGCAACCTGATCCAAAAGCTCTTTGCCAGTGGCCAGCACCTTGACTATATCGTTGGCGGTGCGGTTGCAGCAGAAGTAGCAATCAGTGAATTGCGCTCCAACCACAAGTCAGACGATATCAGCATCGTTTCGACCTACCTCAGTCACGGTGTGTATCGAGGTCTGCGTCGCGGCAAAATTTTATTCGCCCCGACCGATAAAATGGCTCAACAGGCTATGTTGTCTCTCGATCAGGCCGTTCGCCACCTTGAAGACAAGCCCATCGAACGCGATCTGTCACCCAAAATTGAATGGCTGACTCCGACACACCTGCCAAAAGATGTCATCGCTGATTCCCTGTCACCAGCAGAGTTTCGGCCAGCCTTTAGTGTCTACAACCACAAGGTTCGGCGATAAGCAGGCTAAGCTCTCGCATCACTATGATTTATTGGCATATTATCGTTGTAAGATAGCTCAGGCTATACCCATTAGGCGATTAATGTTACCCACCTTTGATTTCAACTCTTTGGGTTGTACTTCTTTGGTTCGCTTTGATATTAATGTTTATAGTTTTTTCTATTGATAATATTCACCATCTTAGTGGAGTCCTGAATGCAAGTAACGACCCGCACAATGCAAGCCAGCAAGCACATTGCCCTTGTGGCACATGACAACTGTAAAACGCACCTTTTGCGTTGGGTATCAGAGCATAAGGACAAGTTGCGCGCTCATACATTGTACGCAACAGGAACAACCGGCCACATGCTATCTCGCGAGACTGGCCTTGAAGTAAATTGCTTGCTGAGCGGCCCGATGGGTGGTGATCAGCAACTTGGCGCCCTTATCTCTGAAGGAAAAATCGATATGATGATTTTCTTCTGGGATCCACTCAATGCGGTTCCGCATGACCCGGATGTGAAGGCACTTCTGCGTATTTCTGCGGTCTGGAATATCCCGGTTGCAACAAACCGTGCCAGCGCTAACTTCATGATTTCTTCGCCTAAACTTGAGGAAGAAGTGGATATCGAAATCCCGGATTACAACGCCTACCTTTCAGAGCGCCTGGACTGATATACCACTCTCAATATCATCGACAATACATATCGAAGCCTTCTCTCTGAGAAGGCTTTTTCGTTTTCACCCCGAAAATCTTGATTTTACTCACCTATTCTCATTCCTTGTCAGGCAAGAAGCTAAATTTGGCCTACGTTTATAAAAACTAAGACAAAAAAATAACAGAAGTGGTGGCACATGAAAGCATGGAAATTAACCCAACCGGAAGGACTCGGCTCCCTGACGCTATCCCGCGCCGCAAAGCCAACTCCCGCCTCGGACGAAGTCTGTATTGAAGTTAAGGCCGTTGGCCTCAATCCTATCGACTATAAACTCGCAAGCTGGGGCTATGCCACCTGGCAATACCCACAGATCATCGGGCTTGATGTTGCCGGCATTGTTTCCGTGGTCGGAAAAGGTGTCACCCACTTTCAGCCGGGTGATCGGGTGTTCTGCTTTGCCGATCCCCGCCAGGCGGGTGGGTTTGCCAACTACACAGCCGTCAAGGCCCATGCTTTGAGCCGCATTCCTGACTCGGTCAGCTTCGAGCAGGCCGCTGCTCTGCCCTGCGCAGGCTATACGGCGTGGCAGGCGGTCCATGACAAACTGGATATCAAACCCGGACAAAAAATAGCAATTACGGGAGCAGGAGGAGGCGTCGGGGGATTTGCCGTCCAGCTGGCAAAACTGGCAGGCGCAACAGTCTATGCCATCGCCGAAAAGCAGCATCATCATCGCCTGCTTGATTATGGTGTCGATGCCGTGATCGATCCGAAAAACGAGAATGTTGCCATGCGATTGATTGAGCTGACCGAAGACCAGCTCGTACACGCCGCCATCGACTGTGTGTCAGCAAAGTCCGGCAGTATTATGAGTGCCCTCATCCGCTATAACGGCGAGATTGTCATGGTTGCCGATCAATTTAATCAGGTGCCGCTGCTGGCCACCACCAAAGCAATCAGCTTGCATGAGGTAGCACTGCACGGCACCTATGCCCATGGCACGCTCGAGCATATCCATCATCTCGCCGATATCGGCAATACGCTCAGCAACCTGGTTGGCGAAGGAAAGCTGGATCCCATGATTGAGGAGAGCCTGCCGTTTGACAAACTCACGGACGGGCTAGATAAGCTCAAACAGCAACAACACAGCGGCAAGCTGGTTGTTACTGTCGGATAAGCCTGCTCATCTTAAACGTGTTGTCATCATAGCTGCCAATTGCCAGTTGCCCGTGGCCATTAGCTTCTGGCAGCTTTCATCCGTTTGATTTTATTCATCACCGGGTATTTTTCATCAATCAGCTCATTGATAAACGGCGAAGTCTTTTCTGGATCTGCGCACACCCATACATGTTTTTTCGCCCGCGTCAGCGAGACGTAAAACAAGCGACGCTCTTCGGCATCGCTGAAGGCTTCATTACGGGCCTGAAGACAACCAGCCAGCCCAGTTTCACGATCAGGTGCCGGGAAGGTCCCCTTGTTCACATCCAGAATGAACACGTAATCCGCTTCCCGCCCTTTACTTGCATGGCAAGTCATGAAGTCCAGCGACAGCTGCGGCCACTGGCTCTGCCACTCTTTAAGCTTTTCGGGGCGCTGATTGTTATTGCGTCCTAGAAGCAACACCGAGGTCGGCTTGCTATTTTGCGAAGCAAGCTGTACCAACTCCTGCTCCAGCAGATCCTGACAAAGAAGCGTTACCGCCTTGCGTTTTTGCTTCTTGAAGCTGGTCAGGTTCTTTTTCAGCTGCTGAGGGTTTTGCTGAATAAACACGTTGGCAACTTCGCCGATCATGCTGTTAAATCGATAGGTAGTGCCTAGCTCGGTAATATGGCTCGAGCCAAAGCGCTCTTCAAAACCGGTCGTCAGGTTAACATCAGCACCGGCAAAACGGTAAATTGCCTGCCAGTCATCACCGACGGCAAACAACGTCGGGTGGCTCTTTCCTTCCTGTGACGACTTGCAAAGTGCCTCAATCAACGCCAAACGGTGTGGCGAGATATCCTGATACTCATCCACCATAATAAAGCGCCATTCCGGCACGTACTTTCCTTCAACGACATATTCCGTCGCTTTTTGGATCATGGTGTTGAAGTCAATTTGCTTATTAGCTTTCAGGTATTGCTGATAAGCGCGGAAACATGGCCACAACAAGGCCAGCTCGCTCTTCATCCTCGCATGCGAGGCATTGCCTTCACTGGTCTCGATACTCTGGCTCAGCTCCGACTTATTTGTCCCCCGCTGACCGATAAGCTCGATATGGCGCCAGATCCAGGCGGCCAGCTGCTCGCTTTTGGCCTGCTTCTCCATCGAGTTATCCGCCTTGAAGCCGGGGATCCGCCACTGAGTCAGGTGTTTTTGCCAACGTTTGGCGGACGCCGCAGTCTGCCATTGCTCAGTCAGCATCTCGGCTATCCATCTAGCGCGAGCCTTTTCATCCAATGCCAAGGGAGAAACATTCGGCTGCTCACCTTCCACCGACTTGATGATTTGGGTACCCAGGCTGTGGAAAGTAGCGACTTTGATGTTGTTATTTACTTTCTGGCCGAGACGCTCGCCCATTTCCTCGGCAGCCTTACGGCCAAAGGCAAGCATCAGTATCTCTTCCGGCTGCGCAACCTGATTAGCAACCAAATAACCCGCCCGTGCAACCAGCACGCTGGTTTTACCGGTACCGGCTCCCGCCAATACTAAGTTATGATCTTGGTTAATTAACACCGCTTCTCGTTGCGATTCGTTGAGGGGAGAAGACTCAAATTTATCAAACCAGGATGACCACTTTTCCGCTTCTTGTCGCAGCCATTGCTTATTGGTTTCTTCCACCCATGTAGCGTTATCTTCCAGCCAGGGAGTGACTTTCTCAAACGCCATAGGGCGAAAAGACGTCGCCAGTTCATGAGACAGCCCCGTCATTGCCAGCGATTGTTGCAGAAAATGGTTAAGGCACTGATGTTCAGACTGGCGCAAATAGCTTGTCTGACCGGCAAAGTCATCTATCCGGCTCAGCATGTCAGGCAGCACGCTATCAAGTTTCTCAACACGTCCCTGCGCCCAGCTTCGATAGGCTTCGAGCAATATCTCGGCAAACTGTTTGCACTGATTCCAAGGTAGCCCGTGCACCGTCCAGCAGTACTCCTGATCGGCCGAGGTGATTTCCAACGATCCCCAGATCACACCACGATGCACAGCAATCGCACCATCCCAGTCATCAAAAGGGATTTCCTCGGACTCGGTCTGGCTATCCAGGATCAGGCTATTCTCAGCCAATTCAATGCTGCAATAATCTCCCTGAACCAACCACTGTGCTAGCCAACTGGCTGTTAAACGCATGCTGTCACCCAAAGCTTTCCAAAAACAGGTAAAGAGTAACAAGAACTCCGGTTAGGCCATAGCACCTGAACAGCCATTTGAGTAAAATTTCTGCTAATAAATGCATTAGCCACTATTTTTACAAGGGGTATATACCCTTTGAGATATGAACTTTGGTATCTTTACCGCTTCACCTAACTAACTGAGCCAACATGCAAACCAGCCGCTTAAAACTTGCTTTTCGCCGCTACTGGGCGAACGACAGAATTAACTACAGTATTCGAGTTCTTATTGCGCTGGTCGGGATCGCCTTCCCCTGCTGGTATCTGGACGCCACGACCGAAGTCACACCGCTGGTATTGGGGATTATTGCCGCCGCTCTTGCCGAAACCGACGATAACTTGACCGGACGGATAAAAGCCCTTGTGATGACACTGGCTTGTTTTCTTATCGCGGCCTTTTCGATCGAAATTCTGTTTGATTACCCAGTTCTGTTTGCAATCGGTCTGTTTAGCTCGACCTTCGGCTTTATTATGCTGGGCGCAATGGGAGCACGTTATGCCAGCATCGCTTTTGCATCATTGTTGCTGGCGGTCTATACCATGCTCGGTGCCGATCATAGCGTGAATCTCTGGTATCAGCCGATGTTGCTGCTGGCCGGTGCGTCTTGGTATGGCCTGCTATCTCTGACATGGCAGGTCCTGTGGCCCAACCAACCGGTACAGCAAAGCCTGGCTGCCGTTTTTACTGAATTTGCCCACTACCTCGACAGCAAAAGCAAGCTTTTCGAGCCTGTTAACAATATGGTACCGCAACCCTTACGGCTAGAGGCTGCCGGACAGAACGCCCGGGTCGTCGCAGCCCTTAACGGAGCCAAGGCCACTTTACTCAACCGCGCCCGTCGTGGCCGACCGAACGATACCGGCGATAAGTTCCTCAAGATCTACTTCCTGGCTCAGGATATTCATGAGCGGGCAAGCTCTTCGCACTACCGCTATCAAGACCTGGCCGCCGCGTTCCAGCGCAGCGATGTTCTGTTTCGTTTTCAGCGATTACTGACCAGCCAGGCCAAGGCCTGTCGAGAAGTTTCGCATGCGCTGGCAATGGGCAAACCCTACCGGCACGGTGCAGACAGTGTCAGAGCACTCGACGAGCTTCAGGAATCGCTACTGTATCTGAAAAACCAGCACAACCCGAAGTGGCGAACCTATCTGATCCAGCTCGAGTACCTGTTCAACAACCTTGCGACAGTTGAACGCCAGCTTTCAAATGTGAGCAACCCCGATGTCGCACAGACCGGCAATGATATAGAGCTGGCCGACAACGAAGCACGCAATATGAAAGCGCGCTGGCAACGTATTACCAGCCAGTTCACACCGGACTCTATGCTATTTCGCCACGCCTTGCGGATGGCTATCGCATTGACCGTCGGTTACGGCGTCATTCAGGCTCTGGAGCTGGAACGAGGCTACTGGATCCTGCTTACCACCCTGTTTGTCTGCCAGCCTAACTACAGCGCTACACGCCAGAAGCTGGTCCAGCGGGTACTCGGTACATTGGGCGGCCTGCTAGCCGGTATCCCTCTGCTTTACTTGTTCCCAGGTCAGGAAGGACAATTGGTGCTCATGGTGTTAGCCGGGGTCTTGTTCTTTGCCTTCCGCACCGTGCGCTATGGGCTGGCAACCGCGTTCATTACCTTGCTAGTGCTATTCTGCTTCAATCAGCTTGGCGAAGGGTACGCCGTGATCCTGCCCCGTTTAGGAGATACCTTGCTCGGCTGCTTGCTCGCCGTGCTGGCTGTTAGCTTTATTCTGCCTGACTGGCAGGCAAACCGACTGCACAAGGTCATGGCCTCGGCCATTACCACTAACCGCGACTACCTTGGTCAAATCATCGGCCAGTACCGAATAGGCAAAAAAGACAGCCTGAACTACCGCATTGCCCGTCGCGATGCCCACAATACCGACGCCCAGTTGAGTACTGCCATCAGTAATATGTTGGCCGAGCCCGGCCGCTATCGAATGGCAACCGACGAGAGCTTTCGTTTTCTGACGCTCAACCATGCGATGCTGAGCTATATATCGGCCTTGGGAGCTCACAGGACCCAGCTCGATGATGAGCAAACCCATCACCTGGTCGCCAAGGCACACCGCCAGATCCACGCACACCTTGATTGTCTGGCAGAACAACTCGACGGCAACCAATGCAGTCAGGCACCAAGTTCGGATACCGATCTTGAGCAGCAGCTTGCCCAATGGCGGGATGAGGACTGTAAGTCCGTCCGTATGGTCTTGCAGCAGCTTCACCTGATCCAACGAATGCTGCCGGAATTGCACTCGCTGGCGAATAAGCTCGCAGCTCGAACCAACAAGCAAATGGCATGATACAAAACCTAAGACTTGAAGCCGGGCAGTGCAATCCTGCCGCTTCAGGCCATATCAATTGAACTACCACACTGAAAGGAATCAGTATGTCTGGGATTGCCAATACACCTGAACCACCTTATTACGCTGTTATCTTTACTTCCGAGCGTACTGAGGGAGACAACGGCTACGGGCTCATGGCCGATAAAATGGTATTCATCATTCAAGGTCAGAATATCCAAAGTCGAACGAGACTATGGCCTCTAAACCTAAGTATTTAGTTAGGCGGACTTAAAGAGTAGGACAACATTATGATTATTACCGAAACCGAGCGCCTGCGTATCCGTCAGTTGACGGAAGATGACGCCGCCTTCGCCCTCAAGCTCTATACCTCGGAACCTTTTCTTCGTTTTGTCGGCGACAAGCAACTCAAAACTGTTGAAGATGCACGACAATACCTTCTCGACGGCCCTATCAGGATGTATCAGACACGCGGGATTGGCCTGTACTTGGTCGAGCTAAAAGAATGCTGCACCCCGCTCGGTATTTGCGGATTGATCAAGCGCGATTCACTGGATGATATCGACCTTGGCTATGGCTTCCTGCCGGAAAATTTCGGTCAGGGGTATGGCTATGAGTCAGCGCTGGCGGTCATGGCGTATGGGCGACGGAAATTAAAGATGAAGAAACTCGTCGCCATTACCACAGCTGACAACCAACGCTGCATCAAACTGCTGAACAAACTGGGGTTACATTTTGTTGAAAATATCGAAGAGCCCGAAGCCGCACCGGCTCTCGGACTGTATGCCATGGAATTATAACTAGGTACCTGAAACTATAATTTAGCGTCTGGAACTATAATTAAGCGTCCGAAAGCGACGCTTTCAGTTTCTTCATACCGCTATCAATGCTGACCAGCGGCGTATAACCCAGATCACGCTTGGCGGCTGTGATATCAAAATAATGGCTCGTGGACAACTGCCTTGCCACAAAGCGAGTCATAACCGGCTCTTCTTTTTTGCCCAACGCACCGTATACCCACTCTAAAAGCGAGCCGACACAATAGGCCAAGCCTGCAGGCACCCGCTTGTTAACTTCGGGTAAGTCGGCGCTCGCCAGTATCTTGTTCAGCATCACTGCCATCGTAATAGGCTCGTCGTTGCTGAGAAAATACGCCTTGCCGGCACACGCTTTTGCATCCCCGGACAGGCTAACCGCAGCCAAAATATGGGCATAGGCGGCATTATCAACGTAAATCGTATCAACCAGTTTATCTTCCCTGCCAACAAGCTTTAAGCGCCCCACCCGGGCGCGCTCAATCACCCGCGGTACGAGATGAGGATCACCCGGGCCCCAGATGAGGTGGGGACGCAGAGCAACAGTACTCAAACTACTATGGTTTGCCTCGAGGATCAGCTGCTCAGCAATGGCCTTCGACTCGGCATAGTAGTTAAGGTAGCTATCGGCATAAGGGGCAGACTCGTCAATTCCCGCTTCATCCCTTCCTGCAAATGTCACACTCGGTGTGCTGGTGTACACCAGCTTATCTATATCGAGCGTCTGACACGCCTCAATGATGTTACGCGCACCATCCACGTTTGGGAGGAAATAAGCGTCCTTTTCGCCCCAGACACCCGCTTTCGAGGCAACATGGAAGGCCACATCACACCCTTGCATCGCAGCCAGTAATGCCGGCTTGTCACAGATGTCACCCTTGACCATCCTGACGCCCATCAGCTCAAGATCCGGATAACTCCCCCGTGCAAAACCCGTCACTTCAATCCCCGCTGCCCGCAGGTAGCGACAAATGGCCTTACCCAGAAAGCCTCCTGCTCCTGTTACAAACGCATGGCTAACCTTCAGCGCCAGCACCTGCAGTGCCTTTGATTCTTCAGGCAGGAGTTCATGATTAACCGTGCTGCCAGAGATAGTTAGATCACTTACCATCGAGTGCCTTTTGTATGCTCGTTATTCTGAAATACTGTCTTGTGCCCAGACGGCGAGTTTCTCTCGGAAGATTTTCGCATTGTGGCGAATATCAACAGGGAAGTCAGGATGGATCAGGAAATCAGCAATGCCTGCGGTTTGGCGATGTTTCTCACCTATAGCTCTGAGCTCGTCATAAAAATGCTCTACCGCTGATTCTGACTTTTCTAACTCAACCCCTTTTTCAAGCTCTACACACAGCAACGGCGCAGTCTCGCCCCTGATTTCTACACCGACTAGCGCGGTACGTCTGACTTTTGGGTGAGTATTGAAGATACGCTCACATGGGATCGAAAAATAAGGCTCATCATCGAATATCGAACCTGCACGATTGGCCTCGACCCGGTGGGCTTTACGACCACACATCCACAACTGGCCATGCTGATCAAGATAGCCTAAATCTCCCATACGGTGGCGAACACTGTGCTCAGCCGGGCCATCCGCGCTGTCTATGATCTTGGCTTGTTCAGTCGCACTGGCACGATGGTAATAAGAGTGGCTGACCATCGGTCCTTTGACGACAATTTCACCAATCGTACCTACCGGTAGCCGCAATGCCTCGTCCCATTCAGTGATTGGATCTTCTGTGATCGCAATGATCGCTACATCAACCCCATCAACTGGCTTCCCGACGCATATGCCTCCACCGCTATCAGTAATATCGGTCGTATTAAGCAACTGCTCACTCCCGATCATCGCCAGCGGCAAGGACTCTGTCGCACCATAGGAATTTAATACCTCGACACCGTCTTTCAGCATCTTGCTAAAGCGGGCAATCGATGAAATCGTCGCCGGCGCGCCGGCAGAAATCACTCGTCGAATACTGGGCAAGGTATGCGCTTTAGCTTCTGTGCTGGCAGCACCCGCTTGGCCCAGTCGCTCGATAAGGGCCGGATTCACAAACATATTGCTGCACTGATATTGCTCAATAGCAGCAAAGAGGTTATCAGGATTAGCGGTGATCGGCTTGCTGGCATCCATATCAGGCACAATCGATGCCATCCCGAGCGCTGGCCCGAACAGAGAGAACAACGGGAAAGTGGCAAGATCGCGCTCACCAGGAACAATGCCGTAATCATTTTTCAGCACATTGATTTGTGCCTCGAACATGGCGTGGGTATACACCACCCCTTTGGGCGTTCCGGTGCTACCACTGGTGAACAAAATCGCAGCCATTTCATCACTGCCAAGCAATGCCATGTTATGAGTTATTGGCGTCTCGTTATTCGCGTGTGAGGATTGAGAGTTTGCATCGGCTTTCAGCAAAGCCTTAAGGCTTGTACCACCAAAAGCTTTGGCAAATAGCTCACTGCCGCCGACAGTCAACAAACGGCGGACACTCGCCTTGCCCCAACCAAATAAACAGCGCGCAATATGGGCTTTTGGGATCCCGATAAACGCATCGGGTTCGGCCTCGGCGAAACACTGCCTGAGATTCTTTATCCCCATCCCCGGATCGACAAGGATCGGGATCACACCGGCTTTGAACAGGGCAAACGTCAGAGCAAAGAAATCCAGGCTGGGTGTTACCATCAACACCACTTTCATGCCACGGGTAATGCCATACTCAGCAAGTACCCGGGCAATACGATCACTCTCGGCATCAAGCTCCGCAAAGTTCAGTTCCTGATAGCGAAACCTGCCGGTCAGCAACCGCTTTTGCACCGCGACAGCAAGCGCGTCTGGCGTTTCTTCCGCAGCTCGCTTCAAGTGACGACAGATATTGGCCTGATGCTGTTCAGCCATGTGGGCTATACCTCGCTCGACGGCGTATCGTTAAGAAAATTAGTAATAAGAGGCACAACTTCGTCACTCGCATCTTCAAGAATATAGTGACCGCAGTCGGCAAATTCATGCACCGTTGCATGCGGCATTCTCTCACGCCACTCTGCCAAGAAATGCTTGTCAAAGACAAAGTCTTTCAGCCCCCAGCAGATTAACGTCGGCACCTGTGAGAAAGTAGGCAGGCTGGCGGCAATATCAGAGACGAGCTGATAGTTTCTGTCACCTTCGCGCAGCGGAATATCCTGAACAAAACGCAAGGTAGAGATCCGGTTTGCCCATGAATCAAACGGTGCCACATAGGCTTTGCGTACTTCCGGGCTCATCGGTTTACGTTTAACCCCCACATACGATGCTATTGACGAAAACGCATTGAAACCACGTACCAGCCCGGTACCTAGTAAGGTATTGCGGCAAATCCACAGCGCCCACGGGAAAGGCTTTGATTCGGGCAGGTGAAATGCACCGGTGTTCAAGACCACCAGACGCTTGATCCGATCAGGATAGCGGGCGGCATATCCCATGCCGATCATTCCGCCCCAATCATGGACCACCAGGGTGATATTTTCCCGTACATCCAAGTGCTCTAGCAGCGCCTCGAGATCGTCGATACGGTTGCTCAGGGTGTAGTCATATCCATCATCATCCGGCTTATCGGACAAACCGCAGCCAATATGATCCGGCACGATACACTGATGATTATCGCTCAGTGCTGTTACCAGATTACGGTAATAGAACGACCAACTGGGATTACCATGAACCATCACAACAGGCTCGCCCTGCCCCTCATTGAGGTAATGGAGCTTATGACCGTTGCGATCAAGAAAGTTGCGCTTAAAGGGAAACAATGTGTCTAACATGACCATCCTTATACTGTACTGTTTGGTAGTTACCGACTGCTACCACTTAAGGCCCAACATCATGCAGTTTAGCCCGCTCCCTATACCCAGGAAGCTTACATTGTTGCCCGGTTTCAAAAAGCCATGATCATGCGCCATCGCGGCAGTAACAGGCAAAGACACGCTGCCCATATTCCCCATCAGGCGATAGGTAGGGAACTCTTTACCAACGGGGATATTCAATGCATTTAGCACCTGTTTCCGGTTCGATGCCCCAACTTGGTGACAAATAACCTTGTCGACCTGATCGACAACCCAATCACGCTGTTCGAGAAAATGCTGCCAGGTATCACGCGCCAACTGAACCCCTTCCTTAAGCAGGCTCACACCGTCGGTACGCATATACTCACGGAACAACTGCGGCCCAACTTCCTGCAGGCCCCACTGGCAAAGGTCATGATGTTCCGGTGCCGACAGATGGCTCGCACCCAGCAATTGGTGCTGGCGAGTATTGCGAAGCGGAAGGCTACCGTCAGTCAGCAACACTGCAACAGCCCCCGATCCACCGGTCAGCGTTGCTAGCGACTGGGCAAAGTTCTGCATGGTCGGTTCGGCCAGCATATGATCAATGGTGATGTCGACAATGTGACGGGCTGACTCACAAGAAACCACCAGTCCTGCTTTAATCTGCCCCAGTTCGATACGGTTGGCGATATCCAGAATGCCGGAAAGCACGCCAAGACAGGCGTTGCTGATATCGTAAATGGCGGTATTGTTCGACACACCCAGCTCAGAGGCAATTCTACAGGCGGTAGCCGGTTCGTGCTGATCACGGCATACGCCGGTATATATAACAGCGCCCAGATCCTCGACTCTTACACCCGTCTCATCAATCGATTTACGGGCTGCGGCCAGTGCGCCATCAGACAATACATGCCCTTTAGGCCACCAGCGACGCTCTTCGATCCCGGTTAACGCGGCAAGCTGCCCCATCGGGATTCGGAATTTCTGATACAAAGGCGCTAAACGGGATTCAAGCTCGGAGCTTGTGACCACTTGTGGTGCTAGCTCGTAAGCCAGACTATTGATAAAAACGCGGGAATATTTCATTCAACTACTGTAACGGCTCACTATCTCGGCCCATACGGCACCGATCATCATTATTTATGCTTACTTGCGCGTCATTGGAGCAAGAAAAGAACGAGGATTCAATAAAAACTGCCAGATAACGCGATGTAGGCTGGCTCATATGACCAGTACAAAAGATATTATGTCAAAGGCAAACCTCATGTAGAGTGCAACTCGTGATACTTATTCTTGCTCAGGCAGGAAAGTATAGAACACCTTATTGATTTGAGAGACAGAAACCAAAATGAGCAAGGTATATCACCACCCGGTACAAATTTATTACGAAGATACTGACCACTCAGGCGTGGTATACCACCCTAACTTTCTCAAGTATTTCGAACGCGCCCGTGAACATGTCATTGATAGTGACAAGTTGGCGAGGCTATGGAACGAGCATGGGCTCGGGTTTGCGGTCTATAAGGCCAATATGACCTTCCAAGATGGTGTTGAGTTTGCAGAGATTTGCGATATTCGCACCACGTTTACCCTGGAAGGAAAGTACAAGACCTTGTGGCGTCAGGAAGTCTGGCGTCCTGGAGCCACCCGGGCAGCCGTTATCGGCGATATCGAAATGGTCTGCCTGGATAAAGAAAAGCGTTTGCAACCTGTTCCCGAAGAAATCCTGCGCTCCATGATGGATGAATGATCCACGCTTTCACGCCATTCCTGTCACCTTTCAATTATGCTTATTTATAAAAATGAGGTATAGGTCAAGTTTTGGTGAAAATCTGAGTATTTGCACTAAAAACACAAAATAAAGCCATTATATTCAAATGGTTATGAATATTGACAATACAATAAAATAGCTTTTCGATTTTTTAACTGGTCTGAAGAGATCCTACCTCCCCATTCAGGCGATTGTAACGAAAAGCGACCTCGGGTAGGCTGCTGAGCCATCAACGGACGTAGCTGGCTTTATTCTGGATGGTAAGTACCTCCTTTTCTGATAATCGCAGCAGAATTATGATGGATACAACTTATATGGATGAAAGCACTACCGCAAATCGTAGAATGACAGGAATATGCTACTGCTGATATGCACTTATCCATTTCTAGCACATTCCGGCGCATTGCTACTGCCAATCACTTCCTAACCAGTGTATTTCCACACCGGTTATTGCCATTTTTATTACACTTCTACCGACTTGCTTCGAACCAGTTGCCTAGCAGCAATACTCGCACCGAATATTTTGCACCCGATTTTCGGGTGTTCAGTGGAGACTCATAATGAGCCAAACCCCAAACAACACGCCTGAATCGCAAGAAGACAAGCGACTCAACAAGCGTTTGAAAGACATGCCAATCGCTATTGTTGGTATGGCAAGTATCTTTGCAAACTCACGCTACCTGAACAAATTCTGGGATCTGATCAGCGAAAAGATTGACGCGATTACCGAAGTACCTGAAACACACTGGCGTCCTGAAGACTACTACGATGCGGATAAGAGCACCCCTGATAAATCTTACTGCAAACGTGGCGGCTTCATGCCGGAAGTAGACTTCAACCCAATGGAGTTTGGTCTACCGCCAAATATTCTTGAATTAACAGATACCTCACAGCTTCTTTCACTCATTGTGGCCAAAGAAGTGTTGGCAGATGCAAAACTACCGGCAGATTACGACCGTGACAAGATCGGCATTACACTCGGTGTTGGTGGCGGCCAGAAGATCAGCCAGAGCCTGAATGCCCGTCTTCAGTACCCTGTTCTGAAGAAAGTCTTCAAAAATAGCGGGATCAGTGACGAAGACAGCGAAATGCTGATCAAAAAGTTCCAAGATCAGTACATTCACTGGGAAGAGAACTCATTCCCTGGCTCGCTGGGCAACGTCATCGCAGGCCGTATCGCAAACCGCTTTGATCTTGGCGGTATCAACTGTGTCGTCGACGCTGCCTGTGCCGGATCCCTTGCCGCGCTTCGAATGGCCCTTGGAGAATTAGTCGACGGCCGCAGCGAGATGATGATCACCGGCGGCGTCTGTACCGACAACTCGCCGACCATGTACATGAGCTTCTCCAAAACACCGGCATTCACCACCAACGAAACCATTCAGCCTTTTGATATCGATTCAAAGGGAATGATGATTGGTGAAGGCATCGGCATGATCGCGCTGAAGCGACTGGAAGATGCCGAACGCGATGGCGACCGTATCTACTCTGTTATCAAAGGTGTCGGCGCCTCTTCGGACGGTAAGTTCAAGAGTATCTACGCACCTCGCCCTGAAGGTCAGGCCAAAGCCCTCAAGCGTGCCTATGATGACGCCGGTTTCGCCCCTCATACCCTTGGTCTGCTAGAGGCCCACGGTACCGGTACCGCTGCAGGAGATGTTGCGGAATTCAAGGGCCTGAGCTCGGTATTCAGCGAAGATAACGACGAAAAGCAGCACATTGCATTAGGTTCGGTAAAATCGCAGATTGGTCATACCAAATCGACAGCGGGAACAGCGGGCCTTATCAAGGCTGCACTGGCACTGCACCACAAAGTGCTGCCGCCGACAATCAATGTCACTACCCCGAACCCGAAACTGGCTATTGAAGATTCGCCTTTCTACCTCAACACCCAGACTCGCCCATGGATGCAGCGTGTTGATGGTACTCCGCGTCGTGCGGGTATCAGCTCATTTGGTTTCGGCGGTACCAATTTCCACGTCGTGCTTGAAGAATACAACCAAGAGCATGCCCGTGGTGACAAATATCGCCAACGTGAAGTTGCGCAAACATTACTGTTCAGTGCGCCGTCTCGAGACGCATTACTTGCAAGTTTGAAAGAATCGGCAGCAGATATTACAGGCAGCAACACCGATCTCCAGACACTGGCAAAAACTCATGGGTTACGTAACATTGATACCACCCATGCACGTTTAGGCCTCGTCGCTAAATCCGAACAAGACCTCCAGGCTCAGCTAAGCCAAGCCATTTCAACGCTTGAAAAGCAGACGAAAGCACACTGGCAGCTACCAAACGGAACCAGCTACCGTGAATCTGCGCTTGTCTCTGAACAAGGTTCGGCGAAAGTCGCTGCACTATTTGCCGGTCAGGGCTCACAATACCTCAATATGGGTCGTGAACTGGCTTGCCATTACCCAGAAATGCGCCAGCAGCTCGCAAACGCCGACCAGGTCTTCGGCCAAAATAAGAAAACACCGTTGTCACAGGTGCTTTTCCCTATTCCGGCTTTCAACAAGCAAGACACAGCTGCTCAGGAAGCCCTGTTAACCAATACCGCCAATGCGCAAAGTGCAATTGGTGTGGTTTCTATGGGTCAGTACCAGCTTATGACCCAGGCCGGTTTCAAAGCCGACATGGTGGCGGGCCACAGTTTTGGTGAGCTCAGCGCACTATGTGCGTCGGGTGTTATTTCCCAGGAAGATTACTACCAGTTGGCGTTCCAGCGTGGCAATGCCATGGCAGCCAAGCCTGCCGAAGGGGATAGCGGTACCATGTATGCCGTGATTCTCGAGGCAGATCAGCTAGCCGCCGTCGAGACCTGCATCGGCGAGTTCGATAGCGTAAGCATCGCCAACTACAATGCACCAACACAGTTGGTCATTGCCGGTCCGACCGACAAAGCTCAACTGGCCGCTAAAGCACTGACAGGGCAAGGCTTCAAGGCTATCCCTCTACCAGTGTCCGGCGCCTTCCACACCCCATTGGTTGCCCACGCGCAGAAACCATTTGCTGCCGCCATTGATAAAGCGACATTCAGTGCCCCGGCTCTGCCGCTTTACTCCAATGCAACCGGTGAGCTGTATAAGAGTGACGGCAAAGCCATCAAGAAGGCATTCAAGCAGCACATGCTGCAGTCAGTTCGTTTCAGCACTCAGGTTGAAGCAATGTACGATGCCGGAGCCCGGGTCTTTATCGAGTTTGGTCCGAAGAATATTTTGCAGAAGCTGGTTGAGAAAACCCTCGCGGAGAAAATCTCGAGCGAGCAGGCAACCGAACTTTGTACGATTAGCATCAACCCGAACCCGAAAGGTGACAGTGATCTGCAACTACGCCTAGCCGCCGTTCAGCTTGCTGTTGCGGGTGTTACGCTAGACAGTATCGACCCGTATCAGGCCGATATCACCCAGCCAACTGCTACATCACCAATGAATATCAAACTCAATGCGACCAATTACATCAGTGATTCTACCCGAACCAAAATGGCCAAATCATTGGCAACAGGAACGGTAAGCCCAGAAACTGAAATTGTCGAAAAAGTCGTTGAGAAAATTGTGGAAAAAGAAGTGATTAAAACCGAAATCCGCGAAGTACCAGTTGCCGCAGCGCAACCCGCTGAAGCTCCTGTAACAGCCCCCGTACAAACGCCAGCACCTGCACAGCCAATCAACCAGGCAGCATCACCGCTAGCTACTGGCGATGCATCATTGCATGCCTTCTTTGCAGCACAACAGCAGGCCGCTGAACTTCACCAGCAATTTTTGGCTATTCCGCAGCAATATGGTGATACCTTCACAACCTTGATGACAGAGCAGGCGAAGATGGCTGCTTCTGGTATGGCTATCCCAGAGAGCCTGCAGCGCTCAATGGAAATGTTCCACCAGCATCAGGCTGAAACACTGAAAGCCCACGCGCATTACCTTGAGCTTCAGGCAAAGAGCAATAACTCTGCGTTAGGATTGCTATCTTCACAGCCTGCGTCACAGCCAGCTGCTGCGCCAACGGCAGTAGCTCCTGTTTCAAGAACTGTTTCAGCGCCGCTACAGCACGCTCCAGCAACTGCTGCGACACCTGTTGCTCAGGTGCCACACACTGTCGCAGCGACTCCAGCTCCGGTAGCAGCACCCGAGCCAGTACAGGCCAGTGCCCCCGTTCAACAACCTGTGCAATCAGCGACACCGACACAACCATCAATAACAGCACAATCACAGCCAGTAGCGCCTGTTCAAGCCGCAGCTCAGCCTGTTTCTGAAGCTGCAGCCACTGGGCAAACGGCCAATGCTGAAAACGTCATGCTGGACGTCGTTGCAGAGAAAACCGGTTATCCGACAGAAATGCTCGATCTTGATATGGATATGGAAGCTGATCTGGGTATCGACTCCATTAAGCGTGTTGAAATCCTGGGCACGGTACAAGAGCAGCTTCCTAGCCTGCCGGAACTGAACCCTGAAGATTTGGCTGAGTGTCGGACACTGCGCGAAATTGTCACCTACATGAACAGCAAGTTTCCAGCTGGCGCTGTATCGGCACCAGCGGTCTCTTCTGCCGCTCAACCAACACCAGCAGCCGCGCCAACATCAAATGGCCTTGATGCAACGCAAGTTCAAATTACCATGCTGGAAGTGGTTGCAGACAAGACAGGTTACCCAACCGAAATGCTGGATCTAGAGATGGATATGGAAGCCGACCTAGGCATCGATTCCATCAAGCGCGTTGAGATCCTGGGGACAGTTCAAGATCAGCTACCTACTCTACCTGAGCTAAACCCGGAAGATCTGGCCGAGTGCCGTACCCTAGGTGAAATCGTCACCTACATGAACAGCAAGCTACCTGCTTCTGTACCAGCAACTGCCATTGCACCTGTAACAACACCTGCATCAAATGGTCTGGATGCAGCCCAAGTTCAGAGCACCATGCTAGACGTTGTCGCAGACAAGACTGGCTACCCAACCGAAATGCTCGACCTGGCGATGGATATGGAAGCCGATCTCGGCATCGATTCCATCAAGCGCGTTGAGATCTTAGGTACCGTACAGGATCAACTGCCAACGCTTCCTGAGCTAAACCCGGAAGATCTGGCTGAGTGTCGTACGCTTGGCGAAATCGTTGACTACATGAACAGCAAGCTACCTGCAGTGGCAGTATCTGCAGCGCCAGCCTCGGCTACAGCAACTGCACCGGTATCAGCACCAGCTGCAAGCGGCCTGGATGCGGCCCAAGTTCAGAGCACCATGCTAGACGTTGTTGCAGACAAAACTGGCTACCCGTCAGAGATGCTCGACTTAGCGATGGATATGGAGGCCGATCTCGGCATCGACTCTATCAAGCGCGTTGAGATCCTGGGTACGGTTCAAGACCAGCTACCAACGCTGCCTGAGCTAAACCCTGAAGATTTGGCCGAGTGTCGCACACTGGGCGAAATCGTTGACTACATGAACAGCAAACTGCCTGCAGCGCCTGTCTCGACAACTGCGACGGTAGAAACGCCATCACCAGTAGCCGCTACAGTTGCAGCACCAAATACAGCAACAGGTTCAGAAAACGGCTTAGATGCGGCACATGTACAAAGCACCATGCTGGATGTTGTTGCAGACAAAACCGGCTACCCGGCAGAAATGCTCGACTTGGCAATGGATATGGAAGCTGACTTAGGCATCGACTCTATCAAGCGAGTTGAGATCCTGGGTACAGTTCAAGACCAGCTACCGACTCTTCCTGAACTGAACCCTGAAGATCTGGCCGAGTGCCGGACACTGGGCGAAATCGTTACCTATATGCAAAGCAAGCTATCAGGTTCCGCAACATCTGCCCCGGTGGTTGAAGCCATTGCTGAAACCGTAACTGAAGCTGCAAACGTAGAGCTTCCACCTCACAATGAGGTGGCGCTAAAAAAGTTACCGGCGGTAGATAAACTAACAGACTGTTTTTCCAAAGACGCATGTATCGTGATCACCGATGACGGTCACAATGCCGGCGTTCTGGCAGAAAAACTCAGTGCTCATGGCCTTGAAGTTGCCGTAGTACGTAGTCCCCTATCTGCCGCTTCGCCACTGAACAGCGAAATTGCCAGCTACCCGTTAGCCAGTGTCGATGAAGCCGGCGTAAAAGCCGTCATCACAGAAATTGAAGGCAAGCACAAAGCAATTGATGGATTCATTCACCTCCAGCCGGTTACAGCAGGTGCTCAAGCCGACAGCACAACAATTGCCTTGAACGGCGATGCGAAACACAGCATTTCAGTCGCGTTCTTGTTTGCCAAATTGCTTCATACCCAGCTGAACAGTTCGTCAACATCAGGCCGCCACTGCTTCTTTACTGTCAGCCGCATCGATGGTGGTTTTGGCTACCATGATGCTGAGCAGCTAGCCAAGGCAGAACTGAACCAGGCTGCATTGTCTGGCCTGACGAAAACATTAAGCCACGAGTGGCCGAACGTGTTCTGTCGAGCTTTAGATATTGCTCCTGCTGTTGATGCTCGTCACCTTGCAGAAGCCATCACTGCTGAACTGTTTGATATTGATACTCAAACCGTCGAAATCGGCTTTTATGTGCCAAGTAATGGTGAATCGGGCCGAGCAACCTTAACGGCAGTAGAAGCAGGAGCCGCGCTAACGAAGAACACAGCAGCAAAGCTATCCAGCACAGATAAAGTACTGGTCACCGGCGGTGCTAAAGGTGTCACTTTCGAATGTGCGCTAACACTGGCAAAACAGTGCAAGTCGCACTTCATCCTAGCCGGGCGCAGTAAGCATGTGTCAGCCAGCGAGTTGCCAGCATGGGCACAGGGCAAGCAAGAAAATGAGCTAAAACCTGCGGCCATTGCCCACCTTCAGGCTTCCGGTGACAAGCCAACGCCGAAGAAAGTCGATGCGCTATTAAAACCGGTATTAAGCAGCCTTGAAATCAATGCAGCACTAACCGCATTTGCCAATGTAGGGGCAAGTGCCGAATACCTCAGCCTGGATGTATCCAACAGTGAGTCTGTTGGCAAAACATTAGCAAGCCTGTCTCAGGGCGGTGACATCACCGGCCTGATCCATGGAGCAGGTGTACTGGCGGACAGACATATTCAGGACAAAACACTGGATGAGCTGAACCTTGTATACGGCACCAAGGTAGGTGGTCTGGAGGCGGTATTAAGCGCGCTAGATTGCAGCAAACTGAAACTGGTTGCGATGTTCTCGTCTGCAGCAGGCTTCTACGGCAACACGGGTCAGAGCGATTACGCGATGTCCAACGAAATCCTGAACAAGGCCGCGCTGCAATTCTCAGTACGTCACCCACAAGCGAAAGTCATGAGCTTCAACTGGGGACCTTGGGATGGCGGTATGGTCAATCCTGCGCTGAAGAAAATGTTCACCGAGCGCGGGGTATACGTGATCCCTCTACAAGCTGGTGCAGAACTATTCAGCACTCAGCTTCTGGGCGAAACTGGTATCCAGCTGCTTATCGGTTCAAGCATGCAAGGCGCTGAAAGCAAGGAAGACGCTGTAAAAAAGCCTGATGCGGAGTCTGTGCTGGTAGCAAAGAGTCCGCTGACAACAAGCATCACTGTAACTCGCGATCTTGACCCGAAAGCAATGCCTTTCATCAAGGATCACTGCATTGCCGGTAACCCTGTGTTACCGACAGTATGTGCCATCCAATGGATGCGCGAAACAGCAGAAAAACTGTTAGGTGCGAACGTCACTGTTCGCAACTACAAACTGCTTAAAGGCGTGATATTTGAAACGGACGATGTGCAGACCCTGACATTGACCCTGACACCGGAAACAAAACCGGGTACTAAGGCATATGGTCAAATCAAAGCCTTGATCAGTTGCCAGGGCCGACCTCAATATCAGGCGATGCTGGTTACAGAAACAGTCACTGACCCGGGAGAGCAACCGCAAGGAAAAGCCTTTGCGGCGAATACAAGCGAGCCAGTGACAACAGCGAAAGCCCTGTACAGCAACGGCACCCTGTTCCATGGTCCGAGACTGCAAGGTATTCAGGCTGTCGAACGTTTCGATGAATCAGGTTTGCTGGCAACGTGTCAGCTACCGACGGTTGCTGATACCGACTGCGGAGCGTTTGTCGCCACCTTGCATTCCGGTGGATGCCAGCCGTTCGCAGAAGACTATCTGCTTCAGGCGATGCTGGTTTGGGCAAGGTTGAAATACGGCGCAGCGAGTCTGCCTTCTGCAATTGGTGAGTTTGTTTCTTACCAACCGATGCGAGCAGGTGACAAAGGCAAGCTGGAACTAGAGGTCATTAAAACCACCTCCCGCTCTCTACAAGCCAACATCGCGCTCTACCATCAGGATGGTCGCCTGAGTGCCGTCATGAAAGGTGCCAAAGTGACGATCAGCAAGAACCTCAACGAGGCATTCTTGGTGAAGTCCGAGCCAGAAAAGGAGCTTCTGTCATAGTGACTGACTCTTCCAATAAAGCGATGCCGTTGCGCATCGCTCTTTTAGCCCGGCCAGCATCTGCTGCTGGGCTTTCTGCCGATTGTTTTCCTTCGCTCCCAGCCGCTGAGGCAATCTCTGTTTCTGACTTTTCGGAACCCACGATTGTAGAGAACAGTGCTTTTGAGCAAGCGCTTCAGGCAGCCGTTGAGGCCGTCAATCAGGGTAAGCTCGTTCGACTCATCGCAGATGCCGAAAAGGGTAACTCGCAGCCAGACGTCTTGATGCTGGCAGGGTTAACTGCGGCCCAGAACAAAATTCACCCTCATGCGTATCTTTCAGGTTTCGCTGATACTCTCGAGCAAGCTATTGCCCAGTCGCGCCGTCCAGCCGGTGATATCACTCATCAGCAAGATTTTGACACGCTGACAGCCACTCAGAAGTTCGCGGCGTTCTGCCAGTTGATTGAAGATATTGCCGGGCGTTCGCTTTCAGAGCATTACTGGTTTACCGAGCCGCACAAAGCACGAGTCGCCAGCCTCACGTTCAGTCAGCAAAGCAGTGTCGTATTGACTCAGGCGACAGGCCTGCAAGCGCCTCACTCGTTGTTAAATCCAGCTAGGCTGCTGTTTATCGTCTCCGGGCAGAACGAAGCCGAGCTACAAGCAAAGCTGGATCAGCTAAGCCAAAACTTGGACCGTCTGACTGAAAGTGACAATGAACCAGATGCCCTGATCCGTCTGATGAGCGAAAACATCAGACACTATCTGGACCAGACAGCCAGTAAGCCTGATTCATCGAATCCGCAATCACAACAGGTCACTGTGCTTCAGGGGGCTTCCGTGGCTGCCGTGCAGCAGGAAATCTCTGCCCTCCGCAGTGCCCTTCCCAAGGTGATGGCCGAGCACAGCCACTACAAGACACCGGCGGGCAGCTGTTTCTCGCCATCACCAAACAGCCGTGGCGGCGTCGCATTTGTCTACCCCGGTGTTGGTACGGTATATCCGGGCATTTTCCGCGAGTTACATCGCTATTTCCCGGCGCTTTACGCCCGCCTTGAGCGTGAAGGCAACCTCAGAGAGATGCTGCAGGCCGAAAAAACATACGGCACAGACCCTGCTGACATGACGTTGGGCGAACTTGCCATTGCCGGTGTCGGTAGCAGCTACCTGCTAACCCAGCTGTTATGTAAAGAGTTTGCGGTGAAGCCTGATTTTGCCCTCGGCTACTCCAAGGGGGAAGCCTCAATGTGGGCCAGCTTGGGCGTATGGAAAAACCCGCATGCCCTGATCGAGATGACCCAGACCAGCCCGATCTTCACCACGGCGATCTCCGGTAAGCTCACCGCCGTTCGTGAAGCGTGGCAGTTAGGTGACAACGATTCGATCACCTGGAATAGCTTTGTCGTCCGTAGTGAGCCGGAAGCCATTCAAGCTCTGCTGCCTGACTTTCCGCATGCTTACCTGGCCATTATTCAAGGTGATACTTGTGTGTTGGCTGGTTGTGAGAATGACTGTCGTGCCCTGCTTAAAAAGCTCGGCAAGCGAGGTATTGCTGCAAACCGGGTCACTGCAATGCACACGCCGCCGGCAATGAGCCAGCACCGGCAGGTCACTGATTTTTACTCTCAGCCACTTTGCGATCAGCTGCCAGAGCATATTCGCTTTATCAGTGCTGCTGGCCTCCTGCCCAAGAATCAAAGCAAGATCAGTAACCGAAATCAGCCTGTTCAGATTGATAGCCTGAGTATCGCAGACTCCATCGCCGATACTTTCTGCTCGACCTTGGATTTCACGGCGCTGATCCGCAGCGCACGTAAGCAGGGTGCCCGGTTATTTATCGAAGTGGGCGCAGACAGACAAACCAGCACGCTCATCGACAAGATCAACCGTGCTGATAATGTGACAACCGAAAGTTGCACCATCGCGGCAAATGCCAAAGGCGGGGAAGATATTCTCACCCTGCTCAAATGTCTGGCTCAGCTCATCACACACCAAATCCCACTGTCGCTGGAGCCTTTGTTGCAAGGGCTTGAACAGCAGCAATTGAATACCTCGCCGGCAGAAAATATTTCTCTATCGGTGAACAAAATACAAGGAGAGCCAGTTTGAGTTCTCAACACGAAACAACCGACGCGCACAGCACCAGCAAGAAAATTGCCATTGTTGGTTTAGCTAACCAGTACCCAGACGCGGATACGCCAACAGCATTTTGGCAAAACCTGCTGGACAAGAGAGACTCTCGCAGCACATTGAGCGCTGAAAAACTCGGTGCCAATCCCGACAGTTATCAGGGCCAACAGGGAGAATCCGACCGCTTTTACTGTGATAAAGGCGGTTACATCCAGAACTTCAGCTTCGATCCGAGCGGATACCGCTTGCCCGCAGAGAAGTTCGAAGGCCTTGACGACAGTTTTCTCTGGGCGCTGGATACCAGCCGAAAAGCGCTGGCAGATGCAGGGATCCCGTTAAATGCCGCGGTACTAGAACGTACTGGCGTGATCATGGGCGCATTGTCATTCCCAACCACACGCTCCAATGATTTATTCCTGCCGCTGTATCACTCTGCGGTTGAGAAAGCACTGAAA
The DNA here is from genome assembly GCF_001939735.1 of Photobacterium proteolyticum. Taxonomy (GTDB): domain Bacteria; phylum Pseudomonadota; class Gammaproteobacteria; order Enterobacterales; family Vibrionaceae; genus Photobacterium; species Photobacterium proteolyticum. Next base: position 117,757 of record NZ_MJIL01000079.1, read on the forward strand.
GCAAAACTGAACAACGAGCACTTTTCACTCAGCCCATCCAATACCGTGACACGAGACTCTAATCAGGCCAACGGTGCCGCAGCACATAATGCTTCCAAGCTAGTTGCAGACGCACTCGGCCTGGGGAGTGCCCAGCTCAGCCTCGATGCAGCTTGCGCCAGCTCGGTCTACTCGCTGAAACTGGCCTGTGACTACCTCAATACCGGCAAGGCCGATATGATGCTGGCGGGTGCCGTTTCCGGTGCCGATCCGTTCTTCATCAACATGGGCTTCTCGATCTTCCATGCCTATCCGGACCACGGCGTCTCAGTCCCGTTCGATAGCAACAGCAAAGGCCTGTTTGCCGGTGAAGGGGCTGGCGTCCTGGTACTGAAACGGCTCGAAGATGCAGAGCGCGACGGCGACCATATCTATGCCGTCGTCAGCGGGATCGGCCTGTCCAATGACGGACGTGGCCAGTTTGTCCTTAGCCCGAACAGCAAAGGACAGGTTCAGGCATTCGAGCGCGCCTATGACGCTAGCGATCTGGCACCAGAGAGCATTGAGGTGATTGAGTGTCACGCCACCGGTACACCGCTGGGTGATAAAGTCGAAATGACATCCATGGAGCGCTTCTTTACCGACAAGCTAAACGGGACTCAGGCCCCGCTTATCGGCTCGGCAAAATCCAACCTTGGTCACTTACTCACAGCAGCGGGTATGCCCGGGATCATGAAAATGATCTTCGCCATGAAAGAAGGTGTGCTTCCTCCAAGCATTAATTTATCAACCCCGCTGTCTTCACCTGATGGGTTGTTCGGTTCGCATACGTTGCCGACCCAGGTTCAGCCATGGCCAGATAAAGCCGGGAACCCTGCGCGACGCGCCGGTGTTTCGGTGTTTGGCTTTGGCGGCTGTAACGCACACCTGCTGCTGGAAGCCTATTCTTCTCATCAGGAGCGCCCCGGAGTTACGGCTACCGCTCATGTACACAATCAAGTACAAAATAAAAAGTCGCAGGTATCAGCTCCGCTGAAAATCACCGGCCTGGCCTCGCACTTCGGCTCGTTGAAAACCATTAATGCACTTAATAAAGCCATCGAAACGGGGGCAGATGCCTTTGTCTCTCTGCCGAAAAAACGCTGGAAAGGACTGGATCAGCACCCTGAGCTATTAAGCCAGTTCGGGTTGCATACCGTGCCACACGGTGCCTATATTGATCAGTTCGAGCTGGATTTCTTGCGTTTCAAAGTCCCGCCCAATGAGGATGACCGTCTGATCTCCCAGCAGTTGCTGCTCATGAAAGTTGCAGACGAAGCGATTCGGGATGCCAAGCTTGAAGCCGGACAAAAAGTTGCCGTACTGGTCGCAATGGAAACCGAGCTGGAAATGCACCAGTTCCGCGGTCGCGTTAACCTGCATACCCAACTTGCCGATAGCCTGGACAACATGGGGATCACCCTAACTGACAGCGAATACCAGTCGCTTGAAGCCATTGCCATGGACAGTGTGTTGGATGCCGCCAAGCTCAACCAGTACACTAGCTTTATCGGTAACATCATGGCGTCGCGTATTGCCTCGCTGTGGGACTTCAACGGCCCGGCCTTTACCATTTCTGCTGCGGAGCAATCTGTTGCCCGCTGTATTGATGTCGCCCAGAACCTGATGTCACAAGAATCTCTGGACGCCGTCGTCATCGCCGCCGTAGATCTCAGCGGCAGTGCCGAGCAAGTGATTCTCAAAAACAGCATTACCCCCGTCGCCTCGGCGGCACAAGACAGAGGATGGCATGTCGGCGAAGGTGCCGGTGCAATAGTTCTCGTTGATGAACAAGAAGCGTCCGCTAGCCATAGCTACGGCTCAATCGATGCCCTCGGGTTTGGTTCTGTCAGTCAGAGCCCGTCGGTTACCGACCGCCTTCTGAGTAAAACAGGTATTGCAGCAGACAATATTAGCTTGCTGGAACTTAACCAAGCACCGGAAAACATCGATAGTATCCATCTGCCGCTTTCCCATGCATCACAAACACAAGCCAGCCAGCGTCTGGGCCACTGCTCCGCCGCGTCTGGCATGGCGAGTATGCTCCACGGTTTGCTGAGCCTGAATAAAGTCGCCTCACATACCGACAGCAAGGCTGCTATCGTGGCGAATGTCAGTGAGGGGCAATGCTCACAGCTTCTTGTCACCCAGACAGATACAGAAACACGATCTCTGACTGCACGTCTTGCAAGCGAACTCGCCGTTGACTCAACACGCCAGCTAATCAAGCAGGTTACTCTGGGCGGGCGTGATATCTACCAACATATCGTGACAACGGATCTTCCTGAGCTACAGCAGATCCAGCAAAAAGCTGCTAACGCAAGACCGCGTATACAGCCTCAGGTGAACGCAATGGCTAAGGCTATGCCCTTAACTATGCCCGAGGCCCAGCCTTTAACCAGGCCCGTGGCACCGACGCCATCCGTATCCCCGACTCTGGCAACACCAGACCAGAGTCCGAGCACAGGTATTCAAAGCAATATGACCAACGTCCTATCCGCTAACGATCACAATGACTCAGTTTCAACGCAGAACGCTTCATTTGTCGAAAATCAACTGCTGGCACAGCAGGTCCATCAGGCCTTCCTGCAAAACCGCGAGCAAGGGTTGAAGATGGCTGATGCCCTATTGAAAGCACAGCTTAACGAAGTCACCGCGCAGATGAATGCGGGCAATGGTCAGGGTGTTAACTATCAGCCTGACACAGTTTCAGAGCCGATCTCACCAGCACAAAACGTAATGGCACAGCCAATCCGTAAGCCCTGCATTTGGGACTATGAAGACTTGGTCGAGTATGCCGAAGGTGACATCGCCAATGTCTTTGGCCCTGACTACGCGATTATCGACAGTTACTCGCGCCGGGTAAGGCTGCCAACTACCGATTACCTACTGGTATCGCGAGTGACCAAACTTGATGCCCAAATGCTGGAATTCAAGCCAAGCACCATGACCACGGAATACGACATTCCTGTAGATGCCCCCTACTTAGTCGACGATCAGATCCCTTGGGCAGTCGCGGTCGAATCTGGTCAGTGTGACCTAATGCTCATTAGCTACCTCGGTATCGATTTCGAAAACAAAGGCGAGCGAGTCTATCGTCTGCTTGATTGCACTCTCACCTTCCTCGGTGACTTGCCGCGTGGTGGCGATACCCTGCGATACGATATATCAATCAACAACTTTGCCCGTAACGGTGACACCCTGCTGTTCTTCTTCTCCTACGAATGTTTCGTCGGCGACAAGATGATCCTGAAAATGGATAACGGCTGCGCAGGGTTCTTTACCGATGAGGAGCTCGCAGACGGCAAAGGGGTTATCCGTACCGAAGATGAACTGAAGGCACGTAATCTGGCCGTTAAACAACGTTTTAACCCGTTATTGCATTGCCAGAAAACCCAGTTCGATTATCACGCCTTGCATCATCTGCTGAGTGCCGATATTGCCGGTTGCTTTGGTGACAGCCACATCTCTGACCGAAACCAGCCATCGCTGTGCTTCAGCTCAGAGAAGTTCATGATGATTGAGCAAGTCAGCCACGTTGATCCGCATGGCGGCGCCTGGGGACTCGGCTTGGTCGAAGGCCACAAACAGCTTGAGCCTGAGCACTGGTATTTCCCTTGCCATTTTAAAGATGACTCCGTGATGGCCGGTTCGTTGATGGCTGAGGGCTGTGGTCAGTTGCTGCAGTTCTTTATGATGTATTTGGGTATGCATACTCAGGTCCAGAGTGGTCGCTTCCAGCCGCTTGAAAGCGCACCGCAAAAAGTTCGCTGCCGTGGTCAGGTCGTACCGCAATCTGCCGTTCTGACTTACCGGATGGAGGTAACAGAAATAGGCCTGAGCCCGCGTCCGTATGCAAAAGCAAACATTGATATCCTGCTCGATGGCAAAGTCGTGGTCGACTTCCAGAACTTGGGCGTGATGATCAAAGAAGAAGCAGAATGTACCCGTTACATTAGCTCCTCAGACTATATTGCTGAAAACCATATAGCTGAAGATCATATTGTTGAAAATGTTGTTGCTGAAGCGAAAACAGTACAAACGGCAGCACAAGCAGTAAACCAACCAGCCTCTGCCAACGCACCGCTGATGGCGCAAATTCCCGATCTGAATACAGCAACGAACAAAGGCGTTATCCCGCTTCAGCATGTCGAAGCACCAATAACGCCGGATTACCCAAATCGCACTCCTGACACGGTACCGTTCACGCCGTACCATATGTTCGAGTTTGCTACCGGTGATATCGAGAAATGCTTCGGCCCTGACTTCGCTATCTATCGCGGGATGATCCCACCACGTACCCCGTGTGGCGATCTCCAGCTGACCACCCGTGTCATCGAAGTCAACGGCACCCGTGGTGACTTTAAAACACCGTCATCATGTATCGCTGAATATGAAGTGCCAGAAAATGCCTGGTACTTCAACGAAAACAGCCACAACGCCCTCATGCCTTATTCGGTATTGATGGAAATTTCGCTCCAGCCTAATGGCTTTATTTCAGGCTATATGGGTACCACCCTGGGCTTCCCGGGTCAGGAGCTGTTTTTCCGTAACCTTGATGGCAGCGGCAAGATGCTGCGCAATGTTGACCTGCGCGGAAAAACGATTGTGAATGACTCCCGTCTGCTTTCAACGGTGATGATGGGTACCAACATCGTGCAAAGCTTCAGCTTCGAGCTAAGTACTGACGGCGTACCTTTCTATGAAGGTACCGCGGTATTTGGTTACTTCAAAGGTGAAGCACTGAAAGATCAGCTGGGACTGGATAACGGCAGAGTGACACAGCCTTGGCACATCGAAAATAATCGCACACCTGATGTCACTATCGACCTGCTTGATAAGCAAAGCCGCTACTTCAACGCCCCTCTGTCAGCAACAGGTGAAGCACGTCCACATTACCAACTGGCTGGCGGACGCCTGAACTTCATCGATAAAGTTGAAATAACCAGTGACGGTGGTAAATCAGGCTTAGGTTACCTGTATGCAGAGCGAACGATTGATCCAAGCGATTGGTTCTTCCAGTTCCATTTCCACCAAGACCCGGTCATGCCGGGCTCTCTGGGTGTAGAAGCAATTATCGAACTGATGCAAACTTACGCCCTGAACAAAGATTTAGGTGCCGGTTTCCGTTCACCGAAATTCGGCCAGATACAATCTGAAGTGAAATGGAAATACCGTGGCCAGATCAACCCGCTGAACAAACAAATGTCACTGGATGTCCACATCACAGCGATTAAAGACGAAGACGGTAAACGCATCATCATCGGTGATGCCAACCTGAGCAAAGACGGCCTGCGTATTTACGAAGTCAAAGACATTGCCATCTGTATTGAAGAAGCTTGAGTTAGGAACGAATACTATGACTACACAAACAACCATGAATAACGAAAAGCTATCTCCGTGGCCGTGGCAAGTTGATGAAAATGCTACCCACTTCGATACCAACGCAATGTCACAAGCCCTTAAAGACTTGAGCTTCGGATGTTACGTGATTAATCACCCTGAAAAGGGCCTAGGGATCAGCCAGCAAGCCGAGCTGACCTCTGGCGAGAGTGCCAGTGCCGCCACGAGTCACCCAGTCAGCGCTTTTGCGCCAGCACTCGGTACGCAAAGCCTGGGTGACAGCGACTTCCGGCGTGTACATGGCGTGAAATACGCCTATTACGCCGGTGCAATGGCAAACGGTATCTCTTCGGAAGAGCTGGTTATCGCACTGGGCCAGGCTGGTATTCTGTGCTCCTTTGGTGCTGCGGGCCTGATCCCGTCACGTGTCGAACAGGCTATTCACCGCATACAGGCAGCCCTGCCGAATGGCCCTTATGCCTTTAACCTGATACACAGCCCGAGCGAACCGGCACTGGAGCGTGGCAGCGTCGAGCTGTTCCTCAAGCATGGAGTGCGCACTGTTGAAGCATCGGCATTCCTGGGGCTGACACCGCAAATCGTTCAGTACCGTGCTGCCGGCCTTAGCCGCGATGCTCAAGGTGAAATTATCATCGCCAACAAAGTTATCGCCAAAGTCAGCCGGACAGAAGTTGCCCGCAAATTTATGGAACCGGCACCGGCAAAAATTCTGCAGAAACTGGTTGATGAAGGCCGTATTACAGCCGAACAAATGAATCTGGCTCAGCTCGTTCCGATGGCTGATGATATTACCGCGGAGGCTGACTCTGGCGGCCATACCGATAATCGTCCGCTGGTAACACTGTTGCCGACAATTCTGGCACTTAAAGAAGAGATCCAGGCGAAATACCAGTTCAAGACTCCACTGCGTGTTGGCTCTGGTGGTGGTATCGGCACCCCTGATGCCGCACTGGCGGCGTTCAACATGGGAGCAGCCTATATCGTCACCGGCTCAATCAACCAGGCTTGTATCGAGGCAGGCGCGAGTGAGCATACCCGTAAACTGCTGGCGACAGCTGAGATGGCCGATGTCACTATGGCACCAGCAGCCGATATGTTCGAAATGGGTGTCAAGCTGCAGGTAGTCAAACGCGGCACTCTGTTCCCGATGCGTGCCAACAAACTGTATGACATCTACACCCGCTACGATTCAATTGAAGCGATCCCGGCTGATGAGCGTCACAAACTCGAGACACAAGTATTCCGAGCGACACTGGATGAAATCTGGGCTGGCACCGTGGCACACTTTAACGAGCGTGATCCGAAGCAAATCGAGCGTGCGCAAGATAATCCCAAGCGTAAGATGGCTCTGATCTTCCGTTGGTATCTTGGTCTTTCAAGCCGCTGGTCTAACACCGGTGAAGCAGGTCGTGAGATGGATTATCAAATCTGGGCAGGCCCGGCACTTGGCGCTTTCAATGCGTGGGCAAAAGGCAGCTACTTGGATAACTATCAGGATCGCCGTGCCGTTGATCTTGCCAAGCACCTGATGCACGGTGCCGCCTATTTGGCACGTATCAACCTGCTGGCTTCACAAGGTATCCGGCTACCGGCAGATCTGGCCCGCTGGAAGCCAGAACAAAAAATGGCTTAACTGCATCAGCAGCCAGTCGTATATAGAAAACCAATAAAATCGGCCTTCAGGTGAAGGCCGATTTTTATTTAGCACATAGAGGCTATCAGTCTCAATTTAGCAACTATTACTCTTTAACTAAGTAGCCAATAAGTGAAGTCAGATTATCAACATTGGTATGCATCAGTACAATTTCGCTTGCGTCAGACTTAGTCGGGATAATTGTAAAGTCCAAAACTTCCCCATCCAATTTGACATAAGATTTCTCAAGTGAAACAGACGCCGTATCGATGGTTTGATCTGAAATAATCGTCCCCACACCATTATCGCCTTTACTGTTAGGCTGCTTAATGGTCAGTGTTGAGCTATCGACAGTGATTTCAAACTTGTAATCAAACTCAGCAGAAAGCTTAGATTTATACTTACCATCTAGCTTTGATAAGCTATCTAGCTTCACACCAGTAACAATTTTTCTCATGTCTGGTTTTGGTGGATTACTAAAGTCATCAACAAGCACTGTCCATTCATGACCTGAGATGTTCACAGGATTCAGGGTGAAATTATTCATACGCTCCGCAGGTCCAAACATTAAATATAAGTGCCCCGCCTTGCCTTTATCACCATCAGTTCCAAATGGCTTGCTCAAAATACCCCACGTCTGAACAGCACCACTCTCCTCAGCCGACTTGGCAAATACTTCGCCCTCGCCTTCAACGCTGTAGTAATCCCGGGTAGACTGATTAAATGCCTGATCTAAGTGGAGAACAAGATCATCGGCAAGAATTAGATACTTATCAGATAAATCACTCGCAGAGAAAGCCGTATTTACACTGACCTTTTCAAGTGTTGACTGAAGTTCAGATTGAACGGTGGCTTCCGGAATAAAATCATCATGCTTAAAGTTCATATTGCTATCACGGTTAGCAAGCTTAACCTTATCAAGCAGTTCTTTTTTCAGTACCGTTGTTCTGTCAGCCGCCGGATCATTAATTAATGCTTGAAGATAATTAGTAACATTCTCGCCATTGTTATTAAATTTCAAGCCAGTCAAATCAAGGCTAGTCGCATCTGAACCACGATTAAATGATTTTAAAATGGTCGCGATTGTAATTGGATCGGCATTATTATTAATGTTGCCTACTTTTAGATCGTAAGGCGTTGTGATGCTAGATGGTTGAGGAACAAAACCAATCTGGATCAAATTCTCATCGCTCAAAGTAGCCTTGTTACTCTCATCACACTTACCGATATAAAATGAAACACTCTCACCTTCTACTACTGAATATGTACCGCTTTCATCAGTACAACCTGCGCTATTTTCTGACTTGTAATACAGACCTTTTACAGGCTCATCAATAAAAGAATAGCTATTCAATTGCGGTGCTGTTGGTGTTGTTTGTCCTGCACCTGCTGTAGATGAGCTGGTTGAGCTGTCATTACATCCTGCTGCGGCTAAGGCCGATATTGCAATACAAAGTACTGAGAGTTTCGTTTTGAAAGCCATATTTACTCCGAAAGTAGAAATAAAGTATCAAGGGAAATCATTCACTAAACGCTTACCTTTATAGAGAAGCGTCGATTCTATTTTTGTTAAGAACATTTCCTTCTCCCTTGCCTGACATTGCCTGTATTCATGTCAAAAACGATACTGACAGGATCCATGCATTACACAGCTATCACCTGCAACCGAATCCGACCAAGCCTGTACAGAAGCTGAACAGCATCGTTTTCGAGCACATACTATATAAATTAAATTGCATTAAAATTAATTTTATATAAAAGCTAATGATGGATCACAAAATTAGAGTAAATAAACTAAATATTGCAGGTATGTATAAACAACAATATAAGCAGTTAACCTTGATTCAATGGGTGTAAACACCCATTAAAACTAGGCATAATAACTCGTTAAATGCCTAGATATAGTTACACAAAGATAACCTTACAGTGCACATTGAAAATGGGTTTTCTTAGCCATTTTCATTTTATAAAGAGTTTCGTCCGCCAAGTTAATACTTGTCCTTAACTCTCTTCTGTCAACCGAATATTCGACCCCAAAACTATAACGAATCCTCTTTGATTCAAGTTCTAATTCTATTTTACTCAAAAAATCTTTAGCTCTAGAAGAATGCAATATTGCAATATTGCAATAAACTCATCACCTCCAAACCTAATAATCATTTCATTTTTCTTTGTGTTTTTCATTAAAACATGGGAGAAATTAATTAGTACACTATCACCATACTTATGACCTTTAGTATCATTCAATAATTTAAAGTTATCTAAATCAAAAAATATTAGATCGAACTTTCGCAACCGAATACGATTAAACACTTTCCGATTAAATGCTGATGTTAATTCATCAACGCATTCCGCTAGCTCATGGCGTTCTAACACGCGCTTTATACCAATCGCAATAAACGTAATCCCCAATAGCAGCATACCGTCATCAAGCAATACAACTATTAGCTCTGGCTAATCTATCAAATTGATTATCCAAAAATTCAATTTCAGCAAACATACGATAAGTTGCCTGCAGGATGAACATTGTCATCCCGCCAATAGCCAAGGGTTCATATTTAAACGCAGTAAAACCTGATATAGCAATAGCGATAATTACCACTAAGCTAAGGTACTCAAAAACAAACTCAACCTCAGACTTAAAGTGTAAACTATCAATATCTAAGATAATCAACAATACCGTTAGAGAAAATAAGACAGTCATTAACAATATACGTTTCATTGCAGGAACTCTCACTTCAAATGAAACCAGCTGATTAACCAAATCACTATTAACAAAATGATTATTCATATGATTGCCAACAGGCTATCCCTATCATAGGAAAGCTCCTGCACATTTAACAGCAAGAGTACGGTAAAAAACGTATTCTCTGACGTAAATCAACAAAAAGGCCTTCCTCCAGGTTATGGAGAAAGGCCTTAATCATAAGATCACATCGTTTACTTTGTCATCTCGATTTTTAGACTGGCACCATTGCTTGACGGATTACTTAGCGCTGTCACATATTGCCAGCCACTTGCAGGATTATTGATAGTAATTGACTCCACATTGCCCGGCTCGGTTGAGCTCAACACATAGTTGTTGCTCTCAGCCCAGGTCCACGGGCTATAAAACAAGTCAACATTGCCCTCGCCGTGCCCGCTATTGATATCAATACGGCTAACATCAGCGTCTACATAAAAGTAGTAATATGCCTTACCGTTGCTGATACAGACGGTATTGCCATCATAAATCTGGCCATAACCGTAGGGCCCCTGGACTTTACAGCTATCAGGTATTAGAGCTGGCCCCTGTCCACCGATTGGAGAGTCATCACTTTGCACCACCTGCAGCCAGTTATACCACTGATAGTCTAGGGAAGTGCCAATCGAGGTATTGAGGAAATTAACCCACCCTTGCACATCACCGGCACGGGCATATTGCATTAATTGCTCAACGAGCTCTGGGGACGTTTCAAACAGGAAACGAACTGCCAGATAGCCCCAACGATAAACACGTTCGTCGCCGCTGTTATAGGTGTTATTCAGTATTTCACTAAAGCGGTATCGCTGCTCACGGCCAATCTCTACCGCCTCGTCATAGCGATTTTGATGAGAAATATACTCGGCTAACCCTTCAGACCACCAGACAGATTTATCCTTGTCGATACTGAAGTAATTGAACGGACCATACATGTTGAACCGGCCGTCGAGGTAATGAATATACTCATGGCGTAGGTTCCAGACCAGAATATCGTCTCGCCACGTTGCCTCGTGAGCAATAAAACGAGCCTGATTTCCTTCAACCGAAGGATCCCCTTCTAGGTACATGCCCCCGTTATCGGTACTAATACCAAAGATGGTGCCGGCAAATGATTTATAATCCTCGGTCGAATCAAAAATATTCACTTCGAGGTTGGTGTTATAATCATCATTCACTGGCTGATTGTTAGTATTCAGTACCTGATGAAATAGCGTTTCTTCCTCCGCCAGCAACGCACAAGATTGCTGAAGCTCGGACTGCATCATGCTCTGGGCACGAATCTTTATTGTATCACTACAGGAATGATGGATACTCAGCACAGCATCTTTGAGCTCTTCCTTCCAGCCGCAAATACCAAACTTTTCACACTCTCCCGGATTATAGCGCTCTAATGCCCCGGCAGCAGTTGCCCACGCCTTGGTATTGCGATCGAAGTGGGACATGAAGCTGACGATGCCCTGATTGACTTCCTGTTTCAGGCTATCCGAGAGCCGCCAGTATTTCTGATATTCAAGAAAACGGGCATATTCATTTAGCGCATCAGTCGACTCATAGCTGTAATCAGAATTGTAAATATATTCTGAGGTTGCAACCTTAAGTAAAGCTGCTCGCAAGGCTGTTTGTTGCTCGGCTGATTTCGTATAGGTTTCATCCCAACTTCCGCGATAGAGCGTCGTTAGCGCCTTGGTTAACGCACTACGGTGCGACCATTGTGCCAAGTGTGCCGGGCTAAACTCATTCAAATACCGGGTAATGGATGTAACACTCTGAATATAGTTTTTACTGCTATCCCATGCAGTAAAATACTCAGCCATTGTATTACCCTGAATATCAGTTACTTCAGAAATAAAGGGATTGTTTCGGTAGGTTTCAAGTAAGGAAAGCAACGCTTTATGAGGTCGCTGGTCTTGATATTTCAGCTGCTCATTATTGTACTCTATATAAAATGCACCCCGAAGGTAATAAAACAAATTATAAAGATCATCACCAGTGGATGAATTATAATCCGCTGCTATCACGGCTGCTCGGCGGGCAATATCAATAACATTTTCAGCTTGGTATGTAGCCAGTGAAACGCTGTCATTGCGGCGATACAATTCACTAATACACTCCGAAGATGTATCGGCTATAAACCTGAACAGATCATCGCCGGTAAGCACCGAAAACTGACGATAGTCAGAGCAACCCACACTGTCAGTGAATAGTTCAACATCCCGTTGCCGACGCTCTGATACTGTCGGCGCAGGAATAGTGATAGGAGCAATAATAGTCTCCGATTCACTGTATTTTCTTAGCGGTTCATTATAACCATGTGTTGTTTCACCATCCGGAGAAAACTGAACATTGGTATTATTATCTTCTGCAAATACTGAGTAGCTAGTTAATAATGAAGTAACAAGTAGTGATAACCATCTTTTCCTGATAGCCATAATGTTTCCTTTCCTTAGTTATTATTAATCAAAGGCAACACCTCCCATGCAAAAGGACATGAGTTACCTTTGAATTTTCTGTATTAATTAGAACCAACTGCGAGGAAAAGTATAAACACCAGTGCATATAAAATTTGAGATAAGAATCACTCACCATAGATAAATCTACATTTTACTTTCATTATTGGATATTTGTTCCAATAAATACCAGATATTCAACAGTAAAAGTCACACCGGTTCATCCAGCGCAAATGCTAGCCAAGATAAGCGCTAACATATCACGATAAAAAAGCCCCGGCATATATAACCGGGGCCTTCATTCATATTGCGAGGCTTGATAAAGCGCTCAATTAATGACTTAGTAAATCACTCTCAAGGCTTGCAGTCGAATTATAGACAGGCAGATTTTCCAGGCTTTGTTTCTGATAAGCATATTGCTTGGCTAACAAGGCCTTCTTGGTTTCATCCTGATAGTCAGCAAGTGCAATCACGCTTAACTGAACAGCAGTCAAATCAGCACCACTTTTCTCTGCTGCAGACAAGGCATCAAAGTCACGAACAAATTTGATCATAGCCTGAGCATAAGTGTTATCTGCCGCCGCATAATACGTTTTACCGTTACTGCGGACATAAGTCAGTGGATCAACCTGCCAGCCTGGCTCGCCGCGCATGGTAATTGATCGGGCGAATACCTCATCACGTTGATCTGACATATTTCCGGCCGAATGTTTGACCATAGCCGTCAAGATAGCCTTAATCAACGAAGCTTCTTTATACTTGGGCAGGCCAAAGTAGTTACGAACTGAATAGCTACCCTGGTAAGGCATCTGCTCCAGAGTATCATCCCAGGTAATGCCGCTAAACTCCCCCTTCGGCGCAACAGTATTGCCCTGATCATCTAGAAATGAAAAGTTCAGCTTTTTACCAAGTATAAGTGCATCGAACAAGCCTTTCGTCGGGTCTGTGTAATAAAAGTCATCTGTAACACCATTTAGATCCGCTAGTGCTATATCTGAACGATCTGTCGAAGATCTCGTACCGACACGGTCAACCAATGTCGCTGCCGCCGCCAACTTATCACCCCATTGACCGAGGTAGTCAATATAGTTGGAGTAGTTATTAACCGGAGCCGGACGAGGCGCCTTACCACTATTAAGGTATTTACCCACTTCAGCAGTCACAACAGCCGGAGCTACCGAATCTTTCACGCTGTCATCAAAACAACTCTCTGGAACCTGGTTAATCGCAAAGTTATTTCGATTGCCCCATTCACCAATGATTTCAGCCAGCTTACGGTACTCATAATTGTCATTACCTTCACTGTTTGTTGTTTTTAGCTCACAAACATGATCCGGTTCCAGGATAATATCGATAAGTTTATTTCGAACGTCATTTACTGCTATAGCACTACTACAGAAATACTCGTATGAGAAAGAGGTGTGATCGACATCTTCACCATTACAGATAGACATTCCCTTTGCTACATACATGCGATCACCTAAGTTATTCAACCAAGAGTGCTCTTCGGTAAGAAACTCAGTATATCGATCATAATTATGAATCACATTCCGCCAATCTTGGAACTCTCTGATACGACGGAGAGCATAAGCAGAGATCGTATCTTCATCGAAGTTCGCAGAACTACCACGAATAGTACGGGTGTAGTACAAATCATCATAACGCTCTTGTTCATAGGCAATAATCTCAGCCACGTTGCGCCCTTCATCATGGCGGTTGCAGTCAACGTTTAGTGATACGTTACCGTCTGTACAATATTTATATTCTTTCAGTGATTTAGACGAGTCACTCTTCAACCTGGCTTCCATAGCAGCCACAATACCGTCATAAGCTTCGTGATCCGCTCCAAGCGGGTTTTCTTTATCAAACAGCGCCTTATACAGGGACTTATCCAGCTCAGCAACATTTTCAAATTGTGACTGAGTAGACGTGGATTTAGTGCCGTCTTCAGCGGTAACCTCTACACCTGTAAGTGTTTCCAGCTCACGCTTATAACCAAAACGCAGTGCTGCAAGATCATAAGGACCATATACAGGCAGTGCATTCAGCATAGATGGGTTGTAATCCATGATTGAGGTGTAACCTGGTACGGCTTTAAGACCATGCTCATGCGCTTCTTCCTCAGTGAAGTAGTTATTCGCATCATTACTGCCCTTAAAGTTATGGCGCAAACCCAAGTTATGACCAAGTTCGTGAACGATAGTCTTGCCGTAGTAGACACCAGCAAGGTAGATACCCAGTTTAGCCTTTACCGTCTCATCCAGTTCATCCCATTTTTTCAGCTTGCCGACTTCGCCAACAGCGCCTTCTTTCCAAAGCGTAGGAGCCTGGAAGTCAAATGAGCGACCACCAATTACGGAAGGCATGGTTTTGATCGTTGCACCCAGGCGCATCTCTGAAACCGGGAACATATTGTTCTCAGACCACAAACGGCGCTCAAGCTTCTTAAGCAGGTCCATCTTATACACGGCATTACTTTCATCACCGTTATTCCTTACCTCCTGATAAGCTCGCAGCACCTGCTCTAGCGTCTCTTCAGCCTCCGGTTCTTGAACTTTATCAAGATTAACATCCTGCTGGGCACTGCCCAGATCCATTGCTTCGGTGACTGCCGAAACTACCTCTGTCTCCGTACCGCTGCTATCAGCAGCAGAGCCTTCATCGGGGGTATCATCCTCTGCATGCGAATTTAATACATGCACAATCCGGTCGTTGTTATAGTCAGTAACGATATTATCCCACAACCAGTCAGAGATAGAGCGAAGCACGCCAGAGTACTGGTTTACATGAGCGTGAACAATTTCACCGGTTAACGGGTTAGCCGCTGAAGGGCCGTAACCCGCCAGACCATTGGACAATGGCTCATCAATCAGGTTAATCACATTATACCGCAGGTCTCCCGGCTGTTTACCTGATGGCTCTACCAGTCGGATTGGAGGCACACCAACTTTCACCAGTTGCTTGTTTATCTTAGCAATAGCATCGATAGTGATTTGCTTAAAGAATTTGGTATCTTCGTTCTCATCAAAGCTGTCAGATAGGTGGTATACCAGCGCTTCGGATTTCGGATTAAAGCGATGCAGATATTCAAACTTTTGCTCGAAGCCCCCTGAAATATAAGAGACATCCGTTGTTGTATGACTATTCGCAAAGAAACCATAGGCGTTATCATCACCATTACGGTAGATAATAGGCTCATAATCTTTTGAACGAACAAGATCCAATGGAACCAGTGAATAGAACTGAGAAGCCGTAAAGCTCATCTCACCCATATTCCAGTCAGTCTGGCTTAGAGCATTGATCATACAGCTCCAGTTATTGGCAACAGTGTAGTCCTGCTCCAACTCAAAATTAATTGAGCCGTCTGCTGCTATCTCATACCCCTTCCAGCCGGTATCAGAATTAACAGCCAGTCTTGCTGAACCTACCGGCGTGATACAACCATCAGCAAAGGTGAATAAGTCATCCCAGGTACGCTCTTCGATAGTTACGTCCTGAAATTCTGGGCGGAAGTATTTACGCTCCTGCCAAGCCACCTCGTCTGTATCAACTTGTTCTTCTTCATTAATACAGTCGCCATAGCTATCTTCAGCACACTGGTAATCAACAAAATCTCCCGGTAGAGAGATAATTGGCGCATTGGCGTCGGTATCTCTGACCCAACGCCCCAGATCACCACTGTCCAGTTGTTCCTGATTAATTACATCAGGACTTAGTTCGCGAACCTCAAGTCGACCGGATGAAGCATAGTCCGAGTTTGCATCATAGCTAAGGGTAACCAGCTTTTCCTGACCCTGAGTAAAAGGAGACATCGACACTGCATATTTTGGTGCACGCCCCATCGACGGCATATACAGATAAACCTGATCGGTTTTTATCTGTGACTTTTCGATCTGCTCCTGAGGTTTAGGCAAAGTATCGTATGCCTGATCATCGGCACCACAACCAGCCAATGCTGTTGCTATAGCTGACACCAACGCCAGCTTCCTAAATAAAATTTGTTTTTCCTTTCTCATTTTTCTTCCTTAAAACGAGAGACTTATATTTGCGCCAAATATTGCCTTGTCGCTATCAAATAACTCGAGATCACCCAGATTTCCTCGCTCGGCATCGGTATAAAATCCTGATGTTGATGCGCTAAGCGAGCCGGACAAAACATCTGTAAACTGGTATTCCACATAAGCAGATGCTCCGTAATCAAAAGTGTCACGGCGGGTCCCCTGATAACTAACGGTATTTCCGACCAAAGCCGAAACTCCTGTCGAAAACTTGTTCCGTGAATAATCAGCAGCCATGGATAAGCTATATATCCATTCTGTTAGCGAACGCCCTCCGGCAGTTTTATATTGGTGAAAGTTTTTCCTTATTCTGGGTGAAACGGATATATCCGCTTCCCATACTTTAAAACCGACCGGAAGATCAATACGCAAAGCGGTTTGTAGATCATCATCCCGGGACGCTTCTGAAGTAGGGATAGTCAGTTGACCTGATAAGTCAATCGTTCCGCTTTCTCCAAAGTTATATATAGAATAACGCTTTAATTTGATTAAAGAATCATTCCAAAAGTCTCCTGTTTCATCTTCGAGTGCTCGGTATGCGCCAGTTACAAAATACACTTTATACTGTTTGTTAATTGGTGAGTTTAGTGACAAATCCCAAGATAAATTACGCACCGAACGGTGATCGTCTTTATCATAGATATTTGACTCATAGCCAAAGGTTAAGCTACCACCTAACTTGTATCCAACTACTTCTGTGTTATTTTGACTCGTTTCTTCAGTCGTCTGCTCAGAGTTTACTGCTGCCACTGATGACAAAGAAAACAGTGAAGAAATAGCCAGCGCAGCTATCCGAACACAATAAGAGTGTGTGTTCTGCATACTATTATCCTGTGAAAATACAACTCAAGATATTGTTGATTGTCGTTATTATTTATTAACTCAGCATAAAATTCCGAGCATGAACTAATCTAATTACAATACCTTGGCGACCTAATAATCTCGCTGTTTATTATCCTCCTCAACATTTCCATTCTAAATTAATGAGTTAATATAAAAACAATAACACTCCCTACCCACCAAGCTAGTTGATAGGCTGCTTATTAAAAGCTGATATATTGCAAACTGCTATAACAAAAATATTGAATCAGGCTCAAGGTGACACGTTAAACCACTCATTGAAGTGATTAATGATTATCAATCATTATTGAAATCACAACTAATCATGAAAGCTAACTACTTATTTGCCACAATTTAATATCGGTACGGATCAGCTGTTTACTCAACAAACCCGGTTCAATAAACCAAGTCTGAATAGCTTTTATGATTTGAGTCCAATCAATGCAGTGGAGTAGGTATCCGGAGGGGCTATGTGAGTTATAAAGTCCATTTTAAAATCCATTTATTATCCGTGCTTCAAGAGCTGTGTAAAAATCCATCTAGAGTAAAAAATCTAATCAAGTCCAATATATTATGCAACAGTTGTAACAAAGTTATTTTTTGAACTATAAAACGGAACCGGAAGTCTCATATAGTGATACTTTTTTGCTTGCAATAAAGCTCAACCTGCCTATGAAAAGCAGGTTGAGCGAGTAGTGACTATGTGATTCGAGCTCTTAGCTGGCTATCAACTGCTGTACTTTCGCCTGCAAATCTTTCGCCGACACCTGTTCCGGTTCGACTGCCTTGCCGGCAACAATCTCTACTTTTGACCAGAAACGAGATGGCAAAGTCGTAAACGCACGTCCTCTTTCATGACTAAAGAACGAGCCCCAAACGCCAATCAAACCTAAAGGAACAACCGGTACTGGGTTACGACTGATGATCTTCTCTATTCCTTTTTTAAACTCGTTCATCTCACCAGTTTTAGTCAACTTGCCTTCGGGAAAGATGCAGACAATCTCACCAGCAGCTAACTCCTCGCTAATCCTGTCAAAGGCCTGCTTATAGACTGTCGGTGACCTTCCCTGCGCGCAAATGGGAATGGCTTTAACCCACTTAAAGAAATACTTTGCTACCGGCATATTGGCGATGCCTCTGTCCATTACAAACCTCACCGGACGACGGCATGCGCCTGCTATCAACAACGCATCAACGTAGCTAACATGGTTACAGACCAATACCGCAGCCCCACTTTCGGGAATATTATCCAAACCTTTGTAGTTAAGGCGGTATACAGTGCGCGTCAGCAACCAGACTACAAAACGCAGCATAAACTCATGGACCTGTGAAAATACGTAGATGGCTACCAGCGCATTGCCAACCGACAGCACAAGGAACAATTCAAGGATAGAGAGCTCAAACACATTCAGCAGAAAGACTGCAACAGCCGCACTCAACACCATAAACAAAGCGTTCATAACATTATTGGCAGCAATAATCTGGGCACGACTTTTTTCTTCACTGCGTTGTTGGATCAGAGCATTAAGCGGCACGACAAAGATACCGCCGAAGGCACTTACCATGGCCAAATCAAATAGCATCCGAAGATTTTCGCCATAAGTAACGAATTCACTAGCTGTAATACCCGACTCGACAACAACCTGCTGGCTGGCAAAGTACAAATCAAAACCGAATACACTTATACCAATGGCACCAACAGGAATAATGCCCAACTCAACCTGACCGCCGGATAACTTTTCGCAAAGCAGCGATCCGACAGCAATGCCAACAGAGAAGATGGTCAGCAATACAGTCACCAACTGAGGATTGCCCCCCAGATAATCACGGGCAAAGTTCGGCAGTTGAGTTAAATATGTCGCGCCAATAAACCAGAACCAACTAATAGCCAGTATTGACAGGAAGATCGTGCGATCTTTACGAGCATGATTAACTGTTCTGACCAACTGGGTGAAGGGATTCCAGTTCACCACCAGTGATGGATCATTCGCCTTGGCGTGTGGTATCAAACGGCTGCTCAGGTACCCTAACACAGCAAGCGAGAGCACAGCTCCCGTCACCAATAGCGTTGAATCCTCGGTGGTAAATAGCAAACCGGCAGCGACCGTACCCCCGAGAATCGCCACAAATGTCCCCATTTCAACAACCGCATTGCCCCCCACCAGCTCACGGTCGGTCAGATGCTGTGGCATCAGGGCAAACTTTACCGGTCCGAACAACGCAGACTGGGCTCCCATCAGGAACAGGATCACCAGCAGTGCCGGCACATAGTTAAACCACAGGACGATTGCACCTCCGGACATAATGGCAATTTCAGCCAATTTTATTTTCCGGATCAGCGCAGACTTCTCGTACTTGTCTGCCAGTTGTCCACCAATTGGTGAGAGCAGGAAGAATGGCAGGATAAACAATCCGGCAGCCAGGTTGATTAAAGAAGTACTTTCCGCCTGACTGTAAATCCCGGAGAACGCAATAAACAGTAGCAACACATTCTTAAATAGGTTGTCGTTAAACGCCCCTAACGCCTGTGTACCAAAGAAAGGAAGAAAACGTCTCTTCCCCAACAATGTAAACTGATTCATGTCCTGCCCCTTGCTGTATTCGATCTTTGATTTCCCTTGATGATGCTAATCTACACCACAATCGAACGCTGTTCAATTATATTTTGCAGTATTATTGAGCACAGTTATGAAAGCTAAGGGCATAGAGCTGGATGCTGTAACTTTAGCTCAATCGTTACAATGGCTTAGAGAGAAGATATTGTTTCGACTTGAAACCAGCCTTTGCGTAGCATTGATTGGCAACACTGTTGTTCGCCCAAACATGGAGCTCGACACTCTCTGCGCCATGTTCTTTGGCCCAAGCTTCAAAGTGACAAATCAAGCTTTTCGCATACCCCTGACCGCGGGCAGTTTCGGCAACGACCAGCTCTTCAACATACCCGTAGCTTCGTGGTCGATTCCAGCGCTTTCCCTCTACTTTAACGACATTTCCCAGTAATACCCCAGCAACACCATTTTGCTCTACAACATATAGGTATTGATTATCATCAGACAGAATTTCTGTTAGTTCAGACTCAGTCAGGACATCTTTCGTCCGATTAACAACATCCGGAGCAAGCGCTGCGTTGTGCTCATTTTCAATCATGAACAGCTCTACCAGCGGCTTGTAATCTTCAGGCTTTGCTTTTCTAATCATTGTGTTTTCCTAGTTATTTTCATTTGTTAACTGGCAGGGTCCTCATTTTCCTGCAAGTCAACAACCTCAAGTGCATATTGCAGTTCAGTAAGCGCTTCTGACAACTCGGCCATTCGCTCTTTGCCAAGTTTGATTTCAAGCCGATTTGCAAAATTAGCATGTTGCGGGCCGATTTTCCCGATGGCCTCCAACCCTTTTTCTGTCGGTGTTAGCAGCATGGCTTTGCGGTGAGATGGGTTCGGCATGAACTGAATCATTCCATCTTCTATCAGCTGGGTGCTGGTTCTCTGGACACTCTGTCGTGTTATGCCCATGCGACGAGCTATTTCCGCCTGCGTTAGCGGTTCGTTGAGCACCGCCCCCAGCACCTGCCAACGTGTTGCCGTCAGCCCTGCTGGCTCAGCAAGCTGATCAGCAATTTTCAAAAAACGACCATTAAGCGCAAACACTGTCAGTGCCATTGAACTCAACCTGTCTTGGCGATCACTCACTTTGAAGGTTCCTCCATCAATTGATAAAAACCTGCCGGATCCTTATGTTCAAATAACTGCCACCAGGCTTCCAGCGTATTGTCTGCAAATAGGCCAAGCATACGAAAAATCTCTGCCGCAAAGGCTACCGGCGCGACCCCGCTTGCCGTAATCAGGTTCCCACCCGTTACAGCAGGTTTATCGATATAACAGTCGCTCCCCTTGTAGCCTGTCATTTGCAGAAATTCTTTGGCATTGCTGGTATGTGGCAGCTCATCAAGTAACCCACGTTTTGCCAACGCAGCGGTCGCACCACATATTGCGGCAACAGGAACATCAGCACTCAAATAACGCGCAGCCATATCAACGAAAAGTTCGATCCCACCCTCTGCTGCAGTATCCGCACCCGGCAAAATCAATAGTTGGCTGTCTGTGGGTGACAGGTTATCGAGGCACATATCAGGAAGAATGCGGATCCCCCCCTTGGTCGTGATCGGCTCAAGCGTCTCACCGACAGTCCTGATCTCAAAATGTCCCGGTGATTTCTGAAATTCTGCTGAGTTGATATGAGCAACGACATAGCCATACTCCCAGTCGGCCATCGTGTCATACACTGCCAGATGAATTGTTGCCTTATTCATATGTAACCCCTCCCTTATAAAATTGACAGCATGCTTACACTTTGACAGCGCGCTGTCAATTTTATTGTTAATTCTAAGGATCAGATCTGCCATTTCTTATCATCTATTCCTTATAGCTATTTTTCTCAGAGGTGTGATGTAGATTAAGTTTCCTAAAAGAAACCTTTGTTCATCACAGTGGAATTTGTCTAATATGTTTCGCAATTGTTAAGAAACATGGCGAACGCAGCAGTCCTCGCCCGTTAGAAAAGCATGGAGACAGGTAAATGCCACATAGTATTTTTGAGCTATTCAAGGTTGGAGTCGGCCCTTCCAGCTCCCATACTGTAGGACCGATGGCAGCGGCTGCAGGCTTTGCCACTTTCTTAGTTGAGCAAGAGCTGCTTGACCAAACATTTTCGGTGAAGGTTGACCTTTATGGCTCGCTCGCCTTAACCGGCCTTGGGCATGCCACCGACATTGCCTGTGTCATGGGGCTGATGGGAGAACTCCCTGAAACGATAGAAGCCGATGACATCCCTACCATGGTCAGTATGGTTAAAGGCTCCCGCGATCTCCCATTGGCCGGCAAGCGTTTTGTTCCTTTCGACTGGTCAAAAGATATCGTGTTCCACAACGATACTTTCCTTCCGGAGCACCCTAACGGCATGACTTGTACGGCATACGATCAAGAAGGCAAGATCGTAGCCGAAAAAACCTACTTTTCTATCGGTGGCGGAGCCATTGTCGCCAAAGGTGACGCTGAACAAGAAGCGGCTTCAACATCGCCTCTTCCTTACCCGTTCAGCTCCGGAAACAAGCTATTGGCACTGTGCAATGAGCACCAGCTAACCATTGCCGAAATTATGCTCGCCAACGAACAGGCGCGTAATAACGAGGATCCAACCGCTCGACTTGATCATGTCTGGTCAGTAATGGATCAATGTATTAAGCGCGGAGTAGCACAAACAGGGGTACTGCCCGGCAGCCTCAAGCTCAAGCGTCGTGCTAACAAAATCCACCAGGATCTGACGGCAAGAGAAGAACGTGGCGAGCAGGTAGACTCTCAGGAATGGGTCAACTTGTATGCCATGGCCGTCAACGAGGAAAATGCGGCCGGAGGCAAAGTCGTAACGGCCCCGACCAACGGTGCGGCTGGCGTGATCCCTGCTGTTCTGGCCTACTACATCCAGTTTGTCGCCCCCCAAAATCAGGACAACGTACAAAAAGGCATCCATGATTTCCTGGCAACATCAGCAGCCATCGGCTCACTGTACAAAACCAATGCTTCGATTTCAGCTGCCGAAGTCGGCTGTCAGGGAGAGATCGGAGTTGCCTGCTCTATGGCCGCCGCTGGCCTGACAGAAGTGATGGGTGGCACCCCGGAGCAGGTAGAAAATGCGGCAGAAATTGCCATGGAGCATAACCTCGGACTGACGTGCGATCCTATCGACGGCCTGGTTCAGGTGCCATGCATCGAGCGTAATACCATGGGAGCAGTAAAGGCCATTAATGCCTGCCGATTGGCCCTGAGCGGTGACGGCTCCCATCATGTCTCATTGGACGATGTCGTCAAAACCATGCACCAAACCGGGCTGGATATGATGAATCATTACAAGGAAACCTCTCTCGGCGGACTGGCGATTAATGTCACTGCCTGCTGATATCGCCTAACATCCGCTACACCAATAACCTCCGGTTTTACCGGAGGTTATTCTTTTCTCGCACCACAATCGGCGCACTACTATTGTCAGCTATTCGCAATTGCCTTCTGCCTAAGGAGCTGCTTGGGAGAAAAGCCTGTTACAAACATGGTTCCCACTACGACGAGCACCGAACCGACCAAAGTGTTCATGCCGATTTCTTCACCGAGGAAAAGGTGTCCCCAAAAAATACCGAACACAGGTATCAGGAAGGTTACCGAGAGCGCGGAAGACGCCCCTAGATCAACAATCAATCGGAAATAGATTAAATACGCGATACCTGTACACACCACGCCGAGCAAGAAGACCGCCAGAGCAATATTAAGATTAGGGTTTTCCCGAATTGGTACAAACGGCAGGAAAGGCACAACGATAAGGACCGCAGCCCACATGCTGCCATGGGCATTGTTGAACGACTCAATTTTCGGTGCATTTTTGGCGTAGTTAGAGGCAATACCATAACAAAACGCCGCCATTATCGCGGCCGTTATAGGCAAAATGGCATTCTCACCGATATTGGCAGCTTCCCAGCCAACCAACACACTTACCCCGACAATACCCATGCATAACCCGAGTAAGACGCGTTTAGACAGGGCCGTCTTAGTCCAAATCGCACCAATTATCGCCCCCCAGATAGGCGCGGTAGAGTTCAGAATCGAGAGAGAAGAAGCGTTCAGCGTCTGCGCAGAATAGGCGAACAGCAAAAATGGCAAAGCTGTATTGAACAGCCCCAGGATAAAATAGTGCCTGGCATTGGCAACAAACTGGAGGTTCTTCTTTAGGTAAAAAGAAACCGCCAGCAAGGTAATCGCCGCAAATGCTACCCTGGCTTCAATCAGAACAGCGGGCCCGAGCGGGGTTGCGGCAATGCGCATAAAAAGGAATGACCCACCCCAGATTGCAGCTAAGGTAAGAAGTCTGAAAAAGCTTGCCATATAATTCTTCCAATAAAGCGGTTAGTTGCCAGCTTGTGTTAACCACACAACACGTCTACACCCTGGCTTTTCAGAGCGTTGATATCATCTTTAGGTGCAGCATCATCGGTCAGCAAAATTGATATTTCACTGGTTTTGCCGATTGAAGACGGATAAATCTGACCAAACTTGCTGGAGTCGGTCAACACAATATTGCGGCGGTTCTTGCCGATAATCGTTTCGGCAATTTCTGCCCGCATCATATCCCGACTGGTAAAGCCGGTATCCTGGTGATAGCCGTCAATGCCCAGAAAGGCGGTGCTGAAATGAATATTCTGAATACACAGCTTGGTTAACGGGCCAACCAGGCTCTCCCCCTGATGCTGGTATACGCCGCCAAGCAAGATAATATTGGCTGCAGAGTTGCGAATAAGATGGGCAATATAGGCCGAAGGCGTAATGATCGTCACATCGCCGCGTTCAGCCAGTGTCCGGGCCAACAGTGCATTGGCACTGCCTCCTTCAATCAACACCGTTTCGTTCGGTGCCACCAGCTCGGCCGCTTTATTGGCAAGCTGCTGTTTGATATCGAAGCGGACTTCAAGACGCGCATTCACATCATCACTCTGAAGCGCCATCGCGGCGCCATGAACACGTTTCAGATAACCCTGCTGCTCAAGAAAATTAAGATCCTGACGGATGGTTACCCCCGAGACACCCACTAAATCAGACAAGTCGGTAACCTGTACCCGCTTGCGTTCGTTGACGATTTGTAAGATCTCGTTTTGTCTTGAATTCACAGCGTTTCTCCATAAAAAAGGCCGAGTCAGTGTAACTCAGCCTTCTTTCATTTGAAACTACTGTAAGCGCGTAGTTGAAAGTCTACTTACAAGTCATGCTCAGTACGGGCAATGATATCGTCCTGCGCATCTGGCGACAGCGCAGTAAAGAATGCCGAATAACCGGCTACCCGCACCACCAGATCACGGTATTGCTCAGGGTTCTTCTTCGCCGCCAGCAAGGTATCACGCGACACAATGTTGTACTGCACGTGCCAGCCCTTGTGATGGTTAAAGAAAGTACGGATCAACATAGACAGCTTCAGTTTGTCCCCTTCCGAGGCAACCGCAGCCGGTGACAGTTTCTGGTTCAGCAGAACCCCACCCAAAATCTGGTTAACCTGAATTTTGCCGACCGAGTTATAAACCGCCGTCGGTCCCAGACGGTCCGAACCTGATGACGGGCTTGCGCCTTCCGCCAGTGGTGTGGTTGCCTTGCGGCCATCTGGCGTTGCCATGGTGGATGCCCCGAATGGCACATTGGCAGAAATGCTCGAGGTACCTGCGTAGTAACCGCCACCAATTGGGCCTCGGCCGTAGCGAGTATTCACAAACTGGGCAAGCTCGTCGATATAGGCCTGATATGCTTCCGCCAGCAGGCTGTCAACGGCATCATCATCGTTACCGTATTTCGGTGCGAAGTTTATCAGGCGCTGACGAAGCTGTTCGTTCTCACTGCCGGCAAAATCTTCTGCCAATGCTTTTGCCAGTTCAGGCTGGCTGATTTGCGCCTCGTCAAACACCAGGTGCTTAACCGCTGCCAGACTGTTGCCCAGGTTGGCAATACCGACCTGCAGACCAGAAACCCAATCGTATTTTGCCCCGCCCTCTTTGACGGTTTTACCGCGTTCCAGGCAATTATCGACCAATGACGAACAGAAGATATCCTGCGCCTGCTGCTCCAGCACCGTATCGACTACAGTATCAATCTCAATCGACTTACGCGTGTAGTAACGTACCTGATCGCGCCAGGATTGCATCACTTCAGCGAAATTCGCAAAATTTCCTTTCACCAGCGATTTGTCATGCGGCAGGAAGGCCTTACCCGATGTGGCATCCACACCTTCATTGAGTGCTGCCAGCAAGATACGGGCAAAGTTGATAAAGCTCATACCCGTACAACGGTAACCCCACTTGCCCGGCACCGCCGTTTCGATACAACCGATCGAGGCATAGTTATAGGCGTCTTCTTTCTCCACACCCAGCTTGATGAACTCAGGGATCACGATTTCATCGTTGTTAAATGCCGGCATACCAAAACCGCATTTGATCACCTCGATACAGTCCATTAAAAACGCTTGGTCTAACCCTTCGTGATAACGAACACTCAGGTTTGGCTGGGTAGAACGCAGCTGGCCGCAAGATTCCAAAATCGCCCATGACAGAGGATTGACCGCATCTTCCGGCGTCCCGTCTTTATTCAGCTTCTGACCACCAATACAGACGTTTTGATACAGCGGTGAACCTGCCGATGCTTTAGAGTGTGCCCCCGAGCGGATCTTGTTAACTTCCAGCAGCTTAAGCCAGCAGCTTTGCAGCAGTTCGAGCGCAAAACCCTTCTCAATAGCGCCGTTCTCAAGATCGCGCACGTAGTAATCATTCAGGAACTGATCCATCCGGCCAAACGACACCGAGTGACCATTTGATTCAATTTGCAGCATCAGCTGAACAAAGTAGCTCAGTTGCAATGCCTGCCAGAAAGTCTCTGGAGCATCAGTAGACACATTACGGCAGTTCGCCGCAATCATTTCCAGTTCTGCCTTACGTGCCGGACGCGCTTCGTCATTTGCCATTGACTCAGCAAGCTCGGCATAGCGCACCATGTGCGCCTGGATCGCCAACAACACAATCTCGACCGCCTTATAGAACTGCTCTTTCTTCAGTCCCTCAAACGTAGACACATCATTGGTTGCACGGTACTGGCGAACTTCCTCAATCAGGCCGTTCATACCCAGCTCAAGGATCTTCTCGTTATCCACCGCAAGGTGAGCATCACCTGAGGTCATATTACCTTCGGCCTTGATGATGGTGGTTGCCAGAATGTCCTGCTGCTCGTCGGTAAACAGGCCATAACAGCGATCTTGTACTGTCTTGCCACGCCAGTAAGGTGTCAGACGGTGAATAATCTGCTTGTCTTGTTCGGTTACCGCAAACCCCGCTCCCGAGCGGTCAGCCAGCTCATCAATCTCGGCCTCAATCCAGCGAACCGTGTATTCAGGGAATATAGGTGCAGCACGCACTTTACTTGCCTGGTTACCGATCACCAGTTCATCGTGTTTGATCCAGATAGTACGTGTACGCAGGTGCTCCTCTAGCGCCAATGCACGCTGGACAATCACAGGCTTGTCTTCATTGGCTTGATAAGCCTTGGTATATGCCTCTGCACGTTCGGTACAAATCGGCGGGGTGACAATATTAACCAGCTCAGCTTTGTGTGCTTTGATGCGCTCAGGCAGAAAATTTAAGTCCATGATTAACCTCTGATGGTCACGTTAAGTTGGGTATTGTTGCTCGCGTATTGCTGTGCTCTCTGGAGCAGCTCCGGATTATTCAGCGGTTGGTCCGAACATTCGTAGGGCATATCGAGCAAGCGATATTTGTTGATGCCGAGGGTGTGGTACGGCAGCAGATGAAGCTCTTTGCAGCTTTCAAGTGAAGCTGCAAAATCAATAATTTGTTGAAGCTCTTGGTCTGTATCGTTAAAGCCCGGTACGACAGGCACACGGATCACAATACGTTTGGCAATAGGCGCCAGCTTGCGGAAGTTTTCTTTGATGCGCTTGAGCGAGCCCTTCGCCCAGCTCAGAAACTTCTCTTCATCGGTATGTTTGAGATCAGCCAGCCAGCAATCGATATGAGGCGCCGCTTTCTCGATATTCTTCCAAGGCACATGCATGCATGATTCTATCGCCGTAGGGACATCAGCATCGTGCAACCGTGTTGCGAGATCGGTCACCAAGTCTGGCTGCATAAGCGGCTCGCCGCCCGAGAAAGTCACCCCGCCACCACTTTGGTCATAAAAGGGCTTATCTTTCATTAGGGTATCGAATAGGTAGTCGCTTTCTGCCTCTTTCCCACACACAGTTAACGCCTCAGTCGGGCAAACTCTTTTCAGCGCGATTAGCTCGTCGTCCCTGATCTGCTTGCGATTGATGACAAGCGTATCGCCATCACGCTCAATGCCCTGGCTGGCACCGACGCATAGGTTGCAATCAGCCATGCAGCTTCGCTCGTCAAACAAGACAGAGTGCTTTTCACTGCGGCTTTCAGGATTTTGACACCAAGGACAAGCCAGGCTGCACCCCTTCAAAAACAAGATAGAGCGAATGCCGTCCCCGTCATGAGTCGAAAATCGTTGAATATTAAAATACATCCTATTCCTCGCTGTCGGTTTGATAGATAACCGCGACACCTTCATTAAATGAAATTATTATACTTTCAAATGAAAGCTCAATTGATCTTAATCAAGATCTAAACAACTAGCGGGATCTATAGTTTGTCTATCAACTGAAACGAGACCTATACCCATGATCGAACTCTACCTAGACACTGCCGACATTGAAGAAGTAAAGCGTTTTGATAGCTGCCTGCCACTGAAAGGGGTAACAACCAACCCGAGCATTCTGGCCAAGTCGAAGCAAGGGCTTAACGAAACCCTAAAAGGAATGAGTGAAGCATTAAGTACAACACCAAGGTTTCACGCCCAGGTAGTCAGTACCGATGTAGAGGGAATGGTTGAAGAAGCACGCCAACTCAATGAAATGCCTTATGATATGGTGGTAAAAGTACCGGCAACAGAAGTCGGCCTTGCCGCTATTAAGCTGATGAAAAAAGAAGGTATTCAGGTACTAGCCACCGCAATTTATTCCGCGCAGCAAGGTTTTCTGGCGGCACTTTGCGGTGCTGACTACCTGGCACCGTACGTAAACCGCATCGATGCCATGAATGGCAATGGTGTGGAAGTGGTTGCCGATCTTCAGTTACTGCTTGATCAGAACCAGTTGCCGACCAAGATCCTGGCGGCAAGCTTTAAGAATACCCAGCAAGCAATGGAAGTGATGAAGCTAGGTATCGAGGCCATCACACTGCCTGTCGATGTTGCCGCTCAGATGTTCGGCCACCCGGCAGTACAACCAGCGGTTGATCAGTTTGATCAAGACTGGAAAGGTGCGTTTGGAGATAAGCTTTCATTTGAAAGTTAATTGAAAATTTGAATAAACAAAAGCCACGATAACTACTAAAAACAGTTATCGTGGCTTTTGGTGTGCGACTATAGAATGCGACTATCGAGACCTTTTTAGTATATGGCTAACGTGGAATTGGACATAAACACGTTAGAGTATCAGCTTTATTTCTTGCATTTGGATAACTTGTAGTAATGCACACGATTAAGACTAGAGCTAAGACTACTCTAGGCGGGCTGTTTCAAAGACGCAATAAATCGACACCGTGCTCAATCTGCCTTTTTTATTAATCCTATAACTTTTTGCCTGAACTTTGGATGTTCATTACCCATTGCTCTTGGGTGTGCAATTCTGTAACACCTTGCACCAGCAGCTTCAAATTGCCACAACTTTTTTGGCTCGACATGATTTGTTTTGTACCCCTGAAATTGTTCTACAAATAATTTTTTGATTATTGGATCAACCTTTAGAACACCAGTAGCAAAGATGATATGCTCAGGTTCGTACAGTCGTATTTGCTCTGCCAGAAGCTCAATAGACAAATTGGTGATTTTCTCAAGCTCTTGTTTCGGTCGTCTTAAAGGAGACCTCTTATTGAAATCCCATGCAAACAAGTTTGCGTACACTATACCTTCAGGTTCAACTTTTAACTCTTTCGCTACAGTTAAGAAAAACCTTTTGAAATGGCTCCTATGTTTGGTTCTTACCCTACCATCCTTTCTGTCCTTCAAATGCCATGAATACCTAGACAATGACTCATTAACCACATCATCCAACTGATTTAATTTGTTTTTATCAACGATCCTTTTTATGGTGTTCTTACCATTGTTTGTATTCCAACCCGCTGTTTCCCTACCAACTATCATCACTTTTATTTTTGAAGTTCGGTAAGCCTCAAACGGATAAGTTAAGAAAACACCTGAGTATTTATCATTCTCGAAGCTAAATTCATCTGAGTTGATCGTTGAAAGAATACGCTTGTACTTTTCCTTTAATACACTATCCATATCAATTACCATACATTGTCATTGTATCACCTGATTATAGGTGATGTTCTCACCTATAATCAGGTGGCTATATTCACTATTCCACTTCTATTCTAAAGCAGTCGTAATCTCTTTAAGCATATTAACTATAAAGTCTGCATATCTTTGTCTGTTTGCTTCTATCTTTAGGTAGTTAAGGTTTTCTGGCGTTAGGTTCTTAAAGTTTATTTGGGGGTCGACATATATACCGATTGGCATCGAATTCCAGCGATATGAGTTTACGAAGTTTTCTGTTTTTTTTGCGATTTCTTTATATTCAGGGGAGTTAGAGCCATTTTCACAGTAGATACCAAAGTAAATGTGGTGATCTTGCTCTACTAGAATATATGTATTTTCATAGCCATTCAGTTTTACATTAACATTGTAGTATTTTGAGTTGCGCCTGTTTTCTACATAATTTCTGACTAATTCTTTTGGTGATTCCTGTTCTGTAATGGAGTCGTGGTGTAGTTCACCAAATTCTTGTCTTATGCCTTCTGCAATCTTGTTCCATATGTCGAACTGTAGATCTACCAGTACTTCGTTATATGCACTGAAAAGATCAGGGAATCTCGCCAAGTTGCTGTCTGCAAGTAGTAACGTTTTAAGTTCTTCCATATGATCTTGGTTCTCAATTTTGTTGGTGATCTTGCTGATGATATCTAGGTACTGAATACAAGCTTCGCGTAAAGGAGCATCTCTGGCTGCGACCTCTGTACATTTAGAGATCCATTCGTAGATATCATGTTCATAGCTAGCAAGAGTTAAAGCTTTCTCTTTTACTTTGTCAGGTAGTTCATCTGTGCTTTGGTCACTAGGTTCATAGCCTGTTCGAGTTAAGTAGATGAGTTTGATATTTTCATACCCCTCATCTTTCATTTTTCTGTAGTAGTTCGAGAGTTGTTTTTCTTGGTCTGAAGCGTAGATCTTGTTTTCAATTACGATTGCTGTTTTACCGTTGCGAATGAGGATGTCGATATTCTTGTATTCATTGTCTACCGTAACTTCTTGTGTGAGGTCGAGTTGAAAGTTTTCTTTGAAGTGTTTTAGGAATAGTTTTAGGAAAGCGTTGTGGTGGTTGTGGCTACCCTTTGGATTAAGAAGATCACTTAGGAACCTTGAATGTAGCCTCACTTCATCTGATTCAGATCGCAGTACACAGAATAAGTTGTATTCTGGCTTTCTGGTGTACTTTTCATGTAGAAGCTGGACGTACTTGAAAAACTGGTTGTTTATCATGTTGAGTGCTCTATTAATAAATATGGGGTCAGTCATGCCTTTTGTTATAACATGAGCATTAGTACATGTAGGGCTAAACCCATCAGACACAATTTACAAATAAAGAAGGGGCTCGGGCTTGTTCAACTCTGAATAAAGCTGTCGGCTACGCGACAGCTATTCTTATTTGTTAGACACCAAACGACCAAGCTGTGAACACCAAGCCTGTAAATAAGCCGCTCATTGCCATCTAATCAAAACAAAGCCGCGACACTTCGCGGCTTTGTTATAAGGCTCCACCCTACCCCGGCATTTCCTCAAACGTATCTTGCAGAGCAAACTTCAGATCCTGCTCGGCTTGGACCAGAGCTTCGCTTGCCTGCTGACGTTTAATTCGGCCTTCTTTAACATGGCCCAAGGTATTTTTCAGGGTATCGATGGTGAGCTGATTAACGGTTTGAAGCGATTCGATATCCAAGATACCACGCTGGTAGTTTTCGGAGATCTGCTCTTCCAGTGCCTTTAGCTTCTCGGCATTGCGGACATACTGCTTGTTGGTGTAGTCCTTCACAGTGCGAGTAACTTTCAGTGCTTTCTCTTTCTCGAAGTTGGAGATCGCAATCAGGAACTGGCGCTTCCACAGCGGCAAGGTGTTGTGAATGATATCCTGGATATCTTCCATCAACATCTTGTTGCCTTCCTGCGACAAGCGGATCTGCGGCGCGGTCTGAATCGCGGCCATTCTAACCAGGCTAAGGTTGTGAACCCGCTTTTCAAGCCGTGTCATTGCCTGCAGGGCATCACGATAGGCCTGACCATCAAGCGCGTCATTACTGGCATCGGCTTTTTCTTTCAGTGCAACCAGCTCCTGGTTTTTCAGCTTATCGAGACGCAAGTTGCCAGCATAGATATAGATATCAAGCTGCTGCAACAAGCCCAGGTTTTCGTCATACAGGCCATCTAGCTGCTGGATATCCTGCGCCAGCTTGGT
The DNA here is from genome assembly GCF_001939735.1 of Photobacterium proteolyticum. Taxonomy (GTDB): domain Bacteria; phylum Pseudomonadota; class Gammaproteobacteria; order Enterobacterales; family Vibrionaceae; genus Photobacterium; species Photobacterium proteolyticum. Next base: position 150,022 of record NZ_MJIL01000079.1, read on the forward strand.
TTCCTGTGCTTCAAGCCGCTTTGCCAGCTCTTCAAGCTGGTCTTTAACGGTATCGAAGCCTTTGACAAACTTACCGAACGACTGGAACAGTTCTCCGATTAGTGGCAGACGAGACAAGAAGCTCTCTTTGCCCAAATCATCAAACTGGGAGCTGCTCATGTTGGTAACCATGGCATGAAGGATATCTCCGGCATCACCGGTATCCTTTGCCCTGATATCTGCCAATACCCGATCAGAAAATGCAGTGATACTTTGCAACGCCTCTTTCCCGAACACCAAGGTAGAGACTGTATCAAACGGATTGAGCTGCTCGGCCAGATCAGCAGCCTGCTGCTGCTCTGTACCGCTTAACCGCAATTCGATTGCACTGGATAATTCTTGAGTCATAACATTCCTTAGTGACTATAGTTAGGGAAGTAGTGCCAAAGTTGCTCGAAATGGCGACTAAAAGCCTGAACATGACGGCCATCGTCGGTTAAAGTGATATCTTCGGAGTTATACTTCGAAGCACTACGCGTCCAGTTAAAACTGCCGTTAATCAAACGTTCACCGTCAAACAAGGCAAATTTATGATGCATATGGTAGCTAGTGTTATCGAGTTTTATCTCGATACCCTGACGGGCAAGGTAGTCGATATCACTACCAACATCGTTGATTTTGTCGTTATCGGTAATTATCCGTACCTTAACACCACGCTTATGGGTCGCTAAGATAGCCTCGGTCAAATCATCATCAGCGATAGTAAATACACAGATATCGACCGATTTCACAGCCCGTTTTAGCTGATGGCGAATACCATTCACACAACTATTGCCCGGCGAGAACCAAGACTCTGCCAACACCTCGCCATCACTGCCGCGCGCCTTGTCCAGCTGCTTGATCACCTGCTCTAGCCACTTCAGCGCCTGCAGGGCATCGCCAGACTCACGAATGATTTGCTGCACCAAGCTAAAGCTCTGGTTACGCAAATACGATAAGTCATCCGCCTTAAGTTCGGCCGTTGCCAGCTTATCAGCCAGCGCACGGCGCTCCGTGTTATCTAGCTTGTAGTCTTCAAAACTCTCAATCAGCAGAGTCTGGATATCAAACTTCGTCACCGTTGGCCTCCTTGTTCGAACGATTCGGTGAATGTTGCTCTTGCAGTAGCGACTGTGCCACCTTAGTGACACTCTGGTTCAATGCCACCATCTGCTGCACCATCTGTCCGGCGCGATCATCCGAGTCACCCATCTGCTGGCGGCGGTGGTAACCGTCTTTAATACTCTGCCAGCGTTGTTGCTGCTCATCGGTCATATCACCACGCAGTTCTGCAAGCTTGAGAAGGTTCTCTTCCGTTCCGGCGGTTAGCGTCTGGGCTTCACCCTGATAGTGATCCTGAAGCAGGGTTTGAAGCTCTTCATCGGTCATCACCGGCGAGATCTTTTCACCCAGCTTGTTCATGTTCCGGTACGAGCCCTGAAGCTTGAACGGTGGTTCAACGCGGTATTCATCCGCCATGGCGGCAGAGGCAATGTACTGCTGATTCACTTTCAGCACGGTTTGCTGCACTTTCAGTAGCTTATCGAGAGTTGCAACAATCTCGTTGGCCTCGGTCGACGAATACGGATGGCTAAGATCACTCAGTGCAATGTTCTCCCCTCTCGCCATCTCGATCATGCTGTACAGATCATTCAGATCCCTTGTCGCCAGCGGCGCCAGAATCGAGTTAGAGGTCAGCGAGTTCTCAATAAAGGACAGCTCAAAGGCCGCTTTCTGATCAGAGAGCATGTCACCCAAGTTGTAGATATCGGCACGGTTTGCCAGCATATCAGGGATTTTGAAGACATCGCCCGACTCGGTATACGGGTTACCGGCCATCACAACGGCAAACTTCTTGCCGCGCATATCGTAGGTTTTGGTTTCGCCTTTCCAGCTACCTTCTACCCGTCGCGTACCATCACACAGCGAAATGAACTTCTGCAGGAACTCAGGGTTAGTGTGCTGAATATCATCGAGATACAGCAGAACATTGTTACCCATCTCGAATGCCAGGTTGATCTTCTCGACCTCACGAGCTGCATTCTGATCTGGGGCATCCTGAGGATCGAGCGAGGTGACCTCATGGCCGATAGACGGGCCATTGATCTTCATAAATACTAAACCGAGTTTGTGGGCAACGTACTCGATCAGCGTTGTTTTACCGTAACCCGGAGGTGAGATCAGCAATAGCATCCCCATTAAATCGGTTCGCTTGTTGTCTCCCATTGCCCCCATCTGTTTTGCCAGGTTGTCGCCAATTAGCGGCAAGTAACTGTCACTGATCAGCTTGTTGCGGACAAATGACGTCAGAGGACGCGGCTTGAACTCACCCAGGCGAATAGTGTGCTTGGCCTGTTCCAACAAAGCTGCACGCTGCTTCAGGTAGGCATCATATTGCGGGATAGTGTGGCTATCATGATGCTGACAGCGCTGAAGAAACTCATCCAAGGTAATCGTCAGCGCACCATCTTGGATCCGCTGGTGCTCACCCAGCAAGCCAGTAACTTTGAGCTGTAAGGAGAAATCGACCGGGCTTAACATTACACGGCTATTGTCGCGAATTGTCGCCAATGCCGCCGCCTCGGTGACAAATGCCTGCCCTTGCTGCTGGTGCTCGCTATAAGCTGTCAGCCATTGCAGATGATCGGCAAATTCCGATGCATCGGATGATGATTCAGGCAACCAGCCCAAACTCCGGCGAAATGCCAGATAAACATCACACAACTCGATAGCATCACGGCTAACCTCAGCCTGCAGTGAAGCTTGCCCCAGAAGGCGGATGGCATAATCGGCACTACGTTCGAGATCGCACGGCACATATTGCGGCAGTTCTTCTATCAGCGCCTCTTTGAGGGCATCAAATGCCGTCACTGATGAAAGATGCTGTTTCATCAACAAGGCATTGCGAGCCTGCTTGCGCCACTGCTCGATATCTTCCTCAATCGTCTCCACCAGCCAGAGCAACGCATTGGCTCTTGATGACTGATCAAAGCGCAGCAATCCAGCCTGCTCATAACATGGCAGCACTGCCTGCAGAATCTTCTCGGCATCGTGGTCATGCACACCTTTGACGTAACCCTCGCGGTAACGTGGCGCGGCATAGGTCTGGATCAGCTTGAGCAAGGTGTTGTCTTTGAGCGCCTTAAGCAGCTCTTCTACCGTCAGGTTCTCCTGCTGTTGCTGAGCTGATTTGAGTACGTTGTAGGCAAGGTATTCGGCACGATAGACATTGTCGGTCTCTGAAGCCACATCCAGTTTGGCCATCGACTGCAAGTCCAGAAATTCCTGGTTGGTTACCGGTTCATAGTAGTCGGTACCAGAGATATGCAAGCTCAACGCGCTATCGTGTTCAACTAAACTAAGATCCAGTGCCTGTTGGTTAACGCTAAATCGATGCTTGCCAAGGCGCAGTACTTTACCGCCCTGCTCGAAAATGTCCTGGTTATCGCGAAGGGAGCGAAGCGCCTGATCCTGTGCAGCCTTAAGGCGACTATCAATCGTATCGGCTTTAACGCTATCACCAAGATCACGAATAGACTTAGACAATTGGTGCAGCTTCTGAACCATGTTATCGGTTGCAAAGAAGCTATTAAGTGCCGCGACATCTTCAAAGCGGGCCACCCGCTTCTCAATACTTTTGAAGGTGACATCCGCCGCCTGATTCAGGTTTTGCACCCGACGTTGCTGCGCGGTGATCAGCTGCTGTTTATGGCCTTCCAGTGTCGACTGGATTTCATCACGTTTGGCATAAATTTCAGCCAAAAACTCATCAAAGTCGGCAAATCGTGATTCCAGCTTTTCCAACTGGCCAATCAGTTTCGCCAGTTGTTCATCGCACTGTTCAGGGGTTTGTGCCTGCTCCATTGCGCTATTAACGGACTGAGCCAACAGCTTGAACTGCGAACTGAACTCGGCTTTCGCCTCGCCACCACGCAGTGCCTGATGCTTTTGCTTGAGGCGGGCCGACGTTGCATTCAGCTTGGCGGTCACTTCCGTTGTCAGATCGAGGATACGTGTAGACTGAGTCGGGTCATCAGTTTCGATATCAGCAACTTCTTCCGTTACCAATGCCAGATTATTACGGACGCGATCGACACGCTCCTGCAATGCTGCCAGCTCAGTGGTTTTCTCGGAAGTTAACAGCTGATCATCAATTGACGCGATATCTTGCTTATACGGGAGATAGGCTTTTTCATCTTGCAGCAGATCCAGCAATACCTTGTTGAGATCCTGCCTGTGATGATCAAGTTGCTCCTGTAGTTCAAGCACCTGATCTTCAGGCATATAGCGATGATCGCGCAATGCCATCACATTGCCCACTTCCGCTTTTAGCTGGGCGAGCAAATCCAGCAGGGTATTGGCTTCATCACGGGGCGCCAGTTTCAGGCTACCCACCAGCTCAGTCACTTTTTCCTGCTGCCGGGCCATAGCAGTTTCAGCATGCTGCTGGAGCTGGCGAACTTTGGCGAACTCATCGATGATGAGATCAGCCGTTGCCATTAGCTGACTTACCGCATCACCAAGGCCGAGCGCTGTCGCATTGCTTAGCCAGTCATAGGTATCCAGTGTTGTCTGACAGGTTTTAAGCAGCGCTTCATAGGCGGTTTGGCTTACTTCTTCGCTTTGCGCCAGCTGACAGATAGACAACAGCGACGAAAGCGCGCGGACTAACTCGGCGTTACCCAGGTTGACCAGAAACGGATCCGCCCCTTCCCTGTTTGTCTGGGTGTAGTTTTCTATATCGGTGAACGGCGTCTGCCAGATCCGCAGCGGGTGGATGGTCGAGGCCTCGGCATTCTCGGATACCCGGAACATCAGCATGCGACCATCGGGATACACACTATAACCATGGCTGTGCATCGGCGCGGAAAATGCCTTCTCAATCAGGTTATAGGTGTAGATAACGTAGGAGCCTTTCTCGACATCAAAGAAGAAATAGAGAATATCTTCGCCATTTGGCGAGGTCACCTGCTTGAAGAAATGCAGCTCTTGCCATGATTCCTCGAAGCTCTTGCTCTCACCGTTAGCCAGTACATAACCATGAGAGTATAAAATACCGTGATTTTCCGGCAGTTCCTTGCCACTGACACCGATGGCATCTGCTCTGACAACTTGCAGGTTCAGCGAGTTATAAATGAAATAGCGATACTCTTTTTCCCGGTTCGGCAGCATTTTCAGCAAGATCAAATCGCCGACTTCAGCATAGGCGATCTCGGCATCGGCGATGGTCTGATAGGCATCATCAACCGGTTCGTCGTAGATCCCCTGTCCTTCTTCGGTATTATTTTCGACCTTGATGGTCAGGTCGCCGCCGACACACTCGACAAACAGACGATCTTTAATCGATACATGCGGGTGTTCGCCGCTGATGTGATCGTCGCGGGTTGTCATCACCCATTCAAAATCATGCTGCTGGGCAGAAGCAAGTGCTCGCTGGCCCTGAGCATCGAGATATCGCACCGAGTCCTTGCCGATTTCAAACCGGAACACTTTACGGTCTTCCGCCCGCATCCCAATTTGAAACGCCAGATACAGAATATTTTCCTGGCGGGAGATTTGCGATAAGCGAGCATCTTTGTAGTAGGTAAACAGCTCGGTAAATTCGTGGCTGAACTGGGGGTCGCTAAGAAATGAGTCTTCAAGCCCTACCGGGTCCATTCGGAATGTGCCGTCATTCTCAGACAGGGTATACAAACCAAATACATCATTCAGAGCGGGCGCTGTTTTAAGCCCCATGAATACCTGATAGCCGAACAGCAACTGGCCATTTACCTGGGCCATGTCGACCGGAATACTTCGGCTATCGGTCTGAACATTGGCTTTGCCGGTTAGCGAGAACTCACTGCCGCCAAAGGTTTCCTGACGCTTTTGATTAAATGTCTGCGCCAGAGATTTTAATGCATCACCTTGCTGGGAAAGCCGGGATTTAAGAACTTCATAGGCCCCAGCTTCGCCAACAGCTTTATCAATTGCACTATCAGTCGTAGTTTCTGTCACTTTACTCAATCCTTGAACCCCCCTCAGGCATTAAGTCTCAAGCCTCAAGCCTCAAGCCTCAAGTCCTAGGGGGGTTGCCTGTCAGTTAACTATCAAGCGAGCTATCTGTTTTAGCTGATAACTTTTCTTTCAGCGTCGATAGCAAGTCAGCTGGGCTGTTGGCCGAATTCAGCAGATTCGCAATGGCGATATTGCTGATATCGTTAGATTTGAGTTCAGTGTTTTCAAGAATATCTTTCAGATCCTGCGGCAGGCTGCGATTACCGTTCATGTACTCGCTAACCAATGGCGACAAGACCTCAGACTCGCTAAAGCGATTATCCAGCGCAGCTGAATCGATCACCGTACGGCGAATCTGCTCCATACCTTCACCACCGAACAGCTTAATATCCGCTGCTGCCAGTGCCTGAGCCAGCGCTTTCGCACTTTCGGACGACACTTCCTGCTGGGCGTTAATACGGGCAATTTCCAGATCTTTCTGCTGCTGAAGCTGCATCACCCACTTGTCGTGCTCACGTGTCTGATCGTCATACTGGCGCGCTGCCTCGAAGCGAGCAGTCTGAGCTTCGGCTTCTGCCAAACCTTTCGCACGCAGTGCTTCTGCTTCCGCCTCACCGGCAGATTGCAGTGCAAAGGCTTCGGCTTCACCCGTTTCCTTAATCGCTACAGCACGTTCGCGTTCTACTTCAACCTCGGCCAAGCCTGTGGCACTGATCTGTTCTTTCTCAGCCTGCGCCATACGCTCTTTCGCAGCCGCTTCACGATCCTGCTTAACAAATTCCGCTTCTGCCTGCTTGGTCTGCACAGCATATTCAGCTTCGGCAATGCGCGTTTTCACAGCCAGCTCATTCTCGGCATCACGGGTACGGATCTTAATTTCCGCTTCGTTTTCAATAAGCAGCTTGTCAGCCTGTTCTTTGGCTGCTTCTTTCTCGGCTTTCGCCGCCACCAGCAATTCAAGCTGTTTGGCTTCTGCTTCTGCCTCGGCTTCAATCATCCGGACTTTCTTCTGGCGGTTAACCTGCTCTGTGGCACGCAGGTTCTCTGTCTCTTCTTCCTCGCGAGCAATCTTACGTTCAATCTCAACACGCTGGGAGCGAGTTTCCGCCACCGACTTCATCGCCTCTTCGACGGTGGTCTCTTTATCCATCTCTTTCTGCGCAACTTCCGCTGCCGTTCTGACTTTTTCAGTTTCTACTGCCCGGCTCAGCTCTTCTTGCTGAATAGCAACCTGACGCTGGTTGGCAATACGAGTCATCTCGACTTCCATCTCGACCGACTCTTTCCTCTTCGAGACTTCTTCTTCTGTCTCTAGCTGAGCCAGACGAGTAATACGCTCGTACTCCTGACGCTTTTCTTCAGCCAGTGCCTGCTCTTGTGCCTTGATAATATCGACCTCACGCTGGGTACGGGCGATACTTTCTTTTTCCTGCTTGTCGAGTTGCAGACGGTTGGCTTCTGCTTCGACATTTTTCTTCTTGATCGAGGTTTGCTCATCCTGACGGATCGCATTGGTTTCCGTGTTTTTCACCGATGTGATCGAGGAGATCTTACGGATCCCTTCAACATCCAAAATGTTGTTAGGATCGTGCGCTTCCAGCGCCGTTTGATCGACCTTGTCGATAACCACATCGTAAATTTTGAAGCCATCCATCTCGCTGCCGATCACTGTGACTACGGCATCACGGAACGCACGGCGGTTCGTCAGCAGTTCTTCAAATCCAAATTGCTTCACGGCTGTCTTCAATGCTTCGGAGAATTTCGGCTGGAAGTGTTCTTTCAGGCGCTCCGGGTTTGATGCACCGATGGTGGTAAATAGCTTGGCGACACGAATAATGTCATCTTCTTCGTGGTTGACACCAATATAGAAATCGACTTTTAAGTCAGCACGAATGTTGTCTTTACAATGCAGGCCTTCGTATTCTTCACCTTCCTGATCTTTGCGACCGCTGCGAACCACCGAAATCTTCTTACGGGTGATGTCCATATATTCCGCACGGTTAACGACCGGCCAGACGAACGTACCAGTCAGAGAGGCACGGGTACGATCAACGCCGTTGATGATCAGGGCTTCACCTTCGTTGCGAACTTTACGATAGCGTGAGGTCAGGAATAGCAAGATCACCAAAACAATTCCAATACCAGCAAGAATAAACATCATGCTTGGAGACAAAACCATCGGACAACTCCTTTGTAAACTTAATAAATAATATAAGCCGTTAGCCTGTTATTCAGGCCAACGGTGTAATGGGTAGGCTAGAAGCAAATAAAGGCAAGAAACTAAATCTTGGCGACCAGGTATTTTTCCAGGCTTGGGTGTTTCGAGATGATGACGACTTCATCGCCGTAGTGAATATCACCCTCTCCCTCAATATAGGCATCTAACTGAATTTCATTTCCGTCCTGGCGGATCACAACCTCGCCATGCTCTGCAGAGATCTGGTTGCTGCGGACACTGGCTCTCATCCCTTCATAGCTAATTTTGGCGAATGCATTTTTGGCATTGAACACCGGCCCTAGCGGCTTAAGTACAAAGGCAGAAATATGAAGAGACAGGTAATAGATAACAAACAGTGCCGGCACGGTAACCGCGTAAAAAACAGCACCAGAAAGCAGGCCAAACAGATATTGATCGAGGTAATACGTCAGCACCACCGCAAAGAAGCTACTCACCGTCAGTGCTACAGGCAATGGAACCTGAGAAACAATTGGCGGCAGCATTAACTTGGCTGACCAGCCCGAATCCAAATCCACGCCATCTGCATCGCCGAGGCTGCCGTCAGACAAATCAAAGATCAGGTCGATGAGCATCAATCCGAAAAAGAGACAGAAAGGAACAGAGAAGATAACGACAGGATAGGACAACAGGGCATTAATGAACGCAGACATTAATAGACAAACCTCAACAGATAAAGCCCAACTATCAAGACATAATATGCAACTCTCTATTCCCCAACAAGATGATTATGATGGCGACAGGCATTTTTGCGGTTTAGCTCACAGCGCGCAAACTTAAATAAAAACAATAACTACCATAAAAAAAGTGCTCAATATTTCACCACTCTTTCTATAGCGTTAACTCCATCCAGCAGCAATAGCGTATAACGCATAAAATTCACTTAGTCATAATTAGTACAAAAAACCACCAAAGAATAATACCGCGGAAATATCAACCAATTTATTGACATCAATTATTCTATTCGACTGAATTTGGAGGTAGAATCCAGCCCTTCTTTCTGAACAGCACCTTGATAATGATAGATTTCACCGTACTGCCGGTATACCTGACGGCGGTAGTCGCCCTATTACTTATGCCCGGACCGGATATGTTACTGATCGCCAGCTCTAGCCTGAGCTATGGCAAAAAAGTCGGCGTATTTGCAAGCCTTGGTAATGCCACCTCTGGTGTCGTACTGACCATTCTTGCCGCAATGGGCGTTTCAGCACTGATCGCCATGAACCCTATTGCCCTTCAGGGCCTGCGCCTGCTAGGTGGTGCCTACCTGCTTAAAATGGGCTGGGACTGTATGCGCACCAACCCGGCAGATGCACCGGATGTCGAACATACTTCAGGCCTGGCTAAAACTCTCTACCGCCGCGCCGTGATCAGTAACCTGCTAAACCCAAAAGCACTGATCTTCTTTGTCCTTTTCCTGCCACAGTTTGTCTCGGGCCAGGTTTCGGCGTCATCGGGCGAACAAATGCTGGTACTTGGACTGTTACTGAATGTGCTCGGACTGCTGTTTAACCTGTTCCTGGTCACTATGGTCGGCAGCCTGGGACAGCCTTTGCTTAAAAATGAAAAATTCAGAACCAACCAGCACAAATTTATGGGGCTGGTGTTCTTTGTTCTGGCTATCTGGCTTTTGGCCTCACAGTTACCGACAGCCTAACCAGAACCTGCTCTTACCTATATACAAAAACACCTCGGCCAGATATCTGGTCGAGGTGTTTTTTTATCTATCTCTAGATATAAACAAGCACTGAGTTACATCTTGGGTGCCGTCCAGCTGCATAGTCCCAACTGAACCTCATCAAAGCGAGCTTCAAAACTCGAATCGAGCGGGCTGCATGCATAGTAGCCGACGCTAACAGGCAACGAGGCTGGTGGCGGGGGGTCCACCTGCCCCATTTCCTGAGTCGTTTCCCCCAGCAAGTGAAGATGAAACACCCGCATCTGACTGTAGTGCTCGCCGTCAAACGAGGATTCAATCAGAAAGTCCGGTCCCCGACGGCTGAGCCTGAACCAGACTTCAGTGGTCGAGGCGATATCCGTTCCCGACCAGTCTGAATATCCAAAGTTTGTCACGACACTACTGAGCCTCGCCAGATGCGGGTTTTCATGCTCGATCGATGCCTTGAACCAATTGTCCTTATTAAGGTAGATAACGATCCCGGCCTGATCCAGCCGGGCTTTATAGTCAAAACGAACCCTAACTGACAGGGTGAAGTTTTCGTCAATGCTGGCCAGCAGCGCCGGAGCATTTTCGTTCTGAAAACCATAATAGCTACGTTGCCAGAAGTCCGTTTCTGGCTCGGTGACGATTGTTAACTCGCCACCGTCCACCAAAAATTGTTTTGGCTGGTTAAGCCAAGTCATTGCTTCAGCATTCATTACCTAATCCCTGTCAACAATGCTCGTTGTTATTATCGGTTGATCAGCAGTACTCGGGTTTCATACGGTTGCAGAGCAAAACAATGTGTCGGTTTTTGCTCGGTAACACCGGCATAGTTCGACAGCACATACTCACTCTCTTCAAGCTCCAGGGCTTTAGGCAGGAAACATTCAACCACTTCGCCATAGTAGTTATTGATACAAACCAGTACCTGAGACTCGGATTCCCGCTTGTAACAGAAGATGCTGTCGTGCTCCGGCATCATATCGGTGTAGTCACCAGTCGTGATAACTTCGATTTCCTTACGCAGCTCAATCAGGCGGCGATAGAAATGGAAAACCGAGTTGTCATCGGCAACCGCTTTTTCCGCATTGATTTCCGGATAGTTAGCAGCTACTTCCAGCCAAGGTGTACCCGCAGAGAAACCAGCATATTGGCTGTCGTTCCACTGCATTGGCGTACGAGAATTATCGCGAGATTTCTGGGCCAGGATAGCCAGCATTTCCTGCTCGGTTACGCCATGTTCGTTAACCATGATGTCGTACATATTGGTACTTTCGACATCACGATACTGATCTATTGATGTATAGCCCGGGTTGGTCATGCCAATTTCTTCACCCTGGTATACATATGGTGTGCCCTGCATCATATGGACAGACGCGGCTAGCATTTTGGCCGACTCGACACGGTATTGCTGATCATCACCGAGGCGGCTGACAACACGCGGCTGGTCGTGGTTGCACCAGAACAGTGCTCCCCAGCCTTTGCCATTGAGGCCTTGCTGCCAGTGGTTAAAAATCTCTTTTAACTGCTGGAAGTCAAACGGCGCCTTGGTCCATTTCTCGCCATTCGAGTAATCGACTTTGAGGTGGTGGAAGTTAAAGACCATCGACAGCTCTTTACTGTCCAGCGAAGAGTATTGCTGGCAATGCTCCAGTGTCGTGGATGACATTTCGCCAACGGTGACCGAACCATATTTCTGGAACACGGCCTCGCTGATCTCCTGCAGGTACTCATGCACCCGAGGACCGTCAGTGTAAAAGCGGCGACCGTCGCCCAGACAGTCATTCGGAAAATCCTGTTGCTTGGAAATCAGGTTGATAACATCCAGGCGGAAACCATCAACACCTTTTTCAGCCCAGAAGCTAATTACATCTTTCACTTCCTGGCGCACCTGCGGGTTTTCCCAGTTCAGGTCAGCCTGCTCTTTGGCAAACAGGTGAAGGTAGTACTGGTCCGTTGCTTCATCAAGCTCCCAGGCATTACCGCCGAACTTGGACTGCCAGTTGGTTGGCGCTCCGCCATCTACCGGATCTTTCCAAATGTAGTAATCACGATAAGGGCTGCTCTTATCCCCCAGTGCCGACTGGAACCAAGCATGCTCGGTCGATGTGTGGTTGACCACGATATCCATTACGATACGGATCCCACGCTGGTGAGCTTGCTCTAGCAGCTGGTCGAAATCGGCCATGGTGCCAAAGTCAGAGTTGATGTTGTAATAATCGGAAATGTCGTAGCCGTTATCGATCATTGGCGAGCTGTAAACCGGCGTCAGCCAAATCGCGTCGACACCTAATGTTTTCAGATAATCGAGCTTTGAGATAATCCCTTGAATATCACCCGTACCCTGACTTCCGCTGTCGCAAAAGCTCTTAGGATAGATTTGGTAAATAGTCGCCGTACGCCACCATTCAAATTGCTCTTTCATCGTGTCTAGCCTGAATGTTGAATTGAAGTTTGATGTGGCTGCCTATGAATACCGGCAGCCAGTTTTTATCGCTGTATTTTGTAGGTTTATCTACTTATTAAGCAGTTTGAGGAGATTGTTCGATTTCGCCTTTCGCCTGTGCACGCTTGTACATAATCAGAGTAAGAGCGATTGGTACAATAACTGCAACTAGCATGGCGACTAGGTATACCATCCAGTACTGAGGCTGGATTGACAGGATACCCGGCAGACCGCCCACACCGATACCGTTCGCCATGACACCGGCGCTACCACAGATTGCAGCGGCAATCGCAGAACCAATCATGGCACTTAGCATCGGGAACTTGTACTTAAGGTTAATACCGTACATCGCAGGCTCAGTAACACCCAGGTAGGCAGAGATTGCAGCCGGTACAGAGATTTCACGCTCGTTGTGTTTTTTGCTGATCCAGATGATACCCATAACAGCCGATGCCTGAGCAATGTTAGACAGCGCAATCAGAGGCCAGATTGGCGTACCGCCCATGTCTTGCATTAGCTGAAGGTCAATCGCATTGGTTGTGTGGTGAACACCGGTGATTACCAGCGGTGCGTACAGGAAGCCAAAGACCATGGCACCCAGAATCGCAAAGTCACCTGTCATTGCCACTTTCGCCGCGTAACCAACTACATCACCCAGCATACGACCGAACGGACCGATGAATGCGTGGGCAAGGATCACTGACACAATGATAGAGACAAACGGTACAATAACCAGGTACAGGTACGCCGGAATAATCCGCTTGAGGTTGGTTTCAATAAACGCTAATGCGATACCTGCCAACATTGCCGGGATCACCTGAGCCTGATAACCGACCTTTTCAATGACGAACAGGCCAAAGTCCCAACTTTCGGGTACTTGCTGCCCGATGAGATAGGCATTCATCAGCTGCGGTGATACCAGAGTCACACCCAGTACGATACCCAGAATCGGGGTCCCGCCCAGTTTCTTCACTGTCGACCAACACACACCAACCGGCAGGAAGAAGAAAATCGCTTCGCCAATCAGCCACAGGAAGGAGTGCACTGTCGCCCAGAACTGGCTGATTTCGGTCAGAGTCTGACCATCAAACATCCGGATGTCGCCGATAACATTACGGAAACCGAGGATCAGACCACCGGTGATGATTGCTGGCAGCAACGGAACAAATATTTCGGCAAGGTGTGAAATTCCTCGCTCCAGCAAGCTCATATTCTGGCGGGCTGCCACTTTTGCCTCTTCCTTGCTGGCGCCGGCACTGCCCGTCATCTCTGTTAAAACTTTATATACCTCGTCTACTTCGGTACCGATCACTACCTGAAATTGACCCGCATTGGTGAAACACCCTTTCACCATTGGGATTTCTTCAATTTCTTTGACGTTAGCCTTGTCAGTATCGCTAAGAACAAAACGCAGTCGGGTCAGACAGTGACTAACGCTAGCAATGTTGTCACTGCCACCGATTAACTCCACCAGACGCTCGATTTGCTGTCGATTAATCTTACTCATGCCGATGTCCATGTTTATATTTGATAGGGAATGTCGTTATTGTTATCCCGCAATGGGAATGTTCCCATCGCTCGGGATAAATAATGGCAAAGCCACCCAAAAAAGGAAATGGGAACATTCCCACAACGTGAATCAGTTCACACATTCAGGTTACTTATTAAACGAGCCCCACCTATAACACGATTGTAGGATAAGCGAGCCCGTTTAGCTTTTCGCCCGGGTTAGAGGCTTGCCTCTTGGGTCAAATGGGTAATAGTCTGCTGCCCGGAAAGCTGCTTAATCAACAAGTTAGCCGAAGCATGGCCTGCCTTGAAGTAGCCCGGATCAATACTGAAGGTATTGGGGAAAATGAAAGAGAGAAGATCTGTGGCCCCGACACCGGATACTTGAATATCGCTGCGCCCCAACTCCTGCAATCGTTTGGCAACGCCCATGGCCAAGGTATCACTGGCACAGACTATCGCCTCTGTTTCAGGTCGGATCACATCATCCGTTAGCTGGTAGGCACTTTCATGGCTAAGCTGGCCAGTCTGATAACACGGGGCGATATCAGCCTTCTGACAGCAGGCCTTATAGGCGTTCAAACGCATCAGGCCGGTGGTCTTATCGCTCGGATCTACCCCCATATAACTAATGTGTTGCTTGCCCTGCTGTACGAAATGGTTCATGGCAAGTTCGATAATGCCATGATTGTCGTAACCGACTGACGAGATCCTATCGGTATCCACCGCAATGACGACCGCTTTATGCTTGAGCGCCTCTATCGCCGACAAATCGCAATCGGAGAAGCCAAACACTATCACCCCATCGACATTACGCTTCTGCAAAACAGCAAGATGTTCGTTGGTTTTCTCGGCACTGAACTGGCTTTCCATGATCACGGCATCGTAGCCAGCCTGATAGATCACTTCCAGGATCCCGCTTACCGCTTTATTTTCTGACGGAGAGTCCAGACGCGAAAGAATGATCCCGACCACCTTGGCGCTGCCTCCCCGCATAGCCTGTGCAGACTTGGACGGTACATAGCCGGAATCCCGGATCACCTGCTCAACCTTTTCACGGGTTTCCGGTTTTACCTTTGGATCATTGGTGAGGACACGGGATACGGTTGATTTTCCGACCCCAGCCAGTTTGGCAATATCAAGAATAGTGAGCTTCTGAGTCATAATTAATACAAGCTAATACAATCCCCTCTATTGTCACCGTCATACTTAGGATTTCAATCATTTTCGGCAGCATTATCTCAAAATCCTTCCGGATACCGGCAAATATTCCCAGCCAATAATCAAATCGCGAAAAAATGACAAAGTAGTGATTAATGACAAATACTTACAGTAAGCGGACATTCCCTGAAGCAAAACCGGATAAATTGCTCACGGTGACGGTATTTACTTGAATTCTTTATATTCCGTCCCCATATCTATTATCGAACTAAACATTAAAAGCTATAAATTGCTAAAAGTCGTGTTGGCCTGTTCTTTTGCTCCCCACTCTTTAATATGCCTACACGAGTAAAAGCATAAGGATGATTATGATTACTCACGTTGGCATTATCGATCAGGACCCCGTAAGACTGATAACCCCTTTACTCGACCATGGCATCCCTGCCGATAAGATGGTTTTTATCGGCACTCTGGATCAGCAGGAACAGTATGACCGACTGGCTTCGATACTTGCACCTCGAAATATTCAAGCCGAATTCTTTACCATTCCAGATTCCATCAACATCACCTGCATCCGCCGCCGCCTTAACGAACTAGCCGCCGAGCTAAAACAGCAACAGTCCGAAATTTGGTTCAATGCCAGCTGCGGACTTCGCCACCGCCTGTTATCGGCCTATGAAGTATTTCGTACCTACCACTGGCCGATTTATGTCATTGAGCCATACAGTGACGAGATGTGCTGGCTATATCCAAATGACCGCGAGCAACAGCAGGTCGAAGACAGAATCCAGCTTACCGACTACCTGACCATTTTCGGCGCCCGCTGCGAGCTGCCGGAAAGCACTGTTCCAGAAGCGCTAAACGACCAGCTGTGGGAGCTGGGTCAGCGCTGGGCAAGCTCAGCCCTGGAACTTGGGCCAGGACTTGCCACCCTTAACTACCTTGCGACCACCTGTCGCAAAGAGCAGAAACTCGATGTCGCGCTGAGCGAAAAACAGCAAGGCTACAAAGAGCTAGGGATGCTGCTGGCCGATTTGGAAGATACGGGGCTTGCCACCTACAACAATGGCATCCTGACATTCAAACACGAAGAAGCTCGCCGTTTTGCCAATGGTGAATGGCTGGAAAATCTGGTACACAGCACTGTCCGTGCAATTCAGAACGAGTTGCCGACCATTCAGGATCACTCTCTGGGTGTGCAGGTATACCGTAAAATTGGCGAGCGCGAAGTCCGAAATGAGCTGGATGTGGCTACCGTGGTCAATAACAAGCTTCATATCATCGAATGTAAGACCAAAGGAATGCGTGACGACGGCGATGACACACTTTACAAGCTGGAATCTCTGCGAGACCTACTTGGCGGCCTGCAGGCTCGTGCAATGTTGGTCAGCTTCCGCCCGCTACGCCACCATGACCTGGTCCGAGCCCAGGATCTGGGGCTGGCAATCATCGGCCCTGATCAGCTTGGTGATTTGCAAACCCACCTGCACAACTGGCTAAGAGATGCTGGTGGTCAAAGCCACAACATGGCCTAACCAAGCCTAAAACCATGAGTAACGGGTAACTCGCTGCCCGTTACTCACCTTCAGCAGTTATCTTCCAGAGCTCTAAAAACTCCACCTTACCTGCCAGAACAGCTGTGTATTGGCCGTTTGCCCAAACAGGCTATCACTACTGCCGTCAAACCGCTGGATGACTGTGAGCATCTGCCAGTCATCGGCCAATGAATAGGTATTGCTTGCACCGACAAAAAACGAGCCGTCATCATAGTAGGTCCCCGAGAAAGTCAGCCGGCTCAGCGGTGAAATATCAAAACTGGCATCGGCGTAACTACTTAATTCGGTAAAGCTCAGGGTACGGGCAGTGAGTGGCAAATTAAGAAATGCCAGAGCATTTCGCGGCTCTTGTGGATCAGAAGTATGTAAAAGCGCTGCACGTGCCATCCAGTTGCGTTTCCCGCCGAAACTGTAATCGACCTCGATACTGGCAACAGAGGTGGATGTCAGGCTTTCACCCCGCCATTCGTCTCGGACCGGATCGAACCAACTGATCTCACCGCGAAAACCAGCCCCTTTAATGTCTCCGGCAAAGCCTGCCCCAACCACATTGTCCAAACCCGATTTGCCCACCAGCAGCTGCATATCCCATTCCTGCCAATTAAAGAAATAACGTCCTGCATAGCTGTGCAGCTCGCTGTCCTGGCTTGGGCTGTAAACCACATCAACCGCACTGGCAAATCCTAACTTGCGGCTGATCATCACCGCATCTGTGCCGGAACGCTCTTCGTAATCAAAGTCATAAATCGAATACGAATTGAAGATATCATTGGGATTCCACAGCGTTGCCATTCCCCAGTTAATCCGAAAGCGACCAGTTTGCAGCTGCCAGTCCTGATGCTGCCAGGTGAGATACAGGCGATCAAATTGCGTCGTTCCGACGATACCGTTCTTATCGAGCCAATTGGTCGTTAGGTCCATATAACCGGGGTCAAAACCCACCAGCTGACCAAATCTTGCTGTTTCTGCGCTATCACCGAATAACAGGCGATTGCGCATGCCGACATTAAAACGTACATCCGGATTAAAACGATATTCAAAGTTAAACCGCTGGTGGATGAGATGATCGAGCCCTTCACTTTGACCGTCGGGCAAAATTACCGTGGCCATGTATTTGACATAACCGTTTAGGTCCCAGTTTTGCTCCGGCTCCAGTCCCGGAACTCCCGGTACTTGTGCCATCACCGACACACTGGCGATGGCGGCAAGTATACAAAGCCTCTTCACTGGCGACGATCCTCTTTAAGCTCCCCATCTTCAAATACAATCACCCGGCGTGCCCGTTTGATCACCCGCGGATCATGGGTCGAGAATATAAACGTCGTGCCTTCTTTCTCGTTCAACTGCTGCATAATATCAAGCAATTCGGCGGTGCTTTGCGCATCGAGGTTGGCCGTCGGCTCATCTGCCATCACAAAGCGCGGCCTTGGGGCCAGCGCCCTTGCTACCGCTACCCGTTGCTGCTGACCACCGGATAACTTGGCTGGTATCTTATGTTGCTGATCGGTAAGACCAACCTGCTCAAGCAGCTCTTCGGCTCGCTGGCGGCACGCTTTTTCACTGTGTCCCTGCAACTGCATCACGAACTCAACATTTTCCAATGCAGTCAGTACCGGAAGCAGGCTATAGTCCTGAAAAATGAAGCCGATATGGTCACGACGAAAGGCTATCAGCTCTTTCTCTTTCAGTACGCAGATATCGCAATCATCAATGCGTACCTCGCCCGAAGTCGGTTTATCAATGCCACCCAACATATTGAGCAGCGTCGTTTTGCCAGACCCCGAGGGCCCCATTACCGCCACAAATTCTCCCTGCTCGATGGACAAGTCCAGGCTCTTTACGGCCCGTACCGGAAAGTCCGAATCAGGGTTATAGATCTTACAAAGCTGGTTGGTCTGAATCGTCATGATCAATGTTTCTCCGCCATTGCATCAACTGGACGCTGCTTTAGAATTTGCCGCGCCGGATAAAGGGCAGCTAACAGGCTCGCCGCGACGACAGTGATAAAAATCATCTGATAGTCCGTCAGAGACACCTGAGGGTACAAGGTGGTATCAACACCGAACGCCCCCAGCCCTTCAGCCACCTTACCGAGCGGTACACCGGTATGCTGCAGCAATTGCATTAATCCGAGGCTGCCAGCTATTCCCAACAGAGCTCCGCTAATACCCAGCCAGGCCGTTTCCAGCATAATCAACAAAAAGATATTGTGCTTTTGCATTCCGACCGCCATCAGCACACCAAATTCCCGGGTACGCTCGAATACTGACATCAGCATGATGTTGATAATGCCGAAACTCAGAGCGAGGACGAAGATGCCCAGCATGATTGCATTACTGGTTCCCATCTGATTAATGATTGATGCCAGCATCGGCTGTACCTGCTGCCAGTCACGAGCGGTATTTTGCGCTGATGTTTGCTTCTGCAATTCATCTCGCAGCGCAAATGCCGCCTGCTCATCATCCAGCAATACCGCAATTTCATGGCTGCCTTCGATACCGGCCAATGCGGTTAAATCACTGCGCCTGACAAAGACATTGCCTTCATCGAATCCCGACGAGGGCGTTTTAAATATCCCGCGAACACGAAAAGCAGCACCGGTTACATCACCGCTGGCGTTGGTAAAGGTCAGCACGACCTTGGATCCAATACGCAGCCGCAATCGCTCAACCGTTTTGGTTGAGACCAGTATCGGATTTCGTCCTTCAGCCGATAACCACTCCCCTTGCCTGATATTGGCTGCCAGCGGAGTAACCGACGCTTCGGATACCAGATCGATACCATTGATCCTGACCCCGCGAGCACTGCGCGCTGAGGCAACCATCCCATCAGCCAAAAACCGGGCAGACAAGGCTTTGACCTGCGGCAACTGTTCAATCTTTGCAATAAGTTGGCGTGAATCAACAATGGTTGAGTTGATATCTGGATTAGTAAGATAGCGGCTGTTGTGAATCTGAATATGGCTGGTCTGCCAGGCGATGGCATTATCAATCATGCTGCCATACATACCAGTCATGAACCCCATCATACTCACCACACCCATGAGGCCGAAAACCATGGCACTGAGCATGATGCCGGTACGTAATTTATTGCGCCAAAGGTTGCGCCAGGCCAATTTAACCAGCATGTCCACCTCCTTTTAGCGCACTGACCAAATCCAGCCGATAGACACGCCACATCGGATAGAGCATGCAAAGCAACAACAGGCCCAATACTATGGTTATCTGATTGACGAACAGCCAGGGCTCCAGCAATACCGGCAACACGGGATCCCAGCCCATTTCCAGGATCATTTCCGCCGTCTCGCCCGTCAGTACTATCGGGTAATAATAAAACCAGATCAAAAACGGTGCTGCGATGACCAAACCGATAACCACACCCAGCAAAGCGATAAATAAGGATTCAATAGTGATAAGGGCAATCAGCCGCTTTCGCAGCAGCCCAGTGGCCAACATGACCCCAAATTCCCGCTGACGTTCCAGCGTCATCATCAGCAAGGTCGCAAACAAACCAAAACCCACCACACCATAAAGCAGATACATCATGATGATGCCCCCCGCCTTATCCATCAGGATTTGCTGGGCCATTTCAGGAGACAAGTCTTGCCAGTCCCGCACATTGGCCTGTCCGGCATAGTCTGCAGTTAGCTCGGCAACCGTCTGTGGCAAGGCCGATAGGTGGCGGGTGTGGAGTACCCATGCGGTGATCTGCTGTTCTGTACTGTATAACGTCTGGGCAAGCGCCAGCGGCATATATACCAGTTGGTTATCAAGCTGCGGCATCGGAAAATCCAGTATTCCTTTGACCGGATATAAACCCGCTGCAGTCTGCCCCCGGTATCCCTGCCCATAAAGAATGATCTCATCACCAACCTGCAATTCCAGATAACGGGCCAGTCCCTCGCCTATCAGCACCTGCTTATCATCGGCCGACAGAAACGTCCCTTCACTGAGCTTTCCGGCGATATTCGAATAATCATCTTCTTGCTCGGGGAGTACCCCCATCACCATGACACCTTTGGACTTATCACCGGCAGCCGCCAAAGCAAAAGACTCTATTCTCGGTAAAATACGTTCGATATTCGGGTGGTTCTTTGCCGCTGCAATGAACTGGCCATTGGCTGGCAGCAAGTCATCAATGCTCTGGCTGTCTGAAAATTCCGGGTGCTGTACCTGGATCAAGCCGGTATAGAAGCGAGCAGCATTTTCAATGTTATTGGCATAGCTTCCCTCTTGCAGGCAGCGCATGAACAATGACAAAGCGAGCGCCAATGCCAGTGCCGATGCCGTCAGCACCGTTCGTCGCTTCTGGCGCCATAAATTACGCCACGCTAACTTCACTAACATACCGCCTCCTGGTTTGCGTTAGTCGCGCAGCGCTTTCATCTGGCTTAGCGAGAAGAAGCTGTCTTTGACGGCAAAATTAAATTGCGCCTGATGAGTAATAATTTGAGTTTTATTTCCCGGCTTATCGGCTGGCAGCATTTCCATCCTGGATGTTAGCTGACGCCCTCCGAGCATTTTCACATCATAGGTTTTCATGGTATTGACCAGCTCATCGAACTCATCGAAGAACTCAACCTTGCGTTGCAGATAAGTCGATTGTGAAATCCACAATCGCACCTTGTTCCACACTACAGGGGCATTCGGCTTGGCAATAGCATCGATAACCCAGGTCTGGTCGCCATCAAACACTTCCTTGCCAACCATCTGGTGCCGGTAGTCC
Source organism: Photobacterium proteolyticum (assembly GCF_001939735.1). GTDB lineage: Bacteria > Pseudomonadota > Gammaproteobacteria > Enterobacterales > Vibrionaceae > Photobacterium > Photobacterium proteolyticum. Next base: position 171,333 of record NZ_MJIL01000079.1, read on the forward strand.
ACCACAATGGAAGACTGGTTGATTAGATCATCATTGGTAAAGTCCGATCCCATCCAGGACTGACTCAGCATTGATGGTGCAATTTTGACAACCCGCTCGATACTCGGGATCCAGTTCCACATTTCCCGATGACGCTTGAGCGAGGCACTGCCTTTGTCTTTGGCCGGGGCTGTTACCAGCACTAGCGACAAATCCATGCCCTTGCTCCAGGTCTTCATGCTCATGGTGCGGGTCCAGGTCGGGCGAATGATCTTCATGGTTGCTTCGGTATAACTTGAATCACCCCGCATTTGCAGATCAGATTTTCTGACAATTTCTGTTGCCGTCTCGGCTAACAAGGCTGATGAAAACAAGCTAACCATCATTGCGATTAAACAGGGAACAACACGCATCACTTATTCCTTAGCAAATTGTTTTTAACTCGCCCTACTGCTTAAACAGGCGCGTTTATTTAAACCAGGCTGCCAATGTCGCCTGATCGATGAGCATCAGAGAGCCTTTCTGCGCACCAAGAATACGTTCAACAGATTGCTGGGCTGCCTCTACTTTCCTGATTGCCTTCTGAAGTGGCTGCTCACACTGCTCTTGATGCAACAGCAAATCAGTTACCGCTTCAGAAAAGGCATACAAGAGTGAAACCACCAGCTCGGCAACATCTGTCGGTGACTGAGTATCAAATACTCCTTCATCAATTCCTTGCTGGATAATTACGGCGTAGTCGGCAACCAGTAACTTCGCTCTTCCCTCCATCAACTTATGTTTGAGGGTCAGGTTCTCATCCATGTTGATGATCCTGGCAAAGCTGAGCAGCCCGTCTTTTTGTTCAATCTTCCACTGGTTAGTCATCGCCAGCAGCTGATTCCATTTACTGATCGCATCGAGATCCGGTGACGTTATGAGATCGCCAACCACAGCTTGATACTGCTGTTGCATGTCATCAACCAGGGCCTCCAGCACCGCCTGCTTGGAATCAAAGTAATGATAAAAAGCACCTTTTGAGACACCGACAGCGTTAATCAGATCATTTACTGATGTGCTCTCATACCCCTTGCTATAAAACAAGGTTTGCGCTGCTGTAATAAACTCGCTACGTCTCTCGTCTGCTGCTTTAACTACTCTCGCCATAAGGCTCTTCTCACACATTCTCAATGATATTTACAACCGACCGACCGTCGGTATGTGTATAAAATATATGCAGACAGTTTTACTTATGCAAGAAACATGGTTGTTATTTGACCGGTTTATAGTTGAACTGTGAGCTCAAAAGCCAGATGGCAAAGAAAACAGCGAAGCCAGAGGCAAAAGACATCTGAATTAAAGAAGTACTCTGTTAGCCCAAATGATGGTGACACTTTCGATGTGAAGACAAGAGTTGGAGGCATAAAAAAACCGACGCCTAGGCATCGGTTTAATGTATTTAGTGGTAAACAACTTCGCCCTAATCAATAAGGCTCGTTAGCACGCAGGAATTTGCCTCAAGGTCGCAGAGGGAACGCGGAGTTTATATACATAAATGAGCATTCCCAAACAAAACTGTAGAAATAGAAAACCGACGCCTAGGCATCGGTTTAATGTATTTAGTGGTAAACAAACTCGCTGGAATTTAATTCGATAGCAAGGCGGAAGCGCGCAGTTGATAACTATCAATGAGCACTTCCAACACAGCTATCGTGTTAAATAACAAGAGGTTGTTATCACTCGGCCAGCATGCGGCGAGCGGCTTCAACTACCACTTTGATAGAACGCGCTTCTGTTTCTTTCAACGTCGCGTGATCTGGGATTTCTTTCTGAGTACGGTTGATGATAACGCCAGCTACACAACCTGCACGTAGACCTGAGCTTGCACACATAGTTAGCAGCGTTGCTGACTCCATTTCGAAGTTCAGAACACCCATTTGCTGCCACTCATCCATTGAACCCTGGAAACGGCGTACAACGCGGCCTGAGAATGTATCGTAACGCTCCTGACCTGGGTAGAACGTATCTGAAGATGCTGTTACACCTGTGTGTACTGTTGCGCCATCGGCATCACATGCTGCTTTCATTGCAGTTGCAACGTCGAAGTCTGCTACTGCTGGGAACTCCATTGGAGCGAAGTGAAGGCTTGCACCGTCCAGACGAACTGAACCGGTTGATACGATCATGTCACCAACATTGATGTGCGGCTGGATTGCACCAGTTGTACCTACACGCAGGAAGGTACGAACACCTAGCTGAGCCAGCTCTTCTACTGCGATAGAAGTAGATGGACCACCGATACCTGTTGAACAAACAACAACAGACTTGCCGTCAAGCTTAGCGCGGTAAACTGTGTACTCACGTGCACTTGCCAGGAACTCAGGGTTATCCATTAGGTTAGCAATTTTTTCAACTCGTGCTGGATCGCCTGGAATAATTGCTAGTTCTGCACCGTTAAGATCTTCTTTGTTAACACCTAGATGGAAAACTGCGTTGTCAGACATAATCATATCCTTTCTTATACTGTTACCGCGTGATAGGGAAGTTGAGGTCCGCGGCTCTTTATCAAAAAAAAATTGTGTTTTGACAATACTCTAATCAGAGCATTCTCAAAACACATGTTAACGATAGCCGATAGAATCACAGATTTTAGTGACAGGTGTCACAATGATTGAAATAGACTTAATTTCATATTTCACGATAAGGTGATACGCATCACACTAAATCGATTACCTATGCTTTTCATCACAAAAAAAAAGCACCACCTAGGTGGTGCTCTTAAGGCTATTAATCGGTCTGGTGTGCCTACTATTCACCCTTCACTTTAAAGCGAAGCAGTCTGAGGGCATTCAGTGTGACAAGCGCTGTTGCCCCGCTGTCGGCCAGAACCGCAACCCAAAGGCCAGTCATACCAAGTAAGGTGGTAACAAGAAATACCCCCTTTAGCCCCAGCGCTATCACTATATTTTGGTGGATATTGGCGAGTGTCGCCCGTGACAGAGCAATCATCACCGGAAGCTCCGATACCCGATTATGGGTCAAGGCCGCATCTGCCGTTTCAAGCGCCACGTCGGTACCGCCTCCCATCGCAATGCCAATGGATGCCGTCTTCATTGCTGGCGCATCGTTTATGCCATCCCCTACCATCGCGACTTTCGCACTCTGGTTGGCAAGCTGCACTTCATTGACTTTGTCGGCAGGTAGCAAGCCAGCACGGTAGTCGATGTCAATCTCACCGGCAATGGCGGCAGCGGCTCGAGGGTTATCCCCCGTTAGCATAACGGTATGGATCCCCATCGCTTTTAAGTCTTTGATAGCTGTGTGGGTGTCACCCCTTAGGTTATCGCGCCAGGCGATAAGGCCAACCGGTGTACCGTTCCGAACGGCAACTACCAGTGTTTTGCCTTCTCCTTCCAACTGTTCGGACTCAATTTGCTGGGTCGGATTAAGGGTAACTGACTCAGGCAACCTGTCAGCAGCAGCCAGCAGCAACGTATCACCATCAATCGTTCCCTGGATCCCGCGTCCCGGCAGGGCCTCACGCTCACTGGCCTCGACAACCGTCAGTCCACGCTGTTTCGCTGCATTGACAACCGCCTGGGCAAGAGGGTGCAAAGAGCCGGCCTCGACAGCAGCAGACTGACGCAGCAACCTGTCTTCATCACCGTCCCAGCTGACAATATCAGTCATTATCGGCTTACCCTGAGTCAGTGTTCCCGTCTTATCGAAGGCAACTGTCTCTATATGGCCCAGTTGCTCCAGCGCCGCTCCACCTTTAATCAGGGCACCACGACGGGCCGCCGCTGCCAAGCCAGAAGTAATCGCTGCCGGTATCGAGATAACCAAGGCACATGGGCAGGCAATCAACAGCAAAGTCAGGCCTTTGTAGAGCCACTCATTCCATGGCTGGCCAAACAACATAGGCGGTATCACAATCACCAAAGCGGCCAGCACAATCATGGCCGGTGTATACCAGCGGCTGAAACGATCTATAAAGCGCTCTAGCGGTGCTTTACGCGACTCGGCATCTTCAATCAGGTGCAAGATACGATCGATGGCATTGTCGCCCTGCTCCGATGTGATCTTCAGACGCACGACTTTATCTGTTACCAGAGAGCCCGCCATCACCTGTTCGCCAGGCTGTCGTTCGACAGGCACCGATTCACCTGTTAATGCACTTTCATCAAAGCTGGCTGTAATATCGACAACCTCAGCATCAGCCGGCAAACGGCCACCGGGAGCCACTTCAATCACATCGCCTTTTTTAAGGTCTTCGGCAGCTACTTTTTCCTTGGTGCCATCCGCGCGTACCACTGTTGCTTTTTCCGGTACCAGATCCATCAGGGCTTTAACCCCGCTTCTGGCACGGGCTGAAGCATAACCTTCCAGTTGCTCACCAACTAGAAAAAGAAGCAAGACCATCGCAGCTTCCGCGGTCTCGCCCAAATACAGGGCACCAATGGCAGCTACACTCATCAGGGTCTCAATAGAAAACGGCGAACCACCTTTACCGAGAACAATGGCTTTTTTGACAATAGGGATTAAGCCTAGCAAGGTGGTAAGCGTAAAGGCGATAAGCCCATAGTTTTCTGAGCTTTTGTTGATAACAAAAGATATCAGCATCATCGCCGCAATTGCGATAATGGGTAAATTCTGCAGCAGAAAACTTTTACTTTCTGCTTCACTATCTTTGCTACGGGTCGAGATCAGGGGAAAACCCGTTTCTTTTGCTTTGGCTTCAATGGTGCCAGCCAAGCCGTCTGACTTGCAGCTAACGACAAGCTTTTGGGTCGCAAACATGACTTTGGCGGTTTCAACGCCGTCAATCCCAGACAGAGCTTTTTCCAGCTTACTAGCACAACTTGGACAATCCATATTTTGGACTTTCCAACTGAATGTATTCGAGTGGGCTGACTGAATTAATTCGGCTTCAAGAGTCTGTTCTTCAGCTGCACTTTCAGTGGCGCTGCAACAACCGCTACCTGAGCAACTGTTCAATTCTTGTGCCTGATGATGCTCTTGGTGTGATGCTGAGTGACTTTCCGCCAGTTCCTGCATTGTGGAAGGCTGCGCCAGAGACGCTGATGAGACTGAGAATACCGGTTTAACATGGTCGTCGGCAGAAGCATGAATGGCACGAACGGAAGGTCTACCAGCAGCGGGTTCCTCATCGGTAGCGGGATCACTACTGCAACCAGAGCTGGATGACTCACAGCAAGAAGCCGCGACAGATGAGCTGCAGCACTCTTGGATTGTACCACTTTCTACCTGCACAGAGCTGGTACTGACTGCGCACGATTGGGCTGTATGAATGTGTGGTTTTTTGTTATTGCATTGAGCACACATGGTTTCTCTCCTCGGTATGCTTTATGTATTCAATACAGTAACTATAAACCTTGGAGTCGTGTCTAAGGTCAAGACAAAACTTGCCACCATGCTTTGACCTTAAGTTCTCTTAGTACTGGACCAATCCAGCGTCGGCCTTTTGCTCATCAAAATCGCCAGACAGTTAGGCAACGTTCAATTACCGAAGGTGTTGGAAAAGAGTAATTTGCGTTCTGAAACAGAAAGGGCGCGATGAGCACCAAGGCCATTACTTCTCTCACCCCCTATCGACTACCGCTAGTGACTATAACTGCCTTTATACTATTCCATTTACGTAACCCTACCCTCCATTATTTTTAAGGAAGAGTAGTTATGCTGTTCTATTAAGCATTCAAAACATATAAAGAAAAAATGATATCGAATAACACACAGACGCAGACAGTCACCAAACGTGAAAGCACCATTTTAACTTACAATTGCACAAACAATATTTGAAATCAAACATAAACACTAAATCATTATATTTTCAAACACCTAACCACCAATAAGACTGAGAATTTTATTACATCTTGGTTTAACTCTATCAGGCATCTTACTGAATATTTTTGGATACTTTACCATCATATTTTTAATACGTCGCTCTGAGAAACTTTCAATATAGCTCTTTTCTTCACTGTCTAAAATAGGGTACGTTTCCCTTATATTTTGAATAATATTCCCAATCTTATCTTTATTAAAATACCCCTCTTTCTCACATCTAAATACAAACTCGATATCCTTTGAGTACATTGTAGATATTGGGTCACCATAAAACTCATAAGGTATGATATTAGGATTTATTTTATACATATTACAATCAATATCCAGAAATAGATTTTTACTTATTTCCGAATATTCTAACACCTTTTCTTTTGCATCATTAGCTATCTGCTCTCTATCCCCCTTAGTTAACTTTGAGTAAAGTTGATTAATACTATAACGCATTTTTGCCACTTTATCTTCGTCATAGTGGCCACTTAGCTGACATCCCATAACAAACCGGTTGATAGCATAGTAATTAATATACACTCTGCTATTAGAATAATATAATGGCGCATTTTTTTCTTTATTTGAATCATTAGCCTTAGTTGATTTACCATTTACATATTTCACTTCCTTTATAGATTCAAATGAGTCTTGGTTATAATTTCCTATTTTAGTTGCAGCATTGGCAGGTTCGTATACAACAAGACAACACAATATAATTCCTACTGATACATTTTTTGTAATACAGCTCATAATGACACTATTTATAACATATATTAATCAACATTATACGAAAGTGAGTAGATTTCACAAGCTTTTGCACCTCATGGTCAGCACTAAAACGAAAACAATAAAAAGCAACTAAAGCGACTTGAAACAGCTTATGGTTGCAGAAATAGAAACATAAAGTCTCCCCCCAAAAGACGATTCCACACATACTTTCCTTCTCTAATACTTAACGTCTTATAGTTATTTCGGTGTTATTATCTAGCTTTTGATGGAAATTTCATGTTTTTTCTATTTTTGTTTTTATAGCCTATAGGAGTTATTAATTTATGTTTACGCCTTTTTATATGAATAACATTAGTAAAATATGATTTTTTATGGTAACCAATATGAACAAACTTGTATATTTATCTTTAGCTGTATTTATTATGGGGTGCAATTTTGATAGTGAAGTAAACAACATCTCACGTGTTTTTAGTTATGATGCAAATGCAGATTCTTGTTTGATTTCTTCTCCTCCTGGAAAATTAGGGTTGGACCCTTTTTATCGTAAGTATTGTTCCTTATATGGTGTTCCTGTTGTTAGCTCTAGTTCTGTATCAGATGAAGCTCTTGCTCAAGCCTGGCATATTGCTAATCAGATGATTGGTAATCACCATGAGTATTTAATGAGTATCGCGGAGAAAGGAATCGTGATTGCCATTATCGGTAAAAATGAGAATGTTACGGATATTCCTGAATATTCAGATTTAGATCCAAACTACTGGAATGCTAGAGCTAGAGGCCTTGGCGCAACAGAAGAAAGGCCAGCTGTTTCTGGTGCTGAGGAAAATATTCTTTGTCTTACAAACGATAGATATCATGGAGAAAATATTTTTGTTCATGAATTTTCTCATACTGTTCATGAATTTGGTATTGTAGAAAATGTTAAATCTTTTCAGTCTGAACTCGAGTCTCTTTATCGAGATGCTTATAACAACCTTCGTTCTAACTCAGGGTTCGAAGCAGGTAAATATCCAGAGCAAGCTTATGCAATGGAAAACTCAAAAGAATACTGGGCCGAAGGTGTTCAGAGTTATTATGATGTTGAAAGTGCATATCCTGTAACACCACAAGAACTAAATTTAGTGGATCCTAGATTATATCAACTTATAGAGGGCCATCTTAATGAAAACTATATTGCAAATATTACTCTTTGCCCTCTCCCATAGTCATTTTCATGGAACAGGCTATCAGTACTTAATTGATTTAAATTTCCTTTGAAGTAAATTCGTAATAAGGCCGACTCTTCCGGCCTTCGTTTTATAAGTACTATTCATGATTCTAGAAAATTTTCACCTTGAAAAACACCCTATAAAAAACACTTTAAATACAATTAGTTGTTCGCATTCAATTTATTAGAGGTGGCGATGAAGATACAATTTCATATAGGATAATCCTACGGAGCCATTGCACTTTAATTCAGTTGTTATCACTTAATTGAGAAAAAGGATCATCCATCATATCAATACGGCTCCAACACTATTTTATTTGCGAACAGTCTGTTGGTGATTCTTTACTACCCACAGGCCCTTCCTCCGGTTTAAGCTGCCTGGCTTGTTTTTCGTGCAGGGCTTCAATGAGCTTGCGGTCCAGCTCGGCGAAATACAAGTCTTCTTCTGCTTTCCCTTTCAGACGCATGTTTTCAATGAAATCAACCATGATACCTGCCTCTCGTCTACCACTTACCTTAATAGTAGTTGATAAGCCGGAATGGATTCGAAACAGCGGAAGCCAATTATTCTTAACTTGATCTTAAGCAGGTTCTCATGCGAGGCGGGGCTTTGAAATGTGATCATAGAAACGCAGCAGGTAAAAAGCGAATGCAAGAACGTGTCCTTCTTGCATTCAGCTAGACAATTATTCTGCTTGAAAGCCGGAATTAGCGAAGTCGACGGAATACCACGCCGTTATCTAGAATATCGGTCCACGGCTGATAATCCAGCCCCATATCGAACACATATTCAGTGATCAGGCTTCGTGCCGTCGTCAGTAACGCATCGGCTTTCCAAGGCTTTTCAAAGTAGCTTTCTATCCGGGCACGGTTAATCGCAGCGATTGTGTCCTGATGGGTCGCCTGCCCTGTCAGCAGTACTTTTTTAGTCTGGGTAAAACGCGGATCCTGAGAGATATCCGTCAGCAGCTCCACGCCTGTCTTCCCCGGCATCACATGATCCGAAATCACCAGAGCGATAAACTCCCCCTCGGCATCCAGCTCGTCCATCAGCTCCAGTGCCTCGTCGGCCGACTCGCAGTCTTCCACATGAAAAAAGTCATTCAGCGGCGCCAGATCTTTGAGTACTGCACTCAGTACTTCTCGTTGATCATCTACACAGATGATATTTAGTTTTTCCATAACCATCCCTTACGCGATTGGCAATTTAATTCGAAATTTGGTTTTCTCCGGATCGCTCTTCAGTGCAATTGTGCCGCCATAGCTATGCACAATACGCAATACAATCGACAGACCCAGCCCCAAGCCAAATTGCAGACCACCTTTTTTGGTAGTGAAATTTGGCTGAAAAACTTTCCTGCGTGTTGCTTCATCGATCATCGGACCATTATTGCTGATGGTAATGAGCAACCGATTTTTTGAATGTCGGGTAATAATCTCTATCTGTGGCTCCGGCGTATCTTCCATCGCATCACAGGCATTTTTGATGATATTCACCCATACCTGTACCAACTCGGTGGTACTGGCGGTAATTGTCGGCAGTACAGCCGGACGTAATACGACATTGACCCGCCGCAAGTTACTTTGCAATAGCGATAGTGACTTATGGATCGTATCGTTAATGTCGATATCAGGCTGACGAGCATGATCGGTGCCGCCAAGCTGTTTCACGGAACGCACAATACTGGCGGCATGTTTTGACGCTAACCGCATATCATGCAAATCACGCCCCATATCCCAATACTGCAGAGCCTCATCCAGGTTTTCCAGCCAGAAATCTGGTATATCGCCCTTCGGCTGGGCTCTTGCTAACTGACGGGCCTGATCCCTTTCAAGACCATACTTCTCTTGAAGCTCCTTGGCTCTTTTCCTGGCCTCAGCTGAAGTTGATGACTGACCGGTGCAAATCCCGAGATCGATAAACGGGCTGACTTCAGGTTTACTTTCGGCCAAAAAATGGCAAATGGCACTCTGCAGCCCCTCAGTCTTACTGCTCAGAACCCCGACCGCATTGTTGAGTTCATGGGCAATCCCTGCAGCCAATTGGCCTAGCGTCGTCATCTGCTCTGCCGCATAGAGCTTCTGCAACGCCTTCTCTTTTTCCAGCGCCTGTATACCGGTGATCATCTGGCGCTGCGCCAGCTCATGAACCATCACTGGCATAAACTGTTCACTGAAAGAGCCGTAGATTTCCGACTCCGTGGCCTCGGTATTGAGGTCAATCCAGGCAAGTTCGCTATCTGTCTCGGCGATAACCGTGGTCGAAGCCATAAATGTCCGGGAGAAAAAGCTATGTACCCCAAAGAACATACCTTGCTCAACCCGAAATACTCTTGCTGTCAGTTCACTGTTTTCTTTGTTCAGATAGCCACTGAGCTTACCTTTCTTCACCCAGTACAATTTATCGTTATAGCCGTCCTGCTTAAGTACCTGGGTACCGGCCTTAACGCTCACCGAGCGAGACGGTTCGCGAAAATAGGTATCGATAATACGCTGTAGGGCTTTCGGTTGATGCATCTGCTCTCCGGGGTAAAACAGGGCCCGCCCCTGTTCGGGCGGCCCAAGCTCCAGTTAAATGTGATCGATGAGGTGCAGTGCCCAAATCATCACGAAACTCAGTAACACACCCACGACACCGATAATCACACCAACCCGGGCCATCTGGTTGCTCTGCACATGACCGGTGGCATGCGCCAGTGCATTGGGCGGCGTACTGATAGGCAAGGACATACCGAGCGATGCCGCAAAGGTCACCACAAGAATCAGCGTGATCTCGCCGCCTAGCGGTACCAGCGACGTCATGGATGTACCCAATGCCGCCATAATAGGCATCAGCAAGTTAGCCGTCGCGGTGTGGGACATAAAGTTGGCCATCAACAAGCACAGCAATGCCGAACCAGCCAGTACGATGTATGGCGAGTAGCTATCGAACGGTATGCTATGAACCATTAGGCGAGCCAGACCCGTCTGATCAAGTGCCAGACCCAGCGCAATACCGCCTGAAACCAGCCATAGCACATCCCAGGATATTTTCTTCAGATCTTCTTTGTTAATGATGCCAGTCAGCGAAAACACGGCGACAGGAATAAGTGCAACGGTATAGGAGTTCATACCATGGGCAGATCCCATCAGCCACAAAATGATAGTCAAAGCGAAAGTAACATAGACCGTTATCGCTTTTGGCGTTTTCAGGAACTTCCCTTTGATGGTGAGTTCAATTTTCTCCTGTTTGGCCGGATAGAGCGTATTGATGAGCACCCAGGCAAACACCAGTAATACCGCAACAAAAGGGACACCAAAGAACATCCATTCACCGAAGGTGATCAGGTTTTCACCGGTCAGGTATTTCAGGGCAATCGCATTTGGCGGCGTACCGATTGGGGTACCAATACCACCAATATTGGCCGCCACAGGAATACAGAGTGCAAATGCAATCTTGCCCGGGTCCTTGGCACCAAACAGCGCAATCACCGGTGCCAGAATCGACAGCATCATGGCCGTAGTGGCAGTGTTTGACATAAACATAGAGAAGATAGCAGTGATCAGCATCAAGCCAAACATAACGTACTTAGGCTGGGTACCAAACGGCTTAAGCAACACCCGCGCTAAGTTGACATCCAGTCGGTACTTGGTTGCGGCCATAGCAAGAAAGAAACCACCCAGAAACAGCATAATAATCGGGCTGGCAAAGGTAGCCATGATATCACTGTAGTTCAGCAGCTCACCAAAATGAGACTGCCCTTCTCCACCACGGAACAGGTAAAGCCCCTTGTTCGACAGGAGCAGTAGCTCCAGTACGATTATCACCACCGAGGTGGCGTAAATCGGGATCGGCTCGAGTACCCAACACAAAGCTGCCAGCAAAAATATGGCGATAACACGTTGTTGGATAACGGTCAGACCTTCAACCGGAAATGCCGAGGCCGGCAAGATTAAGATCAGAAGCGGGATCAGGATAGGCACAATGTACCTGATATATTGGCGCATGATGTGGATATTCCCTTAAAACAATAAATTCTGCGTCTCATGCCCACATCCACCCTTTACGATATTCCGAGGATTCTAGTTATTCGGAAGAAACGACAGCAGGCATGAGGATCTGCCGGCAAAAGGCGATTTTGGGCCGACAAATACATAACTCTTTGGTGGTAAGTATTGTGCTGGTAACGCTGAGGGATTTCTTCGAATCAGATCAATAAACAAGTGAAATGTAAATAATTTTAACGTTTCTGAGGGTTCGGCCCACAACAGAAATCATGGGCCTAAATGTCGCGAATTTACAATTTTGTGTCGATCACCAACTGCTCGTCCAGCGCATCTTCCTGCCCCATATAAGTTCGGGAAGAACAAAATGGGGTTAGCGGCACCTGTGGTTCCAGTATTTCAAGCTCAGCCTGCTTTTGTTCATGTTCGCATGCCATGACACTGACCTGCCTCATAACCAGTATCACACCCAGCACGCCAAACACCACAGAGCCCAGCGCCTGCCCGATCAACACCCCGCCAGCACCGGCAATATAACCACCCAGCATTACAAAAGGAATGGTTCCTATCGTCGCCTTACCCATATTCAGCGCTGTCGACCAGGTCGGGCGATTGAGGTTATTAAAAGCAGCATTAGCAACAAACAATGCACCGTTGAAGATAAAGGTTACAGCAACATAAGAGCAGAAAATTGACAGCAACTCGGCAGCATCCCCCTGAAGGCTAAACAGGGCAATCAAGCTGTCCTGTGCCGACCATAAAACGACAGATACCAAGATGCAGTAAGCTGACACAAACAACATTGCGTCACGTAATGAGCGGATGATCCGATCCCAGCGCTCTGCCCCGAAGTTCTGACCGATAATCGGCCCAATCGCGCCGGATAGCGAGAAAATCAATGCAAAGCTGACAGGCATAATACGCCCGATCACGGCATACCCAGCAACAAAACTCTCGCCAAACTGCGCAATATTACTGGTCACAATCGCGTTACCGATCGGTGTGGCCGTATTGGTTAAAATCGCAGGGAAGGCAATGGCGGAAACCGGTAGCAACGACGATATAAATGATTTCAGCTCAGGGCGGCCAACCAAATCATGACGGACTATCACGGCATGCAATGAGAAGATCAGTACTGCCAACCGGGCAAAGACAGAGGCAATCGCCGCACCCTGTACGCCCATTGACAGGCCGAAAATAAATATTGGGTCGAGAATCGCATTGGCTCCTCCGCCAATCAGTGTCGCGACCATTGAGCGCCGCGCATCCCCGACACCACGAAGTGCAGCCCCCGCTGACATTGATATGGCAATCATTGGCGCACTCGGGAGCAGGATCGTCAGGTACTCTGTCGCCGCTTCGGCAACCCGCCCCTTGGCACCTATCATTGCCAGCAGTTGAGGAAGCTGCCACATCATTAGAGACACCAGAATGCAGCTGATAATAAAGGCAAAAATCATGACATTGACTGTCATGCATCGCGCCTTGTTCTTATCTCCCGCCCCCAGCGCACGAGATACCAGAGCCCCCATCGCGATAGACGTTCCTATCGAGGCCGAGGTAGAGAAAAACACCAGGGTACCGGCAAATCCAATGGCAGCAGCCAGTTCAATCTGGCCCAGCAAGCTGATAAAAAACATATCCAGCAAATCGACAAGAAAGAGTGCCATCAGTCCGATTGCGCCGGTTCCCGACATGACAACGATGTGTTTCATCGGCGAGCCAGTGACAAACTTGGCATGAACATTCTCACTGGAATGCTTATCCTGGGGTGATTTGGCCACTACCGCTCCCTTCTTCTTTATTTTTTTGGTTTACAAACAAAAAGAAAAGGCGCATCAAGCGCCTTTTTACAATCATATCAATACGTTTTATACCGGATGCTTGAAACAGTCAACAATCTGGTTACTGATGGCCGTCAGTACATCGCGGCGGGTAATAACCCCCATCAATCGTTTTGTCTCGGGATCGACAACGGGATATATTTTAGGTTTCTGACCTGTCATAACTTCAGCAAGTTCGATAATGGAATCATCCGGTGACACCGTCAGTACATCCTGGCGCATGCACTCGCCAACAGTATGGGTATCTTGGCAATAATAACCAACTTTCAATAACTTATGAATCATATCCTGTTCAGATAGAAAGCCGACGACCTTTTTGGTTTCATTGATTACCGGCCCACCGATTTGTTTGGCTGTCAGTAACTTATCGAGAGCCTGAGACAATGACATATCGGGATCAAATGTTACCGGGCGCGCATTCATGTAATCTTTGACTTTTAACGACTCCATGCATCCCCCTAAATGAATTATTAATGCAAGAAAAACAGGAAGTTCATATTCTTCTACCTGTTGCGTTAAATTAAGTGTCGTTCATTTATCTGAAATTACTAAATAGAAATAAGTAATTTTATCAATAGATTTATTCTATCAAGCAAAGCGGCTAATTCGGCGCAACAAAAAACCCGCCTTTAAGAGCGGGTTCTTTAACGATGCAAATGCATAACTCGATTTGCCACGCTGATTCATAGCGCAGTTGGGCAATCAGGCTTACATAAACAGCATCAGCAGCATTGCCAGCGGCAATTGATCGCCGGAAGCAAGAATGATCTTATCCCCTTCAATCTGCATTTGTAGCGAGTAGTAATCAGCCCCTTTCTCGACGATACCGCTTTGCTCCATCATCGATGCCTTTTCAAACAGGATCGGATCCTCGTCAACCAACTGGATCGGCAGAAGCAGGCTAATATCACCTGTCAGCTTCTCCGAAATCTTCGCCATGTTTTCAGATGCACGAGCAATTCCCGGCGCAATAACCAGGTTCAGATGACTTTTCACATCCCCTTTGGGAGTAACCAGACTTAGGTCTTCAATGGTAAATTTCAACCCTTTGGCCACCAGCAGATCAAGTGCAAGCGCGGCTTCTTTGGCTTGCTGTTCAGACATCTGCTCGTCAATGTCATCGGCCATATTGCCCAGCCGACTGATCGCCGGATAATTTAAATCAGAAAATGCCAGCTTAAAGTTAAAGTTGCGGTACTCCTGACCATCTAGCGACACGATTTTCTCAATCGTCATCATGTTGGTATTGGTCAGCTGCTGTTCACTCTGCTCTGACGCCGGATCAGCCTGACCCAGCACATTGTTCATCCCAAGGGCAACGTTGTCGATTTCGACACTCTTGTTGTTGACCAGATCTTTGAAGCTGACATGCTTGAGCGCAAAATCCTGGCTACCAATCCAAAACTGACCATCAAGTCGGCCTTTTCCGCCACCTTCAAGCCCTGTCATGACCATAGATTCTTGCGCCGCCGTGGTGACTGTTGCATCAGGCAGTTGATAGCGGAACTCACCGGCGCCTTGGGCATCAACCGTCCCCTCCAGTACGAATGCCTTGATATCAGCCTTCGCCCCTTGCTCATTGTTAAAGCTCACCGGCTTCATGGTGATATTAAAGTCCGTTTTGCGCGTCAGGGCAGTATTAGTGGTAAAACTGATTGGTGAAACGCCTTCGCCCCACAGTTTGTCGGCAATTGGCCGTAGCTCTTCATCAAGCACCAGCTCACTGGTTGAGGTCACGCCCATAAAACCATGGCTGACCTTATGCTGAACATACCAAACATCCGGCAGGCCTTCCTCGTCAAACACCGGCTTCCAGTCATCTTTGATTTCAATACGGGACACTGCATCTGAATTCAAATAGCCACGATCGTAGCTTTCACTGCTGATGGTCAGGTAGGGATTTTCATACTTACCTACGGTATCTAAATAGATACGCTCACCAATCTGCCCGGTTGCAAATGGCCAGCACAATACAATTGCTACAGCGCCGCCAACAGCACCTATTTTTCTCAACATTTTGTGTCCCAGTCTCTGAAGATGAAACGTTAAGTCTACCACAGCAAATCTGAATAATCGTTGCATAGTCAACGACTAATACTAAAGGTTTGTAAGCAGCATCTCAGTCTATTGCGGTCGCATCTTGTACACTTTAAGTACTAAAACTACAAATAGGGAATTGAGGGTGAATAATTTTGTCATTGTATGTCTGGATGACGATCCTGGTGTAGTCGAACGGCTAAACCGCGATTTAGCGGACTTCGCCACGCTGTTTGATATCTGCAATGCCTACAGTATCGAAGAGGCAATTGATACCTTGCAGTTTATCGAGCAAAGTGACCAGCGTGTTGCCATGGTGATCTGTGACAACGAACTCGGCAATGACAACGGCGTCGATTTTCTGGTTCAGCTGGATCAATACCCGGTTGCCAGCCAGGCACGCTCGATACTGCTCAATGACAAACCGCAACTCGATGCCATCATGCAGGCGGTCAATGAAGGACGCCTGCACTACTGTCTGACCAAGCCCTGGAGCAAAAAAGAGCTTCATCAGGTTCTGCTCAAAGAACTGACTACTTTTGTTCTCAAGCATACCGAAGAAGACTGGCTGCGCTATAGCCAGGTACTGGATCACCGCCGTATCCTCAATGCCCACATAGAAAGGCAAATGTCGAGCTTTCGTTCCGGGTTTATTCAAAATACCAATGATATCGACGATGCCAGCCTTGCCCGCCAGGTAACAGATGCGCTTCATGAATTCTTCAACGGCAACGATGAAGACCGCGCCTGTCGTACCTACAGCGAGGGGCACCTGCTCACCAAGGAAGGCGAGCCGAACAACTTTCTCTGGTTTATTACTCAGGGCGAGGTTGCGCTGTACAAAAAAGACGAGCATGGCTACAAACACGAAGTAGTACGCGTCGGTCCCGGTCATCTGGTCGGCGGCATGTCTTTCGTTACCGGAGAGCCTTCTTTCTCTACCGGGGTGACACTGGATACGACTAATGTCATCAAGCTCGACCGCCAGCTGTTTAACAAAGTCATGAACTCGCGCAGCGAGCTGCTTCCGCTGTTCACCAACCTGTTGCTGCGTAACTTCAACCGTCGGCTGCAGGGCAGTATTCAAACCGAGATGCGCCTGCAGCAGACACTCAAGTCGCTGGACGAGGCCTACCACCAGCTGGTGGAAAAAGAAAAAATGGCGATGCTCGGCCAGCTGGTCGCCGGTGTTGCCCATGAGCTCAATAACCCTGTTTCTGCGATTTTGCGTGGCAGCGATACCCTTAAACAGACCATTTGCAAACTCACCGACTCGCAACTGAGCCATGAAAACCAGACCAGGGGCAATTATATTCTTCAGCAGGCTATGCAGTCTCGTCCGTTATCAACTTCCGAAACCCGTCAGCTTGCCAAGCAGCTTGAATCGGTACTAGACGATCGCCAGCTCGCACGAAAAGCCGTACAGATGGGGGTTGATAAGCAGGAGTACCTCAACAACTGGCTTCTGCCACAAAAGGCTCAGCTCAAACCGGTGATGGCCGAGTGGGATAACTATTACCAGATGGGCAACTTTCTACGCTCGATCAATGTCTGCGCCCAGCGCATCGCCGATCTGGTCAAGAGTCTGAAGAGCTATGCCCGTCAGGATGATGAAACCATACACACCGTTGACCTTCACGAAGGACTGGAAGATACCCTGGTAATTTTTGAGAACCGCCTCAAGCGCCACCATGTCACCAAGGAGTATTCAGCGCTGCCGAAGCTTAATTGCCAACCCATTGCCCTACAGCAAGTGTGGACAAACCTGATTTCCAATGCCCTCGATGCCGTAGAGGAACCCGGCGAGATACATATCTCGACCCGCTATACCCCAGGCTCAGAGCAGAAATCCATCGATGTGGTTGTGGAAGATAACGGCAAAGGGATCCCGCCCGAACAGCAGGAGAGAGTTTTCGAACTGAACTACACCACCAAACGTGAGGGCAATTTTGGCTTGGGCATAGGATTGTCGGTATGCCAACAAATCATCCACCAGCACGACGGCACTATTCAGGTAGAGTCGAAGCCCGGCGAATTTACCCGCATGATCGTAACGCTACCGCTAAACCAACCTAATTAATACCGGACGGGCAGTTATCAAGCTGCCCGCACGCTCACTGGAGTGAGCTTGAAAAGGAGGCCATATGAACAAATACCTCATCCTATGTGTTGATGATGAACGAGAAGTCCTCGACAGTGTGCTGCATGATCTCGGCAGTCTGGAAGAGCACTTTATTATTGAAGCAGCCGAGTCGGTTGATGAAGCCAAGGAAGTACTGGCCGATGCGATTGCCGATCATATCCCCCTAGCCCTGATCCTCTGCGATCATATTATGCCGGGCGAGACGGGAATTGATTTTCTGATCGAGCTAAAACAGCAGTCTGAAACAACCCGATCGCGTCGGGTACTACTGACCGGGCAGGCCGGACTGGAAGAGACGGTACAAGCGGTTAACCATGCCAGCCTGGACTATTACATTTCAAAACCGTGGGATGGCGACCAGCTTAAAGATGTCGTTATCGACCAACTAACTACATACATCATTGATAACGAAAAAGAATTAATGCCATGGGCAAGAATTCTGGATACCGGCAGAATCATGATGGCGCTCAGCGACAAGCGGATTTCATTGTCCGATATTTAATTGTCATACAAACCTTTTCGGGGCAGCAAGAAAATGTTATGTTGATCACATAATTAGTTCCCCGAAGAGGTAACACATGAAAGTAGCAGTCTTTAGCACCAAGAAATATGATCAGAAATCCTTCGAGATCATTAACGACAATTATCAGCACGAGCTGACCTATTTTGACTTTCGACTCACTGTGCAGACAGCCAAGATGGCACAGGGTTTCGAGGCCGTCTGCGCCTTTGTCAACGATGATCTGAGTCAACCTGTGCTTGAAGCTTTAGCCAATAATGGTATCCGCCTGATCGCCATGCGCTGTGCAGGTTTCGACAAAGTCGACCTGGAAGCAGCCAAGCAACTTGGCATTCAGGTAGTGCGCGTTCCGGCCTACTCACCGGAGGCTATCGCCGAGCACACCCTGGGGCTGATGCTGAGTCTTAACCGAAGGATCCACCGAGCCTACCAGCGCACCCGAGATGCCAACTTTTCGCTTGAAGGCCTGACTGGCTTTAACTTCCATGGTAAAACCGTTGGGGTCATCGGTACCGGCAAGATAGGTATTGCAACGATCCGTATTCTCAAGGGGCTGGGAATGAATATCCTGGCCTACGACCCTTACGAGAACCCGGTCGCCATCGAACTAGGCGTTACCTACACCTCGCTGGATGAAATTTACCGCCAGTCTGATGTTATTACGCTTCACTGCCCGATGACCCAGGAAAACCACCACATGCTCAATGCCGACGCCTTTGCCAAAATGCGCGACGGCGTCATGATCGTCAACACCAGCCGTGGCGAACTTCTTAACTCCAAAGATGCTATCGAAGCACTCAAGAGCAGCAAGATTGGTTCATTAGGTATCGATGTCTACGAAAATGAAAAAGACTTGTTCTTCGAGGATAAGTCCAACGACGTTATCAAAGACGATGTTTTCCGCCGCCTGTCGGCCTGCCACAACGTATTGTTTACCGGCCACCAGGCTTTCCTGACCGAAGAGGCACTCGGCAACATTGCCGACACGACCCTCAACAACATTACCCAGTACGCGGCGGGCAACACATCTGGCAACGAGTTAATTCAATAAAGCTGACTTTATTTGCGCTAAATGTTGACCGATACATTTAGCGCTACTTATTTCTCCCTCTTCAACCAGATTCAGTAAAAACGATCGCAACCACAACAATTACGATTACTTTCACTTTGCTTTCATTTTGATAAATTGAGCACATTTTGCACATTTAAGTTACTTATAATTAGCTTCGTTTTTTCATAAGGAACGAAAAATGAAAGCAATCAAAACAACATCACTTCTTGTCTCACTCGCGATCAGCAGTTCAGTCTTTGCTGCTGATTACTGGGCAGACTATCTGGCATCCCGCTCTCCAGGCTCCGATCTCAGAGATGCTGCATCACATATAGCTAATGACAATATTCTGCCGAACTTCTCATATGTCGGATATCGATTTGGTAACGAACCGTTACCAGATTCCAGCCATCTAGGTTTCAAAGTTTTTCAGGTCACAGCCTACGGCGCTATTGCTGATGATAACGTCAGTGATAAGGATGCCATTCGCAGAACAATCGCCGCCGCAGAAACCTATATCGACAACGGTGGTGCCGGAGCCATCATCGAGTTCCCCCGAGGACAATTCCGACTCAATGATGCTTCAGATATGACCGGGCTGGATATGTCTGATACACAACAGGGGGCTGATAACCGCAAATCATTCACAATCAACGTTTCACGAGGCAATATCGTCTTCCGCGGAGCTGGGCCTGAAACCGTACTATTTATGGAGCGTAACCTGGAACTCGTCGATCCAGATAAAGACTGGACGACACCATATCTATTCCAGATCAGCTTCGATAAATATAATCCGGATCCAAATACGATTGACTTAAGAAAAACACCGATAAAATTAGCGAATGGTGACAAATTTATTACGACAGTGGCTTCTGATCACCTTCGGGAAACGACACGCTCAATCACTGTCGCTGATGCATCTAAACTACAAACAGGCCAGTGGGTAATGCTAACCCGGCTTGATAACACGCCCGCCACCGTCGCCAACGCCGTTGCGCCATATCAACCAGAAGCAGCCTGGACTGCTATCACTGGCAAAGGCCTAAGATCACAAGAGTACCATCAAATCACTCATATTCAGGGTGATACCATAACCTTTGCCGCTCCGATCCACCATGATGTCGACTCCGGCGGATTATGGGGACTAAAACCTGCACCTTTGCTGGAGAATATCGGTTTTGAGGACTTAACTTTCAAAGGTAACTGGCACGACAGTTTCGTCCATCACAAAAACGGGGTTCATGACGGCGGCTGGAGTATCTTGCGCCTCAAAGGTGTTGCCAACAGCTGGGTCAAAAATATCGACTTCCAGGATGTCAACGTCGGTTTAACCTTTACGGGCAGTGCGGCCAGTACCATTCAGGACATTAATTTCATAGGCAACCCGGGACACCTTAGCCTTGATATCAGCAGTTCAACTCATGTTCTTGCTTCAAGAGTGAAAGACACAGCAAGGCACTGGCATGCTGCAGGGTTCTCCCACCGGGCTGTTGGTAACGTTCTGAGCGAGTCCTGGCATTCACCGGACCGCTTTCATAACCTCCACGCCGACCAGCCTTATGCCAACCTCATCGATAAAAATATCGGTGGATGGAACTACGGGCTAATGGGCGGAGCAGCAAACCAACAACCAAACCATCTAAAATACCTGGTCTTCTGGAACAATGAAAATACGGCACCACGCACTGTCACCAACTGGAGCTTCATGCGACATGATAGCTTATATGGCCGGGTGATAATGCCTTATGTTGTCGGTCTATCCGGCTGGACGTTCAATACAATTGAAAACCAGCAGACTTACGACCCTAGCTTGCCTGCGAATAAGAAACAGGCACATATCCAGGACACTACTCCAATCGATAGCTTGTATCGTGCCCAAAAGCAGCAACGCTTATGCTCCCAGGGGATGACGGATCCTGACTTAGTCGGCGAATGGCCATTAAGTGGCACTGTAGAAGACATTTCTTGCAATCAGCAACATGCCACCAGCTTTGCCGCCAATGCTGGAACATTCAACGGCATTGACGAGCGAGTCGAGCTTGGTGATTTCGATGTGATGAACCGGCTAGAGTTTGACATTCGTTATGACAGCTGGAACACAGCTAAAGCCGGTTTTGCCATAACCAAATGGAACTATGGGACAAATAACCCATATTACGTGCAAATAAGTAAAACGGGTGTCCTGAGTGCCCGTGTAAACGGTAAGGGCATCAGCGCGACAAACCTTGGTGACGGAAACTGGCACCATGTCGTTGTTACACTGAATGGTAACCAACTTGGCTTAACTGTTGACGGTACAGACTACGGCGTTAAAACAGTTACACCTCCAGCCAGCAATGACATTCCACTGAGTATCGGCTCTACAGAGCGAAATACTTACCCATTCCAGGGAGAAATCGCCAATATAAAGCTGTACTAAATCAAGCTTATTGTTGAGTAAACTTATTGACTTAACCAGATCAGGTTTCGGTTAATTCAACCATGCAGCCCGGCATATATTTCCGGGCTTTTTCATTGATTTAACCTACCTCAAAGAAGTTCACGATAATAAGCATTACATAACTTTCTATATCAATACGTTAGGTGCAGCCGTAACACTCGGCAAAGTATCTAATGCAAGCTTTATCCACCTAGGGCTTAGAGCGTTCACCAATAATCATCGCGAGCAAAGCAGACGAGATATGTTATTTTACTCTTAACAATATCGATTCATAGTATAAACCACAGACAACAGTTCAGCAGCCACAGCTCCCAACTGATACTAACAGAACCATAAAATGACTTAAGTAGCTTGTCTTATTTTGCTGTCAAACAAAGTGAGATAAGCTCCTGATATTTTGTACAACATTCGCGTTCAAGATCACAATTTTTTTGTGATTATTGCTGCATTTTTACGCTGTTCTTTATCAAAAAAGTAACTTAATACCGTAAAAATCTATGATTGCCCTCCTTTGTCCATTAAAATGCTTCCATTACTTTAGGCTCCACGGACTAACTTTCATGCGTAAAACACTCCTTGCCACAGGTATTTTCCTGGCATCTATTTCTGCGGCTCATGCTGCCCAGACCACGATGAGTAACTTTAGTTACGATTACGCTGAAGCGCGTATTGGTATTAGCCCACTTACTTACGGTGCTGGTTTCAGCAAATCCATCCACCCTAACGCACACCTGACCGGCTCTGTCGATAGTGAATTCGACAGCGACTGGGACGTAGCGCTAGGTGTCGGTTTCCATGCGCCAGTCAATAACTGGGCCGATATTACCGGTGAAATCAAAGCTAGGAATGCCAAAAACGGCAGCGAATTTAACAGTTCTGGCGGCAAGCTCGGCATGGAAGTGAATATCGGTGTTCGTCAGTGGCTTGGTCCTCAGCTAGAAGTCGGCGGCCAGATTGGTCACCTGAACATTAGCGATCACGAAAAAACCATCGGATCAGTGTATGGTAGGTTCCATGCAACGGAACTGTTCTCTATTGGTGTTTCGGCTCGCTTCAACGAGATCTACGACGACCAGATCATGCTGTCGACACGTTTCAAGTTCTAATACTTAAACAAATAATTGAGATATCAGCAGATAACAGCCCCTTTCTCGGGGCTGTTTCTTTATTCACCCTACTCATATATCCAAATAACCTCAGCAAGCAGGTAAGCTGGTAGTTGGGTGTTCTCTAGTCAACCAGGCTCCTTAGCCATTCAGCAAACGCGACGATTCTTGGCGACTGTGCCAGCTCTTTGCGACACACAATGTAGTAGCTCAGCGGTGATGTTACCGACATCGCAAAAGGCGCCACCAAGCGCTCATCATCGAACTGATCGGCAATAAACGACTTACGCCCCATTGCCACACCGATACCCCGCTCAGCAGCTTGTAGCGCCAAATCCGCCCTGTCAAACGTGCACCCGGCCTCCGGCAATTCGACACCGTGTCGCTGTGCCCAATATTGCCATTCATCATTACGTCCGGCACGGGCCCATGGAGCCGCATCGTGAAGCAGCATGCAGGTACTGAGTTTGTCAGGATTGCCATATAAATCATGGGCAACAGCGTAGTCGTGGCTGCACACCGGCAACATACTTTCATCCATGAGCTTTGCGGAGTGCAGCCCACCATACTTGCCGTGACCAAAATAGATAGCGCAATCAAATGTCTCAGTTTGAAAATCAATGAGTTCGTTTCGGGTTCGAAGGTGAAAACGCAGCGCCGGGTACTTATCTAAAAATTCCTTAAGCCTTGGCAGCAACCAGGTCTGGGCAAAGGTCGGGGGCACGGCTACATTGAAATCACCGCTCAATTCGAGTGTTTTGAGATCCCGAATTTCATGGGCAATATCCCCAAAATTGTGGGCGACCACCATTTTCAGACGCTTGCCTTCCTCGGTCAATGTCAGCTTTCTCGGCTGGCGAATAAATAACTGAACCCCGAGGCTGTCTTCGAGGTTTTTGATTTTATGGCTAACGGCACTTTGGGTCAGGCACAAAATTTCTGCAGCTCGGGTGAAACTCATTTGCTCGGCAGCAATCAGGAAACAATGCAATCCGGATAGTACCGGGCCAGTGAGCTTGGGTAGTCGCATAGGGGCTTACACTAAACAGAAGATTACCGCTATCTTACAACAAAAAAAGCCACCAAAATATGGTGGCCAATACTACCCAGTCTGTATCTATTGCGTCTTATTCGACTTCGCGCAATAAACGTTCTTTCTGGTCATCCTTTAGTAAAGTCCAGTGGCAACCATCAATGGCACCGGCAAACATCCAAAGCAGTTTCAGATCGAGATCCTTGCCGTGCGAGGTGCGTACCTTACGGTAGACTTCTGCCGCTCCCAATGAGATAAAGCTACTGACATCCGGAATACCTGCTTTTTTCACCATACGCTCGAGCGTCAGGCGCATATTGGGCAAATCACGCAGGCGCTTGCTCTGCTCTGAAGACTTGAACTCTTTCTCTCTTGTCGAGACTTTAATCGACTGCTGGACCAGTTCGTCACACTCGGCCCTGTCATTCAAATATAGCTCCGTCACATCATAGTAATTAACCACGGCTGTTGTGCTGCGCTTTATATGTTTGAACTTACTACAGTTAAAAGAAGTCAGCTTGGTATCTAGCGATTCACCCCCACGTAAAAACATCGACTGATCAGTCAAAATTGCATACATGGCACCCTTGATGAAAACCCCCGTTCCACCAAACATTGAACGTTTTTCATAGTGGCCAAATTCGCGAAGATAATTAAATAAGTCATCCTTGATCGATCGCACAAGCTTCTCCCCCGATAAACGTTAATGGTCGTTTAATTTCAAGTAACTTATATCAAAATGCGTCAACAAATTGACAATGCCACATCAAATTACGAATTTCCACATATGAAACAACGAACACTTGGATTTGAGATTTGCAGCATATTATACATCGCGAATTAAGTAAAAAGTGACAAAAATTGACCATATTTTTTGCGCCTGAACTCCCCAAATGGCCGACGCAATTCGCTTTCGCACTATCGTTATTCTTGTCAGTAAAGACTATGGTTATTAATAATAAGTGGAGGGTATATCATGGTAGACATAGCACTCTTTCCTTCATCCAGCCACATTCTTCCGAACGGAAGGCTAGAAATAACGGTTGCAGAAGAACGATATATTCGGATGGTCAAACAGTCTCTGGCAAAAAAAAGAAGTTTTGCACTATGCATGCTCAATGAGTCTGAAGAGCACGACGAGATAAAAAAAATACCGGCGATTGCCACCGAGGCCCATATCATTGACTTTAACGCGCTGGAAGGAGGGCTACTCAGTATCATGGTCGAAGGTATTCAAACCGTTCGCTTATTGGCAATAAGAGTCGAGGAAGACGGCTTGTTATTGGCAGATTTTGAGCCCTACCCACACTGGTCACCAGCCCCTGTCGAAGCCTTGACATTATGCCTTTCAGAGAAGCTGAAACTCTTTTATGCCACCATGCCCGAAGTTGGATCCCTTTATCCTAAACCAGACTATAACAACCTCACCTGGGTCTGCCAGCGCTGGCTCGAAATCCTCCCGCTGGAAGTCCACTACAAACAGCTGTTGCTTACCCAGGAGAGTATAAAGCTCACCGTGCGCTTTCTACTTAAATTGCTCGACAACGACAACCTTCCAACAACAGAAATTGCATAAGTGTAACGTTTAGTAACGATTTATTATTTTTTTATGTTATACAGCTGTCTATCAGCAACGGCTCAAGATAGAATGAAGACCTCGAGTTCAAGTTAGTAGTTGTAATGGCACACGTATCTTTTTTTTGGCTTAAACCAGAAAATGACAAAATCGTAAAAGGACTGGAATCTGAGTTCTGTTCCTTGGTAAAAGACGCCGTCAGGCAAAACCGTCTTACCCTTCCCCCCATTCCAGATGTTCTTGTGAAACTTCATGCCCTGTGCAACGAAGAAGATACCACGATCCGCGACGTGGCTGACTTGTTACTGGATGATCCCGGTATGGCCGCCTCCATTGTCAAAATCTCCAATACCATGATGTTTAACCGGCGCAATGTTATTTGCCACGACATTCAAACCGCAGTAAGCAGGCTCGGTATATTGAGAGTACGAGATATTATCACGGCGCAAGCCATTGAAGAGCTTAAGAGCAAAAGCAACTTCAGCCGAGGCTGCAACGACCTGCTGATGCAAAGTGCTATTCGCTCAAGACAGCTAGCTGCAACGATGGCTATTGTTTCTCAGGGACTCATTAACCACCCTGAAACACCGGCTAAGGTTGAGCAGGAAAAATCTCTGTTGGCCGGCCTGTTTGCCGATATTGGCCTGTTTAGCCTAGTATCCGAATATCAGAGCTATTTGGACAGCGGTAACTATCTTGATATTGATATTGCGAAATATGTGTTTGAACACTGCTGCCAGGAAGCCAGCCTCATTATTCTCAAGCACTGGGGCTTTGATGATGATTATCTGGAGGTTGCCAGCAATACAGCCTCCCCATACCGTGGCCAGCGCCCGCAAACCAGCTATCTCGATATAGCCCGTATGGCTAATCACCTTCTGATGTTTAAAAGCAACGATGATGCCATTGATGAGCACCACGTTGAACTCGATCTCGCTGGTGCCGAGGTGATGTACGAACTCACTAACCTGCCTGACGCTGAATTTAATTCCCAAATACGCAATGTCATCAAAAACAGCGGCTTCTAGCCGCTGTCCTTGCAAGGCTATTTGCCCTGTACTTTGCCAGTATGCTGTATTGACCCTGTCTAATTGATACTGATAAGCTACTTAACTCATCGAGAAGTTGTAGCTTATTGATTTAATAAACCCTTCGGCAACTGCATGATGCTGTTGCCAGGCAGACAACACACACCGCAAGGACTCACATGTTTTCAGGGATGCTATATATCTTCCTGCCGCTGGTGATCGGATACCTCATTCCGGTTGGCAAGGACTCCGTTCTGACTTTCATTAACACGCAAACCAGCCGCCTTGTATTGGTGATCCTTACGCTGATGGGGCTGAGCCTAGCCGGACTTGATAATCTGGGACAAAATCTGAATCAGATCCTTACTTATACGGCAACCTTTTTTATTTCTATCAGTGCCTGTAATCTGCTTGCTTTGCCCGTTATCGACAAGATCTGGCCGACGGAAACCAGCCAGAATCACCGCCAGTTGCCATTCCTGAAAATGATGATGGAGTCGGTCAAACTAATACTCGTTGTTGCCGGCGGACTTATAGTCGGCCTCCTGACTGGCATGGATCTCGAGTGGGTTGATAAGGCCAGCGAAGTTATTCTGTTGATCCTGCTGTTTCTAATCGGTATTCAGCTTCGCAATAGCGGGATGACCTTGCGTCAAATCCTGCTCAACAAAAAAGGGATCACC
This sequence comes from Photobacterium proteolyticum, assembly GCF_001939735.1. Lineage (GTDB taxonomy): Bacteria > Pseudomonadota > Gammaproteobacteria > Enterobacterales > Vibrionaceae > Photobacterium > Photobacterium proteolyticum. Next base: position 198,525 of record NZ_MJIL01000079.1, read on the forward strand.
ATTGCGCTGGTCATTGTTCTGACCTCATTACCCGGCGGGATCATTGCCGCAACTATCCTTGGTATTCCAATAACCCATGGCCTGGCGATGGCATCAGGGTTTGGCTGGTATTCATTGGCAGGCATACTGATGGGAGACGGACTGGGACCAATTTTTGGTGGTGCGGCCTTTCTCAACGAGCTGCTCAGAGAACTGATCGCGCTGAGCCTCATCCCGCTCATGATCAGCCGCTATCCAAGTACGGCAATAGGTTATGCCGGCGCCACGGCGATGGACTTCACCCTGCCTGTCATTCAAAACAGTGGCGGGATCCGCTGTGTCCCTATTGCGATTGTCAGCGGGTTTATTCTCAGCCTGCTGGTGCCGTTGCTGATGCTCTTCTTTCTGTCGCTGTAGTTGCTGACCGGAAGCCACAAAAAAGCCGCATTTTTCAATGCGGCGCGTACTACTCAATCTAAGCAATGACGATTATTGGTCAGGATGTAAATACATAGAGTACGCATAGAAACGTTTATACTGACTTATGAAGATTAGGAAGGTGCTAAAGATAAACACCAGAACCTAAAAGGGGAAGCCGAAGCTCCCCCCATTTGAGAATGACTAAATCGCTCAGTGATTTCGGATCCACTCATCCATATCGGACTTCAGATTATCAGACTTGGTACCAAAGATAGCCTGAACACCGCCACCGGCTATAACCACTCCGGCAGCACCCAGCTTCTTCAGCTGCTCCTGGTCGACTTTATCGACACTGGCTACCGACACACGCAAGCGCGTGATACAAGCATCAAGCCCAGTGATGTTATCTTTACCACCAAAGGCCATAACAAGCTCTTTTGCCAGCTCTGAGCCTTCAGCAGTAGCGCCCGCACCTTCTTCTTCATCTTCACGTCCCGGCGTTTTCAGATCAAGCTTGGCAATCACGGTGCGGAATACCACATAATAGATAGCGGCATAGATTAATCCCATGAACGGGAACAACCACAACTTCTGTGAGTTCGCCGATAACACCACAAAATCGATGAAGCCATGCGAGAAGGTTGTACCATGAACCATGCCCAACATGTTGGTCATCACGAATGCCGATCCTGCTAGCAATGCGTGGATTCCGTATAGGATTGGTGCAACAAACAGGAAGGAGAACTCAATCGGTTCAGTAATACCGGTCAGGAATGATGTCAGTGCCGCTGAAATCATAATACCACCGACTTTGGCACGATTCTCAGGCTTCGCCGAGTGCCAGATTGCGATAGCGGCCGCTGGTAAACCATACATCTTAAACATATAGCCGCCCGCTAGCTGACCGAAACCGTTACCAGCAAGACGCGAAGGCTCATCAGCAACTAGGTAACAAGTAAGCACACCGTTTTGTGTTTCACCAGCAGCATTAACACAGCTACCCGCCTCGAAGAAAAACGGTACATTCCAAACATGGTGCAAACCAAACGGGATTAGAGAACGCTCAACAACGCCGTATATACCAAATGCCAACGTCGGATTCTGGTGTGCAGCCCAGTCAGAGAAGGCTTCAATACCGCCGCCGATTGGTTGCCAGATTACAGACAACAGAAGTGCCAAGGCAATAGCACAGAATCCTGTCATGATTGGAACAAATCGCTTGCCGGCAAAAAAACCAAGGTATTCCGGAAGCTGAATACGATAGAACCTGTTGAAAGCCCATGCCGCCAGGCCACCGACAAGAATACCTCCAAGCACACCGGTATCCAGTTTGTCGACTTCCATGACTCCAGCCATAACGCTTAATGTCGCAGCCAGAATACCGTACCCAACAATTGCAGCCAGGCCAGCGACACCATCGTTATTTGTAAAGCCCAACGCGACGCCCACTGCAAACAACAGCGGCATCTGGCCGAATACAGAACCACCAGCTTGCTCCATAATTTGAGAGACTACTTCAGGCAACCAGCTAAAATTCGCTGCGCCAACCCCCAGTAATATACCGGCTACCGGCAAAACCGATACAGGCAGCATAAGCGCCTTACCGACTTTTTGCAGGTTAGCAAAAAGGTTCTTAAACATAGTGTGCTCCTGAGTGAGAGTGTTTTAGTTAGTTATCAAGTCAGTGCAAGCGACCTACCCCCGTAGTCATAATGCTAGCACCACTTAGCTTTTTTATTGCCTCACAAGTATAAAATGAGGCATTTTATAAAACTTGATACTTATCAATGATGCCGCTCAGGAATGAAATATTATTCCAAAACATCGCCTAATAAATCATCAAATATTACATTTTTCTTCTTTTAAGAAAGTAAATAGCTGATTTTTAGTACAGATTCAGAAAGGTGGCGTTACGTGTATGAAATTTAATTTCACCAGTGAAATTAAGTTTCTTATTGATGAAGAGCAAACATATTCGCAGTATTAATAAATACAGGCATAGCGATAAAAAAGGAGCATTTGCTCCTTTTTTACTTAATGAATAATTTTCTTTTTTTGACTAGCGCTTGGCCAGGGAGAAAAGCGTGAAGAAATTATCCGTGGTGATTTTCTCGACCTCTTCTGCAGAGACGCCTTTAAGCAGGGCAATATACTCTGCGACTTCACGTACATAGGCAGGCTGGTTTTGCTTACCGCGATACGGGATAGGAGCCAGATAAGGAGAGTCTGTCTCGACCAGCAGGCGATCCAGCGGCAGGCTGCTAACAACGTGCTTTAATTCGCTGGCTTTGTTAAAGGTAACGATGCCGGATATCGACACATAAAAACCAAGCTCGATCGCTTCCTTGGCCATCTCCAGACTTTCGGTAAAGCAATGCAGCACACCACCGCACTTTTCGGCCCCTTCTTCTCGCAGGATCTGCATAGTATCCTCACGGGCCATTCGGGTATGGATGATCAGCGGCTTGTTGAGCTCTACCGCCAAACGGACATGCTGGCGAAAGATTTCTTGCTGCTGTTCGGCCAGTTCCGGTTGATAGTGGTAATCCAGGCCAGTTTCGCCGATAGCCACAACCCGCTCATGCTGAGCAAAGGTCTTCAACTGCTCAAAATCAAAGCCCGCCTCGATATCTAATGGGTGAACGCCACAGGAGGCAAATACGTTCTCATGTGGCTCAATCATCTCCATCATGGCCGGGAAACTCTTCAGGGTAACGCCAACAGACAAGAAGTACTCTACCCCCCGCGCCTTTGCCTTGGCCAACACATCATCAATCCCTGTATGAAGTTGCTCGTAGTCCAATTTGTCCAGGTGACAATGTGAATCAACTAACACGATCTTTTCCTCAATTCTGTTTTCTCTATAATTCGGTAATAAAGCCGGTCAGCCACTCAACTATCAGCAGCTCTTCGTTCAATCCGGTGTGCTTTTCCAGCTTTCGGTGAAGCTCGTTAGCCTTACGTACCTGCGCTAACAATACAGTCGGGCTAATCTTAGCGGCAACAGTCTGCACTTTGTCGAGTGACTCACTGTGAACCAGGTGCGAACTGACACCCTGCTGAAGTTTAATACAATCAACAAGGAAGTAGCTAAGCCACTTAAGGCTGACAATGCCCTCAGTGGTACAAAGGGCTGCCACGTCATAGACGCCGGTAAAAGGCGGCTGCAGAAAATCACAAAACGCCTCCAGCAAGTTTCCATGGCGAATATCCTGGCCCTGCTCAATAAACTGCTGCGTAGCCATAGGGGCTCCGCTGTTCAGGCGCACTGACTCCAGCTTTACCGTCTGCATCATCTGCCGCTCGACCCAGCGCCGTGTTTCCTGCTCATCAGGCACGGCCAGTCGCCATTTGTTGCAACGGCTGTTAATTGTCGGCAACAAGCTATCAAGCGACTCGGCTGTCAGGATAAACTGACAACCCGATGGTGGCTCTTCCAGTGTTTTCAATAGGGCATTCGCCGCAGCCTCTCCCAACGCATCAGCGTGATCTATCATGATCACGCGCTGACCTGCCAGCTGAGACGTTTCCACCGCCCAGCGGTTACACTGCCGAACAGCATCAACGCCAATCTGTTTGCCTTCCTGCAAAGGAGCGACAACATGGAAGTCAGGATGGGTCTTTGCAGCAAATAGCTGACAGCTATGGCATACCCCACAGGGCTCGGTATCACAGTTCTGACAAAGCACGGTTCGGGCTAGCTGTTGTGCCAGCACCTCACGCCCGCTTCCCGTCGAGGCCAGCAATAAAATCGCATGGTGCAGCCGTCCCTGCCCCAGTAGCTGCTGCCAGTTCTGCCATAGGGTCTGTTGCCATGGGTAAAGCATACTATTGTTGCTCCAGCCACACTGTCAGCGCCTGGGAAATATCTGCCGTCACCGCATCCAGTGGTTGACTGGCATCAATGATAACCACGCTCGGATCATTCTCAGACAGCTCAAGAAAGCGCGCTCGGGCGCGTTGGAAGAAATCAATATTCATCTGCTCGATACGATCCAGCTCACCCCGGCCGCGTGCACGCTCAAGGCCAAGAACCGGATCAATATCCATATAGATGGTGAAATCCGGACGGAAGTCACCCAGTACCGTATTACGCAAATTCTCCATCAGGGCGGTATCGAATCCCCGGCCTCCTCCCTGGTAAGCCTGAGATGACATATCATGACGGTCACCAACTACCCAACGCCCTTTTGCCAGCGCCGGCTTTATCACGTTATCAATCAACTGAATACGTGCCGCATACAGGAGCAACAGCTCAGCCATGTCGGTCAAGGGTTCGTCAGGGTGCCCCTCTTTAACCAAAGCCCGCATCTGCTCGGCAAGCGGTGTCCCGCCGGGCTCGCGCGTCAATTCCGGCGACTCGATCCCGTGCTCAGCCAATACTGCAGCTACCTGCTTGATTGCCGTACTTTTTCCCGCGCCTTCCAGGCCCTCAATAACAATAAATTTTCCAGTCATTATTTTTTCTTTAGTGTTCTTAGGTATGCACGTACTGCGCGATTGTGCTCGCTTAGCGTTTTAGAAAACTTGTGGCCGCCTTTGCCATCAGCAACAAAGTAATAGTAATTGCTCTCTTCCGGCTTCACCGCAGCAAGCACCGAGGCCTTGCTTGGCATTGCTATCGGTGTCGGCGGCAAGCCAAAGATGGTGTAAGTGTTATAGGGTGTCGGGGTACGAAGATCACGCTTGCGGATATTCCCCTTGTACTTATCCCCCATACCGTAAATCACCGTCGGATCAGTCTGGAGACGCATATTCTTGTTGAGGCGATTCATAAAGACTGACGATACGACAGTACGCTCGTCATCAACGGCCGTTTCCTTTTCGATAATTGATGCCATGATCAAGGCTTCATACGGTGTTTTCAGCGGAATACTCTTATCACGCGTCTCCCAGGCATCGTCGAGCAAGCTGGTCATCTGGCGGTATGCGCGCTTGAGCAACTCAAGATCCGTTGTTCCCGAGGTATAGTGGTAAGTCTCCGGCAACAGGTATCCCTCGAGCTTGGAGGTATCCGCACCAATCGCCTTGGCTATTTCGGCCTCGGACATACCGTCGGACTGATGGACAATCTCGGGAGCCGTGCTCAGTTGATCAAGCCAGTCTGTAAACCTGCCACCCTCGACCAGGGTAATTGCAAACTGATGTTCTTTGCCTGATGTGATCAATGCCAGCACATCTCTGAGAGTGCCGCTGCCAGGTATTTGATATGTCCCCGTTTTGATTCGTGTTAACTCAGGCTCAATACGATAAATCCACCGCGTCCATTGCGATGGCGGAACAATTTCCTTGTCGACGAGTTGGTTTAGCAGCCCCCGAAAACTAGTTCCCGGACTGACCGTAACGAAGACTTCGCCGTCATGAGTTACCGGCTGCTGAAGCGAAGCCTTCACCTGCTGATATGACCAGCCAAGCCAACCAGCAGCCATCACGCCCATCAAGACAACCGCTATTACCAACTTCTTTAACACGTGTACAACCTCTTGTTTAACGCTTTCAGCGCAGTTCGCGCCGTAAATTGAATTCCGTTTATTTCTGTGACCGGCACCAACGCCATCAGGGCATTAGTAATAAAGACTTCATCGGCGCAAAGCAAGGCATCAAGTGGCTTTTTGACAAACTCTATACAAAAACCACAGTCAGCGGCCAGTGCGATCACATGGGCACGCATCACACCGTGGACACCTGACATATTCAACTCTGGCGTATAAAGCGTCTTGCCCTTGCGCCAGAAAATGTTCGAGGCCGTTGCTTCCACTACATCACCGTTGACGTCCAGTGCGACGGCATCCAGCCAGCCGGCCTGCTCGGTTTCTTTTTTTAGCATTACCTGCTCAAGGCGGTTCAGATGTTTGAAGCCCGCCAGCATCGGAGCCAAAGCCAGTCTCTGCTGACATACGCCCAGCACGATACCCTGCGCCTGCCACTCACGATAATGGGCAGGCCAGGCAAAATCAGAAACAATAACTTGAGTCGCACTGCAACCTGACGGGCTGTACCCCCGCCCACCCGCGCCGCGGCTTATCAGTACCTTTACTCCCCCTTTGACCGGGAAGTTATCCGCTAGCCTATGCACCTGATCAGTGAGCTGTAGCCAGTCCGGCTCTACGATATCGAATGCTGCAACGTTCCTCTTCAATCGCTGCAGGTGCAACGACCATAGCCTTGGTTTACCGTGCTCAACGAGAATGGTCGTAAAGCAGCCGTCGCCATACTGCATAGCCCGATCAGTGACTGCAACGTCACTTTGCTCTATGCCGTTTACCAGTATCATTCCGATATCTACCCAATCTCAAATCACAGAATAAGCCACTAATAAAAAGTATCAAAAAAAAACGGCCCGGTGCAAAACACCGGGCCGCTCAATGATAACAGGTTATCGTTAGATTTTCTTAAATAGCAGCGAACCATTCGTACCGCCGAAGCCGAACGAGTTACACAGTGCGTATTCAAGATTAACCTGACGTGCTTCACCTGGAACATAATCCAGATCACAGCCTTCATCAGGGTTGTCCAAGTTGATTGTCGGTGGAACGACCTGATCGACCAATGTCATTGCAGTAATGATTGATTCGACAGAACCAGCAGCACCCAGTAGGTGGCCAGTCATCGACTTAGTCGACGAAACCATAACTTTATCAGCCGCTGCACCCATAGCACGCTTTATACCAAGGGTTTCTGCTACGTCACCAGCCGGTGTTGAAGTACCGTGTGCATTCACATAGCCGATTTCTTCAGCATTGATACCCGCATCACGGATCGCAGCTTCCATCGCCAGTGCACCACCAGAACCGTCAGCACTTGGTGAAGTCATGTGGTACGCATCACCACTCATACCAAAGCCGACTAGCTCTGCATAAATTTTCGCACCACGCGCTTTGGCGTGCTCGTATTCTTCAAGCACCATCATACCGGCACCGTCACCCAGTACGAAACCGTCGCGGTCTTTATCCCACGGACGAGAGGCTGCTTGAGGATCATCATTTCGTGTAGACAGTGCTTTCGCCGCAGCGAAGCCACCCATACCTAGCGGAGTTGATGCTTTTTCTGCACCACCTGCTAGCATTGCATCTGCATCGCCGTAAGCAATCATACGCGCAGCATGGCCAATGTTGTGAAGGCCAGTTGTACATGCCGTAGAAATAGCGATGTTCGGACCACGAAGACCATGCATAATAGACATGTGGCCTGCGATCATGTTTACAATCGTTGACGGAACAAAGAACGGGCTAATCTTGCGCGGACCTTTTTCCATCAGTGACAGATGGTTAGCTTCAATAAGACCTAGACCACCGATGCCAGAACCGATAGCCACACCAATACGTGGGGCATTTTCTTCAGTCACTTCAATGCCAGAGTCTTTTAACGCCTGTACGCCTGCTGCAATGCCGTATTGAATGAACAAGTCCATTTTGCGGGCATCTTTTTTGGTCATGTATTCTTCACAGTTGAAGTCTTTGACCATGCCGGCAAAACGAGTAGCAAATGCGCTAGCATCAAAATGTTCGATATTGCTAATACCGCTAGTGCCGGCCAGTAGAGCTTTCCATGAAGACTCAACAGAATTGCCAACCGGTGATAGCATACCCATGCCAGTTACAACTACGCGACGCTTTGACACGATTAATTTCTCCGGGAATTGAGGATAAAACAGATTTCGAAATAAAATCAGGCGGTCATGGTGACCGCCTGGAGGGAGTTCTTAATTACTCAGATGCGCCAACAACGTAGTCGATAGCAGCTTGAACTGTAGTAATTTTTTCAGCTTCTTCGTCTGGAATCTCAGTATCGAATTCTTCTTCAAGAGCCATTACTAGTTCAACAGTATCTAGAGAATCAGCACCTAGATCGTCAACGAAAGAAGCTTCGTTTTTAACTTCTGCTTCGTCTACGCCCAGTTGCTCAACAATGATTTTTTTTACGCGTTCTTCGATGTTGCTCATTAATCTATTTCCTTAAAACAAGAATTCGCTAATGCGATTTGCTGTAGTTTATTCATTACTGCAAAAGTTGCAATACTCAACACGCTGGTCAAACCACGATTTTCAGTGAAAACAAGATGAGTTTGACTTGTGTCATCAAGTTATGCAACTTTTTTGTTTAAATCATGTACATGCCGCCGTTAACATGCAGTGTTTCGCCGGTTACATAACCAGCATCTTCTGACGCCAAAAATGCGACCGCTGCCGCAATTTCACGCGGATCACCCAAACGACCTGCAGGAACACCTGCAAGTGTAGCAGCACGCTGGTCATCATTCAGGGCTTTAGTCATATCTGTTTCGATAAAACCAGGCGCAACCGCATTCACCGTAATGCCGCGTGACGCAACTTCACGTGCCATCGACTTGGTAAAGCCAATCAAGCCTGCTTTTGCTGCTGCATAGTTAGTCTGACCAGCATTACCCATAGTACCAACTACAGAGCCGATGCTGATAATACGGCCGTGACGTTTTTTCATCATCGCACGCAACACAGCTTTAGACAGGCGGAAGATAGACGTCAGGTTAGTATCCATGATGTCCTGCCACTCGTCATCTTTCATGCGCATCAGCAAGTTATCACGAGTGATACCCGCGTTGTTGACCAAGATATCAACATCGCCGTACTGCGCTTTGATTTCTTTCAATACAGCTTCAATTGACTCAGGAGATGTCACGTTCAGCGCCAGACCTTTACCGTTGTCACCCAAATATGCGCTGATGGCTTCCGCACCACTTTCTGACGTCGCCGTACCAATTACCGTCGCACCACGTTCAACCAGAATTTCTGCGATAGCACGACCGATACCACGGCTCGCACCCGTTACCAGAGCAACTTTACCTTGCAGGCTCATTGTCATTCCTCTTCTATAAATAGTATGCAGCCCGCCTTTTCCTGTTAACGCCAACTCTGCCCGAAGCAAATGGCACCAAGAAGCAGGCCACAATCTTACTTGGCAGCGTCCAGGCTAGCCGGATCGTTGACTGCAGCACTGCCAAGCGCGCGATTAATACGTTTAGTCAGGCCGGTAAGTACCTTGCCCGGCCCCATTTCTAGCAGTTGCTCGATGCCTTCTTCCGCCATACGCTCAACAGACTCAGTCCAGCGAACCGGGCCGTATAGCTGTTTAACCAATGCCTGCTTGATAGCCGCAGGATCAGTTTCGGCTGCCACATCTGCATTATTGATCACAGGAACTGAAGGCGCAGCGAACTCAAGATTCTCTAGCGCGACAGCCAGCTTGTCCGCGGCTGGTTTCATTAGCTCACAATGTGACGGCACAGATACAGGCAGTGGCAGTGCACGCTTAGCACCTGCTTCTTTACACAGTACATTGGCACGCTCTACCGCTTCTTTATTACCCGCGATAACCACCTGGCCCGGAGAGTTAAAGTTAACCGGGGAAACAACCTGGCCTTCAGCCGCTTCTTCACAGGCTTTGGCTATCGCGTCATTGTCCAGACCGATAATTGCAGACATCGCACCAACACCTGCTGGTACCGCTTCCTGCATTAGCTGTCCGCGAAGCTCAACCAGTTTTACCGCTTCTTTGAAATCGATAACGCCAGCACATACTAGTGCTGAATACTCACCCAGGCTGTGACCTGCAAGTACCGCAGGTTGCTCACCACCCTGCTCTTGCCATACACGCCAGATCGCAACGGAAGCGGTCAGCAGTGCAGGCTGAGTGCGGTGTGTCTGGTTAAGATCTTCTGCAGGACCATTCTGGACAAGTGCCCACAGGTCATAGCCCAGCGCATCAGAGGCTTCAGCAAAAGTTTGCTTAACAACATCAAACTGCTCAGCAAGCTCAGCTAACATGCCAACAGCCTGAGAGCCCTGTCCCGGGAATACAATCGCGAACTTAGACATTCGAGAATCCTTATTCGTTATTACTGATTATTCAGTGTATTGACGAGCTATCCGCTGTGACAAAGCAAGCTGCTAACCACAAGCCGGCACACGGCAATAAAGCAGAAAGCGAATAGCTACAAATTAATTTAATGCGTATCAGAGGTTTAATCTAATTCTTCAACCGAATCAGAATTTCACCAATGCAGAACCCCAGGTGAAACCACCACCGAAGGCTTCAAGCAACAAAGTCTGGCCACGCTGGATCCGACCATCACGTACGGCTTCATCAAGGGCCGTCGGAACTGTTGCCGCAGACGTATTGCCATGACGATCAAGGGTTACCACCACCTGATCCATCGACATCGACAGTTTCTTCGCCGTTGCCGAGATAATACGTAAGTTTGCCTGGTGCGGTACCAGCCAGTCTAGTTCAGACTTGTCCATGTTATTCGCTGCCAAGGTATCTTTTACAAGATTTGACAGCTGGGTTACCGCGACCTTGAATACTTCGTTACCTGCCATGTACAGCCATTTGTCATCGCTGAAGTTTTGGCCGTGATCCGGAATGGCAAGGCTTAACAGTCCGCCAAAATGGCCATCGGCATGCAGGTGCGTCGAGATAATACCCTGTTCCTCGCTTGCGCCAACCACCACGGCTCCGGCACCGTCGCCAAACAATATGATCGTCGAACGATCATCTGGATCACACTTATGGGAAAGCGCATCAGAGCCGATAACCAAGACGTTCTTGGCCATACCGGTTTTGATGTGTTGATCGGCCACGCTCAGGGCATAGACGAAACCTGAACACGCCGCTGCGATATCGAATGCCGGGCAACCTTTGATGTCCAGCATTCCCTGGACCTGGCAGGCCGCAGACGGAAATGAGTGACTCGCACTGGTAGTCGCTACGATAATAAGATCAATGTCATCTTTATCAATGCCCGCCATCTCGATAGCGTTTAAAGATGCCTGATATCCCATTACAGCCACAGTCTCATCTGCAGATGCAATTCGACGCTCACGAATACCGGTACGAGCTACGATCCATTCGTCTGTGGTATCAACCATTTGTTCCAAATCGGCGTTAGAACGTACTTGTGCTGGCAAGTAGCTGCCGGTACCTAAAATTTTGCTATACATGAAGACTAATAATGCCTCTCGAGTAAGACTTCTTCCAAACGGTCACTGATTTTTGTCGGTATTTGCCGTTTGACCTCGTGCACCGCTTCACCAATTGCATTAGAAAAAGCGGCAACATCAGCACTTCCATGGCTTTTGACCACAATACCGCGCAATCCTAACAGACTTGCGCCATTGTACTGGTCGGGGTTCAACTGTTTAAGACTGATGAATAGGTCATTAAACAACCACTTGGCAACTAAACGCTTCAGTGGGTTAGTGCTTATGGCATTTTTAATGCTGTCAATGAATAGATTGGCGACCCCTTCGCTGGTCTTTAGACTCACGTTGCCGACAAAACCATCACACACGATGACATCGGCGCGGCCACTGTATAACTCGTTACCTTCAAGATAGCCGATATAGTTTATGTCTGGTGAGTTTGCCAACATTTCGGCGCAACGCTTGACTAAATCATTACCTTTAATCTCTTCCTCACCAATATTAAGCAACGCGACCCGAGGTGATGCGCTGTTTTCCTGCTCGGCCAGAACAGCTCCCATTACAGCAAATTGAAACAAGGTATCTGCATCACAGGATACGTTTGCTCCCAAGTCCAGTAACCAGGTTTTATTATCGGTGTTGGTCGGGATGGCAGTTACAAGCGCAGGACGGTCAACACCGGGGAGCTGTTTCAGGGTATAGCGCGAAAGGGCCATCAGGGCTCCGGTATTTCCGGCACTGACACAGGCATCAGCCTGGCCGTCGGAAACACTATCTAGCGCCATACGCATCGACGTTCCCTGACTGCTGCGCAATGCTTGGGAAGGCCGGGTTTCATTGGCAATAACATGCTCGCAATGAACAATACTGAGTCGAGGGTGTTGAAGTTGGTTTAGAAGGGACAGTTGAGATGTGATCGCACTTTGATCACCAAAAAGAATAACTTTGAGCTCTGGGTATTGCAACAATGCCTGCACGGAGGCAGGCACTGTTACTTGAGGACCGAAATCCCCGCCCATTGCATCAAGTGCAACGGTTAGACCACTCAAGGTTCAACCTTATTTGTTGATAACCTTGCGGCCACGGTAGAAACCGTCAGCTGTTACGTGGTGACGTAGGTGAGTTTCACCACTTGCAGAATCTACAGATACAGCTGCAGTTGTTAGTGCATCGTGAGAACGACGCATGCCACGTGCTGCACGTGATTTTTTGCTCTTTTGTACGGCCATTAACCCTACTCCTGTTAAATTACTTACTTAGATTTTTCAATACTGCAAACGGATTCGGACGCTCATCAGCAACGGGGATCTCACCAAAAGTCATGTTTCCGCTGGCTTTACAGTCAGCTTCATCATGCATAGCGACTTGAGGCAACTCCAGAATCAATTCGTCTTCGACGATTTGAATCAGGTTAATCTCACCGTTTTCGTCGACGTCAGCCGGCTCATAAGCTTCCGGAAACTCATCAGCTTCCTCTGGTTTGAGGAGCGGACTGTAACAGAATTCAACACTGTATTGGTGTTTGAACTCTTCCTGGCATCGCTGACAGGTCAACATCACTTCAACATCTGCACTACCGCGCATAAATGCAAGGTGACGTTGGTCAAAGTCAAATGATAAGGTGACGTTTGCATCACGTGTTACGCTCTGTGTTGACTCGGCCAAACGCTCAAGCAAATCGACTTTAATGATGCCATCATAGTCGAGTTTTTTCTGAGCTGCGCGAACCGGATCAACCGTTAGCGGCAATTTTACCTTTTGCATAGGGCGCGAATATTAGCCTTCTAATCAGTTTGAGTCAAAGGAAATGTGCGCGAATTAACAGCATTTAGCCAATTCACTTAACTGCAATTAAGCCAGCTTGGTCAATCGAGGACATTTCCACCTTTTTGTCTGTTATCTGCCTGACTCACAACAAGTTGACCCTTGTGATATAAGCGGTCAAATAACACACAAAAGATGACTAAAACACAACCAGAACCGTTACCAGACAGACACATCTTCAGTATGGCGCGAGTTTGAAATTAATGGCTGCATTTCTTACATTAGCCGGACTAACTGCAAAGATGGCCCATTTAAATTCGGCCGCTAGACTAACACAATCCCATATAATCTTGGTACAACTATGACTCGACCTTTGCTCCTGGCCTCCACCTCCCCTTTCAGAAAAGCCTTGCTAGAGAAGCTACAATACCCGTTTGAGACGGCTGGCCCAGACACTGATGAAACGGCCCATCCCGATGAAACCGCCGAGCAGCTTGTTACCCGGCTGGCCGAAGCCAAAGCCAAAGCCTGCGCAGATGATTACCCAGCCCACTTGATTATCGGCTCGGATCAGGTATGCGTCATCAACGGCCATATTGTCGGCAAGCCGCATACTTCCGATAACGCCTTCCGACAGCTACAGGCTGCAAGTGGCCAAGTCGTCACCTTCTATACTGGCCTGTGTCTATATAATGCAGTAACTGGCGATAGCGACGTGATCTGCGAGCCCTTCCATGTTCACTTCAGAACATTGACCGAGCAGGAAATACGAAACTATATCCAACGAGAAACCCCGCTGAACTGTGCCGGGAGTTTTAAAAGCGAAGGACTTGGCATTGCCCTGTTTGATAAACTCGAGGGCCGGGATCCAAATACCCTGGTTGGCCTGCCACTGATTGCCCTGCGCGACATGCTCGCCAAGCAAGGGGTAGCGATTTTGTAATCAGGGCAACAAGTATCCCTAACAAATAAGAAGGCGAGAAGCCAAAATTAGCTTCTCGCCCTCGTCAATACAACCACCATAGGCCTGCTGTATTCAGCGCAGCTTTTTCTGTCGCTATTTTTTCCGTAGCTGCTCAATGGCCCTTGTCAACATCGGCTCCATCGGTGCATTGATGTCCATGAGCTCTTCCGTTTTAGGGTGCTTGAACTTAATGTTGGCCGCATGAAGGAAAAGTCGATTGAGGCCCGATTTTTTCGTATACGCATCAAAACGCGGATCACCATAGCGATCATCCCAGGCAATAGGGTGACCGGTGTACTGGCAGTGAACACGGATCTGATGGGTTCGGCCCGTTACCGGGCTAGCCTGGACCAACGTGGCCTGATCAAGACGCTCAATCACTTTAAAGCGCGTATCCGATGCCTTCCCGTTAGGGTTAACGCGTACAATACTGTTCACTTCGTTCTTCATCAGCGGTGCCGTTACTTTTTTGCAACTGGCTTTCCACTCGCCCATCACCAGGGCAAAATAGTATTTCTGTACCGTCTTGTTACGGAATTGCTCCTGCAGTTGACGCAGTGCAGAACGCTTCTTAGCCACCAGCAGTATCCCCGAGGTATCTCTGTCTATCCGATGGACAAGCTCGAGGAAACGGGCATCGGGACGAAGTGCGCGCAAGGCCTCGATAGCACCGAACTTCAAACCACTGCCGCCATGAACCGCTGTTCCCGATGGCTTGTTAAGGATCAGCATCTGGTCATCTTCATAAATAATGCAAGACTCCAGCTCGGCAACTTTATTGAGCTTGGTACTGACCGGCGCCTGCTCGTCTTTTTCCGGCACCTTCACCGGCGGCACCCTCACAAGATCACCATCCTGCAATTTATATTCAGGCTTTATACGTTTTTTGTTTACTCGAACCTCACCCTTACGCAAAATACGGTAAATCATACTTTTTGGAACGTTTTTAAGCCGAGCACGGAGAAAGTTATCGATCCGCTGGCCCGCAAAGTCATCAGTAATCTCGATGAATTGCACTTTTGGTTTATCATCTTTCATAGGTTTTGATTGTATCACGCATGCAAAGCAGATTGCCGCAAAAAAGTCACCCTGCTATCATTGCGTGCAGGAGTAGGAAAACTTGCCTACTTTTGTAACACGGTGAACAGAATATCACCTAACTGACTATTATTCATACAGCTCTGGCGAGAAGCGCAGCAAATGGCGTAAGACGTTATTATCTCCGGAGTGTTTTTTAGCTTGCTCGATTATAGATTTTTTATTGGTGTGATAGATACCGCCGCGTGAAACGGTGATGCCAGCTGTATATTTCCTGATCTAATCATCTTGATACTGTTGGACAATACGTGTTGCCAGATAGCACTCCTGAATTCCAGCCGTGAGGCTGCATTTGTTATCAGACTTGGAGTCAGGCGCCGCCAGTACAAACTCGCTAATCGAGTCGCTAGTACAACGACAAAAACGAGTACAATATAATGAAAAGAATGTTGATTAACGCAACTCAAAAGGAAGAGTTGCGCGTCGCATTAGTTGATGGGCAGAAGCTCTTTGATCTTGATATCGAAAGCCCTGGCCACGAATCTAAAAAAGCAAATATTTACAAAGGTCGCATTACCCGCATCGAACCAAGCCTGGAAGCAGCGTTCGTTGACTATGGTTCTGAGCGCCACGGTTTCCTTCCACTGAAAGAAGTTGCCAAAGATTACTTCCCTGCCGACTACAGCTACCAAGGCCGTCCTAACATCAAGGAAGTGCTTAAAGAAGGCCAGGAAGTTATCGTTCAGGTCGACAAGGAAGAGCGTGGCAACAAAGGGGCAGCCCTGACAACGTTCATTTCTGTTGCCGGTAGCTACCTGGTGCTGATGCCTAACAACCCACGAGCCGGTGGTATTTCACGCCGTATCGAAGGTGAAGAGCGTACTCAGCTAAAAGCGGCACTCAGCACGCTTGAGCTACCGCAGGGAATGGGCCTGATCGTACGTACCGCGGGTGTGGGCAAGTCAGCTGAAGATCTGGAATACGATCTGAACTACCTGCTCAACCACTGGGAACGTGTAAAAGATGCGGCAGATTCTGCACCGGCACCTTTCCTGATCCACCAGGAAAGCAATGTTATTGCCCGTGCTATCCGTGACTATCTACGCCGTGATATCGGTGAAATTGTCATCGACAGCCCGAAAATCTTTAACCGCGCCCGTGATCATATTCAGCAGGTACGCCCGGACTTCCTGTCCCGTGTCAAACTGTATGAACACAGCGAAACACCACTGTTCAATCACTACCAGATTGAGAACCAGATCGAATCCGCGTTCCAGCGCGAAGTTCGCCTGCCTTCCGGCGGCTCGATTGTTATTGATCCGACAGAAGCACTGACCTCTATCGACATCAACTCCGCCCGTGCAACCAAAGGCGGCGACATCGAAGAAACGGCGCTGCAAACTAACCTTGAAGCTGCCGATGAAATCGCTCGCCAGCTACGCCTTCGTGACTTGGGCGGCCTGGTGGTGATCGACTTTATCGATATGACCCCAGTGCGCCACCAGCGTGAAGTTGAAAACCGCCTGCGCGAAGCCGTTCGTATGGACCGTGCCCGTGTACAGATTGGTCGTATTTCACGTTTCGGCCTGCTTGAAATGTCTCGCCAGCGCCTGAGCCCGTCTCTGGCAGAAGCAAGCCATCACGTCTGTCCGCGCTGTTCTGGTACCGGTGTTATTCGTGATAGCGAATCTCTGTCGTTGTCTATTCTTCGTCTGATTGAAGAAGAGGCACTAAAAGACAACACCTCACAGGTGGTCGCGATTGTGCCGGTAGCGATAGCCTCCTACCTGCTCAACGAAAAACGACGCTCTGTACAGCACATTGAAAAATCCCATGATGTGCGCGCTATCATCGTGCCAAATGCAGAAATGGATACTCCGCACTTTGAAGTTCTGCGTGTCCGTAGTGGTGACGAGCAAGATACCCTGTCTTATCACCTGCCACGTGCAATCGAAGCCCTGAAAGAAGCGGAAGCGGCTGAAGCGCCACAGCAAGAACGTATCGTGAAGAAACGTGAAGAGCCGGTACTGCAAGGTTTTGCTGCACCAAAAGAACCTGCCGCAGCCAAGAAACAAGCACCGGTTCAGAAAGAGATAGCGAAGAAAGCCGAAGACAAGCCTAGCATCTTCAACCGTCTCTTCTCAGCCATTGCCAACCTCTTCTCGGGCTCTGCAGAACAGGAAACAGAGCAGAAGCAAAAAGAAACTCAGGGCAAACGCAACCGCCGTGACGGCCGTCGCGGAGAGCGCCAAGACAAACGTCAGGACAAGCGTCAGGATAGCCGCCGAGGCAAAGACGGTTCCCGCCAGGGCCGCAAGCGCCAGGACACTGATCGTGATAACCGCAGTGGCGAGCAACGTGAACAGCGCCAGCAGCGCCGTCGCGGTGACAAGCAAAAGCAAGACCGTCAACAGCAGTTGGATAAGCCGGTCAAGCAGCAGCGTCAGCCACGTGACGAAGAAGCGAAAGAGCAGAAACGTCAGTCTCGCCGCGAAGAAATTCAGGCGCAGAAGCAGCAACGCCGTCAGGAAGCCCAGCAAAACAAAGCTGGCAAACCTGCTGCGGAAGAAAAGCGTGAGCAAGAGCAGGAGAAGGCAACGAAAGTTAAACAGCGTCGCCAGCGCCGTCAGCTACGCAAGAAAATCCGTATCGGTGATGAGCAGCAAGCTGCACCTGTTCAACAGCAGCAAGCAGAGGCAACTGCTGAAGAGCAGAAAGTAGCCACTCCTTTGCAGGAACTGGGTACTGCTGTAGCTAAGGAAGCACTGGCTCAGGAACCTCAGACCGAGAAAACTCAGGCAGCCAAAGAGCAGGCAGAGCAAAACGGTGAGCAGGAAAACGGCCAGCGTCGTAACCGTCGCTCTCCGCGTCACCTGCGTGCAAGCGGTCAGCGTCGTCGCCGTATTCGCGATACTCGTCCAGAGAAGGGCGAAAACGTCGATAAAGCGGTAACCGAAGCTGTGGGTCATGCTGTCGAAGAAGCAACTGATGCACTGAACGACATGGAAAATGTGGTGACTGTGGTTGAGAAGCCAAAAGTTAACCGTCCAGCTTCTGGTGTTGCCTCTCCGGAAATGGCAATGGGCAAAGTGTGGGCTCCGGCACCTAAACCTGCTGTTGAAGCCGTTGTCGCTCAAGAAGAAGCTTCAGAGCAACCAGTCGCCGAGACTGAAGTTGAAGCAGCACCTGAAGCAGCTTCACCGACACTGGGTGGCGTAGCCATGCCAGAGCTTGCAATGGGTAAAGCCTTCCCTCTTCGTGAGCCTGTGAAGGTAGAAGCGGTAACGGAAGAAAGCGCTGTTGAGGCCGTAGTAGAAAGTACGCCTGTTGAGACAGCAGCTGTCGAAAGCCAGGCAGACGAAGCGCCAGAAACCGCCGAAGTCGCGGTTGAGGTAGCTGTCGTTGCCGAAGTTACTGTTGAAGACGCTGTTGCAGTAGAAACAGAAGCGTCCGCTCCGGTAGAAACTCCGGCTAAAGAAGCAACTGTCGCGTCCGCTGAGAGTCCAATGGTCACAGCCACATCACCACGTGGTCGACATGCCATTGCTCCAATGGCCAAAGCGCCGGCTCCGGCAGAAGAAAGTACTGATGCCCCTGTTGTCGCTTTAGCACCGCTCCGTGAAGAGCGACTTGCAACCCGCCAGGCTGGCAGCCAAACGGCAACCAATGTTGCAACAGCACCAATGACAAAGCCTTCTATGGACTAAGTCAGAAAAATCACAACTAAGTGAGTCAAAAAGCCATGCTAATAGCATGGCTTTTTTTTACCTTTTCTCTGTTGCCGTCAAAAATGAAAATTAAACCGAATTTTCACAATTAACCTAATTGACATCAAAGTTTCCTATAGTTAATGATAATTATGTGCTCAGATCACGCTTGAAAGTTGAACTAAATCACAGATTTCTGTAGGATCCGCGTCTTTCGTACGCTCTTTATATAACCGAACCGGAACAAAACTAAAGAAAATGTTTGAATTCCCACAATTTTCGCGTCAATCCGTCAAAAATGACGTACTTTCAGGGCTTACCGTTGCCCTGGCCCTAGTACCTGAAGCCGTAGCCTTTGCCTTTGTAGCAGGTGTTGACCCAATGGTTGGCCTTTATGCTGCCTTCATCGTTGGCTTGGTCACTGCTGTATTGGGTGGTCGTCCGGGTATGATTTCTGGTGCGACAGGTGCGATGGCTGTTGTAATGGTAAGCCTGGTTGCTGAGCACGGTATCCAATACCTTTTCGCTGCTGTCATGCTAGCTGGTGTACTGCAGATCCTTGCTGGTGTATTCAAACTGGGTAAATTTATCCGAATGGTTCCCCATCCGGTTATGATCGGTTTTGTAAACGGTTTGGCGATTGTTATCTTCCTCGCTCAGCTGGGACAGTTTAAGGTTCCTGATGCCGCTGGCGTAATGCAGTGGATGCAAGGCTCACAGCTCTTCATCATGCTTGGCCTTGTTGCCCTGACCATGTTTATTATCCACTTCCTGCCTAAGGTCACGACTGCCGTACCTTCATCCTTGGTTGCCATCATTACCGTAACCGCTTTGGTACATGGCCTGGATCTTGACTCACGTACTGTTGTCGACTTTGTTCGAAGCATGAGTGGTGATGCGAATGCTACCCTTGCAGGCAGCCTGCCGACGTTTGCCGTGCCTGATGTTGGCTTCAACATGGAAACGCTGCAGATCATTTTGCCGTATTCACTAATACTGGCAGCAGTTGGCCTGATTGAATCACTCCTGACTCTGACGGTTATTGATGAAATGACAGGCACTCGTGGCCAGGGTAACCGCGAATGTGTTGGCCAGGGCGTGGCAAACATCACCTGTTCTGTATTCGGTGCAATGGGTGGCTGTGCCATGATCGGTCAGTCAATGATCAACATTAACTCAGGCGGCCGTGGTCGTCTGTCCGGTATCACCGGTGCTGTTGGTCTGCTGCTGTTCATCCTGTTCGGTTCTGCGCTAATTGAAATGATCCCGCTGGCTGCGCTAGTTGGTGTCATGTTCATGGTCGTCATCGGTACCTTCGAGTGGGCGAGCTTTAAAATGGCGCGTAAAGTACCAAAGCACGACTTCTTCGCTATCATCCTGGTAACCTGTGTTACCGTTGCAGCGGATCTGGCGCTCGCAGTTATCGTTGGTGTCATTTACTCTGCACTTGTTTTTGCCTGGGACCATGCCAAGCACATCTACGCATCAAGCCACATCAACGAAGCAGGCTCCAAAGTGTATGCAGTTAACGGCCCGCTATTCTTCGGTTCAGCCTCCCACTTCCTTGAGCTATTCGATGCCAAAAACGACCCTAGCGACGTTATTATCGATTTTGCTGGCTCTCGTGTGTCGGATCACTCAGCCATCGAAGCTATCGATACGGTTGCCGAACGGTACGCAAGCCTTGGGAAAACACTGCATATTCGCCACTTGAGCCCAGAATGTCGTTCTCTGCTCAAGAAAGCTGGTAACCTGGTTGAGGTCAACATGCTGGAAGACCCAACCTACAAGGTTGCAACCGATACCCTTGGGTAATCAACCTACTCAATGAAAAACGCCCGCAACAGCGGGCGTTTTTATACCGGTTAGGCATTAACCACCAAACTTAGCAACAGGCTAAATCCTTTCCAGCAGATTCTCTGTCGCTTCTTCGATTAAATCCAGAACATGCTCGAAGCCATTCAGACCGCCATAATAAGGATCTGGGATTTCACAGGTATCGCCGGATGAATAGCTAAGAAATAACGTCAATTTAGTCTGGTGTTCCGACGGACAAATCGCCTGCAAATCTCTTAAGTTAGCCTTATCTGCAGCCAGAATAAGGTTAAACTGCTCGAAATCACTGGCTTTCACCTGGCGAGCCCGAATCCCCGTAAAGCTATAGCCCCTCGCCTCGGCGGCTGCCTGCGCACGCTGATCAGGCTTCTCTCCCTGGTGATAACCTATTGTTCCTGCAGAGTCGACTTCCAACTCAACCCCTTTTTCTGCCGCTTTAGCACGAAGAACCGCTTCCGCAGACGGAGAACGACAAATATTTCCCATGCAGACCACAAGTACCTTGTAGGTATTATTAGACATATCAATTTCCAATGATAATATCCTCCCTGGCAATAAAATAATGATTGCTTAGCTACTAATTGCATTCACTTAACATTTAAACACTATACATTTCATCTTATCTTATCCAAGAGGGAACATCATCGTGGTAAAAAAAGTCGCTGTTTTATATGGTGGTTCTTCAAGTGAGCGTAACGTCTCACTCATGTCCGGCCAGGCCGTATCCCAAGCCTTAAAGCGAAAAGGCTATGACGTGGTTGATATCGACGTCGATCACAGCTTTGATATCACATCACTACCCAGTATGAAGATAGAAAAAGCCTTTTTGGCTTTACACGGCGGAGACGGCGAAGACGGTACGTTGCAGGCTGCCCTGCAGCTCCTCAACATTCCTTATACCGGTAGTGATCACCGTGCATCAGCAGTTGGCATCGACAAGGCCATGACGAAAAAGGTGTGGCAAGCCTCTGGCATCACAACGCCCCGCTTCTTCGGGCTGCAACAATCAAGCTACCGGTCAGACTCCCTGACCGACTATCTGCAGGATTATACCTTCCCACTCGTTGTCAAACCTGCCACTCAGGGATGCAGTATTGGCATTAACAAAGCCCATGACATCGAAGAGCTGCGCACCTTCATTGACGAAGCTTTTATGTATGAGAGCAATATACTGATTGAACAGTACATTTCCGGGCGTGAGTTCACAGTAGGGATTCTTGACCAACAAGTCCTTCCTAGCGTCGAAATCACCCACTCCCACTCCTTCTTCAGCCATGAAGCTAAATTCAAGGCCGATGATACCCAATACCACTGCCCAGCAGAGGTAACAGCCGAGCAGGAAGAACAGATGCGCGCACTAGCTCTGGCAGCCTTCAAGGCCATCAACGCATCAGGCTGGGGGCGTGTTGACATCATTGCTGATGAAGATGGGCGCTTTTATGCGATTGAAGTGAATACGGCGCCGGGAATGACCACGAGAAGTGTATTTCCTCTGGCGACCGAACAAGTCGGTATCGACTTCGACGACACTGTTGAAGCGATCCTGCGCTGCGCTTAGTGTCTGACATGAGCAGGGCTACCCCTGCTCCGTTTCATTAAGCGAGGCCTGATAAGCGGTGAGTCGGATAAAATGCACAATATCCTGGGTAAAGCTATCAACCGTTTCACGGATTTGATCATACTCTAACTCGACACTGTCATTTTCCAGCACGCCCTTGGCTAAAATTACCCCGACGCGTTCTGCCAGGATCTCCTCACTCCGGCTATCCACCAACTGGGACTCAACCAATATTCTGACATTACGATCCCGGGTGCCCAGCAAAGCTTTCGCCCCACCGATCAAAGCGCCATACGGAAGTACCTCGGTGATCTGAAGATCTTCCATATCCGTGCTTGCACGACTTATCATTATTTTCAATGTTGCTGCCTGAGCCTCTGGTACCTCAACCAGCGCAACACCTCCAGTAAGCTCCTGTTTTAGCACTTTGGTCAGACGAGCAGATACTCTTTCAAGTACCGGCTCCGGGATCTGATGAACAGCCTTGGCATTTTGATGCAAGCCAACGGCAGCGATATGTAACTTGCTGTACTGGGAGATTTCCAGCTCTGGCGATACCCACTGCAGTCCTGTTGCATCCTGGGTATAAGTTACCTCGACAAGTTTATCGCTATTTTGGACCAGCCCCATTTCCCTTTCTCTTTCTGTCGGTAAGCGACTTGAACAACCGGCAAGGGCCAAACTTACAATAAGCATCATCAAAGCTGTTTTATTCATCACTGGTTCTATATCATTTGATAACATACAGAACAGCATACTATTAATTACTAATGATTCATATTTACCCATAGCTCTTTTTTGCTACAACTCGAAACTTTTCTCTCTTTGCCATTGCCTTAGGTTCAGACCTGACGCAAAATTTCAGCCTACTTATTGCAGCTCTACCGGCCAACGCGACGATCAGCGTTACAGCCTATTGCCAGAAACAGGGAGAATGGCATTTATGTTCACCATCACTTCACCCAACACCTCATCCTTGGCACAAATTCAGGACAAGATTGATAATAAAACCAAACCGCAGGGAGCGCTTGGTCAGTTAGAAGCCGTGGCAGCCCAGCTCGCGCTGATCCAGCAGAGCGATACGATTTCGGTTTCCCAGCCCCACCTATTGGTTTTTGCCGGTGATCATGGTGTTGCCCAGCACGGGCTGAGCATTGCACCAAGTGAAGTGACAACACAGATGGTAATGAACTTTCTTTCCGGCGGCGCTGCCATCAACTGCTTTTGCCGTACCAGCGATATGACACTGAAAGTCATTGATGCCGGAACCAAGCTCGAAGCGGACGATCATCCCCAGCTATTAAAGCAGCGTCTTGGCAACGGCACCGCCGATTTCAGCCAGCAAGCGGCTATGTCCAGGGAAACCGCCCAACAAGGTTTAGAGCTAGGCGCCGGTTTAGTCACCGAGATACACGAGCAAGGCTGTAACCTAGTAGGTTTCGGTGAGATGGGCATTGGTAACACCAGCAGTGCAGCAGCCATCATGGCGGCACTGTTAAAGATACCTGCCGATGAGTGTGTTGGTCGCGGTACAGGTATCACCGACGAACAGCTTGAGCGTAAGCAAGCCTTGATCACCCAAGCGCTAGACTTACATCAAGTAAGCGCGGATGATCCGCTCGCCATCCTGACCTGCCTTGGAGGGTTTGAGATAGCCCAGATCACCGGTGGTATGCTGAAGGCAGCCGAACTGAAAATGACCGTCCTCGTTGACGGCTTCATTTCGACAGCAGCAGCCATGCTAGCAACTACCATGCACCCCGAGGCTAACCACTATTTTATCTACTGCCACTGTTCTGAAGAATCCGGTCATCAGCGAATGCTACAACACCTCAATGCCCAACCTTTGCTGGATCTGGGTCTTCGCCTTGGCGAGGGAACTGGCGCAGCACTGGCTCTACCGATGATCCGTTCTGCCTGCGAGTTCTACAACAATATGGCCAGCTTCAGCGAAGCGGGAGTGACCGTGTGAGCACCCCGGACGATAATTCATCCTCATGTATCGACAACCAGGCCAGGATCAACAATCAGGCTGGTGAATGTGTCGAGAGCACGGGTTTTCAATCAGCGCTAAAGCAGCAGTGGCAAATCTTTCTGATTGCGTTGGCCTTTTTTACCCGGATCCCCATTCCGGCTGATACGCCCTACTCCGCCCAACGCCTCAACCAAGCGAATCGCTACTTCGGGGTGGTGGGGATTATTGTCGGTATCATCAGCGCAGCCATCTACCTGATGGCCGCCACCCTGTTTCCGCCAGCCCTCGCAGTTGCCCTGGCAATGATCTGCAGCTTGCTCGTTACAGGTGCATTCCATGAAGACGGACTGGCTGATGTATTCGACGGGTTTGGTGGCGGCTGGGAGCCAGTAAACAAGCTGGAAATCATGAAGGATTCCCGGCTCGGTACTTATGGCGCGACCGCCCTGGTGATGGCACTCGGAATGAAATGGGTCACACTCACGGCCATTGCCGAATTTTCCCTATACTTACCTGCTTTGATGCTGATTGTGATGAACACCCTCAGCCGAATCTGCGCTGCCAGCCTGATTTTTTCCTACCCTTATGTCAGGGAAGATCAAAACAGCAAGGTAAAGCCACTGGCCAACGAGCAAAGCCAACAAGATTTGTGGGTTTTAATTGCGACAGGATTGATTATATTACTGTTACTGCCACTGAACACTGCGCTCATTGTCGTGTTGGTTCTGGCCGCCACTCGCTTCCTTTGCGGCAAGTGGTTTGAACAGCAACTAGGCGGCTACACCGGTGACTGTCTGGGAGCCGCACAGCAGATCACTGAGCTTGCCGGGTACATGACGCTACTCGCCCTGCTCTAGAATTAACAATAATAATCACACAGACATATCGAATTAAGGGAGCCCTATGGTTGATCAAACCAATAAGGACGAAAGATACAAAGCACGCCAGCAGAAAGTCAAAGACGAAGTCGATGCACGTGTTGAGGCCGCCCAGGAAGAAAAAGGGCTTTTCCTGATCATCACCGGCAACGGTAAAGGGAAAACCACCTCAGGCTTTGGCACCATTGCCCGCGCTGTCGGACATGGTCAGAAGTGCGGCGTTGGTCAGTTTATCAAGGGGACCTGGGATTGCGGCGAGAGAAACTTGCTTGAATCGCACGGGGTAAACTTTGCCGTCATGGCGACCGGATTCACCTGGGAAACCCAAAACAAGGAAGCCGACACGGCTGCGGCACTGGAAACCTGGGCAGAATGTAAAAAAATGCTGGCTGACAGCAGTTATGATGTGGTGTTGCTGGATGAACTGACCTACATGGTTACCTACGGTTACATCGAGCTGGATGAAGTGATAGCAGCGATTAGCAGCCGTCCGGCAATGCAATCTGTGGTCGTTACCGGTAGAGGCGCTCACCGCAGCCTGGTTGAACTGGCCGATACCGTATCCGAAGTGCGTAACGTCAAGCATGCATTCGAAAGCGGCATCAAAGCCCGCAAAGGGGTTGACTGGTAGCTTGGGTATAATAGCCGGTGCGGGTGATATGTATCACCTGCACCGGCTTTTGTTTTACGGCTAATAAGATGCGAATGTTTTCACAACTTTCTGCAGCTCAATCACTTCCGGATCCGGAATGTTCTCCTGCGGATAGGCATTGCGAACTTTCTCAGTCAGCGCCTTGGCAAACACCTGGTACAGCACGCGCGTAGAGACCGTAATCGGATACTTGGCATCCTTCGGCAGCTCAAACACTTCATTACGGGTTTCACCTGACTTTATCCGGGTATCCTTCCCTATCTTCACATAACGCCAGAAGCGAAGGCCAACCGGCTTGCCATCCTTGTCGACCCCCACTTTGACAAACTTACGGGCATCATTAGGAATAACGCCGTCTTTCATCACCCCGCTGGTATAAACTTTCTGGCCATTGGCATCAGTCGCAATCACTTCCACCCAAACCTGGCGGCGGGCACCACCCGGCATATCGTGGCCTGAGTTTACATTGGTGATCCTGGCTGTCAGCAAGTTGCCCTGTTTTTCAACTTCCAGGCTCAGTGCCGTTTTCAATATGTCGATACTCATCTTCTTGTGCTCAGCGTTACGCATACCGGTAAAGAAGTAGTTGCCACCCACCAAGTGGTGCGAGCGCAGATTCGACTTCATCGGACCATCATTAGTCGACTGACCACCCACTTTATTATCAAAGTCAGTAACATCCTGAGTCATATGGCAATCGATACAGGTTTTATGCTGCTTCGGATCATTCGGTGCATTAAACGGAGAGGCCAGCCACTCACCAAAGTTGTCGTTGATATTCGCTCCCTGCCCTGTCGTGAACTCATTATGACAGGTCGCACAATAGAGCGAGCTTTGATAGAGCTCAGGATTGGAGTACGACGCCTTGTGCTGCTCAGGCATGGCATTGATTTGCTTTTCAGACAGCCACTTCAGCATGCTGTTTTTGGCGTCCTCAAACACATAGCTATCACGGTCTTTGATATTCACCGTCATGTCCGTGTTACCGCCGGCATTTTCAGCCTTGGTCACCCGGTGGCAGAAGACACAGCCTGTTCCGCGCTCACTGACTGACTTGCCGTGAGCAAACGCCTCCTTGAGCGACACGCCGCCTTTTTCCCACATATCGCCAAAGTCTGTCATCGGTCCTTTGTCACCGTTGATCACCATTTGCGGTGCGTGACAGCCACGGCACAATACACGGAACTCCTCACCTTCCGTTTTCGCGGCAAAATCCTCATGAAAACGGTAGTACGGGTGGTCCATATTCATACCATGGTTAGAATCGGCCCATTGATCATAAATCGTGGTGTGACAGTCAGAGCACTCGGCCGAGTTAATCCACTCGTCCGGGTGGGTATAACGCTTGTCATCATCCAGCCGCAGCCAGGTTGACAGATAAGGTAAGTTTTCCGGCGCACGAACATATTCATTCAGGGCCGACATCATCTTGGCTGCCTCGAGCGGTGGATTCTCGACGCTCACTGGCGGCAGTGACTCTTCACGCGGGTCTCCGCCCATGCCACCTTGAGTTTTCTGGATGATATCAATATAGGCACCAACCGGATCACCGGCAATCATCTTCCGGACATCGACATGACCAGTCAGCGCATTACTGAATCTATCCTTCTTGCCATCTTCCATTAGCTGGCGGTTGGTAAAATTAAATCCGTCGAGATGGCAGGAATTACAGCTCATCCAGAAATCCCCGGCCATCGGGAAATCAGGCGAATCAGCCATATTGGCACTATTGAACAAGGTCTTGCCCTGTCGCAGCTGTTTAGGCAGCGGATCGACTGATACCAGGCCAGCAAAGTGCGACTGCTTTAGTTTTACCTTGGCAAACGGGCCTGCGGCTCCGGTATCGAACTTGGCAATATCCAGCGACATTGCATTCTGCACATAGAGCTCGCGTCCGCTAACCAGCAAGCCGCGCGGGTTGTCTCCCGGGACATTGCGATAAATCTGGGTGGCTTTCACGCCTCCCTGGAACTTCTTGCGACGGTGGCGCTTTTTGTTCTTCTTGCCCTGTCGTGACAGATCAAACACCATCAGATCTTCTGAGCCTGCCAGGGTAAAAATAATCTTCTTACCGTCATCGGTAAACACAGCATCGTGCGGATTAGAAACAATACGAATTCGGTTACCACTTTCGATAATGTTAATTTGCTTAAATAGCTGCTTACGCTCGTCAACAATCTCATGCTCATTGCCCGGATCCAGATCCAGCAGTGAGACTGTCGGAAACACCGTCGACTGAAACTGAAAATCGTGACCAAACGACCAAAGCACATGCGGCAGCCAAGCCTGTCGACCGTCAGGTGAAATGGCAATATTATCCAGCAGACGAGGCTTGCCCTGCGGCGTCGTTTTAGCCGGATCGGCGGCAGTATCTGCCAGTTGCACAACCTTGAGTAACTTTGGCTGCTCAGCCTTCACATCATAGATAGAAACCTGGCCTGAGAGAGAATGCGTCACCAGCATCCTGCCATCATCCGTCAACGCCAGCCCTCGAGGTGTCGATGCCGTATCGATTGTCAGAGTAATATTGCCCTCGGTATCGATAGCCAGCAGCTTGTCACGCTCAAAACTGGTGACGAAAAAACGCTGATGGCTTGCATCAAACACGACCCCAAAAGGGCGCGACGGCACAGACGTCACCTGCTTGGTTTCAAGCGTCTTGGCATCAAGCAACACAACCTGATCATTCAAATAATCTGTCGCCAGCAACAACTTGCCGTTATCAGTCAGGGCTATACGGCGGATATCCCGACCAATAGTCGACTCGGCAAGTAATTTGCCGTCTTCACGGGCCAGAATACTGACGCTCCCTGCATCAAAGTTAGCACTGATAATCTGGCTCTTATCCAAATTAAACACTATCGAGCTACTTTTCTCGATTGCTCCTGCCGACTGGCTGAGCAACACTAACATCAGCACAATTAGTTGCTTCGCAGGCTTGTATATACTTATTAACTTCATTCGCCTTTACACTCACTACTTCCAGCCAGTAACCGGGATCACTGGCTAATTTGATATAAATAGAGACGCCTTTCCCCGATAAACCGCGGTCTGAATTCGGCAATCAGCTGTTGTCGGGGCAATCGAGTTCCCGATATCCGCCAGGCACTTTGCGGAGTACGCTTGGCGGCATTGGCCAGTGCTAGCTTGCTGCTGGGGTAATACATGTCATAGATGGCATGACTGCCAAGTTGCTCACGTAACAGATTCACACTGTAGTTGGAGCCGACAACCCTGACTTGAGGGTTGAGCTTGATCCAGCCCATTGCCTGCTGAACCGGTGCCTGCAACGGGGCGTTATATACACTTTGATACCCGCTAATCAAGCAATAGATAACCGCGCCACTAGCGATGATTCCCGCCACTGGCACGCTTCGAGCACTGATTAATGCTTCTTTTCGTAACCTACTCAGCTGTACGGGAAACACCACTAAAAACAGGAACAGCACCGGTGCCCAGTGACGTAAGTTGTCCGGGTTTTGACCAACCGTTATCCATAGCCAATACAAGCTGACGATTGCCGCTATCAGGGCCATCTGCTTTTGACAGTCAACCTTGACTGGTTTGGTGATGAACCCAGCCACGGCATGTAATAGCGAGCCAATCACAACTAACACTCCAAACCAGCCAAACCCTTTCATCAACGCCAGAGTCCATTGCCATATGCTGGCGCTGTCCCCCTCAACGGTATTACCCCAGATTGCAAAATGTCCCTGGGTAAAACGTATCCCTTCCTCGAAATAAGCACTACCATCATGGAGCCAGATGAATCCCAGGCTAAGTATCCCTACCACCGTTATCGCCATGCCCGCCTGCCCGTACGCACGCAGTTTTGAGCCGATATAGTCGCCCCACAACGGAAACATGAGCATGCCGAGTGCCAACGGAAAGTAAGATGGCCGAGTGGCAAGCATCAGCCCAATCCAGAGCCCGGTCATGATATTTTTTTGCTGAAGCGCTGCAATCAGCGCCAACATAAACAGCACCATCGCCGCTGAATCCGACAGTCCGCTAAGCGCTATCGAGGCCAGCAACGGCTGCATATAAGCCAACACAACTCCCAGTAGTGCGGCTGACATAGATCCCGATAACAGGTACACCAACCTGGCAATCAAAAGCGGGATCAGCAATGCCGATAACAGTGAAATCCAAACTGGCGCGGTTGCGGGTTCAGCCCAGATTGCAGCCAATCGAGACAAGCCGATAAAGGCGGGGTAGCCCGGAAAATGCGGGCTGAACTCCAGCACCGAAAAGCGCTCAACCCCTCGTGAGAAGTTAAGCGCATCATCACTGGTGAGCTCCAGAGGAAATCGGCCAATCCACAGCCACCACCCAATGCATACCAGTGCAATCAGCGTGATGAAAGTGAGCTTATTAGCCCCTAATGAAGGTACCACTCGATTCGTTCGGTCAACCATAGTCTTGGTATTCAGTTAATCGCCCACAGGTGCCGGCGCATTCATCACTATTTCAACTGGCCGATTGCCCCGATGAGCAACTCTCGCTGCTGTTCAAAGGCAGCAGGATCGGCAGGTGCCTGACCGACACCAAAAACACCCGGGTTACCAATCGCCTGGAGGACACCCTGAATCGCTGTTGTCGCCTGCTGTCTATTGGCTTCATCAAGCTTTGGCATGATCAAATCGAGAAACAACTTGCTCTTTACCACCAGCACCTTGGCGACCTGATAATCCCCCAGGTTCTTCTCAGCACCGTCCAGTCGGCGGATAATTTCCTCAATTACGACGCGATCCATCACCGCTTCAACCTTGGCAGCATCTTTTTCGGCCAGCGCCAGTGCCATCGGCGTTTGCAGATCGACCTGATGCTCATTCAGCAGATAGGTAAATTCTTCATGCAAACCGTCAACAGCCACTTTTGCGGCAGCAAAGTCATCAACTGCCAGCGCCTGCATAATCGCCTCGCGCCCATCAATAACGGGCTCCTTCCCTGCCGCGGCATAGGAGTACGCATGGCTTGATGTGCTGACAACCAGCCCCAGCAACACAACGAGGCAAGTACGCAATACACATGTAAAGTTGGTCAGTTTCATCTTGTTCTCCCTACAGCAACTCGCGTTAAGCCACGCTCTGAACTTCAATCACGGTTTTCTCGTTACGAAAGTCGAATATCTCGCGGCGACGGTCCTTACCATCAATAATGGATTGCGCCGCCATCATTCCCATTTCCATGGCAGTATCGGTGAAGATGTATCTGAAGGTCCCCTGGCGGCCAGTCATGATCAGATTGTCGAACTGCGACAAGTGGGCAATCGCTTTTTCCCGCTTGGCCTGATAGGTCATATCCATCAGCGGATAAGCGTGCTCGGTATAAGACGTAAAATACTCACCTGTTGCCAGCTTTGAATCGACACCGAGTGACTCAAGATCGCGGAAGACTCGCTGCTGGAGACTGTCGCCCTCCATCGTCCATACCTCATCACCTTTATTGCACGGAATTTCGATCATCACTGATGAGCGTCCTTCCGGAGCCATATAGGACGAGCGACGTTTAGGCTCTTGCAGGCGTGTCCCCAAAATTTCAGGATCAGAAAGGTACTGCCAGGTGTTATCAGAAATATTCTCGGTCTCCATTGGCATGTTCATAAAGCGCAATGACCTGAACTCCAAGCCGCTGTCAAAACCGGTTAGCTGGCACATCAACGGCAATGGCAAGGTCGATATCACTTCATCACAGCTGAGCGTGTTAACCTCACCCTGATGCCGGTATTCAACCGCTTGAATTCGGTTATTGGCATCAAAGGCTAATCCGCAGACATCGCTATTCAGAACAATTTTCACGCCCTTCTTTTCCAGCTCTTCCGCCAACCGGGTATAAAGCTGACCAAAGCCCCACTTGGGATAACGATACTGGCGAGCATAGGTGCGCACCGACGAACGACGCCCCGGCAGAAGTCGGCGGGCCACATCTTTCAGATCCATCAGGCTGATCCGCTGTGACGCCCAGTCCCCCGACAAAAATGCCGGATCGATTCCCCACAACTTGGCGGTATATCCTTCAAAGAAATGCTTGTACAAGGTTGTACCGAACCGGCTTTCAATCCATTCAGCGAAACTCACTGTCGACTGGTCCTGCGGTTTGGTTTTGAATAGCTGCTTGCCAAGATCAATCGCCCCGCCGACCAACAAAGGCAGCGGCGCGTTTTTGATCAAATCGAGCATCGCCAGCGGATACTGGTAAATCCGGCCCCGATAGCGAATAACGCTTTTGCGCTGGGCATAAAGCAGCTCATCGCCCATCAGCTCATCAACAAATGCAAGCAACTTGGGGTTCTTGGTAATAAAACGGTGGCCACCAAAATCAAACCTGTACTCACCATGCTGTCCCTTGAAGGTCTGGGTTGCACACATCCCGCCGACATGATCGTCACGATCCAAAATTGTGACCTGATACCCGGCTTCTACCAGCTCCCAAGCCGCCATCAGGCCTGCCGGTCCTGCGCCGAGTACTGCAATATGTTTTTCAGATGTCATACTCATGCCTGCTTATATCCACGGTTCCAGAAAAAGATAAAGGTCAGCATATAACCGCCCCAGACCACCAGCTGTAATAGACCCGGCGACGAGTTATAGCCAAACAGCGCACGCAGGAAGGTGCCGAAGACGCCACGATCATCGAGAATATGCGAGATATCAAATAGCTGGGCATGAACAATAGGCAATACATGGGCTGCCTGCAGCATATTGACAGCAGAAGAGAGCAAGCCAGCCGCGATGATGATGATCAGTAAACTTGTCCAGCGGAAGAACGAACGTAGTGGCACGTTCCGGGTACTTTTAAGCATCATCCATACCAGAACAATGGACAGCACCAGCCCGGACACTGCGCCGATCAAGGCATCCTGGGTACTGAACTCACCAAAGTTCGAGTACATCAGGGCAGAAAAGAACAAAATTGTTTCAAACCCTTCGCGCAGAACGGCAAGGGTCGAAAGAAACACCAAGCCGAACAGGTTGCCGGTACTGACCATCTCCGTCAGCTCTCTCTGCACCTGGGCAAGCTGATTCTTGGCCTGTTTTTGCATCCAGATTGCCATATAGGTCAACACAACAGTAGCAAACAGTAAGATCCCGGCCATCAAATAGTTGCGGTACAGCTCGTTGCTAAACTGATCAACGACCACCTGAAAGACCACCGCCACAGCAAGCGAAAGTACTAAACCGACAAACACGCCCAGGTAGATATATTTGTTGTAGTGGCGGGCATTGAGCTTGGCGAGGTATGACAGCGCGATACCTACCAGCAAAAACGCCTCTAACCCTTCTCGAAGGGTAATTAAAAAACTGGCTAACATGGGCTCCCCAATATAAATAAATTCAAAGTAATACGGCCTTTTGGGCTCTTATTGGCGACGAAACTTATTCAGATTCAGCACACTCCATCTCATGGCATGGCGAAACACCAGCGGGGCCAGCAGCCAAGATGAGTAAAAATGGACATCCTGAATAAACAGACCGAGCGCATTTCCCGGATTGCCATAGAAAAACAGATAAAACCCACTCAGGCAGCAGGCAATAAGCAGCCACTCTATAACGGTGCCGGTCTGACGCAGAAAAGGCTTGTTGCTAGAGGTGATCAAGCGTCGATGGGCGGCCCAAAAAGCACCAACAATGATGGTAAAAAGTGTCGCGCCTACCAACATGTGAACCAGCAAGGTCCAGCGGGCAAGCTGCCAGTCAACACCTACCGTATCCCAGAGCAGCAACCCACTAAAAAACATTACGTACAGCAATGACTCTGCCCACTTGTGGTGGTAAGCCAAACGCTGCCACCATTGGCTAAACCCACTAGCGACAAACTTTTGATCCGAACCTAGGGATACTGACATAACAACAACCTTTGTATGAACGAGTACTTGAATGCAGCTATTGAACTGAATATCAATAAGTTAATATTGACGAAACGACAAAGGCAGCGACTTCACATCGCTGCCTGATAAGTATCAAGATACGTTACCTGTTACTTGACGCTGACCTTATTGGCCATAGTCATTGCGGTACCGAACTTGCCACCGGCAGCGATGATCTGGTGCACACCATCTTCATCGGTATCGGTAGAGTTGCTACCCTTGATTTGGTTCTCACCGGAATCGCCCATCCACTCGGCAAGCTGCATACCACCGTTGATAACGCTGCGGAACCAGCTCACATAACGATCAGTCAGCATCGTCAGCTCAAGGGCTGGTTCGTTTTCGCCTTCTTCGTTTTTCAGGTGAGAAATTGCCTCGCGCAGACCGCCGGAAATCGCTGCAGCCGTATACGGCGTATGGATTGTCGCTTTACCCGGCACGGTTGCCCATGTGTCGATGCTCTCGTCAAACATGTTCTTCTCTACCGCCAGGTAAATAGAACGTGCTGCTTGCTTGTATTTCACATCGTCTGTTGCAAGGTAGGCAGCCACCAAACCACGAATTGCCGCAAACTGCGCATCCAATGATTTTTCTTTGGTTAGCTTGTTAACGGTATTCAGTGTCACACCATCAAATACCAGACCGTCTTTCCCTGTTAGCTGCGTGATAATGAAATCAGCCTGACCTTTGATCATTGCCAACGCTTCTTTACCTGCCGCTGACTTCAGATCCACATCACTGGCTTCAGCCGACGCATAACCCACTGGCAATGCATCTTTGGCACGCTGATAAATTGACAGGGCAACAATTGAGTAAGCGGCATCGTAGGTATCAACCTTGTTACCTTGCTTGCCGTCTTTGTATTCAGTAACAAATGTACCCTGCTCTTTGTTGTAGTGCAGAACGGCAATGTTCTTGAACAATAGGTTGGAGATATTGTTCGCCAGAGAGAACGCATCATCCGCTACAACATCATTGTTTTCATTCGCATCAATGTTAGCTGCAGGTGCTGCTGCAAATGGCGCACCATCAAATACGGACAGGAATGCCGGATTCTGGGCACTGTTTGCTGTGCGCTGATCACTGAAGGCAAAGAATTCTGCCACTGGCCATAGCATCGACCAGGTATCACGCAGTGTTGATGCACTATCTGTAACTTTCAGACCGGCAATCGACTTAACACCGTTGTTGGTGCCTTCGGTCACCGCCACTTTATGTGCAAACCAGATAGGGCCTTTGGCCGGATCGTAATCCGGGCCGAATTTAGCGCCCAGGTTCTTACCGTCAAAACCAAGCTGCTGCTGCATGATCTGCAGCTTATCAATCGACATTTCTGTCAGCATCATACCGTTGAAACCATCAGCTGCGGATACACCCAGGCTGTGCTTGCCGTCGTGATCCATCGTCGCAGAATCTGCTTCAACTTCTTCGTCAGTCTCGGTAACGTGCATACCACCAAGGAAGTCTTGCGACCACATGACTTCTTTCAGCAGGATGCCACCTGTTGCTGCCGGATTAAATGACTTGTCGAAAGTCGATTCATCCCATGCCAGTGTTTTGTAATCACGGAAATATGCAGGCACTACAGTCTGAACTGTTTTGCTGGCACCTTTGGCGGTGACAATCTCTACTTCATCACCGTTTACCGTCGTTGTATCAGGCTTCTGTACGAACTCAGGATTACCTGATACATAAGGAATTGAAATCGGGTACATGTTCTGCGGAATTTCGCCGGCAGGAAAACCAACGGCTTCAGCCATCTCGATCACACGCTTACCCAGATCGGCCAGCTGACCACCACGCGCACGGTTCACCGGACCATTGACAAGGTGCGGCCCCATTGTCGACTGGTAGTTAAGCGCATACATAGCTTCTTCAGAATACTCGTAGCTTTCAATACCAGCAGCAAAATCAAAAGGGGTTGGATCATTGGCCAGATTTGGATCAAGTACATCCAGATCCAAACCGAGTGATTCAGCTAGCGGTTCTCCCGACAGCTCAAACTCGGTATAGGCTAAAAAGCTACCTGCTGGTTGATGTGTTTTATCTAAGACTTTCACTTGGGCTGATGCACTTGCCGCTGTTGTAAACACAGCTGCTGCAATAGCAATGCTAAGAACTGACTTCTTCACTACTTTTCCTTTTTATTCTATTTATTTGCAACAAATTGAACTTGCAAACCTATTCCGACAGGACATAAAACGAGAACGATTTGCATTCTATATGTTTCAGAATGTAAATCAAGGAAGTGAGAGTCATTATCATTTTTATTATTGATCAAAATCAATATTTGAGATGCATGTTATAAATCCGCATGCATATTACTGATTCTCAAAGGTTATAGCTTGTGATGCGGAAGAAATAAGAAGCCAAAGCACCCTGTCTCTGACACAGTGTGCAACTAATCAGCATTCTTTCACCGTATTCTCTTTGTAATGCAAAATACACCTATATAATGGACATATTGATAATAACCATAACTAGCTTGCTCATAAGAGAAATTAAATGCCTTCACATCTACCCAAAGGCTTTAGTGGCCCGTTTTTAAAATTGTTTCACATCCTCGAAGCCATTTTGCTCGTAGCCATCACCCTGGCGACAATCGTTGCCATGGCGACAGAGTTTGTTCATGTCTATGTGAATAAAGAAATCCTATTGACCGACATCTTGCTGATGTTCATTTACCTAGAAGTACTGGCTATGGTTCAGCAATTTGTAGCCAACGGTAAGATTCCGGTGCGCTATCCAATTTACATAGCGATAATGGCCATTGCGCGATACATCACGCTAGGAATGAAAGAACTGGATGGGATATTTGTCGTCTGGCTGGCACTGGCTGCCTTTATTCTGGCGGCTGCCACTCTGATGATCCGCATCGGCCATCACTACTGGCCGTATGAGCGCGTTACTGATCCGACGAAGACACAATCAGAAGACTAGGTATACAGAAAGGCAACACTAACAAAGAATAAAATAAAGGGAGCTGCGGCTCCCTTTATTTGTTCGTACACGATCATTGCCTCACGTTTTTCTGCAGCTTCTTTTTATAATAGTTAAGCGCCCGCTCCACTGCCCTTTCATGCATTTTTTCTCTTAGTTTTTCGAAGTCGACTTTTCTTTCCACACGCTCCCCCTACAATGCAACAGAGAACATTCAACCAACATCACTAAGCTTAGTATAAAATACTGAAGTATATGGCTTTTTCTTCACTATTAAGAAAAGAAACAAGAACAGTATGTCAAAACAGAATACAAATTCAGATTATAACAACAAAAAAATGCCAACCGGATCAACCCGACTGGCATTGAAAATATCATTTTTTACTGTTTCTATACAATTACTTGCGCAAGGGTATAGCCAATAGCACATGCTG
Source organism: Photobacterium proteolyticum (assembly GCF_001939735.1). Taxonomy (GTDB): domain Bacteria; phylum Pseudomonadota; class Gammaproteobacteria; order Enterobacterales; family Vibrionaceae; genus Photobacterium; species Photobacterium proteolyticum. The sequence goes on from NZ_MJIL01000079.1 coordinate 235,501, forward strand.
AGACGACACCGATTACGAAGTGATTGGCACAGGCTTCCGGTTCGCTGAAATACGCTTTGTTCCCCCGAACTCAGTAGGTCTGGCTGCCTGTGCCCTTTTGTAACGGTTTACGTTTCTTATTTATTCCTAGTGGCAACTCTTATGCAATGGAGAATTCTTCATGCTTAATGCGGTTCATGTATGAATTCACCACGAATGCAAGGATACAAAGCCCCAGTCCCCATAGCCAAATCGGCAATATACCTACTGATAGTGCGTATCCAATACAAGTAGCAGTAAACACACCAATGAAACCAGGGATCAAGAAACTGTGGTTCAGAACATACTTGCCTATTTTGGTTGTTCCCGAGCGGTCGAAAGTAATTGCAGCAAGATCTGATGGGTAGAATGGGAAGAAATAATAGGCATAACAAGCTGGAAGCACACCGATTAGTACTTCAGCCGGAATACCCAACGCAAAACCAAGTGGTAACATGATAGTAAGAACTGCGGCTTGGCTCTTCAAAAATACCGAAGAAACATACATTGCAATAGCAAAGGTCCAAGGGTGTGTCTTAACAACATCTTCAACAAGACTTATGATGTAGGGTTTATTGAAAGATATTATTGTGTCACTCATCCATGCGATACCAAAGATGATAATGACCGCACTCATACCGGCTACAAAAACATTTGTTTTGACAATCTTTTTTGGATCAACGTTGGTCGTTAACAGAATGATTGCACCAACTGACAACATCAGGAACTGGAGAGCTGTAGATGTTTTAACACCGTCCGGAAGTAAACCAATATCTTTACCGAACATTGCCACGCAGATTACGACTAAAATACCAAGTAAGAAGACACTTAAGCCCATCTTCGCTTTTTTATCATTTTCCGGAGCATTCTGAGTGTTAGGTGTTTCTGACTTATCAATTAGTTGTGCTTTAAACTGAGGGTCTTCACATCGTTGCAAAAACTCTTGGTCATGCTGCAGCTCTTTACCGCGTTTAAGACTCCAAGTTGCTGCAATCAATACACCTGTAAGCGTAGCTGGGATGGTTACCATAAGCACTTGGCCCAACGAGATGTCCAGATTGTTTGTGGCTGCTGTTGCCATTACCACTGCCGCAGCTGCTGCAATTGGACTTGCCGTAATACCCATTTGAGACGCAACAGTCGATATTGCCATCGGCCTTTCGGGACGAATTCCTCGTTTGATACTCACATCATAAATTACTGGTAGCAAAGGGTAAACAGAGTGGCCTGTTCCGACCATAACGGTTAGGCAGTAGGTACAAAGAGGCCCGAGAAAAACTATTTTCGAAGGGTGTTTTCTTAACAGTTTTTCTGCGTAATTAACTAATAGCTTCAATCCTCCGGTCGCTTCTAGTGTCGCCGAAGCAGCAACCACAGCAAGGATAATCAGCATAACACCGATTGGAGGTTTACCCGGCGCAATACCAAATACAAACGATAGAATAGATACGCCTAATCCACCGAGAAGACCAAAAGCGATGCCTCCGTACCGGATACCGATAAAAATAACGGCGAGCAACAACATCATGTGAACAAAGAACATATTTTTTCCTTAAATATAGAGTAATTTGTCTTTTAAATAAGATCGCTGGGATACCAGGTTAGGCTTTTTGAACTGGTAGCAATCTTGATTAATAAATTATGAAGCCAACAACCATGCAGCCGTGTAACGCGCGATTTTACCTGCTACACCAGTAAGGAATTTCAGGCATAGAGGAGCGCACATGCTACTACCAAGAATGGCTGGAATGTTTTTCAATGCTGCTTTATTAAGCTCATTGGTGAATATGCCCTACCACTTTAGTAGGATCATTATGTTTTTTTGTAGTCTACCAACACTTGCCGACCGGAAGATTGAGTACCTTGCTAATGTAACTATTTTAGGCTTTTGTAACTTTTGTAAGTGATGGTTGGGTGAGGAGGTATAGAAGAGGCTCTGACGGAAAAACGGTCGATTCATTATTTCTGATCCAGGCACATATTAATTCCAGCAGATAAGCAGTTATAAATGTGCTTGAAAGGGAGCGCCATTCCTACACACATTTTGCTTGAATTGAATTCCCAGAGGAAGCTCTGAATCATGCATCTTGAAGTGGTTTGGGTATATACTGTCCCCGTTACTAATATTGCTATTCTAAGAACTATCATGAAACTTAAGAGTTATCTGATCTTAACCATCGTTGCAGCTACCTCTTTTCTTGTTATCATCGTAACCACCGCCATCTATTTTTTACTACAAAATTCGTATCAGGAAGGCATTCAGGCGCGAGGGCTAGAGCTTGCTCGCGTGGTTGCACATGATCCTATGGTCATTAAGGCGGTTGATGCCCAAAATAAGCAGCAGAAATACGATTTACAAGATTATGTGGAAGATATTAGAGCGCGTACCGATGCTTCCTATATCGTGGTCGTTGATAAAGAAACCATTCGTTTGAGCCACCCCACACCAGATAAAGTCGGTAAGTATTTTATCGGTAACGACATTAAACCCGCAATAGAACAAGGTGATGAATTCAGTAGTGTGGCATCTGGATCACTTGGCAAAGCTATCCGTAATTTTTCGCCTGTTCTTTTAGATGGCGAAGTCATTGGTGCAGTCTGTATCGGATATTTATATGAAAAAACAACCGATATTTTTTTTAAACAATATGGTCATATTGGCATGCTTATCGGCGTGGTCTATTTGCTTGGTATTGGCATTACAGGCGCGTTCATGTTCAAGATGAAACGTACATTCTTGGACTATGAGCCAGAATTTATCGTGAACAAATTCCGCGAACATGAGATGGTACTCGATAGTATTCGTGACGCTATTGTTGCGGTTGATAACAACATGAAAATTACCACCATCAATAACAGCGCAATTAAGATGCTTTCTATGGGGGTACTGGATCGCTATGACTATGTGAACCACTCTTTATCGCGTTATTCCAAATCTTTAAGTCATTTGGTTCTCGCAAATCAAGGAGCATTCCATCAAGAGGAATTCAATATTGGCAAATTAAGCTACAGAGCCAATGTTTATCCGATCAACACCCCGAGAGGCTCGCAGGGGCATGTCGTCGTATTTTTCACAAATCTTGATCCAACTGAGCTTGAACGCGAAGTCACGTCCTTGAACAGTTATGCCGAATTGCTCCGCAGTAAAACACATGAGTATTCCAATAAGCTCAATGTACTCTCGGGCATGCTACAAATCGGTAAGTACGATGAAGCCGTTGACTTTATTCAACAAGAAACCGACCGTTACCAATCTATAATTCACAATATTGTCATGTCGGTAACAGATAGTGCCGTTGCCGGTTTGTTACTCGCTAAATTTAATAAAGCGTCAGAAACGGGTGTGAAATTCACGATCGATATGGATACAAATTTGTCGAGTTACGAGAAGAATATCTCAGAAAAACTCGTCACAATGGTAGGTAACCTGATCGATAATGCCTTACTCGCATCATGGCAAAACAGAGAGAATGCTGAACCTGAAGTACATGTGTATCTGAGCGATCGTAGTAATCACATCATTTTAGAAGTTCAAGACAGCGGAGCAGGCGTGCCCGAAGATATTACCGATCACATTTTAGAGTTCGGTGTAAGCTCTAAGCTCGACGATGAACAGAGCGGTATTGGCTTATACTTGGTCAAGCAGCTGGTCGATTACTTTCATGGAAGTATTGATTGGGAACGCACTGAGCAACACACAACGCTATTCAGTATTTACTTAGATAAAAATGAAGTCGCTAATGATGACTAAAACTACTGTAATGATTATTGAAGATGATAGTCGAGCCAGCTATACCCTCGAATCAACCATCAATCAACACCCAAACTTCACGGTGGTTGCAGCTAGCGAAAGCTGTGCAGATGCATTGTTGCAATACGGGGCATTCAAACCAACACTAATTTTTGTCGATATCACGCTGCCCGATGGCAATGGTATTGATGTTATTCGCCAACTGCGCGAGCAAAACGCAGATTGTGATTTCATTATGACCACTGCCGAACGAGAAACCGCAACGGTTGAAAAAGCCGTTCAGCTTGGTGTGAGTGATTATTTGGTCAAGCCGATCCGCATGTCTCGGGTCAACCAAGCCCTTGACGACTATAAACAGTACAAACAAAAACTAGCGCGCGCTGCAACCGTTGATCAAGGTGATATCGACCAGATATTCCGTAAAACGCCAGCAAAGCAATTACGCCAGACACCGAAAGGGATTGATGCAACAACGCTTGCCTCATTACAGGCAATTTTGCATGCGGATAAACCACACGACTTTTCTGCCGATGATATTGGCAAGCGCATGAATGTCAGCCGCATTACGGCAAGGCGTTATCTGGAGTTTTTAGAGTCGGAAGGCATGATCCGATTAGTTCTGAACTACAAAACTGGCGGTCGCCCTCGCCGTTTGTACCAGATGGTCGAGTAACTGGGTATACCAATAAGCCCGGCTTGAACCGGGCTTACAACACATCTAGAAATTGTTTTTCTGCTTAGCACTACACATCTGATTCAACAGGTTTAGGGCACTCCTTGGCATGACACAAATTGGCATCAATATCTTGATTACCAAGCAGACGTAGCCACAGTGCCGGCAGATGCTTAGGCCTTACATTAGGGCTTTCCAACTGTACAGGAAGGGCCGAAGACCATGCTCCGTCACTATCCAATTTGGCAAAGACAAACTTGAACGGCAGGTATTCCACCATTCCCAGTCGCAAATCTGTAGCCGTCAGGCTCTCACCTACCTGCTCGTATTTTACAAACTGGCTGGTAAAGTCTTCCAGCATAACCAGGTGCTGTGGTTTCTCGTCCAGTGTCCAGTGGCCGCGATCCTTGGCAATAAAATCGATAGTTTTATCTTCGTCCATCAAAGACGTTAACCCTTCCCAGTAGGTATCGCCATCTAACACCACAACACGCCACAGTACGGTATTAATAGGCGTCGGTGCGATAAAAACAGGCTTGTCCGCCATCGGCGTATTGGCTAATTGGTCTTGTACTCGCCCCTCGACAATATTAAGCGCGATAACCGACCAGCCAAGGTACAGGCTCGATATTGCCAGGCCGATACCGCACAACCTTGCCATATTCCTTCGCCACAACAGACTGGCACCAACCATCACAAGAAGCGGCACTGTATAGAGGGGATCGATAATAAAGATGCTGGACACCGCGACACTGACCGGCAGAGGCCACAGCAGCTGAGTGCCGTACGAGGTAAAGGCGTCCAACAACGGATGAGTAATAAGACACGCTGCAATCAATAGCCACAGTTGCGTAAAGCCAAACTGAGTTGGCCGCAACTTCTGCCAGCACCACGCCAGTAACAACGAGAACGGTAGCAGAACAAAAATCGAGTGGCTGAAACCCCTGTGCTTCACCATATCTGATACTGGATCACCATAGTTCATCAGCACATCCAAATCAGGCAGGGTGCCAAGAGCGGCACCGGCCAAAAGTACTTTGGGCGAACACTTCTTTCCTGCCACCAAACCCGCAACAGCGGCACCTAATGCGGCTTGAGTCACTGAATCCAACTTTTTCTCCTTTTCAGCCAGGTTATTTATATGGGTATATATCGTTTTTTATCTGGCCGTTATTCTCAGCTAATTCGGCACACCTTATCAAAAATAGTCACCAAAGGGCAAAGTGCGTATAACAAGTAAAGTAAACAAAAGTAAAACTATGGGTTTGGTCGCAGTTCAGCACCATTGAATTCGCTACTTTAAATCAGGCAACATCAATTCACTCTGACAAAGGGAAGATGTATATGCCAACAAAAGTTTCTGAATACATGACACGCAAAGTTATCACCATTCAGCCAGAGGCCGGCCTTCGCGAAGCCTTTTTTTTGATGCGCGACGAAGCGATCCGCCATTTACCGGTAACGAATGAAGCAGGCGAGCTGATAGGCATTGTCAGTGACCGCGAGCTACGCCGTCCGGGCTGGGTTGATGAATCACCGGATATCGGTCACGAATACGACCTGACCGACGATCTGCATATCGGTGATGTCATGATCAGAGATATAGTGCACGTTCGTACCTATGACACACTGACCAAAGCGGTCGGTACCCTGCTCGACTACCATGTGGGTGCTGCACCTGTTCTGGATAAAACAGGTGATTTGGTCGGCATTCTGTCAGCCGTAGACCTACTCAAAGCCTTCCAAAATACCCTGGAAACACAAAAGTCGAACAAGAAAAACAGAAGTCTGGCCTGACGCTTAGAAGAACGCGGGCAAAAGAATCTGAGGGTCACAAGAAAAAGGCTTGCCAAAATGGCAAGCCTTTCAGTTTCACACGAGAGTCAAGCTAGAGATCGATTAGTTAAACAGCCCTTTTAATAGCTTATCGGCCACTTTTTTCACCTCGTCATCTTTGGCCTTGTCGCCAAGTAGCTTCTCAAGCCCGCGCTCGACTTCTTTCTGTGCCTTTTTCTCCAGCTCATTGTTCTGCTTCAGCAGACCTGCCAGATCCATCGAAAACTTAGGCTCGGTCCAGTTACCTTTGACATCTATCGGCACTGTCAGATCAGCCACTTCGTCCACCTGCTTGCCGCCCTGACCTTTGCTGGTCGCAACAACCGAAGTATTCACCTTGAAGTCGATTGCTTCGCTGACAAGATTGGTATGGCCTTTACCCGCTATACGCAGCAGCGGAGAATCCAGATCCAAATTCGTAGTCGAAGCCTTGCCCGAGCCCAGCTTAATGGTTGCTACCATTGCCGAAAAGTCGGTCTTTCTTTCTTCTTTAACATACTCGGCTCGTTTGCCTTTCAATTTCGCCTTGGCTTCACGGATCATCTCAGGCACATTCACCCCGTAAACCGCTCCGTCGGCAAAATTAATATCGACCGTACCGGCTATATTTTTGCGGATACGATTTTCGGCCAATCCGGTGCCCGCAAGGCTCATCGTGATATCACCCTTACCCGCCAGTACATCGTTGTCGGCAACATCAATCATCAACGGCTGAACCTGAACACCACGGATCTGGTTCGTCACCTTGTACGTAGGTAGTTTACCGTTAGCATTCAGGGTCGCCTGCATTGTAATACTGCCGTCATACAGATCAGCATGGAACTGCTTGAGCTTTAGGACGCCTTTGGCAACTTTCATATCCACCAGCACGTTGGCCAACTTGGCATTCGCTGCTTTGAATTTGCCCAGCTTGACGGTACCGGCAACATCCAGCCCTTTCAATGCCGACAGATCCGGCTCTTTGTTCTTGTCTGCAGCAGGAGCAGTCTCCGACATGGAACCGCCAGTGGTCGTTCCCGCACCTTCATCACTGGTTTTCTGCGTTGCTTCTTTCTTATCTAGACCGAGGAAACTATCAAGGTCAATGTTGTCGCTGTTAATCGCAAAACGGATAACCGGAATGTCAGCCGCCTTAAACGAGCCTTCACCATTGACACTGATCTCATCAACACCTGCCTTAAACTGCGACAGGGTTGCCATGCCCTTGCTAACGTCATATTCCGCATCAGCATTGAGCTTTACAGTCATCTCAGGGCGAGGTAATGCCGCTCCTTTCAAGCCGGACTCCAGAACCAACGCCTGCAGCTGAAGCAAATCAAAGGCCTCGCTTAACTTCAGGCGTGTCTCGCCCTTGGCATCAAATACCAAATCAGGCACTTCGCCTTTGGCCGCAAATGTCACTGCCGACCAGTCACCGGCTTTAAATTTGTCCACAACCAGGCTCAGTGACTGAATATCATTAACCGGATCTTTAGCTGTAGCGGCCAACTGCAGATTCTTCAGCTCGGCATTATTCAGCGCCGGCACGATAAATAGCTCAGTAGCACCGTTGGCGGTAAAGGCCAGCTCGCCATTTTGTCCCGCCACATCAAAATCGAGCTGAGTCCATTCTCCAGGCGCAAAACGGTTCAGGGTAAGGTTCAACGCACTGATTGAGGTAAAAGTACCAGCCTGCTCATCACGAATCTCAGCACTGGCATTGACAAGCTCGACACCTTCAAGGCTGATGGTCCATGGCTGTGCGGCATCCTGAGATGATGGAGCAGGCTCAGAAGCTGTGCCTGTCTCGGGTGCTGTCGTTGGCTGGCTTGCCGTAGTCTCCAACTGCTGATCCTGGGGCGCAGGCTGTCCGAGCCCATCAATGTTACTCACACCATCCTTGCGTGTCTGAATAAAGACACGACCATCTTGCAAGCTGACATGGCCTATCTCAAGATGACGGGAGAAAAGCGGGACAACGGATACCGACAGCTCGGCACTGCCCAGCTGAACCAAGTTGGGCTCGGCAAAGCCTTGCGGGTTGCGAAACTCGGTCTGACCCAGGGTAAAACCTATGCTCGGAAAAAAACGCCATCCGATATCACCGCTGATCACCAGATCACGCCCTGTCGCCTTCTTCACCTGCTCGGTGATCAATGGCTTAAACTGATTAGGGTCAACCAGTGCCAACAATGCACCGATCCCCACAACGATAACAACTACAATTGCCAGTACGGCATACAAAAGCTTTTTCATCGTGTCCTCGTGTTATCCGTCCACACTGAATAGGGTTACAAGCCTGTGGGTATATCCAGAGTCCGTTCCTGATATATCCAAGCAGTCATTTGAAGTAACTTGGGTGTACGACAGCAAATAGATGTATTAGTTTTTAATTATCTGTTATTAGAGCAAAAAAATAGGCAGCCGTTAAGGCTGCCTATCAAATATTGTCATTTCCAATCAAGGCAAGCAGTGCCAGCCTCATTGCCAATGCTACGATTTCAGCAATCGAGCAATATGTGCCTTAAGCACGTCGATGGCAATGCGGTTTTTACCACCGCGAGGAACGATAATATCGGCGTACTGTTTAGACGGTTCAATAAACTGCATGAACATAGGGCGTACCGTCTTTTGATACTGCTCAAGTACCGATTCCATCGTACGGTCACGTTCAGCAACATCACGCTGAAGACGACGTAGCAGACAGATATCAAGCGGTGTATCCATAAAGACACTCGCATGCATGATTTCGCGCAGACGCGGATCGGTCAGCAACAAGATACCTTCCAGAATGATCACCTTCTTAGGTGTCATCGGCGTGGTTTCTACCATGCGAGTGTGCTCGCTGTAACTATACTGCGGAACTTCTACCGCATTACCTTCAACCAGCATCTGCAAATGATCACAAAGCAAGTCATGATCCAAGGCATTCGGGTGATCGTAATTGGTCTTGACCCGCTCTTCCATGGTCAGGTGACTTTGATCGTTATAGTAACAATCTTCCGTGATAACACCGATCTGATGATCGCCGACTTTTTCTTTCAGCTCTTTATAAACTGTGCTGGCAATCAGACTTTTACCGGACGCAGAAGCGCCTGCGATACCGATAATGACGCATTGGTGTGAGTTTTCAGACATATCAGAAAGCACCTGTAAGACAACGTAGCGAGGTGGAAATACTCATTTAAACAACTATCTGCTTTTACATCGTAAACCAGATAATTGTGCGAATAGGTATAAATAAACCGCCTGATTATATGGATTTGTGCGGCCAGATGCCAGCAAAAATGCGACATCCGGCACGATTAACTACAAAGTTTACATAATTGTTGCAAGAAAAGGATTACATTGTGCGTATTGTAATCTGCTCAGCAATCGGCTTGCCCTGCCAGAACAAGCGGCTGGCCACCTGCCCCGCCAAGTCAATATAAGCCGCAGCCTGCTCCGAGTCTGGCGACGAGGCAACCGTCGGCTTGCCGCTGTCGATATCTTCACGGATCTTGATATGCAGCGGCAACTGCGCCAACAAAGGAACAGAATAGTCTTTCGCCATACGCTCGGCGCCACCGGTACCGAAAATCGGTTCATGGTGGCCACAGTTACTGCAAATGTGGTAGCTCATGTTTTCAACGACACCGACCACTGGCACGTTGACCTTCTCAAACATGTTGATCCCCTTGATGGCATCGGCCAACGCCAAATCCTGCGGTGTTGTAATCACCACGGCGCCGGTCACCGGGATCTGCTGGGCCAGCGTAAGCTGGATATCGCCGGTGCCCGGTGGCATATCGACGACCAGGTAGTCCAGGTCCGGCCACCAGGTTTCGGTAATAATCTGGGTCAGCGCCTTGGAAGCCATAGGTCCGCGCCAAATCGTCGCGCTGTCAGCCGGCACCAGGTAGCCCACCGAATTGGTAAACAATCCACACGACTCTATCGGCAACATCATCTTTCCGTCAGGGGATTGTGGCTTCTCATCCACGGTTCCCAGCATCATAGGCACCGACGGACCGTAGATATCGGCATCGAGCAAGCCCACTTTTGCACCTTGCTTCTCCAGCCCCAATGCCAGGTTAACCGCGGTTGTTGATTTACCCACTCCGCCTTTGGCCGAGCTGACCACAATAATATTCTTTACCCCACGCAGCGGTGTCTTCTCGCCGGTTGCCAGAGGCGCAACCCGGGTCGTTACGGCAAACGTCATACTCTGGGCAACATGATGAAGCTGCTGCTGGGTAATAATCCAATGCTCTAGCAGCTCTATCACCGAGTTGGCGGCAAACGGCAGCGTGATCGACACAACGCCCTGAGCCGATACCGACACAACATCTGGCGTGTCGGCCCACTCATGATGCAGCCATGGATGCTCGAACTGATTCAGCCAACGGCAGATATCAGCCACACTCTCAAATCGGATCATTGAATCACTACTCATCGTTTTTAGCGCTCCATTATGGTTGTTCACATCCATCGTACCACCAAAGCCTATTTATCGCCGCTATTTAGCGTGATTATCACTGGATGACGCTAGGCAATACGCTGTCCATCAGGTACTATTTGAGGCTATATTTTTTTACCCATCATGAGCGAAATAAGTAATTATGGCTGCAAATCCAAGAAAAATTCTGGTGACCTGCGCCCTACCGTACGCTAACGGTTCGATCCACTTGGGACACATGCTTGAGCATGTGCAAGCGGATATCTGGGTGCGCTATCAGCGCCTTCGCGGCAACGAAGTTCATTTCATCTGTGCAGACGATGCACACGGCACTCCAATCATGCTTAAGGCCCAGCAGATGGGTATGGAACCTGAGCAGATGATTGCCGAAGTGAGCAAAGAGCACCAGGCCGACTTTGCTGGCTTCGATATTAGCTTTGACAACTACCACAGCACACATTCCGACGAGAACCGTGAGCTGGCGTCGTTCGTTTACACTCAGCTAAAAGAGAAAGGCTTTATTACCAGCCGTACCATCTCTCAGCTATTCGATCCTGAAAAGGAAATGTTCCTGCCAGATCGCTTCGTAAAAGGAACCTGCCCGAAATGTAAGGCAGAAGACCAGTACGGCGATAACTGTGACAACTGTGGCGAAACTTACAGCCCGACGGATCTTATCGAACCAAAATCTGCTGTTTCCGGCGCGACGCCGGTAATGAAGGATTCCGAGCACTTCTTCTTTGACCTACCTCAGTTCGAAGGAATGCTGCAAGAGTGGACCAAATCAGGCGCACTGCAGGACGAAACCGCCAACAAGATGCAAGAATGGTTCGAGTCTGGCCTTCAGCAATGGGATATCTCGCGTGATGCGCCGTACTTCGGCTTCGAGATCCCGGGTGAAACAGGCAAGTACTTCTACGTGTGGCTGGATGCACCAATCGGCTACATGGGCTCATTCAAGAACCTGTGTGACAAGCGTGACGACCTGAACTTCGACGAGTTCTGGAACAAGGACAGCTCAACCGAGCTGTACCACTTCATCGGTAAAGATATTGTCTACTTCCACAGCCTGTTCTGGCCAGCCATGCTTGACGGTGCCGGTCTGCGCAAACCAAACAATGTCTTCGTTCACGGCTACGTTACTGTAAACGGCGCGAAGATGTCGAAGTCGAAAGGTACCTTTATTAAAGCAGGTACTTATCTGCAGCACCTGGACCCAGAATACCTGCGTTACTACTACGCGGCCAAGCTGAATAACCGTATCGACGATCTTGACCTTAACCTCGAAGATTTCACCCAGCGTGTAAACAGCGATGTCGTGAACAAGATTGTCAACCTGGCATCACGTAATGCCGGCTTCATTGCCAAGCGCTTCGAAGGCAAGCTGTCAGACAGTTTTGCCGAGCCTGAGCTATATGCCGAGTTTGTTGCCGCCTCTGATCGCATTGCTGAGCTTTACGAGAACCGTGAATACAGCCGTGCAATCCGCGAAATTACGGCACTGGCAGACAAAGCGAACCAGTACGTTGACGAAAAAGCCCCATGGGTTGTTGCCAAGCAAGAAGGCAAGGATCAGGAGCTGCAGGAAATCTGTTCTGTCGGCATTAACCTGTTCCGCGTTCTGATGACCTACCTGAAGCCAGTCATGCCTCAGCTTGCTGAGCGCACAGAGGGCTTCCTGAACGAGACCCTGACCTGGGAAGGTATTGCCCAGCCGCTGACTGGCCACGAAGTGACTAAGTTCAAGGCGCTATTCAACCGCATAGATGCCAAGAAAGTTGAAGCTATGGTTGAATCTTCAAGAGAAGATGCCGCAGCAGAAATGGCAGCTAAAGAAAAAGCAGAAGCGGCGAAGACAGAAACTGAGCTAAGTAAAGAACCAATCGCAGACGAAATCGAGTTCGATGACTTTGCTAAAGTGGATCTTCGCATTGCGAAAATCGTGTCTTGCGAATCTGTGCCTAAAGCCAACAAGCTACTTAAGCTTGAGCTAGACCTAGGTGGCGAGACTCGCCAAGTATTCGCAGGTATCAAGTCGGCCTACAGCCCTGAAGACCTAATTGGCAAGCACACTGTAATGGTGGCCAACCTCAAGCCGCGTAAGATGAAGTTCGGCATGTCTGAAGGTATGGTACTGGCAGCGGGCCCTGGTGGTGAAGACCTTTGGATCCTAGAACCACACGAAGGTGCGCAGCCTGGTATGCGTGTGATGTAATTTTTATGCACAATTAACGCAATAATAAAGGAGCTTCGGCTCCTTTTTTTATTCCGCGAGCAATGGTCGGTAACCACTGGCTAATTGTTTCCAAATCACTGATTATCTGTAGATATTCTAAATTTATTAACCTTATCATTACCTACCAAACAGCAGACAGCTTCATAGGATATTTTCTCGGCAAAAGCAGATGTTAACGACTATTTTTATCATGACGATAAATTTCGCTTTTATTCGGTATAAACGCCACGGAAATTCGCTATTACCGATGAAGCAGCACAAAAACTGTATATATATCAACCGATAGGTTAATATTTGGTTAAATTTAATGTTTTCGGAATACCATTCTGCATCAGAAAGTGTGATCTGAAACATACCTTTGAATTTTGCACAGCATTTTACTTCGCTTTAACACCTAAACTGCTGTTAACCTGCTCCGCGCTCTGGTGAATGATTTACAGAGTGAATAATTATAAGGAGTGTTCATTTCATGCCAACACAAAAAAAGAAAATGTCCCTGACTGGTCGAGTAATTCTCGGCATGCTGCTGGGCATCTTGACAGGATTCGCTATTCGCTCCCTTTTTGCTGAGACTTCATTTGTACACGAATATCTAGTGAATGGCCTGTTTGACGTTGGTGGTGCGATCTTCATTGCTAGCTTAAAAATGCTGGTTGTACCTTTAGTATTTGTTTCTTTGGTTTGTGGTACCAGTACGCTGAACGATATCAGCACGCTAGGTCGCCTCGGGGGCAAAACCTTGTTGTTCTATCTAACAACAACGGCGATTGCCATCACCCTTGCACTGACCATGGGTAACCTGTTCCAACCGGGAGCCGGTGCCGATCTTTCTGCCGCAACAACGTTTGCAGCCAAAGAAGCCCCTTCATTGGGTGATGTCATCATCGGAATGTTCCCGACGAACCCAATCAACTCAATGGCCCAAGGCAACACACTGCAAATTATCGTATTTGCTATTCTGTTCGGTATTGCCATTAGTGCTGCCGGCAAGCCAGGTGAGCGCATTGCTGCTGTCTTTGCCGATCTTAACGAAGTCATCATGAAGCTGGTTGCACTGCTGATGCACATTGCGCCTTTCGGTGTCTTCTTCCTGATGGCGAAACTGTTCACAGGAATCGGCCTTGATGCCATCTACAACCTGTTTGGCTACTTCGTGGTACTGACTTGTACCCTGTTGATTCACGGCCTGGTTGTATACAGCACAATGTTGAAGGTGTTCACTGGTTTGAGCCCGAAGACATTCTTGAAAAAGATGGAAGATGCAATCATGTTTGCCTTCTCCACGGCTTCGTCAAACGCAACCATTCCTGTAACGATGGAAACAGCAACCAAGCGTCTCGGTGCTTCAAACCGTATCGCTTCATTTACTGTACCACTAGGCGCAACCATCAACATGGATGGTACTGCAATCATGCAGGGTGTTGCGACAGCGTTCATTGCTCAGGCTTTCAATATCGATCTGACGATGGGTGACTACATGGCAGTTATCGTTACGGCAACACTTGCCTCTATCGGTACAGCCGGTGTTCCGGGTGTTGGCCTGATCATGCTGGCAATGGTACTGAGCCAGGTAGGCCTGCCAGTTGAAGGTATCGCGATTATCATGGGTGTCGACCGACTACTTGATATGATCCGTACTGCAGTCAACATCACTGGTGACAGTGCGGTAACCTGTATTGTGGCCAAGTCTGAAGGTGAGCTCGATGTTAATCGATTCAATGACCCGGCAGCAGGCGAGAAAGATGAAGAAGTCCATCTTCACCCACAAGCCAAAACAGCCAGCTTCGACTAACAGTCAACGCTGTCTATAGCGGCAAAATAGCAAATCCCATTAAAAGCCCCGCAAGGGGCTTTTTTGCACCATCAGGATACATACTTGCCCCATCAATGCCCAAGGTTGTGAGCTTGATAAACAATCAAACGGTAAGTTGCTGATAAATATAAATAAATAAGCTAGGTAGACAGCTTACTCAACGGCACACTTATTGCGTTATTCCCTCTATGAAGCACCATTGATGCTGGAGGGAAAATGCTTATCATGTCATTGATTATTGGAGTTGTGCTTAGTCTCGGCTATTACACCTACCATGTAAGGCAGAGCAATTCACTGCTGCAAAACCGCTTTAACCAGGTGATCGGCCTACGCCAGCTTATTCACCTGCTACGCTTTCACCGTCGACAGACCCACCAGTTGCTGAATACCAGCGGCAGTTTCCTTGGAAAGGAGCAACCTTTAAACGAATCACTGGCGATTCAAGGCCTGCTTCGCTCTCTGATCAGCCAGGCTGAGCACTCCCAAAAACCCATGTACCGAATATTAATGAAGCGCATTACATCATTACTGGACGAGTGGCCAAGGTATTCTTTACAGCGAAATCAGGCTGTTCACGGCAAGGCCATCCGTCATGTCCTGTACCTGATTGATGACACCATCACCCAGAGCCTGCTGGCTGCTGACAAAGAACATGTCTTCCAACAATACCAGTCGACCTGGCCTGTCACTCTCAATGCTATCGACAGTCTGAGCCGTTTTCGCCACACTACTCACAGCTATCATCCGAACAGTACGGCGATAAAGCGCGAACTCGGTTTACATACCCAGATCCTGCGCCGGCGTCTCGGCCAGATGACAGTTAGAAGCAGCAACCCTGCTCCACCACTTATTATTGAGGCACTGTTTGATCAGTTCGACAAGATTGACCTGGACAACCCGGATCCGGGTCTGGTCAAAGAGCAGCTTTATCATTTTTCTCTGCAGGTCTCTGAGACAATCTTCAACCTATTCGATCTGGTTCTCGGTGATATCGGCAAAGAAGTCTCGATCAGGCTTCCCGAACTCCCTGTCGATGCCAGCAATGTAGTCAAGCTGCCTAAGCCAGTTCAGGCTGCTAACAGTTCAATCGAGTAGGAGGAGGCCTCGCGGCCTCCGTCCTCTCACACCACCGTACAAGCGTGGGTCGCATACGGCGGTTCCGAAT
>NZ_MJIL01000080.1 GCF_001939735.1 Photobacterium proteolyticum
AGTATGATCTCGGAAGGAAAATGACGGCCGATGAATGTGATGGTCATGATGTTGGAAGTGATGAATGTTGATGAAGATCATTACCTACGACTTCAGTTTGCGACAAAACCGTCCATTGCTAGTGCTCAAGAATGAGGGGTATCGTTCCGGACCTAGCTACTGGAATCATTTAAAGTAGAAAGGATAGCAACGGTGGAAGCAGATTTATTTTTCTTGTTAAACTAATGTTTTGGTTTTCATATAAAGTCCCATCGGTTTATTACAACTTTCGTTTAATCTTCATTTTATATTTCACACCTTAATTTTTAGTTAACTATCGATTCATGTGAAATTAAGGTTGTGAATGATATAAAACAAAAATAATGAATTATCCCTCACAAAAAGAATGTTCATTAAGGATATAAGCCTTGGACAACCAAAGTTACAATTTGTTTTACTTGGCTGATAGTTCAATCTATTGATTTTACAAAACTTACTTATTATTACCTGTCCTGAACCTGTATGGACAAAGGCGTTCTATAAAAAATAAGTTAATTGATAATTTATTTTAAAAGTTTTTGTGAACTTTTAATAAATAAAAGTATCAAAAATCCATGCATGACCATTACATAAATCAAAAAGGCCTAAAATATGCAAACAATGAAAGCTGTTAGAATAAATGAATGTGGAAGCTACGAGGTTCTTCAGTATGGTGACCACCCAATGCCAAAATTTGGAGAACACGATATTTTAGTCAAAGTAATGTCAACAGCAGTCTCCGGTTGGGATATAAAATACCGCAACGGTGATTTATTAAAAAAATTTGAAGATAAAAGTTTACCCGGCCGTAAAGCTTATCCTCTACCGCAACAACCAGGGCGAGAAGCAGCTGGCGAAGTTATTGCTATTGGAAGCCAAGTATCTCAATTCTCTGTTGGTGATCGCGTTCTAGGCTTAGTTCACCCAGAAAAACCAGGTGATATCAATGCTATTAGGGGGTTAGGAAACTTATCTGAGGGCCTAGATTATCCTGGCCATGCTATGAAAGGGGGGAACGCGCAATTTATTGCTCGACCTGAAAACTATTGGATGCGAATCCCCGACAGTGTTAGTTATAAAGATGCGGCCGCAGGATCTTGGTCATATCCAACCAGCCATCGTATTGTTGTGGATCGTTGCAGTGTAAAAGTGGGTGAGTATGTCTTCGTTACTGGAGCTTCTGGCGGTATGGGCTATGCGACCTTACAATGGGCAAAATTAGCTGGAGCTTCTGTCATTACAACTAGCCGTGATGCCGATAAACGTAAAGTGTTGTTAGAACAAGGAGCTGATCTTGTGATAGATCCAAATAATCCTGAGCAAGCTCGAAATGAGATCATGGAGTTTACTCACCAACAAGGAGTTGAGCATGCCATTGAATATACAGGAAACACAACGTTGCAACAATTGGCGTACGACGTTCTACGTTTAGGTGGAAATTTATGCCCTGTCGGTGGGGATGTCACTTCAAGCGGTCTTCCATGGGGAATTATGGACTTGGTCGCAAAAGAAATGACCATCTTAGGCATTCGAGGCTCTCGTTTAAATGATCAGCGTGTTTACCTTGAGATGCTTGCAAATGGAAAAATTTCACCAGCTATCGCAACGACCCTCCCATTAAGTGAGGTTCAATCGGCACATAAACTGGTAGAAGAGCATAAAGTGGTTGGAAAAGTGATGTTGGATCCGTGGTTATAAATCACCTCCACACATAATAGAAATAACGTCACTCCCAAAATAATCAAGACAGAGCATTTTAACAAGAAAGGTTAAAGTGCTCTTCAACCTCAATTCAGTTGTTTATCCCGTTTAAAATCTCTGCCTGTTAGGCTTTGTTGCAAAAAATTCGGTCATGATGCCAATTTGGTGATTTTAACTATAGTTTAGTTATTTGTCGAGTTCTCGGGTGATCTTATGGCGACACTAGAAGTCCCTTGCCGTTACTGTCTGTTCTCGGACCAAACCAGTTCGAAAACATGGGACTGGAGCGAATAAAGCACAACGCTATCGCTGCCTTGATTGCCGAAAGGCATTCCAGCTTGATTACACCTGCAATGCCTATCATCCTGGAGTGAAAGAACAAATTGTCGATATGGCCATGAACAACGCTGGGCTACGTGATACGGCAAGGGTGCTTAAAGTTGGGTTTAATACCGTGCTGAGAACACTAAAAAACTCCAACCGAGGCAAGTAACTTCAGTTCCATTCGATAATGCTGAGATTGAGGGTTTTGTCGCAAACGGAAGTAGTAGGTTATGATCTTCATCAACATTCATCACTTCCAACATCATGACCATCACATTCATCGGCCGTCATTTTCCTTCCGAGATCATACTGCAGTCAGTACGTTACTATCTTTCCTACAAGCTGAGCTACCGTGAAATTGAAGAGATACTGACAGAACGTGGCATCATTGTTGACCACTCAACATTGAACCGGTGGGTCATCAAATATGCGCCATTACTGGAGCACCGAGCGCGCAGAATAAAGAAGCCGGTGGCTTCCTCGTGGCGGATGGACGAAACCTATATCAACGTCAAAGGTCAGTGGAAATATTACTACCGAGCCGTTGATAAATATGGTGATGTGATTGATTTTCTACTGCGTGATAAGCGAGATGAAAAGGCAGCAAGAACCGGCCAACATGGGCTACCAGAGAAAGTGGTTATAGATGGCAGTCATTCCAATGCATTAGCACTGCACAATATCAACATTGATCTTTGGCAGAATGGCCTGATGTTCAACCTCATTGAAGTTCTTCAAGTGAAATACCTGAACAATATTGTCGAGCAAAGCCACCGCAGAGTGAAAGGGAAAATGAACCAGGCACTTGGTTGGAAATCTGATGAAGGCGCAAAGTCCACATTAGCCGGAATAGAACTGTGGTCGATGATTAAAAACAGACAGCTCGACAACCCTGAAGGTTTATCTGTTTGGGATGAGTTCTACGCGCTTGCAGCCTANGGTCGATGATTAAAAACAGACAGCTCGACAACCCTGAAGGTTTATCTGTTTGGGATGAGTTCTACGCGCTTGCAGCCTAATTGCATCTGGAAATCAGTGCATTTGTACTTCGGCATAATTTTGCGACACAACCAAAAATATTATTAATCTCAATGCTTATGAATCCCCATTTTAGGAACTAGCATAAGAATCAAGTTCTTTCATGTAAATTTCATTATTTGGAGTTTCTTGTAACGACGTCCCTCGCAATTTTTGCTCCAGATCTCCTGCGGGCATAGGCTTTGCGAACAAATAGCCTTGCCCATAATCACATTTCGCGTCTGATAAGAATGATGACTGTGTCGTTGTTTCGATACCTTCAGCAACAACTTTGATACCAAGCTGATGAGCCATAGATATTATCGCTGAGCATAGGGTTCGATCATTTGAGTCATTGTCAATATCGGATACAAAGCTGCGATCAATTTTCAAACCATCAATATTGAACTCACGCAAATAGCCTAATGAAGAATAACCTGTACCAAAATCATCGAGCCATACCTCGATGCCTATATTTCGAAGGCTATCTAATGTTTCCTTCGCACTGTTTTTGTCTGACATTAGGGCAGTTTCGGTAACTTCAACGTGTAAACGTGAAGCGTCTAGGTCATATCTTTTAAGCTGTTGCCGAAGTATGTTGAAAACCTTACCACCATAAAGTTGCTTTGGTGAGAGGTTAAGTGCAACGTGAAAATCAGGATGCAGCGCATGCGAATTCCAATTTTGTATATCTCGACATGCCTGCTGAACAATCCACTCACCTAGTGGATTAATAATGCCAGTAGCTTCTGCAATAGGAATAAACTTTGCGGGTGAAATACTTCCTTTACTTGGATGCGTCCAACGTAACAAAGCTTCAACTCCAACTATGTTACCAGTTATCAGGTCTAACTTTGGTTGATAGAAAAGCTGAAATTGGGAGAAATCCATAATTGCCGAACGAAGCTCTCGCTCCATAAGCCCTCTGCTCAACACTTGTCGTTCCATTTCATAGTTGAACTGGCAAAAGTTTCCTTTCCCATTAGACTTCGCGGTATACATCGCGATATCTGCATTCTTTACTAAGTCTTCAGCTGCGCTTCCTGAGTCAGGATATAAAGCGATACCTACACTTGCCCCTACGACAACGAATTCGCCTGAACCTCTAAGATATATCGGTTTTTTAAAGACATTAACAATTTCTGAAGCAAATTTAGATACAGGATCGAGGCTACTAACGCCAGATAAACAGATTAAAAACTCATCACCACCAGCTCTAGCTATTAAGCTATTAAGCTTACTTAATTTATGGCTGGTTTGAGTTTTAATACCACGTAGTATGCTGGCCGCTTCACAAAGAAGCTCATCGCCAGCTTGATGGCCAAGGTTATCATTTATCCGTTTAAATTCGTCCAAATCGATAAAGAACACGGCGAGGGCCTCATCCGACTCGTTGGTCGAGTTAATCTGACTATCGAGAAACTTGATGAATTGAGTGCGATTTGGTAACTCAGTTAACGGATCGTTATAGGCAAGAAATTCAATTGCATCACTACGTTCTTTAAGACTTGTACTCATTTCATCGAATGCCGCTGCCAATTCACCCAGCTCATCGTTCCGATGAATATTATTGGAGACTTGGTACTCCCCCTTACTTATTCGTCTTGAGTGCCATAGTAGCTTAGTTATTGGGTTAACTAATGTTCTTGCTATTAAAATCGAAAGGAACAAGCTAACCAAGCACATAACTATAGTCACTATAGCCGTCAATGTTGTGTTGTATTTTCTGCTTAAACGATTGATATCATTAACAATAGATTTATTATCTTCTATATCTTTTTGAATTGCTTTAAGTGAATATGTCATAACCACGCCACCTAGCAATTTCTTATTCATCGTTAGAGGACGTGCAATAGTTAATTCTGAACTTCCAGCCTTGGAGAATGCCTGTTTATTTTCTAGCACGGCTTCTTCAACTAACGGCATATCTAGCGGTATACCGTAGTCATAATCTGGCTCCTTCCCAGTGTGTATAACCAGGCCAGTAGTGTCAAATACCTTTATTGCTATTACCGATTCGATTTTCAAGGCAGGTTCTAACAGAGAACGAATCGTTTCAATATCGTAAAAATACATCGGATTTAAAAGCGCTTCGGACAAATAAGAAACCGTTTGCTCCGCTTGGCTCCGTGCGTGCGCAACAAATCTTTCTGATATATTGTCTGAAGTTTTAACCAAAATCTCATCGTCATAGTAAGAAGAAATAAGTAACTGTGAAAAGGTCAGGAAGCCCATAGTTAAAATGACCATAAGCATATTCCCCATTACTAATTTACTTTTTAACTTCATCGTATATGGTTCTTATAGCTAGCGTATCAAATTCTTATCCACTAAAGCCTTTCTCTCTCCAGCCCAGTGTATACTTTGTTCGATGTCAGAAGTGATCGCATCAAACTTTTTCGTTTTTTTGTAGGCAGTCAAGGCTTGCTTTCCTTGCTCACTTTGATGAGCAGATAGCAATAGCATCAAGATGTCTTGTTTTAACTCAGCTGGCATATTGGGGCGTACCAACATCAGTGAGCGGGGGATAGGTTGGCTTGTATAAATGATTTGAAGTTGGCGCTGAACCTGTTCTGGTATCTCTTTTTCCCAATCAAGGTTGCTAAAAGCCGCCGCAGCGACAATACTTCTTTGAACCCAGCTCATCATATTCTTTTCGCCTCCTGATTTCGAAAGTTCATCCGAAAAAAAGTAACCAATTTTACCTTCGGGTGGTAATTCTCGCGGGGAGGTTACTTCATAGAGTTCATACCCCTGCTCCAATAAAATTGCAGCAGGAATGAGATAAGCACTTGTTGACCCTCGATCCTCAAAGGCTATATTTTTATTACGCAAATCATCAAACGAATCAACGTCATGATTTAATTTAGAAAAGAAAATAGATGAATATTCAGCCACTCCACTTTTCCAGCGTCTTGCAAGCAGTTGTGCGCCTGCGTTTTGAACAAGATCATGTGCCGCAAATACAGTTTCTGAAACAAGGTCTATCTGACCATTTTTAATCCAGCGAGTCATCTGACGGACGTCTTTTGCTACCACGACCAGCGCGTTGGTTATTTTATGTTGCTGAAGGTTTTTGGCTAAATAGTCTGCAATGGGCTGCGTTCGTTTGAAGGCTTTTTTGGGGTTAGTGCTAATAACGCCTACAACTAACGTTTCTTCACGTAAGATGTTACTGTTATGGACGCTTGCTGAAACTGTAAATAATGAGCTAAATAGTAAAGCTACAATTAAAATTATTAATCTATAAGCACTATGATTGTAACGCATATTCGAATCCAGCCAACTCTTTATTAAGATGTTTTTTTAACAAGCCTTATACATCCTAAGCATAAAAATATCAAAGTTTTATTAGTTATTCGTGACTTAAGCTGCCAAATGTAACCCTTGGTGCTTATGGTAAAAGAAAAATATCACTCCGATACGCAGTGGGGGGAGGGGCATGTTGGCACCTTGTAAAATATTAGGGTAAATAAACTACTTATGATGTCCTATTGGAACGAGTGTTCCTGTAAACTTGAAGCTATCTACCAAGACAATGGCTTTGGTGTGGTGTAAATGAATAGGTATTCTATATCTAGTTTAGAGAAAGTTTGTTGCGCAACGGGAGAAATTGGGAGTTTCCGAACATCACCGACTGAAAGCTTGATATAAGGAAATAAGGCAAATATGCTGGTGCGATCTGCCGATGAGTATTTACGTTAACTCGGTTTGGGGCAAAACCAACTTGGGCGATCTGGCCTAAATCAACCCATCGATAATCTCTGGTATCCCAAAACGACAATCGGCAACTCAATGTGAGATGCCGACCGTGCAAGCTTTTGGACATTAGCTTCCATCTCCGAACCATGGTGTCGATTAATCTTATGCAGTATTCACGACAAAGTATGCGTTATCCTAGCCATCCACGAATCGCTTTTGCTCCATTCCTTGTTGACGTAATAACTCGGGTGGAAAATCAGTGCCACTGAAATCACCTGGAGTTTTTCTTACGTAGGCTGCTGTCATAGTGCAGTGCTCGAAACTCCCAGAGGCAAGTTAACTGAAAGGTTCCATTGATTTGGTCAATAACGCCCGTTTAGACTACTTCAGTTTTCAGGGAGAGGGTCAACTTAATCTCCTTCCCACAAAATGCAACTGGCTTCTCTTGGGTCACTATTTAAAGCGCAGTCATTCCTACGTTCATTAAGTACTCTCTGTGTTATATCACTTGATACCCATTCATCATTACTGATGTAGTGAGTATTTGCGCAAGATGTTACCCCTAAACATAGAGCCAGAACGCAGCATAAGACTCTCAAGTATTTCATTTTATTACTTTCCTCAGAAAATAGTTAATTATAATAACTCCAATCTTTTCAGCAATACACGAATAGTCTTTGAAATTCTGAAATACAAAAAGTGGCAGCGCAGGGAACTGAACAAAAATGGGCTATGCGAAGAAAATTGCTAACCCCGCAATATACTACCCAGTGGGCAGACATACCCAGCATCAAATGTTGATGTGCACCCGGTCAAAACCACTTTCAACATCGTACAAGGAATTGCAGTACTGCAAATCCTTGTACGACTCCAGATGAGTGACGGTGTTCGAGCAATACGAGCCAGGGCTAGTGTTCATCGAATTCCGGTGCTCATCCGGCATGAGCAGCGCGTCATAAATTTTCGTTAAAACTAGACATATTGAACTTAATGGGTGCTATATCTAAGAAACAAATATGAAGGAAGTTCACCATGAAATTCTATAAGGTAAAAGTAACTGTCGAATCAGAAATTGAACTAGGAATACAGGCTGAAGACGAGATTTCGGCGCACCAGGAAGCTAGAAAAATAGCGCTCGACAAATATTCCGGTAAATCGCGGGTATCGCAGATCGAATTAACCCTTAATAGTGATTCGGAATTTCAAGTCGGGTCGAAGGTTCGTCACAAAATTTTTGGCGTGGGAATTATAAATAATCTTATTGCCGTTAATAATTGTGGAGGTGAATCTGGTTGGAGAGCAACAATAGAGTTTGAGGATAAGGGTGAAAAAGATATTGTAATACTACCCGGGACAAAGTTTTTGGAGCCATTAAGTGTTTAGCAAACCAATTAACTACGTGCTTGTGATGCCGGGTGTCTAGTCCTAAAATAGGTTGACGCTTTTTTTATGAAGCCAGTAGGTACTCCCTGCTGGCTTTTTCATGCACCTCACTCG
>NZ_MJIL01000081.1 GCF_001939735.1 Photobacterium proteolyticum
TTACTGCCTAATCTGGGCTTAACGCAAGTTAGTACGTCCTTCATCGCCTCTGACTGCCAAGGCATCCACCGTGTACGCTTAATTACTTAACCATACAACCCCAAGAGGTCTCTCTTGCTCGATCTTTCTCTTTTATCCTGCCTCTTACTCATCTTTTGCTTGGTCACGTAACAAGTTACGCTCCCGTCGACAAAAGCTTCGTGCGAGTTGTCTAAAAAAGAAATCTACGTCGCAAGCCACTTAAGACTGCATAATCAAACAACCAAGGTTTGTTTGTTTCGCCGGACTCTTCTTTTATTTTCACTTTTGAAAAAGTGAAGACAAAAGTACAAGACACTTGAATGTGTATTGCTTGAGAACTCGTTCTTTATCCCTTCTTTATATAAGAAGTTATAAAAAACATTTTAATTGAATCTAACGATTCAATTTACTAGTCAGCTTTCCAGATTGTTAAAGAGCATGTGTTTCGTTATCTCCGAAGAGATAAAAGATCCACTCTCTAAATACTTTCGAACGTAATAAGCAGAGACACAAAATCGACCCAACGGCTGTATTTCGCCATTGNCGTTATCTCCGAAGAGATAAAAGATCCACTCTCTAAATACTTTCGAACGTAATAAGCAGAGACACAAAATCGACCCAACGGCTGTATTTCGCCATTGAATCTGCGCGTCGTGCAGAAAATATTTAGAGAGTGGTGGAGCTATGCGGGATCGAACCGCAGACCTCTTCGCTGCCAGCGAAGCGCTCTCCCAGCTGAGCTATAGCCCCATATATATGGTTTCTTCTTAGAAGAAGTCTTTTTCTTTAGGCAAGGCATAAAGAAAAGTGGTGGGCGATACCGGGCTCGAACCAGTGACCCCCTCCTTGTAAGGGAGGTGCTCTCCCAACTGAGCTAATCGCCCACGATAGTTTTGATTCCTTCGTGAGAAAGAATGGTGGGTCGTGCAGGATTCGAACCTGCGACCAATTGATTAAAAGTCAACTGCTCTACCAACTGAGCTAACGACCC
>NZ_MJIL01000082.1 GCF_001939735.1 Photobacterium proteolyticum
CAGAAAGCTCTCGTTTAAACTTTCCATAAAAACAAAAGAGTAATGATTCAATACGTTGAACTCCTCTAGCAATATAACGCCTGCAATAAGGTGCCCCACTCTGAACTATCAAAGCGCACGAACCTCATACCAAAACCGCCGAGTGTAACGGGTCACCTTGATTGCCTTGTTAGGCATTTCCACTTGCGGCATCCCTACTTAGCCGATGAACTCTCAGCATTTTCCGTCGCCAGCCATGGGATACAGCATCCACGAATCTTGACGTAAGATAAATACTATCAACATCTTAAAGCCAGCAACATTTGCATGACACCCTGATGAGATGCTAATCGAGGCTGCACCATCAGACTGATGAGTTAAGTTAACGACAAGCCTTTCACAGCGGTGTATCGAGGAAGCTAGGAATGCTTATTGCCATCGTTTGAGGCAGCAAAGAACGGAACAACCTGCATTTCACCGAACATTAAGGACAGCCTTACGATGAATGAGTAGCCTAAGATTTCCCGTTCTTGAGCGATGCGGTTACGACTAGATCATAAAGTAGGCTTTTCTCATGCCTAACGCCTGGGATAAGGTGCGCCACGGTGAACTCACCAAACCCATTAAACTCCAAACCAAAAATGCCGAGTCAAACAAGTCACCTTGATACCTTTGTTATGCAACTCCATCCATTAATACGATCATACTTGGCCGAAAATCTTTCCACGCGTGATAAATCTGCGGCATACAGGCAACAAATCCGGACTCTGATAATTCCGATTCACTTTCAACGATTTGAGCCAGAGAAACCTGCATGACAACCTGATGCGGAGAAGCTTGGCTGCTTCGCCAAACCAATAGCCAAAGAGATGCGCCAACACTTTCACAGCAAAGTAACGTTGAAATTATGATATTGAATTGCCAGACTTCAAGGCAGCAAATATAACAACAACCTACTTATCTTCGGACTTANCATAAGGTGTGCCCCGTCGAACCAACAAAACACACTGAACTCCATACCAAAACCGCCGAGTGTAACGCATCACCTTGATGGCTTTGTTATAAGCCTACTGCATAGGTAGTTGATCTAAAAGGAGAAGCAATAAAACTAAATGTACCCGCACCAACGATATGGTTTAAGACTCTGACGTCTTGATTGGAGCTGGTAGAGCATGACATGGCTCTATGATACAAAGCACTAAATGAAACAAGACCTTCCCCCCAAGTTATTGGCCTCGTAGGGGCAATAACTGCGTTACAAAATGACTTGTGGTATTCGAATATTTCTTGAACTCCATTTGCAACATCACAACTTGAAAAACACAAACAAGTATCTTTTAAATGTGGCCATGCCATTTGATCAAACTCTTGCCAAGTAATGAAGTCGTTTGTTAGAGAGATACCATCCAGAGAGCCATGCCCACTAAAATGTACATACTTTATATGTTCTTTTGCTGCGTATTTAATTGCTTTTTCAAAGTACTCTTTATCAACGACTTCAAAGTGCTTTGCCGATATTCCTTGTAATTTTAAGACATCTTTAAGGGTCGCTCCTTCGTATCTATCATCATAAATATCTTTTGCACTTCTTGACTCAATAATTAGGATTTCATTTTTAGCCATAATTCACACTATCTATACCGTTTTATTACCAATTAACAGTACCTTACATGATTTCTAATGTACTTTCTTTGATGTGAGCAACAGGATGTATAAGAATGGCTTATAACGCCTGCGATAAGGTGCCCCTCTATTAACTTACCAAGCGCACCGAACTTCGAACCAAAAATGCCAAGTGTAACGGGTCACCTTGATTGCTTTGTTAGCCCTGATTTTCTCCGAAAACATCTGGATTTAATTGTTTTATCAACTCAAATTCCAATGGAACATTTTGTAAACCAGGATTAATTGCAACACCATGAATACTATCCATAAGCGTAATCTTCTTCCAGAGCTCTTTTGCAGGATAAACTAATGCATCAGATTCCTCTTCTATAAAATAATCTTTTGCCTGTATATCAGTAAATATAGGAATATACATATTTCCATCAGTCGACTTTAATGTCATATAGTTAATTTCTTGACCTGCCTTTATAGTGACAATTCCATCATCAGTACGCTTATTCTCTGTCAACTGATTAGGAAATATTGCAACAACATATGTTGCTTTATTTATTTCCTCAATCATTTTCGTGACATTTTCAATACTTCTATCTTCCTCAACCTCACGGATTGAGGATAACAATGAAATATTGGTAACTTCACCAGAATTTTCATCGTTTGC
Organism: Photobacterium proteolyticum; assembly: GCF_001939735.1. Classification (GTDB taxonomy): domain Bacteria; phylum Pseudomonadota; class Gammaproteobacteria; order Enterobacterales; family Vibrionaceae; genus Photobacterium; species Photobacterium proteolyticum. Next base: position 2,264 of record NZ_MJIL01000082.1, read on the forward strand.
TATCAATGAAAACGATGTCAGTAATATAAAACAAGAAACAATCCACCACTTTTTCTTCATTATAATAACCTTTGCCATTAAGGGGCTAACGCCAGCCATAAGGTGTGCCCCACTAAACTAGCAAAGCGCACTGAACTCCATACCAAAAATGCCGAGTAAAACGCATCACCTTGATGGCCTTGTTAGCCCTGTTCACACAGGTATATCCAGAGCTTTTGTTTTAGCGGTTCAGTAAGAGACCAGCTATTGTCTATTATCCAAGTGTATATTTCTTCATGAGACAAGCAGTTAACACCTTTAACACTTTCACCTGGGTAAGCATTACGATTTGTTGAAAATAAGCAAACAAGCTTTTTGTCAGCCACATACTCGTTGTATTTCATTGGTGGAAGAGGATCCGGGTGCCTACCTGATTTCACCTGCACATGACATGTCTCTGACTGTTTATTAAACATAGTGAATTCAAAAACAGGTTTGCTTCTAAAACACGTAGATTTAATTAAATACCATCCTTCACTTTGCAAGTAAGTCGCAATAACATCTTCGACTTCATCAGGTGTCATAATTGCAAATAATTCATACATTTTCATTTTTACAATTTGATCTCTCAAACGCGGCATGTCAATGCTTGGTATCCAGTTAGGATTAGCGAATAGTTTATTAAACATAACTTCATGACATTTTCTTTCTTCTGAAGTTATTTTAATTTTTTGAATCATTCGTTGAGCAATTGTACCTCGTTGGACTGCACCGGAAACAAACACTTCAGGCACTTTTACCCAATCAGCTTTTCGAGCATGACCAAGGTCGTAGCTCATGAAATCTTGATCTATTGCTGTTCCCAGAACAATATCCTTATGTGCTCGGCACAGATAATAGTGGCCTCGTTGGTGTAACCAAACATGATCACCTTCCTTAACCTCCTCTAATAGTTTCCTTACCGCATATGGCCATTTACTATATCTTTTTTCTACTAATCTACGGGCTTCACTTATACATGAAGCTTGCTCATTCTCATAAGCTCCAGACCAACCAATACCCAACAATGATTTATTTTTACATAATACAAAGGGATCATGACCAGCCTTACTATCAGGTTTAATAGTTAATTTCCATGTACTCACAAACTCTCCTTAGGGCTAACGCCAGCAATAAGGTGTGCTAACACTGAACCTGCAAGACACACCGAACTCCAAACCAAAAATGCCGAGTGTAATGCATCACCTTGATTGCATTGTTATGTCTCTATCCTGGAATGTCTGCATTTGTAAGCCCTTCACTAAGACTTCCTGATATCTGGATAGAGTGCCCCCAAAAGAGATCACCGTCATGGTGCCAAAATTCAAATTCGCCATCGGGATAAACAGTGATAGACTCAAGCTTCATTTTCTCAATAAATTGATCTTTAGTTACTTCAGGCTCGTCTTCTTCCAACCACGAGTCATTTTTTAGTTCAAGTAACTCTTCAACTGCAAATTCAACAACTTTTTGTGACCAACTTTCTTGGTCCTGCCAAAGCTTTTTCGCCATCTCTAAAGACGCCTTCTCATCGGTACAGTCGTCAGTCGACAGGCTGAGACAAATTTTGTCTCTACCCCATTTCGTTTCTGATTCAAACCAATCTACTTTTCTATCAAGCGTAAATTTGCCCAGTAATTCATCTTCGAATGTAACTGGCTTTTGTAGCTCTGCTGCCAATGCTAAAAGTTCTCGATCATCAGACTTGCCGACTATTTTTTCTAAGTAAGCCTGAGCTCCAGCAAAATCACTGCTTTCTACAACTTTCACTTTGAGGCGATAAGGGGTGTATATGTCTATTTCCTTCTGATATTCACCAAGTTGTTGCTCAGAAACTTCCTTTCTAACAGTTAGTTTTATGTCTTTTAGGTTACTTTCTTCAAGATACCTCCAGTTTTCAAGACTAAAATTAACAGTCCACTGGCTCTCGCCTTGAGATTTTGAGCCGCCAGCACCGGTTGATCCAACTAGACCCAGAATTTCTTTTGAATTTGTATGTTTAAAGGTTTCCATTAACTTGGAAAGTCTTTTTTTAGCTTCTTCAAATAGATCCATTATCTACCCTTATCAATTATTGGTGCTACAAGACATAACGCCGGGCATAAGGTGCGCCACGACCAACTTACCAAACCCACCAAACTCCATACCAAAACCGCCGAGTGTAAAGCGTCACCTTGATGCCTTTGTTAGCTGCGTACTAAATTTTGTGATCTGATAATTCAAGTTTCCAGGAACCTTCGCAACGTCGTACTAGCTGCACATTTATACCCTGAGATTTCCATTCTTTGCGTGTATTAATATAAAGTTCCTTGTCTAAACCTAAGCGAGTAACGTTTGAATAACTTGAACAACCTAAGTATGCCTCTACTATCGACTCTGCTGGAATCGATAAACAATACAGCGGACGTCCATAGACCTGAATTTGACTCCAGTCTCCCGACTCATTTGCAAAATTACTATCACTGTAGCGTGAGTTATCCTGAGGATTTCGTATATTCTTAATTACACGAACTTCTTCTTCATAACCCCACGCCAGATCTTTGTATAGGAACGCATTTTTAAACAATTCAAAATCATGTTCATGAAATGACGCATGCTCTTTGCCAATTGACATTAATGAGTCAACATTAGCGGTAGGTAACTTATTTTGAGGCATAGTAGAGGTGTATATTATTTCACCATTATTGGCTGGGATAACACAATTTTCTACCGTATTAAGTTGAGCTTTATTCACATCAATCCCGATGACAACACCTCGGTGGTCATCTCCATAATGTGCCCACATTAATGCATTCAATGGATTTCGAGTTAACGATAAGACACCGTAATTACGACTTAAGCGATTTTTATGAGGATTATGCTGTAATTTACTACTTAATTCATCTGAACCTTTAAAGCACAAAGCTGCACACTCAAAAGGATCGTTAAGGTCTTCCAAGCAAGAAAAACCAATAGACCTATTTCCTATCACTGAACAAGCCGATGAAAAAGACATATATTTATAAAGAATCACGATTAATCCTCGTTTACAAAAAAAGCAGCTAACGCCTTGTTAAGTAGCAGCTAACCGCCACTACACTCAAACAAAACCACCGTAATCACAAGACTCAACCAAACCAAAGTCGCCAAACGTTAGCTGTCTGCTTGAACAATTTGTTATACACGTATTAGCCAAGAGGGTCGTAGTCTGTGTTTGCAAATGCAATAGAGCTGACCTTTTGTGTTGGATCAACTTTGAATGGTTTTTCACAACTAGGGCAATTATAAAAACCCTCGAAGTGATCCGTGAACTGTAATATGTTGATGACCTTCTTTTCTGCAATACATCTCGGGCAAGTGTAGTGGATAGGTTCAAACTTAGATTTGTATACGATAGCTCCACCATCAGATTTTATGAGTTTGCATATTCCGGAGTATTGCGACCCCTGATTCCGGGATTATCCGATCGCTCATTCCGGTTTAAACCGATCACCGATTC
>NZ_MJIL01000083.1 GCF_001939735.1 Photobacterium proteolyticum
TTGAGCCGTATGCAGTGAAAGTTGCACGTACGGTTCTTAGAGGGGCGGCACTTGGTAACAAGTGTCGTCTACTCGACCATTCCTTGCTAGCGATACAGCTCGCCAGTTAACCGCAGCATTGCTTTTCTTATTGAAGCTAGGATCCGGCTCCATTCAATTCGCACCCTGTTAATAAACGAAACGCTTGCGGATGAAGGGCTAGGGATGCCAATTCGCCTATTTCAACTTACTGAATAATTTTCAGTCCATTCGGGTAATAAAGGTTTGGTCGTCATCCACAAAAGCCACAAAGCCGCCGTGATAGATAAACACCCGACCACGCCCCTCAACTAGGCAGGCAAGCTGTGGGTTCAAATCTTCTTCATTATCCTGGCTTTGAAAAGTGCCGGTATCGGTGATTACGCCGCTGAGTGTAGGCAAATATCCATAAGTGCGCTTGGCTTGATCAATCAGGTTCAATTCGCTGGCGGTAGAGAAGCAAAAGGGGATCGCACCGGCTTCTTCGATAAATATAGTTTTCAGTTCTTCAAAAGCTGTAATCACCAGCCAGTCGATGCCGTTAACATGATGGATAAACATAGAGTTTCTCGGTAATTCTGATGCAGAGATTTTATCACTATCAGGGGAGAACGTAGTAGATATTTAGTTGCTAAAGGCGGCAATTCTGTGCCATTTCCAGACATTCACTAGGCCAACTTGAAACACGTTTTTGTCCAACTGCGAGTCAGCTTAGTTGCTGCTGAGATTGTGTTTGCGCACCAGCTATCAGCTTTATATAGCACTACAGAGCGCCTAGGGTTTTAGCTGGCTGATGCATCATTTAATACCAATTTGGATAGCAACTGGCTATGGTGTGAGTAGACCCTGTCGGTAGTAATGATTTACAAAAGAGGATAGAAACAGCTAAAGAAAAACACCGAGAAGCTATACAATACTCGAGTTGCGAGGTCGCAGCATGGGATACTCATTCACAGAAAACCTCAAAGTAGCCACATATGTCTAAAGATTTTGATTTCACCACAGAATACACCCTCGACAAGGCCTTTTTTGCAGAGTGTTATGATCAAACTAGTCGTCCTGTTGAATTCCCCAAAGCCTATTTAAAAGGAATACTTTTTCTTCTTTTTGGGGTGGTTTTAGTAAAATTTGAGCTACTACCTAGCGGCTACGTTGGTTGGTTCTTTATTGTTTTGAGTATTATTGAGGCGCTTAGTGTTTATTTTAAGAGAACCTGGTGGTTATGGCGACAAACACTTAGCATGAGCTCTGGCAGCAAAGTGGTATTTCATGTTGACTCTAACGGTGTGAGTTATAAAAGCGGTAAAAACACCCGTAACATTGCCTGGAGTGAAATCGACCAACTTCAACAAAGCGATTTAGGTTTTATCCTTCATATGGGTAAACAGCGCCAATATGTCAGTAAATCTTGCTTAAATGATGAAGTGATCGCGTTCATGGTAGAGCAGCACGCAGTATCAAAAATGAACTAACGTCAATGCACTAACGTCAATGCACGCTAAATAGAGGTAATGAAACGAATACGGTCAGGACTTCATTTTGCTTTTGATTAGAATGGTTGAGCTTCTAGCTAGGGGTGAAGAATCACGGTGAATATATTATTTACCCGCACAACGGTGGTACACACCTACCTGAATTGCTGATGGCTTCTTAAGTACAGCTAAATATGAGCTGACTTTTAAACGGTCTGATATTTTGGCAGGCAAAGAGATACTGGAACTGAGTACCTCTTGCCTGTTTTTTATAATTTGTTTATGCCCATAACCTCTCATTATTTCAAAAACGGGACTCCAAACCCGATATTATCTCCTGCATCGTTATACAATTTAGCTGAAAGGCGTAACTCAGAACTGGACAGAAGCGAGCCAGTCTATTTGGTCGAGATATACCTGCTAGAAAGCTTTCCATGTTCCAAATAGCAAAACGGCATCGCTTCTTTAAGCATATTTATCCTTACGCTGTGTTTGTATTAGTCCGAGAACTGAATTTATATATTAAGGCGCTTTCACCTTGGTATTGATGATGCTGTGAGTAAAGTTTAAAGGTTGTGTAGATGAGAAGTTTAGGATTAAAAAAGGTACTGATTTTATCAGTTGTTCTTCTAGTTGGATTGTCCGTTTCTATTTCTAGCTATGTACTTTTTTTGCAAGAAAAACAGGGCTTAACCAATGATATTATTAAGAATGGTCAAGATTATGTTAAGGGGCAAAGTCTTGCTATCGAAAGTCTTATTAATGAAAAAGTGAATGGGCTGAGTGGGCTCGCCAAATTGTATAAAAATCAAGACTTTCAAGGTAGTAGTGATGAAATTATTCAACAAGCAAAAATTTTAGCGGCAACCTTTAATACTGGAAGTGCCGCGATTTCCTTTGAAGATGGTCGATCGTTCTGGAATGTTGAGGCAGAAGATTATCCTGATCACTTGTATACAGGTGATGTTAGAAAATTAAGCTGGTATATAGAAGGACGCCAAGCGCCAGGGGTTACTGTCTCGGAGCCTTACCTATACGGAAGTACGTATTGGATAACTATTATTGAAAAAATTAACAATGGTGCTTTTTCCACGGATATGGAGTTGGGGTTTCTAAATGAAATCGTCAAAAGGGCCAATAATCTGCCGGGTACCACGGCTGTCATTTTAAATAGCGACACGACTATCCTGGCAAGTTCGTCACCAGATTTGGAACTAGGGAAGAAAGCGACCTCTTACCAGTGGTTTTCAACGTTGGCTAATAAAGCGGTGGATCAAGATAGTACAACGGAGACCTACCACGTTAATGGGGAAGAGAAGATATTTTTCTCACAGAGAATAAAGGCTGGAGACAAAAATTGGTATTTTTGTATTGGTATAAATGAATCGGTTGCGTTTGCTAAATTGGATGCTTCAGCTACTTCAGCAATAGTTATCACATCTCTAGCAGTTATCATCAGCATGCTACTTACTTTTGGTATCCTAAATATACTTTATCGTCCCATTATCGCCTTAAAACAGACAATTCTTGACTTATCCAGTGGTAATGGCGATCTCACTCAGCGCATTGAAGTTCGTACTGATGATGATTTGGGTCAAATATCTCAAGGTATTAATCAATTCATTGAAAACCTGCAAGGTATGATGCTGGAGATAAAAAGTACAACGGTAGAGTTGCAATCTCATACTGAGCGCATGCGAGAGCAATCTAAAAAAAATGATGAGAATTTAAATTCACATTTAGCCGAAACTGAGCAAGTCGTTACTGCAATCGAAGAAATGAATTCAACAGCGGATGCGATGGCAACAGATGCGTCTAATACTGCTGAAATTACGCAAAGAGCCAATGAGGTTGGTAGTACTTCACGTATTATTGCCGAACAATCAAAGAAAACCATTTCTGACCTTATCACTGATGTTGATAGTGCCGTTGACAATGTTGCTCAAATGAGTGAAAAAACAGAAAACATTAATGGCATTTTAGAGGTAATAAATAGCATTGCTGAACAAACAAACCTGTTAGCTTTAAATGCTGCAATTGAAGCGGCGCGCGCAGGCGAACAAGGCAGAGGTTTTGCAGTTGTTGCTGACGAAGTACGTAGCTTGGCAAGCCGTACTAAAGACAGTACAGAAGAGGTCGAATCCGCGCTAGAGTCTCTACTTCAAGGCACTCAAGATGTCGTGAAATCAATGGATAACACAAAATCTCGTTGTCAAGATACGATTTCTAGCTCGAGTGAGGTCGAAGAAAGCTTAGGTTCTATGAGCGATTTCGTGAATGATATTCATGATTTAAGCTCGCAGATCGCAACTGCCGCTGAAGAACAAAGCTGCGTAACTCAAGAACTGACCCGGAACATGACAGAAATAAACAATATCGTTCGTGAATTAGAAGAGAATGGTAAGAGCGCTCTTCAAGAGGCTGATGATATTGCCAATTTAAATAAACAGCTTTCAGCTATTGTGGGACGTTTTAAATTGTGATGAAGTAAACTTAATTGGTTACCCGTACTATTATTTATATATCAAAGCCTTGACGGAAGTTGAGGCTTTATTTTATGTCAACACTCCGGCTCGTCAGGCAAAAACATCTAATAATATGGGTATTTCCAACCTCCTCCTACACTATTAGAAATACCGATTTTAGATTAATCAGGAGTTTTCTTTCAGTACACACTCGTTTGTGCTCCTTCAGTCAATGCCGATAAGTCTAGGGGGGAGTTAATCGGTTAAAAAAATGCTGGCAAACTTTGGGGAAGAAATGTTTGAACGAGTTTATTCGAATAAAGCGGCAGTTTAATTGGCGGTTTGATCTCGAAAAGCTGCTGGAAGAGCTAATTAATGCAAGTATCCGTACAGCGCCGATGCCCCAGCGTTTACTTAGACTGGCTGAGGCTCGGGGTGGTAATCAAGAAAAATTAAGCTTTAGGTAGGATTGTTTCTACTTCGCTATGTGGACGAGGGATAACATGAATACTTACAAGTTCACCTACATTTTTAGCAGCAATTGCGCCTGCATCTGTTGCTGCTTTTACAGCGCCAACATCACCACGCACCATAACAGTAACTAAACCGCTGCCAACTTGTTCACGTCCAACAAGTTCGACGTTTGCAGCTTTTACCATAGCATCAGCAGCTTCTATCGCGCCAACCAAACCTTTAGTTTCAACCATTCCTAGGGCATTTAAAGACATGTTATTCTCACTTTTTGTTTAATTAGTTGATATTAAGACATTTTTTTTAGTTCGTTAATGATCATTTTAGTGATCATATCTACATCTACTGACCCTTCTGTAGATGTTACGTCAGTATCATTAGTGGGTGCATTGTTACTATAGGATAGGGATAGTTCCTCCGTATCATAAGCTACACGACGAATATCAAAAAGGTGCTCTGGTGTAACGTTGTCAGAAGTAGAACTTCCGCCTACCGCGCCACAGCCCAATGTAAACGACGGGAACAGATTCGTAGACAGGCCAACAGCTCCGTGAGTCGAAGGTGTATTGACCAACATGCGTGATACCGGCTTTTTCAGGCCAAACGCACAGATAACAGACTCGTCCTTAGAATGGATAGCTAAAGAGTGACCTACACCCCCGTTATGAAGCAGTTTAATCGACAGCTCACAGGCTTCATTCCAATCTTCTACCGTGTAGTAGCCGATTAAAGCAGTCAGCTTCTCTTTCGAGAACGGATATGCAGGGCCAACACCAGACTCTTCTCCGATAAGAAGTCGAGTATCTGATGGCACCGTAATTCCGGCTAAGTCAGCAATATACTTCGCGTCTCTGCCTACAATAGCGGGGTTCATAGAGCCATTAGGGCGTTCCATGACTCTCTTCACGTTATCAAGCTCTGAGCCTTGAAGGAAATATCCGCCTTGCGCTTTAAGCGTTGCTCTCACCTGAGCATCAATCACCTTATCGGTAATAATGGCTTGTTCAGAGGCACAGATTGTGCCGTTGTCAAAAGTCTTACTCGCCATTATTTTGGTTACAGCGTCATTGATATCCGCTGTGCGCTCGATATAAACAGGAACATTACCAGCACCCACTCCAAGAGCCGGAGTTCCGGAGCTGTATGCAGCTTTCACCATACCTGGGCCACCGGTTGCCAGAATAAGGTCCACTTTTCGCATCAGCTCACCGCTGCCTTCAATCGTTGGGATATTCATGACGCTAACCATGTCTTCGCTTACACCACAAGAACGGAGAGTCTCACGGATAAGAGTGACGGTTTTCCCAATACATTTGCTTGCACTAGGGTGTGGTGTAAATACGATGGCATTACCTGACTTTAGGGAAATCAGGGACTTATAAATAGTTGTAGAAGTCGGGTTGGTTGAAGGAACAATGCCCGCGATAACACCGGTAGGGACAGCGATTTCGATGATTTTCTTAGCAATATCGTTGTTAATCACCCCGATAGTTTTCATATCCTTAATGGCTTGGTACAGTTTTTCACTCGCCAATCGGTTTTTAGTGGTTTTATCTTCTACCTTACCAAACCCGGTTTCCTCGACAGCGAGTTGAGCGAGTTCGGTCGCCTGTTTAGTCGCTGCTTCAGCAATGGCTTTAACAATACTATCTACACGCTCTTGGCTTAGCTGAGCAAATTCATTTTGAGCGGAGCGAGCGGAGTGAACTAAAGCTCTCGCCTCTTGAATTGATAATAGATCTTTATCTACCATTATTTACGCCTCATAATTATTACGCGTTAAAGTTAATGTCGTTTAAGCCATATACTTTTTGGGCTTCTTTAACGAAAAGGGTATCCTTTCTCTTAAGGGGAAGGTCAACAATATGATTCAAATAATGATGCCTATGTCAGATTCAGTGTGTCACTACACGTTTAGCGGGTATCATAATTTCCGTCACATATTTGTCGCTATCTTTAGTCGTCCAATAATCAATAACGTATCGTTCATAGCATTCGTCTGCTAGTGAATAGTTATTTAATTTTGCCCATGTTGCTATTTTTTCATAGGTTTTATTTATAGTAGAGTGACTTCCTATGTGGTAGCACCTAGCCATAGGCTGAGCGCCTATGAAAATGGTTTTCTCTGATGGGCAGGGAGTGGCTGTTTTTTGTAAAATACAAGTCTCTTTTGCTTCTCCTGTAACACGCGCTTGGTGAGATTTGAACTGTAATATCACAGGGCCTACAATATTAGCTTTCATCTTTTCGACATAATCTGTAAACTCGATATTAATGACTGAAGCGCGAATGTTTTCATCAAAGCTTTGTTTTAAATATAGATAGTCATCACCTGAGAAAAATTGTATTGAAACATCTGTATTTTGATTCTCTTGAACACTTTTTGCTTCTAGTATCAGATTATACCAATCGTTTACTGAGTTATACCTAATTTCTAAGCCTTTCTGCTCTTCAAAGAGGTCGGACATTTTACGCTTGAATACCTCTTGCATGATATTATCAATATTATAATCGCTACAAGAAATTAGTTGATTCATTTCATCGAGTGTAAATCCCATTTGTTTATAGTACTTTATAATGGGAATAAGAAACAGGCTATCATCAGTATAATAACGATAGTTGTTAGAATTAAATCTTTTTGGCTTAATTAGTCCGATTTTATCATAATAACGAAGTGCTTTAGTTGAGATATTACACAATTTGCTGACATCGCTAATTGAATATTTGTTCAAACTAAATTTCTCCAAATTGTTTGTTATTATAAAGAGTTGAGAGTGTCATAGAACACCCTCAACTTATTCTTGTTAATCAATGATATAACGATTTATGGTTTTAGCACCTTCTTCATGTGCTCTAAAATACAAAATCAATTCATCTTCTTTTGACATTTTGCTTCCGGCACTTTCGAGTAAACCGTTGGCTTCCGCAGTTAGTAAAGCCTCTAAAATAGCGTTTTTAGTAAAGGCTTTAAACGACCCATACATTGGACTAAGTGTGTCCATTACTTCAACTGTGCTGGCCTTTTCAACTGTAGTGAAATATTTTAGTATCGCATAATTTAACGGTTTCATTGGTTATTATCCTTTTTGAATAAGTCCATTGGGTTCATAGCAATTACAAAAATACCAAAAACCATTATTATCGCTGCAACCCATGCAATCGGAGCCATTGTCCAACCCGCAATACCAAAGGCTATGCCCAGAACTAGCCAACAACATAAAGGTCCCCAGAAAGAAAACGTACCGTTACAAGCCATGCCTAACGGAGCACCACACATAGCATTTCCTTTATACCAGAACATAAATGCACCATATGCCGCTAAGCCTGCTACAATGAAATATGGCATTGATTGAGAGTCAGCTAACGCTTGGAATACCATGGCAGTTCCATTTTCACCGGCAATAAACCCAAATATTGGAACCAGGAGAATCAAGTTAGTTAACCCTGAAGTAACTTGACGTATAGTGATACCGATTTCTGGATCAATCATAGAAGTGCCGTAACCCGCTACACAACCTTCGATACCCCAAAATAGAGCGGCAAGGAAGCCAAAGAAGATACCTAACATTACGGTTGGAGAAGCGTCTGCATCTAGACCAGCAGTTCCGCCAATAAGAACACTAGCAAAAAAGCAGATTGCAATGCCTAGCATCATGCGAGCTGTTAGTTCTTGCTTGAAAATAACACGAGCTAAAACGGCACCAATGGCAGGGCACAGGGCACTAATAGGCACAACAATGGATCCGGCCATCTGTAAACCGACTACATAGGCTGTACTTGCCAAGGGGCCACCGATAATAGCTGATGCTATCATTATGGCTCCGGGTCTAGTTCTTATAGAGCGAGTAAAGTCACCTAGGCGACCACGTACGCCAGCAATGCCCAGTGCCCATATTGCACTAGATGAGTCAGTCAAAGCAGCACCAATGGCGGCAAGAAGATATGTTGTGGCGAATAAAGAGAGGCCGGAGCCTTCGCCATACCAAACATTCCAGATACCCATAGACATTGCTAGGGTCATGAAGGCCGTATAAAATCCGTATGAAAGCCCTGAAAACAGAGCGGTAGAAATTCCTTTGCGGCGAAAGTCACGTCGTAATTTTTTTTCTGCGCTATCGGAGGTAGGTGTGCTGATAGCACTATCTAAATCTAAAACTGTTGTTTTTTCCATGTATTAAATGCCCTTATAGATACTTTATTTATTGGTGTATTAGTATGTGGCTGTAGACATGAATGCTGAATATTCTCCTTAATTTAAGATGCTCTTATTCTTAATATAAAGAATAGTATCGCTCATCTCATATTTACCCTTTTCTGTTAACTGAAAATTTACTTTATATTAACAAAAGGGTTGTTTCATAATTAAAAAAATAACCTAATCTAATTGATAACTTATATATTAACTATCGCGACGATATACCCATTAAATGGAATATCAATTGATAGTGTTTTCCTTTGTGATATTTATCACGATAATTATGCCTTTAAAGAATATGAGATCAGCGTTACATTTTAGCGGCGTATACAATTACAGATAATCGTAATGTGCGTGAGTTCAAATTATTTAATTCCGTTTTATTAAATAACATTGACCTTCCCCTTAAGGGGAAGATTAGGATTCTGTGTTTGGAACTAACTCATTTAACGAAATGATTAAAGTGAGGTGTAGTAAAATGGGAGAATTCATTCGGTATCAGGGTGAAGAAGCGTTAGGTCTTATTGAAACATTGGGAATGGTTCCTGCTATTTTCGGTGCTGATGCCATGCTCAAAGCCGCAAATGTAAAGCTCGTAGCGTATGAAAATATAGGTTCTACACTGGTCACTGTCATGGTTAAAGGTGACGTAGCAGCAATTACAGCATCAGTAGAGGCTGGTACTACAGCGGCAAAAAGCATTGGAGAATTAACAGCATCTAATTCAATGCCGCGCCCGATTAAAGCGATTGGAGATATTGTTTCAGTTCACGGTTTGCCTGTAGAGGGACCACAAAACGAATTAGGTGAAAGCCCAGCAGCAATGGGATTTATCGAAACATTCGGCATTGTGTTTATTCTAGAAGCAGCAGATGCAATGATTAAGGCGGCAGATGTAGAGCTCGTTGGATACGAAAATGTTGCATCGGGATATATTTCAGTACTCGTGCGGGGGGATGTTTCCGCTTGTATGGCTGCTGTAGAAGCAGGGGTTCGTGCTGTTGAAAATATGGGAGCAAAAGTTTATAGCTCAATAGTAATTCCTTCTCCGCATCCAGATTTACTGAAAATTACACAAATATATAACATTGATAATTTATTACCTTAAATTATCAGTGTTAAATGTTATTTGAATGCCATCCATAAGTAAGTCAGGAAGTACTTTTTTGATGACTATTTTAATTTTACATAAGAAAAATTATTAAAACCTGTTTGTTATATGCAAGGGATAGGTGTCCCAGTATCGATTATCGCTAGCTATTTTCAAAGTATTGAGAGAAAAGGGTATGAAGAAAGAAGATGTAATTAATATTATCAAAAATGCTGGCATTGTTGGTGGCGGTGGTGCTGGATTACCTACTCATATAAAGGCTGATACTAATGTAGATACGATATTAGTAAATGGAGCGTCTTGTGAACCGCTTCTTATGAGTGACCCTTACCTTATTGAAACTGCAGGAAAAGAAATGCTGAAAGGCGTTGAAGTCATGATGAATGCCACTGGGGCTAATCGTGGCATTGTATGCTTAAAGGCGAAACATAAGGCTGCATTAAAATCCTTACGAACAGTGGTTGAGGAATTTGGTGACTCACGCATTGAAATATTTGAGTTAGAGAACTTTTATCCAATCGGTGATGAGCATGTATTAGTTCATGAAGTTCTTGATAGAACGATTCCTCAAGGTGGGTTACCACTCCATGTTGGGGCTGTCGTAAGTAACGTTGAAACGTTTTACAACATAGGGCTAGCTCTTGAGAACATACCTGTAACTGATCGCTATCTTACTGTTTTTGGAGCGGTAAAAACACCGATGGTTGTTCGCGCATCGGTAGGAACAAAAGCGTCGGAGATTATTGAATATGCAGGTGGCGCGACAATCGATGATTATGTTGTCGTGGATGGTGGCCCAATGATGGGGCGTGTGTTGTCAGACATAAACAGCCCGATAACTAAAACGACAAGTGGTATTCTGGTACTTCCTCCAGAACATACTGTGGTGGCAAGAAAAATTATGCCTCCTCAGCAAGTACGTAAATTGACAACGTCAATGTGTTGTCAATGCACACAATGTACTGAACTTTGCCCTCGCTTCTTATTAGGGCATGACATACAACCCCACAAACTCACCAAGCTTGGAACGGAAGATATTCTGAATAATAAAGAGGCTCATAATGCATTACTTTGTTCGGAGTGTGGCGTGTGTGAAAAATTTGCGTGCCCGATGGGGCTTTCTCCACGTGAACTAAATGCACAAATCAAAGCGAAATTGCGAGAAGGTGGTGTTCGTTTAGAGACGACGGGAGAGTCACAAGAAGCTCACCCATTCAGACAAAGTCGTCGAATTCCTACTCAACGTCTTATTCAGCGTCTTGATCTTGAGAAGTATGATGTTAGTACATCTTATGGAGGCGAGATAGTTCCTGAACAGGTATTTATCCCATTGTCCCAGCATATTGGTGCTCCTGCGAATTGCATAGTCAAAATTGGCGATAGCGTAGAAAAGGGGCAATGTATTGGTGAGATCCCAGACGGTAGCATGAGCGCAAGAATACATTCGAGCATCTCTGGTGTGGTGTCTGCTATAGCAAACAATGTAATAACAATTAGAAGTTAATAGGTGAATTTTATGCGATTGCAAACAATAGGTTGTGTTGAACTCAACAGTGTAGCCGTAGGTATTCAAGTAGCAGACGCGATGATCAAAGCCGCTAGTGTGGAGCTAGTTATGGCCAAAACAACCTGTCCTGGTCGTTATCTGATTGTTATTGCGGGGGACACTTCGGCAGTGACGAGTAGTGTTGAATCGGGCTGTATGATTGGTTCTTCCATGGTAGTCGATCGATTCATTATTCCTCGGGTACACCACTCTGTAGCGTCTGCTCTTCAAGGTGTTCCTGAAGCGAATGATATGGCTGCTCTTGGTGTCATTGAAGTGTACACCTGTGCAGGGTGTATCTTAGCAGCTGACGCAGCAGCAAAAGCCGCAAATGTTCAGGTTCTGGATATTCGTTTCGCCGCAGGGTTAGCGGGTAAAGCATTTGTTATTTTGTCTGGTGATGTGTCGTCAGTACAGGCGGCGGTAGAAGCGGGTGTGACAGGTGTTGGTGATTCCGGACCAGTATTGAGTCATGTAGTTATTCCAGCTCCTAGCCAGGATCTGCATAAATATATTGTTTAATAACTTCTGAGCTCCAGAAAGGTACATCTTCATGTATGAAGAAATGAAACAACGTATAATTCAGGAGCATGTTCCAGGTAAACAAATTACCCTGGCTCATGTTATTTCTAACCCTCAACCTGAACTTTTCAATGTGTTAGATCTCGATAAAGAGAAAGGTAACGCTATTGGAATTATGAATATTACACCATGTGAAGGTGTAATTATTGCTGCTGATGTTGCAACGAAAACTGTGGCAGTAAATATTGGTTTTTTAGAACGTTCAGATGGCTCTCTTATGATAACAGGCGATGTATCTAGTGTTGAGACAGCTATTCAAGAAGTGATCAATTATTTTACCGAAAAGTTAAATTATGATTGTGTTTCTATGACGCAAATGTAAGCCGGCTAAATGTTTCGTAACACCGTTTTTAAAATGAAAAATTAGACCTGTTTCACTTAACACTTTTCTCTATTTAAAAGGGGGATATATTGACCTTCCCCTAAAGAGGAAAGGTAGGCTGGTATTTAAAGCAAGAATAAAACAAAGTAAATCTGCAACTAGGCGGTGCTAATCATGATAATGGACAAGGATTTAGTTTCCATACAAGAATCAAGGGTTCTTATGGAAAATGCAGCTAGTGCACAAAAAGAGTTAGCGTTATTTTCTCAAGAAAAACTTGATGCCATTGTCGAGGCTATGGTTGGTAGTGTTTCAAAGCAAGTTGAAAGCTTAGCAAAGCTCTCTTTCGAAGAGACAGGCTATGGGCGTTGGCAAGATAAAGTTCAAAAAAATCTGTTTGTTACTCAGCAGGTTTTAACTCATTTACGCTCACTAAAATGCGTTGGCGTTATCTCGAAAGATGAAGAACAGCGCACATTGGATATAGGTATACCTTTTGGTGTTTTAGTCGGGTTATCTCCGGTAACCAGTCCGGTCTCAACGACCATCTATAAGGCACTTATTGCCATAAAATCAGGTAATAGCATTGTTTTTTCTCCTCACCCGCACGCAACTAAATGTATAAAAGCTGCTCTTGATTGCATGATCGAAGCTGCTGAAAAAAGTGGTTTGCCAAACGGATCGCTATCCTACATGGATACAGTGACAAAAGAAGGGACAAAAGAGTTATTAAACCACCCTGATACCGCTCTGATTTTGCTTTCAGGCGTTCCTGGTATGGCTGAGTTAGGGCGCCGTTCAGGAAAGCCCGTCATATATAGTGGAACCGGAAATGGCCCTGCCTTTATCGAGCGAAGTGCTGATGTTCGCCAAGCAGTTCAAGATATTGTTTCTAGTAAAGTTTTCGACAATGGAATATCTCCTTCTGCAGAGCACTCAATTATAGTTGATGAGTGCATAGAGCCTCAAGTACGCTCACTAATGCAAGAGCAAGGCGCCTATTTCATGACGGAAGAAGAGTCATGCGCACTTGCAGAACTACTATTCTCAGAGACTGGAAAGCATAGACTAGGGATGGTCGGTGTTTCGGCCAAGCAGTTGGCTAAAAGAGCCAATTTCTCTGTTCCTGACAGCGTTCGCCTTTTAGTTGCAGAGCGCAAATATGTCACTAAGGACGACCCTTATTCTAAAGAACTTCTAGCACCTGTACTTGCTTACTATGTTGAAGATGATTGGATGCACGCGTGCGAAAAATGTATCGAATTACTACTTCATGTACGCAATGCACATACGCTAACTATCCATTCTAATGATGAAGAAGTGATCTCACTTTTTGCTCTAAGAAAACCAGTGGGGAGGTTATTAGTTAATACACCAGCCTCTTTTGGTGGGATCGGTTTAACTACAAACTTGACGCCTTCAATGTCACTTGCAAATAGAACTTATGGGCTAGGGATGACGGCAGATAATATATCTCCAAGTAATTTAACCTATATAAGAAAAGTTGGCTATGGTGTGCGACAGGTCGATAATTTTCTCTTTAAGCAAGAATCAAAACCTCAATGCGAGGAAAGTTCTACTGATTCTGTCCAGAAAGTAATTCAGGAAGCGCTTAGAGCGATACAAAATAGTTAAATAGTATAAAAGCATAGATTAGATATTTGACGTTAAACAATAACCTAGTATTAAGGTGAAAGATTATGGATCTTGCGGGTTTTGCCAATAAACTTGAAGAAGCAACTAAAAACTTATCAGAAGCTGATCGTAATTCGTTAAAGCAAATTTTCCAGAATGTATCGAAAGAAGTGTTTTCTCAACCAGCTTCCGAGTCAAAGGTAATGCCAGTTGGCACAACAATTCCTGATGGCCCTACAGAAAGACATGTCAAACTAAAAGAAAAATTCTTAAAACATGTCCCGTCTATCAGTATTAACCGTGCACGTATTATTACTGATGTATACAAAGAAAATATCGGTATGCCACCGGCTCTTTTACGTAGTAAAAGCTTTCTTCGCAACTGTGAAACCGCACCTCTGGTCATTCAGGATAATGAACTGATTGTTGGTGCGCCTTGTGGGACTCCCCGTACAGGCTGTTTTTCTCCTGATGTTTCCTGGCGCTGGCTGCGTGACGAAATAGATACCATAGGCACTCGTCCTCAAGATCCATTCTATTTGTCAGAAGAAGACAAAAAAGAGTTGCTTGAGAATATTTTCCCGTACTGGGCAGAGCGCTCTGTTGATGAGCATTGTGAAGGCTTATACCGTGAAGCGGGATTGTGGGAGCTATCAGGTGAGTCTTACGTGTCTGACTGCTCTTATCACGCAACCAGTGGTGGTGGTGACTCAAACCCTGGTTATGACGTGATTGTCATGAAAAAAGGCATGTTAGATATCCAACGTGAAGCGCAAGAGAAGTTGGATGCACTGGATTACCAAAACCCGGATGACGTAGAAAAAATCTACTTTTACAAATCGGTTATCGAGACCGCAGAGGGGGTGATGGTTTATGCGAAGCGTCTCTCTGATTATGCCGCCCAACTTGCACAGAAAGAAACGGATCCACGTCGTAAACAAGAGTTGCAAAGAATTGCTGAAGTGAATGCCCGTGTTCCGGCTCACCGTCCGGAAACGTTCTGGGAAGCGATCCAAGCGGTTTGGACCATTGAATCTCTTTTAGTGGTAGAAGAAAACCAGACTGGTATGTCCATTGGCCGAGTCGACCAGTATATGTATGACCTGTTCATGGCCGACCTGAAGTCAGGGCGCATGACAGAATATGAAGCTTTTGATCTTGCCGGTTGTATGCTGATTAAAATGTCAGAGATGATGTGGTTAACCAGTGAAGGTGCATCGAAGTTTTTCGCCGGTTATCAACCTTTTGTCAACATGTGTGTCGGAGGGATAACCCGTGAAGGTCGTGATGCAACCAATGAGCTGACTTACCTGTTGATGGATGCGGTACGCCATGTTCGAATTTATCAGCCGACGCTGGCGACTCGAGTTAACAACAAGTCTCCTCAAAAATACCTGCGTAAGATTGTGGATGTTATTCGCTCAGGTATGGGCTTCCCAGCCGTACACTTTGATGATGCACACATTAAGATGATGCTCGCGAAAGGTGTCTCAATGGAAGATGCTCGAGACTACTGTCTGATGGGGTGTGTAGAGCCACAAAAATCCGGTCGTCTTTACCAGTGGACATCAACGGGTTACACCCAATGGCCAATCTGTATTGAATTAGTGCTGAACGGCGGTGTGCCACTTTGGTATGGCAAGCAGGTCTGCCCGGATCTGGGCCCGCTAAGCCAGTACGACACTTATGAAAAATTCGATAATGCCGTTAAAGAGCAAATCAAATACATCACTAAATGGACCAGTGTTGCGACAGTGATCTCGCAAAAGGTTCATCGTGATCATGCTCCTAAACCACTCATGTCAATGTTGTATGAAGGCACTATGGAATCGGGGCGTGATGTCTCTGCTGGTGGTGCCATGTATAACTTTGGTCCCGGTGTAGTATGGAGTGGCTTGGCGACTTATACCGACTCAATGGCAGCCATTAAGAAACTCGTGTTTGATGAGAAGAAGTACACATTGGAACAACTGAACGAAGCCTTGAAAGCGGACTTTGTCGGATACGAGCAGATTAAGGCCGATTGCTTGGCTGCGCCAAAATACGGCAACGATGATGATTATGCGGATGATATCGCCACCGACCTGGTGTACTTCACCGAAACAGAGCATCGTAAGTTTAAGACACTTTACTCTGTACTGAGTCACGGAACGCTATCGATTTCCAACAACACGCCTTTTGGTCAACTACTTGGTGCTTCAGCGAATGGTCGTGACGCCTGGTCGCCACTGTCAGATGGTATTAGCCCGACTCAGGGAGCGGATTTTAAGGGCCCAACTGCCATCATCAAGTCAGTATCCAAGATGGAAAATGACTACATGAATATCGGTATGGTGCATAACTTCAAACTGATGTCAGGGCTGCTTGATACGCGTGAGGGAGAGGATGGGATTATCACCCTAATCAGAACTGCGAGCATGCTTGGCAACGGCGAGATGCAGTTTAACTATCTGGACAATGACGTATTGCTGGAAGCTCAAAAGCACCCTGAAAAATACCGTGATTTAGTGGTACGCGTGGCGGGATACAGTGCTTTCTTCGTGGAGCTGTGTAAAGACGTACAAGATGAAATCATCAGTCGAACAGTACTGAAAGACTTTTGAACCACTGCGACTCCTGCCGTAGAGGCAGGAGTTAATTTAGGAAGTAGTTGCGTCATGATAGAAAGAAAAGCACGTATTTTTAATATTCAAAAATACAATATGTATGATGGTCCGGGCATACGCACACTCATCTTTTTTAAAGGTTGCCCTCTGCGCTGCGAGTGGTGCTCTAATCCGGAAAGTCAAAAGTACCATCATCAAATCCTATATAAAGATGAATTGTGCACACAATGTCGTATGTGTGTAGAGGTTTGTCCGACGGATACCCACTACCTGGATCCTGTCACCTTTGAACATAAAGTATCAGATGACAATTGTATTGGCTGTGGAATGTGTGTTGATGCTTGTCCTACTAATGCATTAGCCATGATAGGTGAAGATAAAAGCATCACAGAGCTACTTGATATCATTGAAGAAGATAGACACTTCTATCACACAGGTGGCGGTGTCACTCTGGGTGGCGGAGAGGTTCTGGCGCAGCCGGAAGCAGCGATTAATTTACTCGCCATGTGCAAATACTCAGGTATTAACACGGCAATAGAGACGTGTGGTTATGCTAAACGGGAAGTGATCGAGAAAGTGGCAGAGCATACAGATCTATTTCTGTATGACATCAAACACATGATCTCAGATGAGCATTATCGATTTACTGGCGTCCACAATGAGTTGATATTGGATAACTTGAAGTGGCTTCTTGATAACAAACAAAATGTAAAGATTCGATTTCCACTGATTAAGGGTGTAAATGATAGTGAAGAGAACCTTCGCCTATTAGTAGAGCTTGTATCGCCTTATAAAGATTTTAAAAACTTTAAAGGAATAGATTTATTGCCTTATCACAAGATGGGGGTGCATAAATATGCTCAACTGGGTCGTAAATACGCTTTCGATGATTATTCTAGGTTTACACAAGAAGAATTAGTAAAAGTAGAGAGCTATTTGAAAGAGAGGGCTATCCCTGTGTCGATTATCGCTCACTAATTATTATGTAAGCCTTAAAGGAAAGTATGATGAATGCTATCGGAATGATTGAAACAAAAGGATTATTAGCAGCAGTTGAAGGTGCTGACTCTATGCTCAAATCTGCTGATGTCTCTTTGATAAATAAGAGTTCTGCTACTGGTGGTCTGATAACGATTACTGTGACAGGAGAAGTCTCTGCTGTGCAAACGGCTGTCGAGGTCGCGGCAGATGCAATTTGCCGTCTTGGTCAGAACTTATTGATTTCAAAGCACGTTATTGCGAGACCAAGCTCAACGTTAGAAACGATCATTCCGATTATTCCGTCAGTAACACAGAAAGAAAATGTAGAAGATAGTGAACAAGAAGATGTTGAACAAAAGTCTTCATCTGCAGCGGAAACACAGGATGATGCTGAGCAATCTATTGCGGAAAAAATAGATGCAACTGACGATGCGCCTGAACTTGAATCTGTCGAAGAAACGCCGCCTATTTATAATGAGCCTAAATTACAAAGGATGAAGCTAGCTAATTTGCGAAAGATAGTTAGCGAGCTGCCTGAAACAAATATAAAAGTAGATTTAAAAAAGGCGACTAAAAAAGTACTAATTAAGGTTATTTGTGATAGCCAAAATAAAAAAGGGCATAAATAATGGTAGATAAAGATCTATTATCAATTCAAGAAGCGAGAGCTTTAGTTCACTCCGCTCGCTCCGCTCAAAATGAATTTGCTCAGCTAAGCCAGGAGCGTGTAGATAGCATTATTAAAGCCATTGCAGAAGCAGCGACTAAACAGGCGACCGAACTCGCTCAACTGGCTGTCGAGGAAACCGGGTTTGGTAAGGTAGAAGATAAAACCACTAAAAACCGATTGGCGAGTGAAAAACTGTACCAAGCCATTAAGGATATGAAAACTATCGGAGTGATTAACAACGATATCGCTAAGAAAATCATCGAAATCGCTGTCCCTACCGGTGTTATCGCGGGCATTGTTCCTTCAACAAACCCGACTTCTACAACGATTTATAAATCCTTGATTTCCTTAAAGTCAGGCAATGCCATCGTATTTACACCACACCCGAGTGCAAGCAAATGTATTGGGAAAACCGTCACTCTTATCCGTGAGACCCTCCGTTCTTGTGGCGTAAGCGAAGACATGGTTAGTGTTATGAACATCCCAACGCTGGAAGGCAGCGGTGAGCTGATGCGAAAAGTGGATCTTATTCTGGCAACCGGTGGCCCAGGTATGGTGAAAGCAGCATACAGCTCCGGAACTCCGGCTCTTGGAGTGGGTGCTGGTAATGTTCCTGTTTATATCGAGCGCACAGCAGATATCAATGACGCTGTAACCAAAATAATGGCGAGTAAGACTTTTGACAACGGGACAATCTGTGCCTCTGAACAAGCCATTATTACCGATAAGGTGATTGATGCTCAGGTGAGAGCAACGCTTAAAACGCAAGGCGGATATTTCCTACAAGGTTCAGAGCTTGATAACGTGAAGAGAGTCATGGAACGCCCTAATGGCTCTATGAACCCCGCTATTGTAGGCAGAGACGCGAAGTATATTGCTGACTTAGCCGGAATCACGGTGCCATCAGATACTCGTCTTCTTATCGGAGAAGAGTCTGGTGTTGGTCCTGCATACCCGTTTTCGAAAGAGAAGCTGACCGCTTTAATCGGCTACTACACGGTAGATGATTGGAATGAAGCGTGTGAACTGTCGGTTAAACTGCTTCATAACGGGGGGGTAGGTCACTCTTTAGCTATCCATTCTAAGGACGAGTCTGTTATCTGTGCGTTTGGCCTCAAAAAGCCGGTATCACGCATGTTGGTCAATACACCTTCGACTCACGGAGCTGTTGGCCTATCTACGAACCTGTTCCCGTCGTTTACATTGGGCTGTGGCGCGGTAGGCGGAAGTTCTACTTCTGATAACGTTACACCGGAGCACCTTTTTGATATTCGTCGTGTAGCTTACGATACGGAGAAACTATCTTATAAAGCCGTGCAGGTTAATCTGCAGCAGACTTCTTCTCCATTCATGTATGACTCAACGGCATCAACGATCAACAACGTGGATACAATCCCTGTCGAAATTTCGGCAAGACACGTTCATCTAAGTGAACAAGATGCGATGGCACTTTATGGTGGTCCTTTAACAAAAGTGCGTGAGCTATCTCAGCCGGGACAATTCTTATGTAAAGAACGTATTCGTCTAATTGGCCCGAAAGGTGTCATTGACAACGTGGCGGTTCTTGGACCGAGCCGTAGTAGTTCACAGGTGGAAATTTCAAAGGCAGATGCTCGTATTTTGGGAATCAAAACGCCACTTCGTCAGTCAGGAGATATCGAAGGGACTCCGGGTATTATTCTCGCATCACAGAATAATATTGTAGGCCTTGAAGAAGGGGTCATTATTGCAGCCAGACATATCCATATGCCTTCCAAGGATGCACAACGTTTTGGTGTTGTTGATAAAGATGTAGTGAGCGTTCACCTTCAAGGAGAGCGTGCACTAGTACTCGAAGAAGTATTAGTGCGTGTAAACGACGATTTTGCTCTATCCATGCATATTGATATTGATGAAGGAAATAGTGTGTGTTGGAACAAAGACACAACAGGTCGAATTGTCGCTAAAAAACAAGCTTTTTAAGTGCTCAGTATAGGGTGTCAATACAAGGCAATATTATGGATTCAGATACTTTAATACAAACTATTGTTGAACGTGTGCTTACTCAGTTGCAAGAAGAGTGTTCCGGAAATAACAAAACCAAAGTTATGGTTTTTGGCACCTACTCGCAGCAGGTAGAGCAACATATTCTCAAATGTATTTGCACAACTGATGTAGAGCTTTGTTTCTGGGATGACGAGCGCCAACATACGGAAGCGGAGCGCTACATCATCCCACTGCTGTCATGTGGCGACATGGCCGATCTTGCGTTGGGCAAAGCAAAGGGCCCGATGATTGAAGCGGTCTTACAACTCCTGCTTGCAGGAAAGGCTGTTGAAGTCATTGATTATGAGTACAAAGTGTATGAAAAAACGGCTTCACCAGCTTTGTATAAGTTGTATTTACAGCATGAAAACACATTGCATTCATTTGGCCTGACACTTCTCAAACCTGACCCTGAACCCGTTCTTCGATTCTGGCAAAAACTTATTACAGAGAAAGATGTGGAGCAAGCGGCACAGAATGGTGCGAAAGAAATACATGTGCCAATAGACAGCGTGATAACTCCTCTCGCAGTGGATCAAGCAAAATTGAATCATATTGATATCAATAAGAAGCTATAAGTGAATTTATTATGATTGTAGGTGAAGTGATCGGTAATGTTTGGGCTACACGTAAAGAGAGTACGCTAAGTGGCCTCAAGTTTATGGTTGTTCGATATAAAGACCCTGTCGCACCGGAAAATATAAAAAGCTTTGTGGCTGTAGATTGTGTCGGTGCTGGTACTGGTGAGCAAGTGTTGGTTGTCACTGGAAGTTCTGCGCGTATGGCAATACAAATCGAAGGTGCCCCTGTTGACGCAGCCATTGTTGGCATAGTTGATGAAGTACAAGTTATATCGGAGTGATAGATGGATACACTTGGAGTCGTTGAAACAAAAACTATTGCATCAGGTGTAAGACTTGCCGATGAGATGCTCAAGATTGCTGATGTAACACTCGTTAGAGCTTCAACTATCTGTTCAGGCAGGTATCTTATTTTTGTATCGGGTAAGCAATCTGATGTTGCAACGGCTGTAAGTCACGCTCGTTTAACGAACAAATTAACTGGGAATTTTGTGATTTCTGGTATTTCACCTGAGCTTGTCGCAGTTTTGAAAAAAAGGTTATCGGTCAAAACGGTTCAAGCCATAGGTTTAATCGAATCGAGCACGGTTTCTTCAGGCGTTGCTGCGGCTGATATTGCAGTAAAGAGTGCTGATGTCAGTCTGATTCGCTTTGTCGCCGGGCTCGGGATCTGTGGAAAATCTTATTTTATTTTTAGCGGTGAGTTAGCCGCTGTTGAAGAGGCCAATAAAATGGCCAAAGAGTTTTTGGGAACAAAATATATCGAATCAACAGTGATTGCCCGCCCAGAGCATGATGTGGTCAAGGCGATAATAGGTGTGAGATAAATATGAAAAAAACACTGGTAGAAGTAAAGACTCTTGATGAGCACATTTGTGTCAAAGACAATGCTATCTATTTAGATGGCAGTATTATCTTAACGCCAAGTGCGAGAGATGAGTTGAATAAACGAGGCATCGTTATTGTGCATGGTTCACCAAAGGAACCTGATGCGGCTCAATGCGCTATAGATTGTACTTGTGAAGAGTGTATCAAGCAGGCTGCTAACGGCAGTACAGAAAAGTTCTTTTATTCTATAGCCGCCATATTGAAACAAGATTTTGGCGTTGAAGATGTTAAACAGCTACAAGAAATGAGCTGTCGCATAGTAAAAGCTATAAATAAACAATGAAATAGAAAATATATTGCCACAGTTCGGCAAATAATATGATGGAGAAAAAAATATGAACGCATTAGGTATGGTTGAAACTAAAGGTTTGGTTGGCGCAATTGAAGCGGCTGATGCAATGGTAAAATCGGCAAATGTTGAGCTTGTTGGCCGTGAGCAAGTAGGTAGTGGGTTAGTCACTGTTATGGTTCGTGGTGATGTAGGTGCCGTAAAAGCCGCTACTGATGCTGGTGCTGCTGCGGCTGGTAATGTGGGCGAGCTTGTCAGTGTGCACGTTATTCCACGCCCTCATCATGAAGTGGAGAACGTACTACCGAAGTCTAATAAGTAATTTTTATAATTACCCGAGTCGATACCATATAAGCTCAAACGGTCTATATTTTTTTAAAACTGTATTTCTCTCTTAGACGGAAATACAGTTTTTATTCTCATAGTTTAAATTCCGTTAGAGAAATTTTGGGAATAATGTATGACACAATTCTATGGAAAAACAAAAGTTTGCTATGGAACAAATGCTTTGGATAACCTTCAAAAGTTACCAGGTAAAGATGTTTTCATAGTGACAGATAGCTTTATTGCTAAAACAGGCTTTGTTGATCAAGTAAAAAGTAACTTATCGACAGGTGTTTTATCTACCATTTTTGATGAAGTAGAGGCGGACCCTTCCTTAGATACAATAACAACTGCTACACATCTCTTTATGAAAAGTGAAGCAGATATAATTATTGCCATCGGTGGAGGCTCAGCGATAGATGCTGCTAAAGCTGTCGCTTATTTTGCCAATCATGCAGATTTGTTGCGTCCACCTCCTTATCTTGTCGCTATTCCTACAACCAGTGGTACAGGATCGGAAGTAACCTCGATTTCGGTCGTCACAGATAAAAAAAATGGTCTTAAAATCCCCCTTCAGGATGACACCCTTACTCCAGATCTAGCGATATTAGATGCGAGATTTACGCGAACAATGCCACCATCTATTACAGCAGCAACAGGAATGGATGTGTTAACCCATGCGATTGAAGCATACGTATCAAATCGAGCAAATCTTTTTACATCGATTTATGCCGAGAATGCCATCAAGATTGTTTTTAAGTATTTGCCACGAGCCTATGTTAGTGGTGAAGATATGGAAGCTCGTGAGCAGCTTCTTTTGGCTTCCTGTATGGCAGGTATGTCCTTCAATAACAGCGGATTAGGAATAACTCATAGCGTCGCTCATAGCCTTGGTGGTCTTTTTCATATACCTCATGGCATCGCAAATGCAGTATTACTGCCCTCAGTTATTGAGTTTAACAGCTTTGATGCATGTATACAGTATCAAAAGCTTGCACACTGTTTGGGGTTGCCGGCTTCATCGATGGATGAAGGATCGAGTTCTTTCTTAGAGGCTGTCCGTCAGCTTAATGCCTCTTTAGATATCCCGAGCCGAATAAGTGGGCTGGATATTGATGAAGGTGCGTATATAAGCAATCTGTCAACGATGGCAAATAATATTCTTCAAGACATCTGTACAACGACAAATCCTAAAAAAGCGTCATATGATGATGTGATTCAATTATTAAAAAAGGCTTGGTGACAAAATTACTGCTGGACGAGTTTTTTGAAGGCAACGGTGAGAACCTGCTGTTCAACTTGGGCTATGATTTCGGAAGGCACTCGTAAGCTCATGCTTAAAGTGCCTTTAAAATCAGTATGATGTGGTAATAGCTATTAAATGGCTTCACCATTGATGGAAACAGCTACGTCGATATTGCCGCGTGTTGCGTTGGAGTATGGGCAAACCTGATGGGCTGTACGCACAAGCTGAAGCGCCGTTTCCTGATCCATATCCAGCGTAGCGGCCAGGCTAACGGTCAGGGCAAAACCACCTTCCGAGTTTGGGCCTATACCGACCTCTGCCGTTACCGGTGCTGATGTAACAGACACCTTGGCTTCACGGGCGACGTGCAAAATTGCATTGGAAAAACACGCGGCATAACCGGCGGCAAATAGCTGCTCAGGGTTTGTGGCGTCGCCGCTGCCACCCATGGCTTTCGGGTAGGCTAAATCTACCTCCAGCAGGCCATCATCTGTGGCGACTTTACCGTTACGGCCAGCTAGTGCAGTTGCTTTTGTTGAGTACAGTGTTGTCATGATTATCTTCCCTTACTTAAGTTGTGCGCAATCTAATTGCGTGTAATCATAGTTCGAAATAATAATGATGGTCAAGTATATTGTGCGCAATTTAGTTTGGCTTCTTATCTAAACAGAGAGAGGAAAAATGGCAAACAACACCGATAACCTTGAGACCAAAGAGGCAATCGCGCTGGAAAATCAGGTCTGTTTTCCGCTCTACAGTGCCGCCAATGCCGTTGTTCGCGCGTATCGTCCGCTGCTAAATGTATTGGATCTGACATATCCGCAATATTTGGTGATGATGGTGCTGTGGGAACATAACGGTATCAATGTCAAGGAGCTAGGAGCAAAGCTGTATCTGGACTCCGGGACATTGACGCCACTGCTAAAGCGCCTTGAAACTAAAGGGCTGGTTGTCCGCACCCGTGGCCTGGAGGACGAGCGCGTCAGAATGATATCGCTATCTGATGAAGGCGCTGCCCTGAAAGAGAAAGCCCTTGCTATCCCCGGCGAAATGGCCTGTAAAGTCGGTGGAGATATCGAAGAGCTTGCCCAGCTCAAGTACCTGTGTGAGAAGTTGGTAAAAACACTTAATCGCTAGTCTAGGTACCGCTCAAAAGGTTTTAGTCATGGCGATCTGCTGCTGATAAAATTAAGTGAAGACAAACGAAACTCGAAGAGCTAGTGAAAAAATGGAAGAAATTTACTTTGCCGGAGGGTGCCTTTGGGGCGTGCAGGAATATCTTCGGCATCTGCCAGGTGTTATATCTACTGAAGCTGGCCGAGCCAACGGTATATCTGCCACCACGAAAAGTGAGTACGATGGCTACGCTGAATGTGTCCGTACCCAGTTTAATCCGGAAGTTGTCTCTGTCGAGCAGTTGATGGATTATTTCTTTGAAATCATCGACCCCTATAGTACTAATAAACAGGGAGACGATATTGGAGAGAAATACCGGACTGGTGTATACAGCAGAAATAACAACCACCTAACAGAGGCCAGAAAATATATTGACAGCAGAGATGATGCGGCTCAAATAGTCGTGGAGGTGTTACTTTTATCCAACTACGTACAAAGTGATGATGAGCATCAGGATCGGCTAACACGTTATCCAAGTGACTACTGCCATATACCAAAGAATATCTTGCATAAATATAAATGCTAGAATCCTCTTTCAGTGAGGGTATTGTCAGAACGGTTGAATATGGTTGGTGAGGTGGTTTGGGATTGTTTGCTTCATCTGGTTTCCAACAGCTTTTGCAATGGGCGGAATTAGTGTGAATATCCTTATCTATACAGACAACGTATCGACTAATCATATTCTGTACTATGCGTTGGGTAGATTACGCGGCAAAAAAAATATTTACTTCGTAAACGCAAATGAAATTTTGGAAGGTGCATTATCTTCCGATATAGATTTGTTCGTGATGCCAGGCGGTGCAAGTCGCTACAAAGCCGCCAAGCTCAATGGTGCTGCAAACCGTTTAGTAAAGAAATATGTAGCAGAGGGGGGACGCTACTTAGGTATTTGCGCAGGGGCCTATATGGCTTGCGAAACGACCTACTGGGCTAAAGGCCAACCCTTTGAAATCGCTACCCAGAACGAATTATGTTTTTTCCCGGGGATTGCTCAAGGCCCTATAGAAGCCTTCGGTCTTGGTGATAATTTCAACAGTACCGAAGCTCGTTTGGTTGCTTTAGAACTAAATGGTAAGCAGGTTATATCCCTATACCTTGGTGGTTGTGTCTTTCAGCCTAATGCAGAGACTGGTTACAAAATATTAGCTACCTTTGCTGAGTTGGCAGAAAAGCCTCCGGCTATTGTGAGTGGCGAATATGGCCAGGGTGCTTGGTTACTTTCTTCCACTCATCCGGAATATGATCAGGAAGCGTTAGAACTCATGAAATTTGATGTAGTAGGAAACGACTATCAGGATTTCTCTCGTTTACAACCGGATTCATCGCTGAATTTAGAATTACTGGACTATTTGTTAGTCAAGCTATTCGGATGAATGACAGGAAAACAGAACTCCGGTTACAGCATTTATAGTCGCGACTTTTCGTCTAACTAACCCGCTGTCGCGCTTTAATTTCTCGACTACTGCGAATAAGTTTTCGCGATCTTCCAGTCTCAATCTCATCCAAATACGCCTATTAGCAATAGATCGTTTGCTATCCCTGTCATGGATCTTTCTCTGTTCTCAATGCTCAAAATTTACTTTACTAAAACTGTACCGTACAGTACGATTTGTGCAAATCATTACTTTGGGTTTCCAAAATGAATAAGAAAGTTATCGCCTTGTCGCTCGTTATCGGTTCATTGCTTGCTGTCGGTTGTACCTTGTATAAACCAAATACGGTTACCACCGACAATGCTTACGTTCATTCTGATGTCACCGCGATTTCTCCAGAGGTAGGAGGGCAGGTTAGTCAGCTGTTTGTTGAAGACAACCAATGGGTGAGCAAAGGCGAAGCATTGTTTTCCATTGATGATGAAGACTTTATTGCCAACCAGGATATTGCCAAGTCGGCGTTGGATGTGGCAAAGGCTGCCCTTAGAGCTAACCAAACCAAGACCGAAATGCAATTGGTGAAAATTGAGCAGGCGAAACAGACCATTCATAGTGCAAGCGCCAATGCCAAGCACCAAGCGGCGGAGTTCAAACGGTTATCGCGCCTTGTACAAAAGCAATCGGTGAGTAGAAACCAGTATGAAGCACAAAAGACCCGTTCGATTGAAGCGAACAGCAAACTAGAGACGGCCAAACTGGCATTAGCGGCGGAGCAAAAGCAGTTCGATGCGCTGCTAACGGAAAAGCAGCAGTTGACCGCGCAGAGAAAGCAGGCTGAAGCGAACCTGCGTCTGGTTAATATTGCGCTGGAAAGAACCGTTGTGAGAGCACCATTTGATGGCTTTGTTGCAGACAGGCAAGTGCAAGTGGGTAAGTTTGTTCAGCCGGGGATGGGATTGATTGTGATGGTGCCAGACTATGTTTGGGTAGAAGCCAATTTTAAAGAAACACAGCTGGAAAATGTCTCCCAGGGGCAAGACGTCGAAGTGGTGTTGGATATGTTCCCAGATCAGCCGTTGAATGGTCGCGTAACGTCCATTACTCCGGCTACTGGGGCGCAATTTAGCTTACTGCCACCGCAAAATGCGACGGGCAATTTCGTCAAAGTTGTCCAGCGTGTGCCTGTGCGTATTGAGCTGGATATTCCGGCAGGGTTGAAGCAACGTATCTATCCGGGGCTATCTGCCGAAGTATCGATTGAGACAGCAAGACAAGGTTAACAGCCGATGAAAACTCGTTCTCCTTTAATGATATTGGCACTGTTTGCCATTGCAGCTTTTGGCATTAACTCAGTTATGTTCACTGAGTTATCGCAAGAAATGGCGGCGACGACCGGGCTTTCACTGGATGAAACCGAGCTAGTTAAAACTGGCTTTATGATCACCCAACTTCTGGGCTTTATGTTGGCGCCGGTTCTGGTTCGTAATTGCGGTGCCTATCTGCCATTGCTGTTCTCATTATTAGTTGGTCTTGCCGCAAATATGGTGTTGTACTGGCAACTACCGAATCCATGGCTGTTTACCATCACCTGGCTTTGTGGCGGTTTTTTTATGAGCATGCTGCTGGTGACGGTGAACCTATTCTTGCTCGAAACGTTTGAGGAGCGTTGGCTACCCGCCATTATTGCCCTTACCCTAGTGTTTTCAACGCTGATCCCGATGGGCGCTTATCCCTGGCTGGTGGCAGAGTTATTGGAAGTGTTTGATTGGTCGCTCTTCTGTGCTGTGTCTGCATGGTTGTACTTTTCTGCTTTAGTACTGGTGAGCTTATTTAAACCGCCACCAATCCATATTTCAGCCAGACCAAAATCAGGCACTTTTATTTACTTGGTGCTGGCAGCCGCAATGAGTCTTGTGGTGTATCTCTTGATGCGCGGCAGTTTCTATAACTGGTTAGATTCGATTTTGTTCTCCCAGCTTACGGTTATCGCCGCTACGCTAGTATTGGCCGCAGTGTATCTCATCGTCATCACACGGAAGCGAAATACAGCATCTATGCAGCTACACAGTAAGTTGAAAACCAATGTCTTCATGTACAACGCATTTTTGGCCGGTTTTGCGGTAATGGCAAGTACAGCACTGTTTGGCAACTTCCTGAAAATGGCGATGGCCTACAACAACCTCAATGCGGGTTATGCGCAATTACCCTCATTTTACGCTATGCTCGTCGGTATGCTGGTGAGTGTGCTGGTGTTCTACTTCAGACGTCCGCTTGCTGATGCCGTGGTGCCGTTTGGAGTGTTGATGATTTTGCTATCGGTGAATGAATTCAGCCAGTTGCCAAGCTTTGTCGGGCCTGAATCCTTGCCCCTGCCAATGCTGCTACGCGGTTTTGGTGTGGGTATGCTGAACGTATCGGTGACTATAGCGGTACTGATGTATTTTCAGGTCGATGATCGTCTTGAGGGTATTGCAAATTTCTACCTGTTCCGAACCATGGGGGGAGTGATAGGCGGTGCGTTTTTCTCGTGTGTGATTCAAAACCATAGTGCACAAGCTTCAGGTGAAATTGGCCGAAGTTTAGATGGAACAAGCCACACGTTTGCGGCTTATGAACACGCACTGGGTAACGCGATTCTGAGCCATGGCCGATTGCCAACACCATCATTGGGGATGAGCCAGATCAGCGGGGTAGTGAAAGAGCAAGCAACCACGCTAGCATTGAATAACTCGCTCATTATGTTCATTTTCTCCATTTTTGCCCTTGCACCAATTCTATTGATTGGCAAGAAACTGGCTGCAAAACAGGAAGCAAGCTAGCTTTAGCGAAAAGGGAGTGGTGACACTCCTTTTTCGTATTCTGCTTATCGCTGATAGAGCGAAAGAAATGCACAAATGGCCTTGTGTGCATGACTGTCTAATTCTTCGTCGCTGAGAAAGTCAAATCCCATTAACGCCATGTTTTGGTAATCGAGTTTGATCAATGCAAGAAGCTGCCCACAGGCGAGATCAGGATCGTCAACTTTAAGCTGTTGGCTGACTTCATCGGTTTTTAGAAACTCAATTAAGTATTGGTGAATCCGCCTAGGTCCCTTTTGCCAGAACTGGTTTGGCACGGAGTCGTGTTTATTGAAATCGGCCGAAATGATCCGATAGAGCG
Organism: Photobacterium proteolyticum; assembly: GCF_001939735.1. Classification (GTDB taxonomy): domain Bacteria; phylum Pseudomonadota; class Gammaproteobacteria; order Enterobacterales; family Vibrionaceae; genus Photobacterium; species Photobacterium proteolyticum. The sequence goes on from NZ_MJIL01000083.1 coordinate 29,136, forward strand.
ATAACATCGGATTAGAACAAATACCCTGCAGATACTTCTTCGCGAAGTCTTCAAGCGTATCTTGCAGAGAGTCGTTTTGCTTTTCTGCGAGTTGGAAAACTGATTCTAAACTGGTTTTAGTATTATGCGCTAAGACCTCAATAAACAGCCCTTCCTTGTTGGAGAAATAGCGATATAAGGTCTGCTTCGAGCCGCCACAAATGGCAACGATTTGGTCCAGCGAGGTATCTTTGTAACCTTGTTCAATAAATAGTTCAGTGGCTACCTCGATGATTCGGGTTCTTTTCTTCTGGGTAGAAGCACGCATAACAAAACCTAGCTTAAGTAAAACTGTTCAGTACAGTACCATTATTGGTGAATAGGTACAAAAGAAGGCTTCACGAAAACATGACTACTTTGATAATGCCTCTCGAAACCACGCCTGAAACTCATCAAGGAGACAGGAGATAGACTCGGGCTTAAATTCTTTCGAGTTATAGTCAAGGTGGATCATTAGCATGCCTTGATAAATCATCACATTAAATAAAAGACGATAGTCTCTGATTATGTTGGGGCTAATTGTTCTGGTAATTGGGATAGGGGAGAGAGAAAACGCGATCTCATTTTCGAACGTGGTCATTTCTCCGAAGTAATTCCACAAGATGTCTCGTTCACCCTGAGGCTGAAGCTGTTCAGGACTATCTGGATATATCAGTTGCTCCATGATCAAATAACCCATTTCTGGATTCGGTACGGCTTTGAGTTCCTTTTTCATTTGCTGGAACAGCGCGGAGAAGTTGCCTGTAAATGAGTGCGCAGTTTCTTGCGGGCTTTCAACACAAGGTAATAGAAATGGGTAGTCGACAGCAAAGGCGCCGACGGTTCGGTTGAAGTCCCGGCGGTGGGAGTTTGGCCTGCCCAAGGCTGTTTTGGCAATACGAATCGGTTTGTCTGTCATTTTATCACCCGCCCAGCTCCGCAGGCTCAGGTTGAGCATCAATAGCAAAATGGCCTCCAGACCGGGAAGGTTTTCTTTTGTGGCAAGTTCTGAAAGTTGGATTGTCTCTTCTGGTGAAAAGTAGATGGACTCAGTTCGGCTGTCGCCCTGAAGGTTTTTTGTTATTTGAAAATCATAAGGTAATGTCGTGGTTTCGGCGTTGTTAATTTCTTCCCAGTAACCGATTTGGTTTAGTAAGTTTTCTTGATCTGCACTGGTGTGATCAAAGGGTTGGGTAGCGGTTTGTTTGTCTGCACCTCTTGGAACTAAACCGTAAACGTCCTCGGCAAAATCAAGGAATGAGTGAGACTTGAGGAGGTATTCGTCAATGCCTTTATTAGTTAATCGCGTATATTCACGAGCAAAGTCCTGCAGCAAAATCAATGTGGAGTAGCCATCGACGATAAGCTGATGCGCGGCTATCCAAAGGTGATCGCCTGTGGGTGTATTGAAAAGCGCAACCTTTAAGAGAGGATCCGTTTCGAGGTTGGTATCCTGGACTAATATTGGCATTATTGCCTGAATTTGCTCTTCTACAGGTATCGAGTTTTCTTCGATGTGATAACGGAAGAAGTCAACATGTGCGCCTTCAGTAGGAGCCAAGATGACTTGTTTGGATATCTGTTGGTTTTCATCAAGAACAAAGCGACTACGCAAAACGTCATGATGACTGACAAGTTTTAGAAAGGCTTTCTCAACCAGCAACTCTTCAAAGCCTTGCTCATTAAATAGCATGACGGCACCAAACCAATGGTGCAGATCATAGTCATTCTTGGTGACGAACTGTAGCTGTGAATGGATGAGGGGGAACTCACCGGTTACAATGCCTTGGTCTGCTCGTTGGCTATAATCGGCTAGCTTAGTGCTGAGCTCCGCAAGTGTGGTTTCTTTAAGAAGCTCATAGATATCGAGATCAAAACCCTGCCCCCTAAGCTCATTAATAACTTCAATGGCTTTTAGTGAGGTGCCACCGAGAAGAAGAAACTGATCGAGTGCCGATACATCTTTTCTGTTCATTACTTTTTTGATTGCATTGGAGAGGACTTGCAATGCCGAACTATGAGTATCACGGGTTAGAGTGGATCCACTTTTTTCATTGTCACCGGTAAATGGATTAGCAAGTGCTTTTCGATCCACTTTTCCGTTAGCTGTCAGCGGAACAGATTCAATCTTGATGAAGAACTGCGGGATCATATAGTCGGGGAGCTTGCTTTTAAGCTGGTCGATGATCTGTTGTTTTGTAGGGGTATCCCGGCTGACATAATAGCCGCAGAGGTGCTTTTCGCCACTGTGATCTGCCTGAGCAAGTACTATTGCCTCGTCAATGGCCTCAACGCCCTTGAAGATGGTTTCAATTTCCCCTAATTCTATCCTGTAGCCCCGGATTTTTACCTGATGATCAATACGTCCCAGGAACGCCAAATTCCCATCTGGCAGCCAGCAGGCAAGATCCCCGGTGCGATAGAGCTTCTCGCCGGGTATATAAGGATTTTGGATAAACTTTGTTGCAGTTAAATCAGGGGCATTGAGATAACCGCGTGCCAGGCTCTTGCCTCCAATGCAAATTTCACCCGCCTCGCCTTTGTCGACAGGCTTTGTAGAATTCTCGTGAAACAGATAGATCTGGTTATTGTAGACAGGTTGTCCGATCGGGATATTTTTAGCGCCCTTTGTGACGAGATGGGCGGTTGCCACAACCGTATTTTCAGTTGGTCCATAGTTATTGTACAGGCGGTAGTTTCTCGGCTTAAAGAAATTAAGTTTATCGCCGCCGGTGAGAACAACACGTAGAGAGTTATTTTCTTCTTGCATGAACTTTTCGCAAAATTGGGTGGGCAGAAAGCTGACCGAAATAGCATGGCGATGGAAATAATGATTGAGGTTAGTTACATCTAACCTTAGATGGTCAGGAATAATGTGCAGCGTTGCTCCCTGTATCAGACATGGAAATATTTCACCGACTGACGCGTCAAAACTGAAGCCTGCATACTGGGTGAATTTGTCGCTGGCAGCTACCTTGTAAAAATCAGTAAACCACAGGCAGTAGTTAAGCAGTGCGTGATGCTCAATCATGACACCTTTCGGATTGCCGGTTGTTCCCGAGGTAAAAATGACATAGGCGAGCTGGGTATGCTCTGGTTTAACCGGCAGCGGAGCTGTCGTAAAGTTGTGCCAACGTGTCCATGCCTCGCTTAACGGGTTTTGTAGCGTCGAAGCAAAAGGGGAGTCGTAGTCTATGGATGTAATATTTAACTCCAAACAGGCTGCTAATGTCTGACATGAATCTTGCCGTGAAGTGATGAAATCAAGCCGTCGGCTATTAGCGAACACTAACCGGATGTTCGCTGAACGAATCATATAGTCGATACGCTTACCTGGCAGCTCGACGGCAATAGGGACATAAGCGCCCCCGGCTTTCTGAATAGCCAGCATCGCAATGACCATTTCGGGCGATCTATCCATGTAGATACCGACACATTCTTCTTTGGCTATTTTTCCTGCCTCAAGAAGAAAGTGGGCCACCTGATTGGAGTATTCATCCAACTGCTTATATGACAGGCTTTGCCCCTGAAAGTAGACGGCTTCCTGTTGAGGATCAATGCGGGCTTGCTGTTCAAATAAATCGACGACTGTTTTTATCATATAACGCGGCCATGGAGATTCGAGTGGAGTGGCTATTCATTTGGTTGTGGTGAGTTTAGGTTTGAGGCTCACCACATCCGGTATCTCATTATATGGGATTCGTTGCATTTAATTGATTATTCAGTCAATCATTGGCAGCGGTTTGCGATCAGTTAGACAGTCTGGCTGTAACTTGTTGCGGGGCAGGCGTATTGCCCCGGCGAAGAGTTCGTTATTACTGGTAATAGCTTGTTACGCTATTACCTTATTGGGTAATAGATTTACCCTCGCGGGCTTTGGCTTTGCATCGTTTGACCAAGGCGTGGGTCATTCCTTTGAAAATGAATAAGTGGGCGGGCATCATGGCAAACCAGTAGAGAAGCCCGGAAAAGCCAGCAGGGTGCCACCAGGCGCGGATATCTATTTCTCGGTATTCGCCTTTATCCGCAATGGTAAATTCGAGCCGTCCAAGCCCCGGGGCTTTCATTCCGAACAGCAGGGAGAGAAAGCGATTGGGCACGATATTGATCACCTTCCACGAATCTACCTTATCGCCGAGTTGCAGTTTTTCCGGATCGCGGCGGTAACGTTTCAGGGCGTCGCCCCCAATAGCAAAATCCATCCACTCGCGTATACGCCACAGGTAATTGGCGAAGAAGTAGCCTTCCTTACCGCCTACGAGCTGAACCTGATCCCAAAGCTGTTCGCAGCTCGCATCTGTTTTCAGCGTGTAGCCGGCCTGTTTGGGGTAATAGCCATAGCCGGTTTGCCAGCGGGCAAGGGCATCGGGATCAAAACCCCAGATTTCACTGCGCACTACCTCGCTTTCATGGCCGAGGCATTCTTCGACAGCCTCGTCATAGGTGAGTAAGTACTGCGGGATCAGTGACTGAATCGCACTGCCGTTGGCGGCAAGGTCGAAACGCAGTCCGCCGATCAGGGCGCGGGCGATATTGGTTGGCACCGAGGTAATAAACTTCAACCAGTAGGCGGCCATGGAGGGAGTGAGCAAAGGGACGGGTAAAATCCGGACTTTTTTCCCGGCATGGGCACCGAGTTTGCGCATCTGGGCTTCATAGCTAATGGCTTCAGGGCCGGTGACATCCATGATTTGGTGTCGGCAAGGATTGAAGTGCAGCAGTTCAAGCAGGTAATGAAGCAGGTTTCGCAGCGCGATAGGGGAGTTATGAGATTTCACCCACTTGGGGGCAATTATAATAGGGAGGTGGTAGACGAAGTCCCTCATAACTTCGAATGCCGCCGATCCCGGGCCGACAATGATCCCGGCACGAAGTTCGGTGACGGGGATGCCGCTGTCGCGAAGGATTTCTCCGGTTTGTTTTCTTGCGTCCAGGTGCCTTGAGTTACCTTGTTTGGCCTGGAGGGCACCAAGGTAGATAACTCGCTGAACCGAACTTTGTTTGAGAGCCTGACTGAAATTTCTGGCGGCGTGGAGTTCGATGTCGATAAAGTCGTGGCCATGGTTCATGCCGTGAACCAGAAAGAATACGGCATCAACACCTTGTAGTAACCTGTCGAGGTCGGAATGAACATTGAGGTCGAGCTCCACCAGTTCGATGTTGGGGATCGCTTCCCATCCTCGTTTTCTTAATAAATCCAGGTTTCGACCGGTGGCTTTTATCTGGTATCCGCTGTTTGCCAGTTCGGGAACCAGGTGACTTCCAACGTACCCTGAGGCTCCGACAACCAGAATTGTTCGTATCATCTATTACATGCTCCCTGCTGTAATGTTCTGCAAATGGTCGACTTTAACTATGTTGATGGAAGATCATTGAATAAATAGTGACGATAATAAAAATGTAGCGGATAAAGTCCGACCTGTCGCTGGCTGGGTGGTGATTAGGTTTCATGATACCGCTTTCTGAACATTGTCTTACAATTACCAAAGGAGTCTTAAAATACTTTTTCTGCGCCAGCCGGAAGAAAAGCCTACTTGCCGAATAATAATGGTAGAATAACGGCAAGAGCCTACAGGGAATACAGAGGCGTTGATATGTGTATTTTATCGGCACTCAGTATGTTGATTTTTCAGATGTTGTGATTGACGTGTAGGCGGATTGTTTAAATTGTGGGTGGTTTGTAGCGCGTTGCATTTTTATTTCCAAATGAGACTTTTAAAGTACTTTCTCGAATCCGGGCTTTGCTGTAAATTTCACTTTCGGAAAACACCTACAAAAATTTGGGGAATTGGATGTTACGACTAGTGGAGCTCTGCAAAGGCTACCAGGACGGCGGTGAGTATCACTCTGTCTTACAAGGTGCAGAGCTGGAGCTAAAGCAAGGTGAGCAGTTGGCCCTTATGGGCGAAAGCGGCTCGGGGAAAAGTACCTTGCTAAATTTGATTGCAGGCCTGGACACGGTCGACTCTGGTGAAGTCTGGTTGGGTAAAACACCGATTCACGCAATTTCCGAACGTGAAAGAACTGCTTTTCGTCGTAACAACATTGGCCTCGTTTTTCAGCAATTCAATTTACTTCCCACTTTAACTACTGCTGATAATATTCGTTTCTGCCGCCAGCTCAAAGGGTTGGAAGAAAAGCCGGAACTATGGCGCCAGATAATTTCCGCCCTCGATCTTATGCCGCTGCTGGGACGTTACCCTGAAGAAATGTCAGGCGGCCAGCAACAACGCGCAGCCATTGCCCGTGCCCTGTACATGGAGCCGGATATTTTGCTGGCGGATGAACCGACAGGAAGCCTGGATGAAAGAAATGCAGGTGCGGTGATAGGGCTCCTAGTTAACCTGACACGTCAGCTAGACTGTACTTTGCTGTTAGTGACGCACAGTAAAAAGGTTGCGGAACATATGAATGGCTGTATTCGACTGCAGGGAGGCCAGCTTCATGTCAAGCCCCGTAGCTAAAGCGCTTTGGGGGCATTATAAGCGCCACCCCTTCCAAATTGTATTGGTATGGCTGGGCCTGACGTTGGGCATTGCTCTGTTGGTTGGCGTCATGGGCGTCAACCAGCAGGCCAGAGAAAGCTATCGCCAGGGCGAGCAGCTGTTTTCAAACCCTTTCCCGTATCGTATTCGTCATAACCAGCCCGCTATCAAGGTTCCCCAAGGCTTTTATATTCAGTTGCGTCGTGCCGGTTTTAGCCAGTGCGTGCCGATGGATCAGCATACGATTGTGACTGACGAGAGTCGAGGTTTCGAGATTGTCGGCATTGATCCCATCGCGATGTATTCGAATTTTAAGGGGCAAGTTACCAGCCAGAGCCAAACCCAGATGATGTCGCTGATGCGACCGCCATATCCCATTATGCTGGGCGAGCAGCTTGCAAGTTATATGGGGGTGGTCGATGGCCAGTATCTGACTCTGGAAGATGGCAGACAAATTGGCCCGCTGAAGGTGGTTGACGAGGAGCGAATTCGTGGTCCGAGGATGATTGCGGATATGTCGCTAATACGAGACCTCCATCCGGGCACGGGGCTGACCGCAATCCTGTGCGGTAACATGTCGCCGAAACAGCTGGCTGAGCTTACCGAGCAGTTACCTCCGGCCCTGAAGCTGGAGCGCCATCAGAGTGCTACTCTCGAGCCGCTGACTGATGCTTTTCACCTGAACCTGTTTGCTATGGGTATGTTGGCATTCGTTGTCGGCCTGTTTATTTTCTATCAGGCGATGTCTCTGTCTTTGTCTCAGCGTCAGCCTCTGGTTGGCTTGCTTCGTCAGGCCGGGGTTTCCGGATCGCAGTTGGCTAAAGCCCTGCTGCTGGAGTTGCTGGTGTGGATCGCCCTTGGTTTGTTAGGTGGTAACTTGCTTGGTCTTCTACTTGCTCAGCAGCTACTGCCTTCGGTGGCAGAAACCCTGAACAGCCTGTATGGCGCCAATATTAGCCTGTCAGTAAGCTGGCATTGGCAGTGGGGGCTGGCATCGCTGGCAATAGCCTTGTTTGGTAGCCTACTGGCCTGTGGGTGGCCGTTGGTGCGGTTGATAAAAACCCAGCCGGCCCGTTTGTCGACTCACATGTCTCTGGTGCGTTTCAGTGGTCGTGAGTTTGCCTGGCAGGCATTGTTCTCATGTATGTTTATTGGTGCGGCTGCCGCTGTGTACCAGCTACCGCACGGCCAGATGGCAGGCTTTGTCCTGATTGCATTCATTCTTATTGCTTCTGCGCTCAGTATGCCATTTTTGCTCTGGCAGCTGTTTCAGGGGTTGGGCTTGATTGCACGCTCAGCGCGATTGCGTTGGTTCTTTTCTGATGCTGCTGCAAGCCTGAGTTATCGCGGTGTTGCTGCAATGGCATTCATGCTTGCCCTGGCATCAAACATCGGTATGGAAACCATGGTCGGGAGTTTCCGTAGTACGACACAGGTATGGCTGGATCAGCGCCTTGCAGCTGACATCTATGTTAGACCTTCTTTGAATGTTGCTCCGCGTATCGCCAGTTGGCTAGACGAACGCGATGAAGTGAAACAGGTATGGTGGCAATGGCGCAAAGAGATTCTGACTGAAGCGGGTACGCTCCAGGTTGTCAGTATCGGTGGCACCAAGGAAGAGAAACAGGCGCTTTCGATAAAAGTCGCTGTGCCTAACTATTGGCAACGGCTGCACTATCAGCGGGCTGTACTGGTTAGCGAGTCGATGGCGCTCAAACAGGGGTGGAAGCCCGGAGATAAGATCGAGCTACCGAGTCCGATGAATCAGAACTGGCTGGTTGCCGGCGTGTATTATGACTATGGTAATCCTTACGGGCAGGTGATTCTGGCGCACAAACGCTGGCAGGAATACTGGCCTTACAAAGGACAGGTCGGCTTGGCGATCCACCTGAAGCCAGATTCTGACAGCATGGCAGTGATGAAAGAAATGGGGCAGCGTTTCCACTTGTCACCAGAGCGGGTGCGGAACAATGTCGAGCTGATGGAACAGGCAATGCGGGTCTTTGACCGTACCTTCATTGTGACTGCGACCCTGGGTAAACTGACCTTGTTTATTGCGGTATGTGGCCTGTTCTTTGCCACCGTAGCCGGAGAAGTCTCGCGTCAGCGCCAGTTTGCGCTGTTGCGTTGTATGGGCATGACGGGGCGGGAACTCGCCGCGCTCGGAGGCGGCCAGTTGTTGCTGATCGGCGTTATGACGGCGGTGATTGCCTTGCCACTCGGCTTGGTGCTGGCCCAGTTGCTGATTGATGTAGTGCTGAAATACTCGTTTGGCTGGACTATGCCAGTTCAGTACTTCCCATTTGAATACCTGACATCTCTAGGCTCGGCATTGGCGGTGCTGCTGGTTGCCGGTGCCTGGCCAGTTTGGCGTCTGGTGAAACGCTCTGCCATCTTATCGCTGCGGGAGGCTTTCTGATGATCCAACTAGCAGGTCGCGCACTGGCGATATTCAGCTTTTTGTGTCTTATGTTGTTAGTTGGCTGCGACACTGACGAGCCCCGTTCGAATTCAGCCGATATACTCCGGCAGGGGGGTGAGGGTAATTATCAGCCGGTGGTACCGGGGAAAAAGTGGACCTTTCCGAAAGATCACCTCAGCCATCCGGCCTTTAAGGCCGAGTGGTGGTATCTCACTGCCAATCTTGAATCTGAAAGCGGGGAAACATTTGGTGTACAGTGGACGCTGTTTCGTTTTGCTTCGGGCAACGAGCCGGGTAACGGCTGGAAGAATCCGCAAAGGTATATGGCCCATACCGTTGTGACCAGCCGGGATAAAGTATGGCATGCAGAACGTTTCGCCCGTGGCGGGATCGGACAGGCCGGAGTCACCGACAACCCTTACCGAGCCTGGCTGGACAACTGGTCGTGGCGTTCTTATAGCGATAGCCCGTTTCCCGGAACACTGGCATTTTCCGACGGCGATATGGCAGCCAAGCTTGATATTATTAATTTGGGTGAGCTGATTTTTCAGGGAGAAAACGGCTATAGCAGGAAACACCCGACGGAAGATGTCGCTTCCTATTATTTCAGTGCTCCTTTCTTATCCCTCAATGGCACACTGGAGCTGGATGGGAAAACGTATAAAGTGAAAGGGGACGGTTGGTATGACCGTGAATGGAGTAGCGAAGGCCTGTCCCAGAAACAGGAAGGATGGGACTGGTTCTCTGTCCATCTCGATGACGGCAGTGCCTTGATGGTTTCTCAAGTCAGGGAAGAGGGTGGTAAACCTTATTTCTTTGGCTCTCTGAGCTGGCCTGATGGCAAAACAATCATATTGCAGCCGGAAGATATTCGGCTGAAACCAAAATCATACGTAAAACACCAAGGTAGGCAGTTCCCGCTGCAGTGGCGAATTGAAGTACCGACACAACAGATACAATTAGAAGTGGATGTTGTCCGCAAGGAGCAGTGGTTGCCGTTTATCTTCTCATACTGGGAAGGGCCGATAAGGGTCAAAGGCAGTCATTCAGGACAAGGATTTATGGAGTTAACCGGTTATTAAGGCGCTTAGCCTGCCGGTTTGCCGTAAAAAGATAGGACGAGAACGTGGTAAATAAAATAACAGTGGATGAACAGGCGCTAGCTCAGCGATTAATGAACTATCGTCGCGAGTTTCATCGATACCCTGAATCGGCATGGTGCGAGTTTTTTACGACCAGCCGGATTGCAGGTTTGTTGCAGTCGCAGGGGTATGAGCTTTTCTTCTCTGATGCGATTATTGCCCGCAACACCATTATGGGACGAGATGACGCCAATGTTATCAAGGCTCAGGAGCGAGCAATAAGCTGGGGAGCCGAGCTTGATCATCTGGCACAAATGAACGGCATCACAGGTGTTGGCGCGCTGTTGGACACGGGGCGTCCGGGACCGGTGATCGCTTTGCGGTTTGATATCGATGCTGTCGATGTGATGGAAAGTCAGGATGACTCTCACCGCCCACGTTTCCTCGGGTTTGCCTCTCTGGCACCGGGTGTTGCCCATGCCTGCGGGCACGATGCCCATGCTGCAATAGGTTTGGGCATTGCGGAATCATTGGCTGCGAACAAAAATGCCCTTAGCGGCAAGATAAAGTTACTGTTTCAGCCTGCTGAAGAAGGATGCCGAGCCGGTAAAGCCATCGCCGAGAGTGGCTGGCTGGATGATGTTGATTATTTCATTGCCGCCCATATTGGCATGAATGTACCGAGCGGGACGCTGGTTTGTGATCCCCAGCATTTCTTGTGTAGCTCAAAGTTTGATCTCCATTTTAAGGGTAAGCCGGCCCATGCCGGTATCGAGCCGAATGCCGGGCGCAATGCCTTGGCCGCTGCTTGTACCGCTGTCACCCAAATGTTGGCCATACCCCGCCATCGTGACGGCATGACACGCGTGAATGTCGGTCAGCTTCATGCCGGAGACGGTCGTAACGTGATCCCGGCCAATGCGGTATTAATGGGAGAGACCCGGGGCGAAAATCGCGAACTGAACAGTTATATGTACCAGCAGGTTGAACAGATCGCCCAAGCAGCAGCCTTGATGCATGGCGTCAAGGTCGACATCAAGGCGCAGGGTGAAGCAATCGGCTTGCATAATGATCAGGAGATGGTTGAATTGTTGGGTCGACTTGGTCCATGCAGCGGTTTTTCCGAAGTCGTGCGCGAGAAAGATTTTGGTGCCAGTGAAGATGCCAGTTATCTGGTTGATCGGGTACAGGGCAATGGCGGTAAGGCCATATACTGCTTGGTTGGCTCTGATTTAACTGCCGGTCACCACAATGGCGATTTTGACATTGATGAAAGCCGAATGTTGCCCGCGGTCAAACTGTTTTTGAACGCTATTGAACAGTTGCAAAGTGAAGTTACCGATAAGGAAGAGGTTGCGTAATTCCTGATTCAATTTAATGTGGCAACGTTAGTTGGTGACGTTGTCACTTTGGCCTGGCAATAATCCATTCTCATAGCGCCTTACCTGCCCGAATATTACATTGTTATTGTTAAGACACTTTCTCTGATTAGAGTGCATGTTATTCATCTAACCTATACAGACTGATGAACGATATGCGGGGGTGGCCATGGCCGGAGAAAGCGCAGAACCTGCTAGGCAGACTGGCGCTGGCCTGTCATCTTTCCATATCAATCACTGGTTGTTCCCATTCTGCCTTAGCGAGAAGTTTAAATTTGCTACCTGGGTGGCAATCAGTCTGACACTCGCATTTCTGATCCCCATGGCACTCGGGTGGCCGCAACCCTCGACAGCGGCAACCACGGTCATGCTGATTGCCTCAACGGGTAGCCGCCGTGAGTCTTTGGCCAAAGGAACATTGAGGGTATTGGGCACAATCGCCGGGGCTATTATTGGCTTGGTACTGGTTGGCTTTTTTGCCCAGGAGCGGCTGCTTTATATGCTTGCTGTATCGCTGGTAGTGACAGTCGTTTTCTATATTCGCAACGCCTATCTGGCAGATCCGACGTTATTTATGCTAACCGGCGTGATGATCCTGATGATGTTTAACGGCGGGGATGCGGAAGGGGCATTTCTGTATGGGCTTGACCGTACCTATATGACGGTATTTGGTGTGGTTGTCTACACGCTGGTTGGGGTCTTTGTTTTTCCTCCTCATGTTGAACAAAACCTCAGGCAATTGGCCGAGGATCTTGGTGAAATCCAGCATCAGTTATTTTTGCTGATTAGTCGGACTGCGGTTGAACAAGGGGAAGAGCTAGATACGCAGGAACCAGAAAGCTCGGAAATCAACAGTCCGCAAAAGAATGTTTCTGAGCTAATCCCTGCTCTCTATGCCGCGCAAGAGGCATTGGAGCAACGCTATAACACGCTCAGTACAGAGTGCAGTGAAATATCAGCGTATAAAAAAGAATGGGATTATGCGCTGTTTTACTATCGACAAGTTACTGAGCTACTGTTGTTTGCTGCCAAAAGCCGGGACCAATTATCATCTTACTCACATGATTATATTGAAAACTATCAACAGCTTGTGGCTGAAATTGATCAGTTGTTTCAGCAAGTTCCGATAGCCTGGGACAGAGAGGATGACAAGGTTCAGCAAAAGGCGCTGTCTGTTGTCTATGATGCCGACAAGCTTGAGGTTGCTGATCACCTGACTCGCGGCACAACCGTGACGAGCGGCTTTTTGTTTGGCAAGTTGCATGAAAAACTCGCCAACCTGAAAAGGACAATATGCTGTATTGATTCAGTGACGGGGCGAATTCCGTTTCATGAAGATCTGCCAGCTCCTCAGTCTGCCTTTAACTGGTGGGATGCTGAAAATGCTAAATCAGCAGTGAAGGTGATGGTGACCTATTGGTTGACGGGAGTTATTTGGATCTTGTTCAACCCGCCAGGCGGCTATAATTTCGTTGTTTTCTGTACGTTATTTGTATCTATACTTTCTTTTTTGCCTATTCACCCTGTCTTGTTATTAATACTATTTTCCTTAGGGTTTATTTTCTCAGTTCCTTCCTATGTGTTTATTTTGCCACAGATGGCACTGGGTTCTGAGCTGGCCATTTTTATTTTCATCTACACCTTTGTCGGGTTTTATGTATTCAAAGGTCCAATTACTATTTTCTTTCTGATAGGTATGTTTACTCTTGGAATAAGCAATGAGATGACCTATCACTTTGGGATTATTTTGACAATTGTCACCTTATTTTACCTCGTCGTTTTAATGGTTATATTTTCTTATTATTTCCCTTTTTCATCACGGCCAGAGCATATGTTTTTGGTGATGCGTGAACGCTTTTTTCGTCATGTAAGTGGTGTGATAGCTTGTCACCAAAACCTCACCCCGTCAATGTGGTCCAGAGCAAAGCTGGGCTGGCACCTGGTTACGCTGAAAGTGACAATGAAAAAGCTTCAATTATGGGGAAGCAAGGTAAATACAGCCCATTATGAACTAGCACCTGAGAAAATTACTGACTTCAGTCGGCAATGTGAACTGCTTTGTCACCATCTCATTAGCCTGACAAAGGCAGAACCGAGGCTGAGAAGCAACAAACTGGTGATGAAAACTCGAACGGCTTATAAGGATAAAGTGATCCCCGAATTGGCTAGGCAGCTAGCCAGTCTGAATGTCTCTAAATTAATTCAAACTGATAAAGACAAGCCAATATTGAGTGCAAGTGAAAACTATAAGGCGCTTGAAAAACAACTGGATGGTTTTTTTGAAACGCTAGAACTATCCGATTATTCAAAATCAGACATCGCCGGTTTTTATATCTTCCTAAACTTGAAAAAAAATATATTTGATTCGTTGGTTCAATCTAAAGCTACCAGTGACGCTATTCACTGGCAGCAATTAACACAAAGCCGATTCTAGGGGGAGCAGTGCTAAAAGTTTCCAATGCTTTTGTAGCTATGTTCTCCGTTTGCATGCTTGTGGCCTGTAGTGTCTCAGGGCCTGACTTCAAGGGAGTGGAAAAAGCGACGTTGCCCGAAAACTGGCTAGGGCAAGATACAAGTGTTGGTTATGGCAGTAAGGTGAATGAGAACGTGTTGAGTGGGTGGAAAACAGCTCATTGGTGGATGCAGTTTGATGATTCGGTGCTGGATCGCCTGGTAGAGAAAGCGGCACTTCAGAACCTGGACTTGGAGTCGGCAGGACTTCGGATTGTTCAGGCCCGCGCAGCACTGGGGGTTGCTGATTCATTCCGTTATCCTCAGCGGCAAACGGTATCTGGCAGTCTTGCCAAGATCTATCAGAATAAAAATACTTTCGATAATGCTAGCTTGAGTTTTGATGCCGGTTGGGAGCTGGATGTCTGGGGGAAATATGCCAGAAGTATCGAGTCGGCCGAGGTGAGCCTGTATGCTTCTGTGGCTTCCTACCATGATATTTTGGTGAGTATCACAGCAGAAGTTGCCAGAAATTATGTGAACTATCGGACGTTTCAGGAAAGGGTTCTGCTCTCCGAGCGCAATATCGAGATTCAGGAGCGGGTCGTCAAAATTACCGAAGTGCAGTTTGACTCAGGTAACGTGACCGAGCTGGATGTCCAGCAAGCCAGAACCCAGCTTTACAACACTAAGTCTGTGCTTCCGGGATTGAAGCTCGGGATGAAGCAGTCGAGAAATGCGCTGGCGGTTTTGTTAGGAATGTTGCCCGGGGAGGTTGAGCAGTTGCTGGCATCCACGGCTATTGATGCCAAGATCAAAGCGTTTGATGACAAATATGATGCCAATCGTTCTAGCCAACAATTGACAGGTTACGATCAATACTCTCTGATCCCGCGTCCGCCTGCTGTCAGGACGGTTGTTGATGCTTCCTTGGTTCTTCGCCGTCCCGATTTGCAAGTTGCCGAATATCAGGCCCATGCCCGCAGTGCCCAAATCGGGGTTGCCGAAACAGAGCTTTATCCTAAATTCTCATTGTTTGGTGCGATAGGTATCAATAGCACGGTGAAAGCTGGTAATGACTTTAGCTTTAGTGATTCGCTGACACTGTCGCTTGGTCCGGCTTTCTCCTGGAATATTTTCCAGTATGGCCGGGTCAAAAATAACATCCGCCTTGAGGATGCCCGGTTTCAGGAATCATTGACCAACTATAACAAGCGAGTGTTGTTGGCAGTTCAGGAAGTGAGCAATGCGCTCGAGGCGTATCAGCTCAATAAACAGCAGAAATCTTTGGCATTTAGTTCAGTTGATGCCTCTGTCAGGGCGTTCAATATATCTCTGACTCAGTATGAAAATGGCCAGATCACGTTTGAGCGCCTGCTGAGTTCGATCGAAAAAATGACCCGCAGCGAAGATGCCTACGCCCAGATTAAGGGGAGTGTCGCCAATCAGGTCGTCGCGCTTTATAAGTCGTTAGGTGGAGGATGGGAAGCAAACTCGGGGAGATCGTACCTACAGGCTGAGCTTGCAGAACAAATGGAGACGAGGACTGATTGGGGAGACATGCTTGCCAGCCCTGTATTGCCTTCTCTGACACCGGCACCGGAGATACAGGCCGACATCCCGTTTTCGGATAGGAAAAGTACTGAACCAGTAACTAGCGAGAGGGAGCCATGATGGAGATGCCCTATGAGATGGCTGTCGGAGATGTGTATTTTTCACCGCTATTGCTGGTGGTCATTTATGCCGTGTTTGCCGCATGGGTGACTGTCGCAGTGTTGAACAAGACGCGCTTGTCCCGGTTGATAGTCTTCCCGTCGGTGACGTTCCTGGCAATCACATTGCTTTACGTAGTGGCTATTGATGCTTTCTACCTGAGATTTTAGGGGTGAATATGAAGACGATAAAGAAGCTGATCGTTATCGCACTGAACATCCTGATCATCGGGGGAGCTCTGTATTTTGGCTATCAGAAGTATGAAGAATATTTTACCAACCCCTGGACCCGAAATGGCCAGGTTCGGGCGAATGTAATTAAAGTGGCCCCAAGGGTGTCAGGCCCAGTTGTTTATGTGGCGGTTCGCGATAACCAGCGAGTAAGAAAAGGGGACTTGCTGTTTCAGATTGATCCCAGTACTTATGAGGTTGCCCTTACCCAGGCCGAGGTGTCACTGGAGCGGGCGATTGTAAGCTCTCGGGGTAAAAAAATTGAGTATGATCGCCTGCTGGATATCAGAAAGCGTGACCGTGGAGCCGTCTCCCATAAAGATCTTGTTCGTCGTCAGATTGCCTATGAAGAGTCACTGTTGCAAATCAAGGTGTCGGAACAGCAGTTAAATGCCGCCAAGCTGAATATGGCATTTACGCAGGTTTTTGCCTCTGTCGACGGCTATGTTTCTAACCTTGATATCAAGGAAGGAACCCAGGCGGTTGCTAATCAGCCCTTGATTGCCTTAGTCGATATTAACAGCTTCTGGGTCTTTGGTTACTTCCGAGAAAGTCAGTTGGAAAATATCCGTATTGGCAATGACGCCAAAGTCACTTTAATGGCCTATCCGGACCAGCCGATTGAGGCGGTGGTCGATTCGCTGGGATGGGGGATCGCCCCGAAAGATGGCAGTGTTGGCTACAATCTGTTGCCGAACGTTAATCCCGTTTTTCAATGGATCCGGCTGGCACAAAGGATTCCGGTTCGTATTTCACTCAGGCAGTTGCCGGAAGGCGTCGATCTGAGGTTTGGGCTTACGGCGTCCATTATGGTTATGAATGAGCAGGAACAGAAGTAGTTGTGCGAGAGGGAATCGCCATTAATAAACAGCGAGGGGGAGTAAATGGGTAAAAGAATAAGCGAGAAGAATAACTTCTATTACCTGACCATATCGTTGGTAGTTTTGCTAGTCAGTTCCTCGCTGGAGCAGGTACTGAAGATTGACTTTCTAGATGTTGTCCTGCAGGGGGTGACGATACTCAATTTTGTTGTCTGTCTGGTTAGCTTGCGTTTTGACAAGAACTGGTACCGGTTTCTCCTGACAATCGCTATCTGCTGGGGCATTGTGTCGGTCACCAAGGCTATCTTCCCAATCCCTATGATGGATGCCGTGATACTGACATTAATGTTTATCTTTTTTGGTGGCACTTTCAAATCGATAGTTCGCCAAATATTGTTCACCGGCAGTATCGATTCGAACAAAGTGGTTGGCTCGTTGGCCCTATTTTTGCTGTTGGGGCTAATGTGGGCAATCCTCTATCTAGTCATCCTCGAGTTCTCTGCTGAAGCGTTCACGGGCATGGTTCAACTTCCCTGGGGAGAGAATTTCTCAAATGCGGCCTATTTCAGTTTTGTCACACTGACAACACTGGGGTATGGCGATATCAGTCCGATTTCACCGGTTGCACAGGTTATCGTCTACCTAGAAGCGATAACGGGTGTGTTCTATATGGCCATCGTTGTGGCCAGTCTGGTTGGTGCGAGCCAAAGTAATCAGGAAAAGAACGATGGATAAACAAATTGAAAAGCATCAAAGCAGTATATTTATCAATAACATGGTTGAGTCCGCGATCCGGATTGGCTTGCTACTCGTATTGCTTATCTGGACTTACGATATTGTCAAACCGTTCATCATTCCGGTTTTGTGGGGGGCGATTATTGCTGTTGCGTTAATGCCGTTAACGCTTAAGCTCGCGAATGCGCTGAATGGCAAACGCGGCCTCGCGGCGACGCTTCTGGCTTTGCTTGGTGTAGCTTTGCTTGTAATACCTTTGGTGATGGTCTCCGGCTCCGTCTACGATGGGATTGCCGGGCTGACAGAAGCACTTCAGGAGGGCAGTGTAAAAATCCCCGGGCCGACACAGCGTGTTGCCGAGCTGCCGTTAATTGGTGAGCCGCTCTATGATGTCTGGGCGCTGTTTGCATCGAATATGGAAGCTGCAGTTACTCGCTACAGTGAGGAAATCAAAGTTTTTGTGGCTGCTGTTGCCGGATTTTTGGGGAGTAGCCTGGCAACTATTGTTATGTTTATTATCTCTTTGCTTATTGCCGCAGGTTTCATGGCCCATGCCGAATCAATGTCGAAAGCCGTTCAGACCGTATCTGTCCGGGTGGTCGGTAAACATGGTGAAGAGTGGGCGAAACTAACAGCAGCGACCGTTCGCAGTGTGCTATTGGGGGTGGTCGGCGTGGCCTTCATTCAGTCGCTGCTGGTCGGGTCGGCCTTTTTCGTCTTCGGTGTGCCGGCTGCGCCATTGCTGACTTTCATCGTGTTTGTCTTTGGTATCGCCCAGCTTCCCGCTACATTGGTTGTACTGCCCGTGATCCTGTATGTTTTTTCGGTTCAGGATACGACACCAGCCACCATCTTTACGGTGTGGGTTTTAATAGCTGGCTTATCAGATAACTTCCTCAAACCATTGTTGATGGGGCGGGGCGTATCTATTCCCATGCCGGTGATTCTATTCGGTGCTATCGGCGGGATGATTTCGGCGGGCATTATCGGCTTATTCCTGGGGGCGGTAATTCTGGCGATTTGGTATGAACTATTTACGACCTGGTTAAAGTTGGATCAGGAAACAGTCTCAGAACCTGCTGAGCCTGAGTTGGAGCAAAAAGCGCAATCAGAAAATAACTAATCTGATTCATGAAGCCCTGATTGTTGTTCGCCCTGATTGCTGAAACAGAGCAATAAGGGCTTAAAGTGCTCACTTTAGGCCCTCTGTGTTACTGATTGAGTAATGTATAGCCAGTTACTTCCGCCTATTGGCGGGTTATGTCTTGGATGACAAGAAAGTTTGAATAATTGCTCTATACTGAATCAGGAACGGCGTTGAGGATTGACGTCAACCAGAAGTCATTTAAGCAAAAGGATGTGAAAACGATGGGGTCAATTTTCGATAAAGCCAGGCGAGTAATCAATAAATTAGAAGGCCTAACCAATACCTATACGCTACCTAAAGTTAAAGACAACGAAGCAATTACCAGCGAGCCGCTGACTGAACAGTCTGAAGGGCTGGAAAATAAAACCATCTTTATCAGTGGTGGTTCACGAGGGATCGGCTTTGCAATTGCAAAACGTTGTGCCGAAGCAGGGGCTACGGTGATCATCGCCGCAAAAACGACGGAACCCCACCCTAAACTGCCGGGCACCATTTATACCGCGGCGGATGAGATTAATCAGATGGGAAAAGGCAAGGCCATTCCCGTTGTATTAGACATTCGTGATGAGGAGGCGATTAAACAGGCGGTAGAACAAGCGTGTGAGCAAACATCAGGGATCGATGTTGTCATTAATAATGCCAGCGCCATACATCTGGAAAATACCGAAAATACCCCGAGCAAAAAGTTCGATTTGATGTTTTCCATCAATGTACGTGGCACCTATTTACTGACTCAGGCCTGTTTGCCTTACCTGAAAAAATCAACCAATCCGCATATTTTGACTCTTTCACCGCCCATTAACCTTCAGCCTCAGTGGTTCAAGAACTATGGCGCCTATACCTCGTCGAAATACGCCATGTCGATGATGGCGATGACTTTTTCTGAAGAGTTTAAAGCTTATGATATTGCCTCGAACTCACTGTGGCCGAAAACAGCCATCGCCACTTCAGCGATATTGAATATGGCCGGAGGGAAACTGCTTGGGGCGCGTTCACGTCAGCCGGAGATAATGGCCGATGCCTGCTTTGAAATCATTACCCGGGATGCTAAGCAGTGTACGGGGAACTTCTTTGTTGATGAAGAGGTGCTCAGGCATCAAGGGGTGACCGATTTTACCCATTACGCCTGTCAGCCGGGAGCAAGTTTGCAGCGGGATCTATTTTTAGATTAATCGCTATCACCTGAGCTGAAATTTCTCGCTAAATACAGTGCTCGGAAGTCACTTGCACGTCCAAATAAAGCTATGATATTCAATAAGATCATAGCTTCGTTCATCTGTGGTTCAAACAAAAGCAGGTATATCGGAGTAGGTGCACTGGTGTCAAAGCGAGGACATACCCGAAGTAATGAATCATTTTTTTAGGCAAATCTACCGTTATATCAATCCGATGGTAAACCCGGATCTGGAGCCAGCCGCTTCCCGCTGGCAGACGCAGTTACCGACTGTCTGGTTGCTGGGCAAAACAGGGGCTGGGAAGTCGTCGCTGGTTCAGGCTATAACCAATAACTCGGCTGTTGAAGTTGGTAATGGTTTTCAGCCCTGCACCCGCGCTTCGGCCATCTATCGTTACCCGGAACCCAGCCCGCTACTGGCTTTTCTCGACACCCGCGGGCTGGCTGAAGCCAGCTATGATCCAGCTGAAGATATTGCCGCCTGTCAGCATCAAAGCCATGCATTGCTGATCGTTATGAAAGCAGAGGAGCCGGAACAAAGTGATGTGCTGGCAGCACTACGAAAGATAAAAAACTCAGGTGAAATAAAACAGTTGCTGGTTGTTCATACCGGAATTATGTCTCTGTCAGACCCTGATGAGCGCGAGCGTGCTATTCGTTACAACCAGTCCCAGGTTGAAGTCGTGTGGCAGGAAGAGCTGAAATCGGTAAAGATAGATTTTGCACCTGATGATAAGCAGCTAGTTGGGCTGGATACATTGAGAAGCGCGCTGGCTGAGATGTTGCCGATTCTCTATTTATTAGTTGACGAAAAAGCCCATCAAAGCCGTGAAGAAGCCAACTTTAACCGGTTAAAGCGTGAAGTTATGTGGTATGCGGGAATTGCCGGGGCCAGCGATGCACTTCCAGCCGTCGGTTTGGTTTCTGTACCGGCCATTCAGGGCAAAATGCTGCACAGTCTTGCCAGCCAGTACGGCATAGAGTGGGACAAAAAACGCTTTAGCGAGTTTGCCGGCCTACTGGGTACCAGCTTTATGGTGCAATATCTGTCTAAACTCGGACTTCGACAAGTGGTTAAGTTCATCCCTGTGTATGGACAAACAGTCGGCAGTGCCACCGCAGCAGCATTGAGCGTTGCTTCAACCTATGGCATTGGCCGGGCTGCTTGCAAATACCTTTACTCAATCAGCAGGGGGGAGCCAGCCTCCGAAGCGGAAATCAGACAAGTGTTGAAAGAAGCGCTCAATACAGTGAAGGAGTTGCATGAAAAGAACTCGAAATAGCCTTGGAGCGCTGTCGCAGATCTCAAGTGGGACTGTTCCGCTGCTCATTGCCTCGGTGCTTGTTCCTGTCTTGATATTGGCAGGTATTGGCGTTGTCAGCCTTATCCAGGATGGACGCTGGTTGTTTTTTGCAGTTCTGGTCGCAATATCATCCGTGGCAGTCATTATTCCTTATGTATTGTTAAGAAACCTCCGTAAAGCTGATGAGCAGACACTGGAGAGCATACCTGAATATGATGTTGAGCCTTCAGGGCAGTGGAGTAAGTTTGATACCGAAACGTGGCAAGCCCTTAATCAGCGCATTGATGTATTGCTGGGCTCGAATGCCGAGTGGGAGAGTCTTCGCGATCATGCGCTGGTGCTGGTAAATGAGACCGCTCAGCACTACCATCCGGATAAACCGTCCAAAGAACTCGCCTTTACTGCGCCGGAATTTCTGTTGATGGTTGAGGAAGTTAGCCATCGTTACCGCCATTTTCTGCTTAACCATGTGCCTTTTGCAGAGAAGATCCGAATTACCACAATAAAGCAAGGTTACCATCAGAAAGACAAGTTAGGTGTGGCAAAGCAAGTTTACGATATTTATCGTGTCTTCCGGGCGATGACGCCTGCAGGTCTGGTTGCCGAGGCGAGAGGTCAGATCCTTGGCCGCATTTTTGATGAGGTCAGTGAAGAGGTTCAGGCTAAGTTAAAACGGGTGTTGTTACAAGAAGTCGTTTCAGTGGCGATTGATTTGTATAGCGGTCGCTTTGTAGCAAAAGACAGTGAACTAGGCGCAAGTGCTATTCAGTCATCTGATCGAGAACAAGTCGCGGTTGATATTGAGCCACTTCGGGTAGCCGTTATCGGGCAGGTCAGCGCGGGTAAGTCCTCGTTGATCAATGCCATTGTCGGTCACATGGTGGCTGAAGTGAGTGCACTGCCTTCTACAGACCGTCTGACGATTCACCGCTGTGAGGTTGACGGTGTTGATTGGATCCATTTGGCCGACTTGCCGGGGATTGACGGTACGTCGGAAACGGATGCGTTGCTGGTTGAACAGATTGCCAATAGTGATTTGGTCTTTTGGGTATTGAAAGCCAATCAGTCTGCCAGACAGCTAGACATCGTGTTAAGACAGAAAGTTGATGCGTTCTACAGTGGCGAGAAACAGCGTAATAGAAAACGGCCAACGATACTGGCTCTGCTTAATCAGGTCGATAGACTGAAGCCGGTCAATGAATGGCATCCGCCGTATGATTTAATCAACCTGAACTCGGTTAAGGAACAGACGATTAAAGCGGCATTGGCATATAACCAGCAGCAATTAGCCCCTGACGAGATTATTCCTGTGGCTGTCTGCAACGACAAAGAAAACTATAACATTGAACAAATTGCAGAGTTGCTGCTGTTTAACTATGAAAACGGGATGAACACCCAGCTCAATAGACGCCGCTTGGAGCATAAAAAAGTCAACTTTGCCGAGCAGGTGAAGCGCCTGTATCGATTGGGGGAGAAGGCTTTACGTGCAAGCAGTAACTAATTATATGCTTATCTGAATTCTGCCAGCGATGATTCTCACCGGGTAAGCTTCAATATCTTCAAAAGCCGGGGCGCACAGTACTTCCCCAGTTTTCATGCAAAAGCGGGCGCCGTGGCGGGGGCAGGTTATCTCACTGCCGTTGATTTCACCCTCGCTAAGATCGCCGCCGTCATGGCTACAGGCATTTTCCACTGCGTAATATTGATTATCTATGTTGACCAGGAGAAGCTCGATGCCTTCTAGCTCGACCAGAGTATGTTGCCCCTCTTCTAGCTCATCTGCTGACATTACGTCTGTCCAGCTAGTCATTGTCTAAAGCATTCCTAGTTGTAGTTTGGCTGCCTCTGACATCATCTCCCGGCTCCAGGGGGGATCAAAGACAAGTCTTACGTTGACAAGGTCGACACCGGGGATGGCAAGCACCTTTTGCTGAATCTCATCGGCGAGGACTTGCCCCATACCACAGCCTGCAGCGGTTAGCGTCATGGTGATGCGGATCATCTGTCGGCCATCAAGCAATGTGTCGCGACTTAAGTGATAGATTAGCCCTAAATCGATGATATTAATAGGTATTTCTGGGTCGTAGCAGGTTTTTAACTGGGCCATAACCTGATCGAAAACCTCATCGGTACTATTGTCGCTGGTTATTGTCGACGGCTCAGGCTGAGATTGTGTTTTGCCGAGGGCATCTGCATCTTTTCCTGCAATGCGCAGTAATCGGCCATGGTCATTAACGGTAAATGTATCGCCCAATGCCTGGGTGATCTGCACTTTGCTGCCTTTTGCCAAGGTAACTGGTATACCTGAGGGTATCGTGATGGTAGGGCAATCACGTAATACTGTTACCTTCTCAATGTTCGGATGCATGACGATAGCTTCCCTTGTTTTGCTCCTAATGACATTTAGTAATGCCGTTATTCTGTTGATACAACACCTTTGGATTGTTCATCGGGTGCCAGTCCGGCCTTCAGGGCATGCCAGGCGAGGGTGGCGCATTTTATACGGCCGGGAAACTCCCTGACACCTCCCAGGACAGTCAGTTTTCCAAGGTTTTGCTCCTGTGAGGCTGATGATTCAGGTTCAGTCAGATAGCGATGAAAACTTGAAAATAATTGCTCTGCCTGACTCACTGTTTTGCCTTTTAGCTGTTCTGTCATCAAAGAGGCAGATGCGATAGAGATAGCGCACCCTGTTCCTTCAAAGCTAGCCTCAAGCACTTTGCCATCTTTAACCCTGAGATAAAGTGTAAGGCGATCCCCGCATAGCGGGTTGTAACCCTCCTGGCAGTGCGTAGGGTTGCGGAGTTTCTGAAAATTACGCGGATGACGACCATGATCGATGATTAGCTCTTGGTATAGTTCGCGTAGTTCTTCGTTCATATGCGTAACCCCATTCCTTTGTCAGCCAAAAAGAATCAGTACTTCTTTTATTGCCTTGATCAGCCGGTCAATATCTTGTTTGGTGTTATAAAAAGCCAGAGACACCCGTGCGGTTGCTGGGATCCGGAACCGTTCCATGAGCGGCATCGCGCAGTGGTGTCCGGCACGGATGGCGACGCCTTCACGATCGAGAATCGAGCTGATGTCGTGGGGGTGGGCCGCGTCGAGAACAAAAGAAATGATGCTGGCTTTGTGTTTCGCTGTACCGATAATGCGCAGCCCTTTAATCGTTAACAGCTCCTGAGTGGCATATTCCAGCAAAGGTTGCTCATGGCGGACAATGTTATCTAAGCCTATATACTCAACATAGTCGAGTGCTGCACCTAGCCCTACCGCACCGGCGATATTCGGTGTACCGGCTTCAAACTTGTAGGGCAGGGTGTTGTAAAGGGTGTTCTCGAAGCTGACCTGACTTATCATGTCGCCACCGCCTTGATAGGGTGGCATTGCATCCAGAATCGTTTGCTTGCCGTACAGTACCCCTATGCCTGTTGGGCCGTAAATTTTGTGTCCGGAAAAAGCGTAGAAATCACAATCCAGCGTTTGGACGTTTATCCCTATGTGAGGTACAGCTTGAGCCCCGTCGAGCAATACAGGAATGTTTTGCGCATGGGCCATGGCGATCATTTCCTGTACTGGCAGGATGGTACCGAGTGCATTGGACATGTGGGTTATCGCAACTAACTGGGTACGTTTGGTTAGTCGCTGCTTATAGTCATCAAGGTCTATCTCGCCAGAATCCGAAATGGGAATAATCGTCAGTTTAGCTCCCGTTTGCTGGCAGGCTATTTGCCAGGGCACAATATTCGAGTGGTGCTCCATGGCACTTATTAATATTTCACTGTCGTGAGTTAATCGTGGGCGGGCATAACTTTGTGCTACCAGGTTGATGGCCTCAGTGGTACCGCGAACAAAAATAATTTCTTCTCGATGGGCGGCGTGTAAAAAGCTCTGAACTTTGTTCCGGCTTGCTTCGTAACGTTCGGTCGCTCGTTCGCTCAATGCATAGACACCGCGGTGAACATTGGCATTATCTTGTCGGTAATACTGCTCGACTGTTTCTATTACCGCATTCGGCTTTTGCGATGTTGCGGCATTATCCAGATAGGCCAGTGGTTTGCCATAAACCTGTTGTTTTAGCAAGGGAAAGTCATTTCGAACCGCATGCCAGTCAACGTCGTTGATTGAGGTCGAGGCTGATACCGTGGTTGCCGAAGTGAGCTGGTCGCGAGCTGGCAATGAGCGGCTGATAGTCATGAACCTTGCTCCTCTCTGTTTTGTATCTTATGTATCAAGCGGTTGAGCTGAGCCTGGATTGACGGCAGAAGAAGTTGCCGAATCGGTGCGGGCTCAACTGGCTGGAGAATGTCGTTGATAAAAGCGGTGATCAGAAGTGTTTGTGCTGCTTCATGCGAGATCCCACGTGACTGCAGGTAAAACATGGCGGCAGGATCGAGCTGACCTACCGTTGCACCGTGGCTGCACTTTACATCATCGGCGTAGATTTGCAGCTCGGGTTTGGTATCCACTTCGGCTTTAGCCGAAAGAAGCAGGTTCTTGTTGATGAGTTGAGCATCACTGTATTGAGCGTCGGGGTGTACCACGACCATACCGTTAAATACGGCATGGGCGCGATCCTGTATCACCCCTTTGTAAAGCTCAGAGCTTTGGCAATTCGGCCTGAGATGATCGATTTGGGTATGAAAGTCGACGTGCTGCCGGTCCCCAATGCAGTAGGCACCATAGAGGTGACATTCTGCACCAGTATCAGCCAGTTTTATACACAGGTCATTTCTTGCCAAACAGGCACCGAGAGAAATGTTGTGGCTATAAAATTGGCTGCTTTGCTGTTGCTCGACATGTATTCCGGCAATATGGCAGGTATTGCCGGATTCACACTGCAACTTATAGTGATGAAGGGTTGTATCGCGGCCAAGGGTAACCTCAGTGAGTGCATTTGTTAGATTAAGTCCGCTGTTTTGATGTTGTTCGTGAAGGAGGCTACGACTGTTTCCCTGATAGTGTTCAATAACCGTGACCTCGGCGTTATCTTCGGCCAGCAATAACAAGCGAGGTGAATACATGACTGGCCTGTCAGCTTCCGTTGTGTAAAACAGGCAGTGGATCGGCATCTGGACTTTGCAGCCTTGCATTACCTGCAATAAAGCGCCGTCGGCTAAGAACATGGTATTTAGCGCAGCAAAAGGGTGCTTATTGTACTCGGCTACAGCGCCTAGAGCTGCAGACAGGAGGTGAGGGTGTCGGTTCAAACCCTGGGCAATGCTGCATAAAATGAGCCCGTCAGGTAAATCTGCATGATTCGACAGTTCTGGCGTGAATTTACCGTCCATAAAGACGAGTCGATGACTCCCAGAGCAGAGAGGGATATTTTCAGGGCGAATACCGTGACTAGACACTGAGTTTTGATCTGAAGGCTGAAGATCAAGCTGTTCAATTTGGCTAAGCTGAGTGTACTTCCAGTTTTCGTCACGCGGCCCAGGCAGCCCCTGCGTTGAAAAACTTTCAAATGCATTATCTTGCAGCTGCTTTAACCAGCTCAGATGCTGAATGTTCTCTGGCTGTTCGAAAAAACGGTTTCTGTACTGGGAGTAAGCATGACAGAAACGTTCGCTGGTGTTCATTACTGCCTCCGATGAGGTTTGGTATCCAATAAATGCGTTAGGCTACCCATTCTCCATAACCTTTTTCTTCTAGTTCGAGTGCTAATTCTGGCCCTGCCGAGCGGACGATCTTGCCGTCCATCAAGACATGTACAAAATCCGGCTTGATAAAGCTCAGTAACCGCTGGTAATGGGTGACTAAAATAATCGCCCGTTCACTGTTACGAAAGGCATTAACGCCTGCGGCGATAGTTTTTAGGGCATCAATATCCAGTCCTGAATCCGTCTCATCAAGAATTGCTAGCCGTGGCTCTAGTACCAGCAGTTGCAATATTTCATTATGCTTCTTTTCACCTCCGGAAAAGCCTTCATTGACGGCGCGATAGAGCAGGCTTTCTTCCATACCGACCTGGGCAACCTTGGCTTTAACCTGCTGGAGAAAATCGACGGCATCTAGCTCGTCAAGCTGGTGGTATTTGCGCTGGCTGTTCAATGCGGTTTTGAGAAACTGAATATTGCTTACGCCCGGTATTTCTGTCGGGTACTGGAAGGCGACAAATACTCCTTCGCAGGCCCGTTGGTCAGCAGTCAGGCTCAATAGATCATGGCCATCATAGTGGATTGTGCCAGACATTACCTTGTAACTTTCATGTCCGGCCAGTGTATTAGCCAGCGTACTTTTGCCTGAGCCGTTCGGCCCCATAATGGCATGCACTTCTCCCGGTTTGACGGTCATCTGCAAACCTTTGAGAATCGCTTTTCCGTCAACGCTGACGTGAAGGTCTTCAATGTTTAGCATGCTGTTGTTTCTCCGAGAGTTGCTCTTTTAACCGACACAACCTTCCAGGCTGACTTCCATCAGAGCTTGTGCTTCTACCGCAAATTCCATCGGCAGTTTGCGAAATACATCTTTGCAAAATCCGTTAATAATCATTGATGCTGCCGCTTCCGGGGCAATGCCGCGTTGCAGGCAATAAAAGAGTTGTTCATCGCTTATTTTCGAGGTCGTGGCCTCGTGCTCAACATTGGCTGACGGGTGCTTGACCTCGATGTAAGGGAATGTATGGGCACTGCATTTATCACCGAGCAGTAGCGAGTCACACTGGCTGTAGTTACGGGCATTAATGGCTTTCGGGCTCACGTGTACCAAACCGCGGTAGGCATTGGAACCATGGCCGGCAGAGATACCCTTGGAAATAATGGTGCTGGAGGTGTTTTTGCCGATATGCGTCATTTTGGTGCCTGTATCGGCTTGCTGATAGTTATTGGTTAGTGCAACGGAGTAGAATTCACCGCTGGAATGATCGCCCAGCAGGATTACGCTAGGGTATTTCCAGGTAATGGCAGAGCCTGTTTCCACCTGTGTCCAGGATATCTTGGCATGTTGACCGCGACATAATCCGCGCTTGGTGACGAAATTATAGATCCCGCCTTTTCCTTCCTTGTCACCCGGGTACCAGTTTTGCACTGTTGAGTATTTTATCTCGGCGCGGTCAAGGGCTATCAGCTCTACTACCGCGGCATGGAGTTGGTGCTCGTCTCGCATTGGTGCTGTACAACCTTCAAGATAGCTGACATAGCTATCATCCTCGGCGATGATCAGGGTGCGTTCGAACTGGCCGGTATTGGCGGCATTGATACGAAAATAGGTCGATAGCTCCATTGGGCAGCGAACACCTTTCGGGATATAGCAGAAAGAGCCATCGCTGAAGACTGCTGCATTTAAAGCCGCATAGAAGTTGTCGGTGTAGGGGACGACAGTTCCCAGATACTTCTGGATAAGCTTGGGGTGATTGCGGACAGCCTCTGAAAAGGAGCAGAAAATAATGCCGATATCAGCGAGCTTTTGCTTGAAGGTGGTTGCGACGGAGATACTGTCAAATACGGCATCAACCGCGCCTTTGACACCAGCAAGCTGAGCTTGCTCATGAAGCGGGATACCGAGCTTTTCATAAGTCTGCAGTAGTTTGGGGTCGACATCGTCCAGGCTTTGGGGCCCGTCAGCTGATGCTTTCGGTGCTGCATAATAGATCATCGAGTTATAGTCGATGGGCGGGTAATACAATTTAGACCAGGTAGGGACTTTCAAAGTCAGCCAGTGTCGGTAGGCCTGAATCCGCCACTCAAGCATAAAGGCCGGTTCGTTTTTCTTGGCAGATATACAGCGTATCACCTCTTCGCTAAGCCCAGGCTCAAGGCGATCTTCATCCAGATCGGTAACAAACCCGTGCGGATAGTCGTCATTAACGAAATGGTTTAGATCTTGTGTTCGAGTTGCCATTACGACCCCTCCAGTTAACACCATGTACGTCCATCGACTTGTTATCTTGTTAGTGTCAGTGGTTCCGGTTTGATCTCATGTGAGATCATGTCCTGCAGCGTGACCTGGGCCAAGCTGTTGTAGATCACTCTGTTTATACCCAACCAGTGGCCTCGGATCTCGCAGTGCTTTTCTATCTGGCACAAATCCTTTTTTATTGAGCATTCTGTTACGGCGATGCTTCCCTCTAAGGCATCAACAATTTGGGCTAAAGTGATCTGCTGGGCCGGGTAGGCGAGTCGGTAACCGCCTTTCTTCCCGCGCGTTGAATGCACAAGGCCACTGCTGTGCAGTATTTTTAGCAATTTGCTTACCGTTGTCGGCGGTAAGTAGATAGCACGGGCCAGCGATGCGGTACTGAAGATTTGATTAGGGTGGCGGGCCATAAAGGTCAATAGCACAGAGCCATAGTCAGTCATTTTGCTTACTCGCAGCATAGGAAAAACCTCACTTTATATAGGACTATTATAGTCCTACTTCATGAGGCAGGTCGTTACTGTCCAGATTGATTACATCTAACAATGTACTGCTTATACTGTTTAGGAGGGTAGGACTGCGTAGAAACAACCATTTATTTTTGTTTGGAGTTGGTGAAGCCGCCGTAAAGGTCAAGCCGGCGATGGCGCAGGTTGGTGACAGATCCCTCCGTATTGAGATATTTGAGTTTATCGAGCTCCACATCGGCAAAAATAATCATTTCGGTGTTTGGGCTTGCTTCAGTGATTGTCGCATCGTGGGGAAAGTAAATGTCGGATGGAGAAAATACTGCTGACTGGGCATATTGGATGTCAACATTATTGACCCGAGGTAAGTTACCGATGCTGCCTCCGATGGCAACATAGCATTCATTTTCGATTGCTCTTGCCTGTGCACATAACCTGACTCGCAAGTAGCCATTTTTGGTGTCAGTCCAGAAAGGCACAAACATAATTTGTACGCCTTGCTCGGCTAACATACGGCCGAGCTCGGGAAACTCCGCATCGTAGCAAATCAGGATACCAACGCGCCCGGCATCCGTCTCGAACACTTTCACCTTGTCACCGCCATCAATCACCCAGTCCCGCTGTTCGTGGGGAGTAATATGGATTTTATACTGCTCGTCTATGCTGCCATCGCGGTGTAGCAGGTAAGAAACATTATAAAGGCGGTCGTCTTTCAGCTCAGGCATGCTTCCCGAGATAATGTTGATATTGTAGGTGACTGCCAGCTGAGAAAACCGCTGTTTTATCTCCTCCGTAAATTCGCTCAAAAATCGGATAGCCTCTACTGAGCTATGCTCAGGTTTCAACCCCATCAGAGGGGCATTGAAAAACTCCGGGAAAAGAGCGAAGTCGGCTTGGTAGCCAGAAAGGGATGAGACAAAAAACTCAGCCTGATCAATCAAATCGTCAACCGATACCATCATCCGCATTTGCCATTGAACAATGCCTAGACGCACCAAGGTTTTCTCTGTATCGAGGATTGACGGAGCAACTTCATCATAAAAAACATTATCCCATTCAAGCAGGGTGGCATAACCGCAAGATTTGGTGTCTTCTGGCAGGTAGTGCTTCATCAGTCGCTTAACATCAAAATCATTGGCTAGCTGGAAAGACAGGATAGGATCATGAAGCTCCTTTCGTTTGACTTTCTCAATGTACTCAAGGACAGATAGCTGGTCGGCAACAGGCTGGTAGTGTGGGATTCGGCCCCCGGCTAATATCGCTTTAAGGTTAGTGTTTCGGCAAAGCTCCTTGCGAGCATCGTAAAGACGCCGTCCGAGCCGAAGTCCTCGGTAATCAGGGTGTACAAATACATCCAGACCGTATAGCGCATCACCACTGTCTTGGTGCTGGATGACATTTTGCTCGTTGATGATATCGGTGTAGGTGTGGTTGAGTGAAAAGCGGTTATAGTCCACCTTGATAGTCAGGGCCGCTCCGATGATTTTGCCACTATCTTCAATGCAGATCTGACCGTCGGGAAATTGATGAATCAGATCCATAATCGTCATCCGTGGCCATGCTCCCCCGACATCATCAAACACCAAGTTCATCAAGGCAGCCAGCTCGTCATAATCACTAGAGGCTATAGTACGAAGGTTTAGCAAGGGAGTATTGGTATCCATTTCAACTATCTCAGCGCTCAGAATATATACAGTATGAATTAAAGAATTAGATTAATTGTTCTGATTATTGCTAATTGGATTAAAAAACTCAGTGTCACTTAACGTGCTGAATGTTGGACTCCAATTAACGATAGGGTGTTGGGTCTATGTTTTCCTTCCCCGGACTGAGCCCTCTCTCTATGGCTAGATCGGTTCTGTCTGCAAGGTTAACCATCTCGATATCGCTATAGCGCCCGTATTTCAATGAATAGAAGCATTTTACAACAGGCTGCAGGAAGGAGGTGTCATTGGACTCCCACACTAAACCGGCACGGTTATCTGATAATTCGACCAATGAGCCAACAGGGTAGACGCCGATGTTGCGAATAAACTCGTTCAATAGCTCACCATCGAGCTGCTTCGGCGTCATGGATTTGAGGATTTTGAATGCGGCGGTAGGGCTCATAGATTGTTTATAGCATCGGGTAGCGGTCAAGGCGTCGTAGATGTCGACAATGGCACTCATTCTGCCTACCAGTGAGATTTCGTCACCATATAAACCGCGGGGGTAGCCGCTTCCGTCAAGCTTTTCATGGTGGAGAAGGCTGACTTGTCGGCTCATATCGGACAGGCCCGGAATGCAATCTAATAGAGGTTCAGACAGCACCTGATGGAGCTTCATGTGCTCAAATTCCTCCGGGGTCAATCGAGCTGGCTTGTTGAGTACCTCAAGTTTGACCTGGGTTTTGCCAATGTCATGCAATAGTCCGCCGATGGCCAGTTGCTTGAGTACCTGCTGATTCAAACCAAGATGGCGGCCAAAGCTTACCATCAGGAAAGCAACGTTGAGGGAGTGCTCTAGTAAGTAGCTATCTTTGCTCCGTAATGCCGCGACACAGTGAATGGCATCGGGATTACAGCGAATGGAGTCGACAATACTTTCAGAAAGGTCGGCAATTGGAGCAATATCGATATTTTTGCCTTCATACAAATTATCAATAGCCTTGCTTAGCAAATCCTTCGATTTGACTAATATCGACTCGGCTCTTATTCGCTCGGTATCCATCGAGGTGGTCTTGGGAGGCTTCGGGTTGCGTAGATGGCGATCGGGTACATAGAAGCTTAAGTCTGATAGTTCGAAGTCCACCCAAACGGTTTTAATGCCATTGGTCTTTATCTGGTTAATCAAGTCGATAGAGTGAATTCTACCCGGCTTGTTGACTCGTAATCGGCCTTTGGCGTTTTCCAGCGCAACGACAAATAATCCTTCGCAGAGGTCTTCAACTGCAACTGCCTGAACCATAATTGACTAACCACCATCCTTGCATAGTCCATTGAACATGTTAGATCAAAAGTCAGATACAGTCGTTTGATATCAGGGCAATTATTCGAAACTGAGATCTAACGTCAGAAAGGGTATGACTCAAGTTTCATTAAAAAGCGCTTAAAAGGAAGTGTCTGAGCCTAATCTATAGCGAATCCATTAACTTACAAAGAAAAGGGAGGTGCAAATGCACATCCCTTTTTCTTATTGCTTATAATGAAGAGTTGATATGTTCACGAATGATCGCAACTAATCATCAACTGCCCCACTATCTTGGCTTCTTAGTAAGATAAGCTGGTTTTCTTCTCGAGTAACTGTCGCTGTGGGTTGATCTCGACGTAATCGATGATATCGCTATATTGCTTTCGATTAGCAGTGAGATTATCAATATCACTCTTGTCGAGTGAGACGATCAAAACACGCCGTTCCGGCATTGTGTCTGTGATTGTTCCACCCAGCTTGGCTACCAAAGATTTCGCTTGTGTTTCCATGTCGGGTTTATATTTCAGGTAATAGCTTGCCCGACTGTTTTCCTGGCTGAGCTCGGCTTGCTTTTTTGCACCGGGAGCAGGCATACCTTTGTTATAGGCCTGAACCGAAAAGCTAGAAAAAAGCGCAGCACTCAATACCAATCCACAAATGGGCTTTATACCTGAATATAACGTCGAAGCATGTTTATTTTGCATATGCCAACCTTATTTAAAGTTGATACGCCAGCTATTGAGTGTTCCTGTATCGCGGCGGGCGTTATCATAGACTTTTAGCTGCCAAGTCCCCTGAGATTCGATACCAGTATAGTCAACCGTATAAGAGTTCAGGATGTTGTTGCTTGAGCCTCCGCTGTGGTTATGCAGGACAACATACTCACCTGTTGGGGCAATCAATTTGACATTTAGATCACCGATGTAGGTGTGAGTTATGTTGAGATCAACGGTTAGCACACTGGCATCGCCTGCACGGGTTACGTTGATTTCGCTGGTAATACCGGAGAGTGAGTTATCAGGAATGGCTGTAGCCTGAGTATTTTCAAAGCTGGTGCCATTTCCATTGCCTTCAGGGCCGTTACACCCGGCGTCGAGGTATTCCTTGGCGGATACAGCATCAATTAGACCAAAGCCGGTACGGTTATCACGGCCAGCGACATCAATATCTTCAGCGGTCGCGGTCATCGCACCACGAACCTGACTGGCAGTACATTGAGGGTGGTAGCTCCATACTAAGGCTGCAACCCCTGCAACATGCGGCGTTGCCATGGACGTCCCGTTATAGTACTCGTAGTCTTCGTTAATAGAGCTATTAACCGTTATTGTCTGGCCTACGGCATTTTCTAGTTCTTGTCCAAGGGCACGATCAACAGAGACCGACACAAGATCATAGCTACTGTTAGTATCGACAAGGAATGGGTTCTGTAGACCGGCCAGTTCGGCATTACTGTAAACAATAGCAGCAGATGCCCCTGCGTTATAACAGGCTTTGACAGCATCAACTTCAGGGTAGGTACCAGATAGCTGGTTGCCGATACGCTCTGTCAGACAGACTTTGCCGCTCATATTGCCACAGTTATAAACGCTAGATGAAACATCACAGCGGGCGAGTTCGGCTGTTACAGAGCCGGGAACCGGACTTGGCTCATAGTTACCGTTGATATTCACTAGGCGGTTATGAGGGACAACACCGCGGTCGAAGTAGCTTTGTCCGGCCAGGTTAATATCGGCAAGGCGGCCTTCACCCAGAGTGACGGTAGACAGAATTGCCTCGCCCGGCGCTGCAATCTCAACCTGATTGGTTGCCTGTGAGAAATCCGCGTGGTGTTTTTGGTTATCCACGGCAGCAACAGACATGACCGAATCGTATGACGCCGGGTAGCTATGAGCGGTATTGCCGTCATTACCCGCTGCGGCAATTAATAACACGCCGTTGTCATAGTGGGTTTTGAGTGCCGCTTCTTCGGTCCGGCTGGAGTTGCTGCCACCCAGGCTCATGTTGATCACATTGGCGTTGTTGGCGACACAGGTATCAATGGCCTTCACCAGACCGGATGAATAGCCCCAACCTGATTCATTAAATACCTTAACGATATGCAAATTGACATTTTGGTTTGGTAATACGCCTACCACACCTTCAGTATTCGAGATTGCCGCAATGGTACCGGCAACGTGGGTACCATGGGCGTTATGCTGTCCGGGTGAAGACCAGCTGCCTGTTCCGCTATCGTTGGTTCCGCTGACCTGGTTGCCGCTAAGATCGTTGTGTGCAAGATCGTAGCCCGAGTCAATGATACATACCGTTCTGTTACCGGCATTGCTGTCATCAAGCAATGTCGCACCAACGAATGTTTGCCCCCATGGCAGGGTCTGTGATAGCAGATAGCGAGGCGGGTCGATCTCGACATATTCGACTTCAGGATTGCTTTGAAGTTGCTCTATCGCATTCTTGTCCAGCTGAGCGCTGTATGTTGCTTCATTGCCGAACTTTTCGATATTGTCGGCACTTAGGCGGTCGAGCAGCGATCGCTGGGCAACGCGTTCACCTGAGAACACCGAGCTTGCACTCCTGAGAGAAAGTCCGCTTTCCGGTTGTTCTTTGAATTTAACAATGTATTTCACTGGGATATTTGGTTTGTCAAACGTAGCCAACGTATTTGCGGTTGCGGTTGTGCTAGCACCAGCAGCAAGGGCTGCGAGCGGTAAGAGACAACTGACAACGGTCACTTTATTCTTCTTATTCATTCGCTCTTTCCTTTTATTGAGCAATGTTAGGTTTTGTAACCTAATGATCTCTATTCATTAATGCTGAATAAATACACTGCATAGGCAACGTGTTACATATAGCGTCAAGTCATCCGGGTTGAAAAATTTATTTAAAAAAAATGTTAGAAAAATGGGAGGGTGTCAGATTATCAACTAGAAAAGTTAACATTGAATTTGTGAATATCTTGTATTTAATGGATTGTTTGGGGGAATAAACTGAAAAGTTATGTACCCTGTGTGAATATTTAGTTGCTTTTTGTGGCGGGTTATTTTGCTGGGTTATTAATGACTTTGTCAGTGATAACAAGAAAGACTGTTTAATATCTCATCAAAACTGATGCTGCTGCCTGGGTATATTAGAGTATTTGTACGAATACAGAGAGCTATATCAACCTTTTTGCTATGCGTTGAAGTGATATGAAATTCTATTGTGTAGTATTTTCAGACAAAGACAGCGGCATAGTGCTGTTAGTGGCAGAAAGGTACGAGTAGATGAAAAAAACCATATTAATTGCTGTTTGCATCATGTTTGCAATCGCAGCGATAACGAGTATTTCTTCAACGTCTTATATATCCCATCATGAAATTGACAAGATCATTTTGAAGAAGTCACAGGCTCAAGCTGAGTTGCTGGCTAAAAATGTGGAGTATGTACTGAGCACATCTTCACAGCCGCTGGATGACTTGCAAAAATTGGTGCAGTCACTGAAAACGCGATCGGATATTAGCTACGCGGTTGTTATCGATAAAAACGTTCAAGCCGTCGCCCATAGTGACGCCGAAAAGCTAAACAAAGTCTACAAAGATAACTACACGGTTGACGGGGCTACGAGAGGCATACCGCAACATTCCAAATGGTATGCCGACGTGCAGCAAGTTTGGGTATATGACATTCTTTCTCCAATCTATGTTAATGGAGAACTATACGGTACATTTGATATCGGTATTCCCATTACAGAAGTCAGTGAGGCAGCGAAAGGTATTGTCATCACTCAGCTGGTAGCTATTTTGGGTATCTTCATTCTGTGCGGATGTGTATTAATGGGTTTGCTGGGCAAATTGTTAAAGCCACTTTCGGGACTACAGCATGCGTTGGAGGATATATCGAAGGGGGATGGCGACCTGACTATCCGGTTGCCTGTTCGCGGTAATGATGAAATTGCTCATATTTCAACGGCCTTCAATATCTTCGTTGGTAAGATCAATGAGATTATTGGCCAAGTAGTAAATACCGGTGTTGATCTTGGCCGAACCGCCACAGAGCTACGAGGCCAGTCTCAGCAGGCATTGTCACGTGGTCATGAACAGAGCGAGCAGTCGCTGCTGGTGGTTACCTCAATGAACGAGATGATTGCGACCATCGGTGAGATTTCACAAAATGCGGCGGGTGCCGCGGAGTCTGCCGAGAATGCCAATATCGAGACGCAGGAAGGGCAGAGGATCCTGCAGGAAGCCACAACAACTATTACTGGCCTTGCCGATCAAATGAATGACATGTCAGGGGTGATCACTTCTTTGGCAGACAGAACTCAATCTATCGGTTCTATTCTTGAAGTGATCCGAGGTATTTCGGAGCAGACTAATCTGCTGGCACTGAATGCGGCGATTGAAGCGGCGCGTGCAGGCGAAGCCGGTCGTGGTTTTGCGGTGGTTGCCGATGAGGTAAGAAACCTGGCGACCAAAACGGCCCAGTCAACCAATGAAATTCAGGCCATGATTGATCAGTTGCAGAATGAAGCCAAAAACGCGGTTGAGGCAATGGATAGCAGCCAGTCGTTAACCGCTGAAGGTTCTCAGGCAACAGAAGAAGCGCAGCAGGCACTGGAAAAGATATCTCAACTGGTGATGACCATCCTTGATATGAATACTCAGGTTGCTACTGCAACTGAGCAGCAGACGAGTGTTGCCAATGAGATCAATCTCAATATGGACACTGTAGATAGCTCGGTAAAAGTGGGGCTTGCTGCCAGCGAAGAGCTGGAAAGGTCGAGCCAGGATTTGGCAGAGCTGGCTCAAACGTTAGACTGCCATGTCGGTTCTTTTAAAATAGGCCGCTAGCCAATTTATCTTTCCACCTAATAATTAGCCCCTTTTCAGGGGCTTTTTAATGCGTAGCGTTTAATGTCAGCGGCGCTTGATTTTCCGCGGCACCACTTCAATCCCTGTCCGGTAGCGTCCGGCAGCAGCATTCAATGCCAGCTCCAGGGCATTATCAGCAATCAGCTCGAATTGTTGCGGAAGAGACTGAATCTTAATCGGCAGGAAATCCAGCAACCGGTTATCACCAAAAGTGGCAAGGTGGGTTTTCTGCATCAGCTCAGGATTGGCCAACAGGCAGTCTAGGATACCTTCGAACAGTGTGTATGAGGTCGCCAGTATAGCGTCGGGCAGAGTATTGTTGTCGATCCACTGCTGGACCTGTTGTTGGCCTTGCTGCTGGCTGAAGTGATCGCCATAGGTGACAAGTGTTTCCAGCTCCTGGTGCTGAGTATGAATGGCTGAATAGAAGCCTTGCTCACGCTCTTTTGATACGCCCAGATCCGGCACTGCACCGACCAGGCCAATACTGGCGATGTTCTTGGCGAGCAGGCTTTGCGTTAGTTCGAAAGCCCCTTCGAGGTCTTCGCTGATCACACTGGCAAACTCTTCGTCATCCAAGGCACGGTCAATCGCGATAACCGGTACACCACCGGCCTGGATCTTTTTATAGAAAGAATGATCGGCAGGCAGTGCACTGGCAACCAGTAAGGCATCAATGCGTCTGCTCAGTAGGGTTTCCGCGACTTTCATTTCTGTGTCGATATCGTCATCCGAGCAGGAAATAATAAGCTGATAACCGGCTTTGCGGGCATCGCGTTCCAGTAGTTTCGCCAGCTTGGCATAACTGCTGTTTTCCAGATCCGGGATGATCAGGCCAAAAGAGCGGCTGCTTCCGGCTCGCAGAGAAGTGGCGGCATGGTCAGGCCGGTAGTTAAACTCATCAACTACAGCCATAACTTTTTGCTGGGTTTTTTCGCTGATCCGGTACTTTGCCGCTTTGCCATTGATGACATAGCTGGCTGTCGTTCGTGACACCCCAGCCAGTTTGGCTATTTCGTCTAACTTCATTCTCGATTCTTAGTCTTTGGTAGAATTTGTGCGCCTGATCATATATTCGCAAATGATCTGGCACAGAACAATTGCAATATTAGCTGAAACCATTCAGCATGTCAGCTGAAAGGTTTCAGCAAAGCTAATTTTACTTGAGCAAAGTTCTGCTGAAGCTTTTATTTTCAGTAAAAGCTGAATCGATTCAGCTCTTACTGAAGTTAACTAGAATTAAAGACGTGTAGATAGGACGAAAGTGCATTTCGCCGAGTCATCGAATACTGGAGAGAGTTCATGCTGTCATTATCAAAGAGCGATATTCAGCTAAAGCAATCTGCTGCTGATAAGCAACAAGCTATCAAGGCATTGGCTACCGGTCTGGAGCAACAAGGGCTGGTTGATACAGGGTATGTCAACGGCATGTTGGACAGGGAAGCGCAAAATTCCACGTTTCTGGGCAATGGCATTGCAATCCCTCACGGAACAACAGATACCCGCGGTTTGGTGAAGCAAACTGGTGTTCGCGTACATCACTTTCCACAAGGTGTGGATTGGGGAGAGGGAAAGACAGCCTATCTTGCAATTGGTATTGCGGCAAAATCGGATGAGCACCTTGGGATCCTCAAGCAACTGACGAAAGTCCTGTCAGCCGACGGCGTGGAAGAAAAGCTAAAGCACTGCGATAGCGCAGAAGGATTGATTGCCATTCTGAACGGGGACGAACAGCTAGAAGCTGAGTTTGATGCTGGTCTTGTTCAACTGGCCTTTCCGGCGACAGATCTGATTCAGCTTACAGCGGTTGCAGCTGGATTAATCAAAAATCGCCAGGCTGCGGGTAACACCAGTGTTGCTGATGCCATCGCAACAGGTGCGAACTACCTCGGACAAGGCTTATGGCTTGCTAAAACCGACAAAGAGGTGACTAAAACTGCTTTGTCCTTTGTCACTCCGGCAACAGAATTCGATGAGCAGGGCAGACAGGTCAAGGGGCTGCTGATGGTGGCAGCATGCAACGGCGCTCACCTGAACAACATGAACTACCTGGCGCAGCTTTTATACAAACAGCAGGCCGACAAGTTATTTACGGCTGATGAAGAAAAAGTCGTATCGCTGCTGACGCAAGAAGTTATCGAAGGTAATAGCGACGTATTTAAAATCCGCAATCCTCACGGCCTGCATGCCCGTCCCGGGGCCATGCTGGTCAGCGTCGCCAAGAAATTCGAATCGAATATTTTGGTTGCCAATCTCAATGGTGATGGCAAGGCAGTAAATGCCAAGAGCCTGATGAAAGTGATTGCCCTAGGTGTGAAGCAGGGGCACGAGCTGCAATTTACTGCCCAGGGTGACGATGCTGAAGCGGCACTGGCTGCTATCGGGCAGGCCATTGCCGATGGTTTGGGTGAGGGTAAGTAATGAGTGAGCTTAACGTGGCGAATGAACAAATCATGGCAAGCAGTAAAAAGCCAAAGGTCGTAACAGTAACGTTAAACCCTGCTCTGGATTTGACCGGTAACCTGAATGTGTTAACCGCAGGTACGGTGAATCTGGTTGAAAAAGGAAGTCTGCACCCGGCGGGCAAAGGGGTGAATGTGGCCAAGGTACTGGCTGAGCTTGGTGCGGATGTCACGGTAACAGGTTTGCTTGGTGCCGATAACCAGGAACCGTTTTGTCAGCTGTTTGAAGCCTTGGGAGCTAATGATCAGTTTGTCCGAGTCAACGGTGCTAGCCGGATAAATGTAAAACTGGTCGAGGCAAGCGGACAGGTCAGTGATATCAACTTCCCTGGTGTTGCAGTATCCGAACAAGACATTCAGGCCTTTGAGCAAACGCTTTTCGCTCTGGCTGACAGCCATGAAGTGTTTGTGATGGCAGGTAGCCTGCCGAAGGGTATCTCCCCGGAGCTGTGTGCCAGTTGGGTTGCTCAGCTTCAGGAGCGAGGCAAGCATGTTTTCTTTGACAGCAGCAAAGCGGCACTGACCGCGGGCTTGAACGCTGCGCCATGGTTGGTGAAACCCAATGATGAGGAACTGTCGGACTGGGCCGGTCGCGCATTGTCGACCAAACAAGATTTAACACAGGTTGCAGAACAACTTGGACAAAAAGGGATTGCGAATGTTGTGGTCTCTTTGGGTGCCGAAGGAGTGATGTGGCTGGATAACGACGGATGGCTAAGTTCGCAGCCACCGAAAATGAATGTTGTGAGTACTGTTGGCGCGGGTGACACATTGGTGGCAGGCCTGTGCTGGGGGCAACTCAATAACTGGAATAAGCAAGAGACATTGAGTTTTGCCACTGCACTCTCGGCATTGGCTGTGAGTCAGGTTGGGGTCGGCGTTGACGATCTCGATGCAGTATTGGCAATCAAAGAAAGTGTCCAACTACTAGATAGCAATGTGAACGCTAACACGGAACAGAGGGTATCATGATGAAAATTGCAGTTGTAACAGCTTGCCCGAGTGGTATTGCAAACAGTGTTATTGCCGCAGGCTTAATGGAAAAAGCCGCTGCAGAACTCAAACTAACCGCTAACATTGAATGTCAGTCGACAGTCATGCCAGTCAAGGCGTTGACAGATGCACAGATTAGCGAGGCGGAGTGTATTGTTATCGCAGCCAATACGGCAGTAGATACAACTCGCTTTAAAGGCAAAAAGGTCTACCAGTCAGGTGTCGATGCCTGTCTGGCGGATCCAAAAGCTTACCTTGAGCAAGCTATCGCGCAAGCATCAGTACTGAAGAATGTACAGGCGGTAGTACCTGCTAGCGCACCTGCAGAGGCAACATCAGGCTCGAAGAAAATTGTTGCGATCACAGCCTGCCCAACAGGAGTGGCGCATACCTTTATGGCAGCAGAAGCCCTGGAAGAAGAGGGCAAGCGCCAGGGGCATAGCATCAAGGTTGAAACTCGCGGTTCAGTGGGGGCGAAGAATCAGCTGACAGCTGAAGAAATTGCAGACGCTGACTTGGTCGTTATTGCTGCTGATATTGAGGTTGATTTATCACGTTTTGATGGTAAGAAGCTTTACAAAACCAGCACCGGTCTGGCGTTGAAGAAAACCTCTCAGGAGTTGGAAAAAGCTTTCTCGTCAGCAACTGATTATAAGCACGAGGGCAGTTCAGTAAGTGCTGGTCAGAAGCAGGAAAAGACAGGCGCCTACAAACACTTGATGACCGGGGTTTCGCATATGCTTCCGCTTGTGGTTGCCGGTGGTTTGGCAATTGCACTGTCGTTCGTGTTTGGTATTGAAGCATTTAAAGAAGAGGGTACTCTGGCTGCCGCACTGATGACAATTGGTGGTGGTTCAGCATTTGCGTTAATGGTGCCGGTACTGGCAGGTTTTATTGCCTTCTCGATTGCGGACCGTCCGGGCCTGGCACCGGGTCTGATTGGCGGTATGCTGGCAAGCTCGACGGGAGCAGGGTTCCTGGGTGGTATTGTTGCCGGCTTCCTGGCCGGTTACAGCGCCAAGTTTATTGCTGATAACCTCAAGCTGCCTCAGTCTATGGAAGCATTGAAGCCTATCCTGATCATTCCGTTGCTATCAAGCTTGGTTACCGGTCTTATCATGATCTACATTGTTGGCGGACCGGTATCTGCGGCAATGAATGGCCTGACTGACTTCCTGAACAACATGGGCTCTGCTAATGCAGTATTGCTGGGTATTATTCTTGGCAGCATGATGTGTTTCGACC
This sequence comes from Photobacterium proteolyticum, assembly GCF_001939735.1. Classification (GTDB taxonomy): domain Bacteria; phylum Pseudomonadota; class Gammaproteobacteria; order Enterobacterales; family Vibrionaceae; genus Photobacterium; species Photobacterium proteolyticum. The sequence continues at coordinate 70,917 of NZ_MJIL01000083.1, forward strand.
TGGGGGGGCCTGTTAACAAGGCAGCCTATACATTTGGTGTCGGTTTGCTGGCTTCACAAACTTATGCGCCAATGGCGGCAATCATGGCAGCCGGTATGGTTCCGGCTCTGGGTATGGGTTTGGCGACTTTCCTCGCCAAGCGTAAGTTCAATGCCAGTGAGGCAGAGGCGGGTAAAGCATCATTCGTATTGGGGCTTTGTTTTATCTCAGAAGGGGCGATTCCATTTGCCGCGCGTGATCCAATGCGTGTCATTCCAAGCTGTATGGCGGGCGGTGCATTAACGGGCGCGCTATCTATGCTGTTTGGTGCAAAACTGATGGCACCACACGGTGGCCTGTTTGTTCTGTTTATCCCGAATGCGATTACTCCAGTACTGATGTACCTGGTTGCGATTGCGGCCGGTACGATTGTGACTGGCGTAACTTATGCCTTCTTGAAAAAATCAGATGAAGAGCAGCTAGTTGCAGCAACCGCTAAATAAGATCGAGTAGAGCCATTCGGTAAAAATGAAAGCCCCGGCATGATAATCATGCCGGGGCTTTTGCCACCGCTGCCTACGTATTGATAGGGCTTGTTCTTGACCGACAACGCCGATCGACTGAGCTCTTTCTCCCCTTCGGCGGCACAGTGTGCCAATGCACAACAGAGCTCTTAAGAACAAACACATCTTTTATAAGTTGTAGGCTTTCCCTGCGTTTGCAAAACAGTGTTGCCACTGTAATAGCGCTTTAGTTTTATTTATTGTTGTTATCCCCAAATTATAATTATTATTTATTGTTATTTTTCTTCTGCTGCCATTAGCAGATCTTCACCATCGGTGACCAGTAAATAGGACTTCCCTGGGTCCAAATTGCACAAGCTGATTGATTCAGCTGCAAAAAATAACTCACCGCTACAGTTCTCAAGTGTCAGGTAAGGTGTTATCTGTCCTTTTTTTGCTTCTATGGCAGAAATAACCGACGAGATAACCTGTACCCGCGAATCTGAATGGCTGAACACCCGAACACTGTATTTCCCTTCCTGGCTAGAAGGTTGTTGCCTGATGGTAGAAAGAGCCAGTTCATCATTGTCTAACCATGCGATCGCCCAGAGTTTGTCTGCGCGGTTTAGCATGACTTCCAAAGATTCGCTCGTTTCCGACTGAGTGTTGGTGTCCCAGGCGCCGATATCAAGAACGACCGGCGTGGGGGTTGACCAACTCACTGAGTGGCTAGCGACTTCTGAGTTGCTGTTCGAAGCAACCTGCGTATTGGGATCAAAAAGTGTTTCTGTACCGCCGGACTGTTTAACAAAGTAGTCAACGGATTTATTCGCTGTATTGACGAAATCGATGTCAACTTGCGGCGAGCCGCCAAGCTCACTCTCAGGCAATAATTCTTGCACTGAGCTACTGTCTCCACCACATCCTGTAATATACAAAGCAATACACATTGTGAGCGCTGGCCTAATCATGTTAGGAACCTCTGTTGTAATTATTTGCGAAGCTCAAAGTAAGCATATTGCAAGAATTAGTGATTTTTTGATGAATAACAGGGAGAAAATTGAGTTTTTAGTAAGTGACTGAATTTATGGCTTAATAAGGCTCTCAAGAGTGAGAAAATATGATGAGACATCAGTAAGATGCAGAAGTAGGCATGTTTTTTATCCCATTTGAGTCAACTAGGCAAAATTGGAAACGGCGTTTGAGAGGTGCTCGCCGCAAAGGACGGCAAGCATTCATATCGCTGTGCGTCTCACAAAAATTCCTGACTAAACTACTCTGTTATTTTGTAAGGATAAAAATGTTTATCATTAGCACATGCGGCGTTTCAAACCGCTCATATCCAGCAAGCGAGTTGAGATTTCCTCCACCGACAAAGAGGTCGTGTTGAGGTAAGGAATCGCTTCGCGGCGGAACATACTTTCGACTTTGTTAAGTTCGGATTCACACTGCTGCAGGCTGGCATAATCACTGTTCGCGTAGCGTCCGTTTCGGATAGCTACCAGACGACCGGTATCGATGGTCAAGCCATAGGTTTTATAGCGAAATGGCTCAATAGCCTGCGGTAATTTCAGGCTCGTCATGTCTTCGGCAATGAACGGATAGTTGACGGCCCGGATCCCGAATTGCATGGCAAGATACAGGCTGGTTGGGGTTTTTCCGCATCGCGACACCCCAAGCAGAATGATATCGGCTTGTTCAAGATTGTTCAGTGAAACACCGTCGTCGTGGGCGAGGGTGTACTCGATGGCAGCGATACGATCCTGATAGCTGGCAGCATCTTTGTTGATACTGTGCGAGCGCTGCAACTGGGGCATTGGTTCCATATCCAGATCATCCTTGAGTGGATCCACAAGCGCATTCAATACGTCGTAGAGATTGGCCGAGCATTGTTCAATGATCGCTTTTACTTCCGGGATAACCACCGAGTAGAAAACCAAGGGCTTTACGCCTGTTTCTTCATAGATTCGATTGATCTGTTTTTGCACGTTGAGGGCGCGATCGACTGATTCGACGAAGGGCAGGGTTGTTTGTCGGGTCTCAATGGGAAATTGACCCAAAACTGCATGCCCAAGTGTTTCAGAAGTAATCGCTGTACCGTCAGAAACGTAAAATACATCACGAAAATTGGATTTGCGCTGCATAAAAAGTTGAATCCTTAAAAAATATCTGTAACGTTAAGCTCATTAATACTAATAACAATAACCTTACAGGGTATCTATTCTTCTTTTACATATACTATGTAGAGAAGAATACCTAGACGGAGGCATATTGTACGCAGTATTTTTTTGACTGCGAATGCAATCGTTTTCGTTGAGAGGTTGCCCACATAAACTGTTGAATCCAATTAAAGGAGAGTTGCCGTGCAACAGAATGTTGTTTGGTATGATGCTTTATCAATGAACGATGTTGATAAAGTGGGTGGAAAGAATGCATCACTGGGTGAAATGGTTGCAAACCTTGCCAGTGCCGGCGTAAAAGTGCCTAACGGCTATGCGACAACGTCATATGCATTTAACCAGTTTCTTGATGCAAATGACCTGAATGATCGTATCTACAATCTGCTTGATAAGTTAGATGTCGATGATGTGAATGCGCTGCAGCAGGCAGGAGAAACTATCCGAAATTGGGTTCTAGAAGCACCGCTTCCGGCCGATTTGGAACAGGAAATCCGTAGTTGCTATAGCGAACTGGGTGAAGGCGATGAGATGCTCTCTGTTGCTGTACGCTCATCGGCAACGGCAGAAGACTTACCTGATGCCTCGTTTGCAGGCCAGCAGGAAACTTTCCTTAACGTACGTGGCATTGATGCCGTTATTGAAGCAGTGAAGCATGTATTTGCCTCTCTGTTTAACGACCGTGCCATCTCTTACCGTGTTCACCAGGGCTTCGAACACAAAGGTGTTGCACTGTCTGCGGGTATCCAGCGCATGGTTCGCTCGGATATCGCCTCTTCGGGTGTGATGTTTACCCTGGACACTGAATCTGGTTTCGATCAGGTTGTGTTTATCACCTCTTCATGGGGGCTGGGTGAGATGGTTGTGCAAGGTGCCGTGAACCCGGATGAATTCTATGTTCACAAACCAACCCTGCAGGCTGGTAACCCTGCCGTTGTACGCCGTACCTTCGGTTCTAAGCAAATCAAGATGGTTTATGCTGAAGGTAAAGAACTGGGTACGCAGGTAGAAATAATTGATACTACGGATGAAGAGCGTCAGCAGTACTCTCTGACTGATGCTGAAACTGAATCATTAGCCAAGCAGGCCATGATCATTGAAAAGCACTACGGCCGTCCGATGGATATCGAGTGGGCGAAAGATGGTGTGACCGGTGAACTCTTCATCGTTCAGGCCCGTCCTGAAACGGTACGCTCCCGTGATGATGCTCAGGTGATGGAACGGTTCCACCTAAATGGTTCTGGCACCGTACTTACTGAAGGTCGTGCTATTGGCCAGCGAATTGGCTCTGGCGCGGTACGTGTAGTATCGGATCTAAGCCAAATGGATCAGGTGCAGGCGGGTGACGTGCTGGTGGCTGACATGACAGACCCTGACTGGGAGCCTGTGATGAAGAAAGCTGCTGCGATTGTTACCAACCGCGGTGGACGTACATGTCATGCAGCGATTATCGCGCGTGAACTGGGTATTCCAGCCGTTGTTGGCTGTGGCAATGCGACCGAACTGCTGTCGACAGGACAGGAAGTGACGGTTTCATGTGCTCAGGGCGAGACTGGTTACATCTACCAAGGTGAGCTGGAGTTTGAAGTTCGTCGCTCAGCGGTTGACGACCTACCGACACTGCCACTAAAAGTGATGATGAATGTTGGTAACCCTGACCGTGCATTTGATTTCGCCTGTATCCCGAATGAAGGTGTGGGCCTTGCCCGTCTTGAGTTCATCATAAACAAGATGATCGGTATCCACCCGAAAGCGCTGCTGAACTATGATTCACAGTCTGATGAGCTGAAAGCCGAGATCGACAAGCGCATTGTGGGCTACGAAGATCCTGTCGAATTCTATATCGAGAAACTGACCGAAGGTATTTCGACGTTGGCTTCAGCATTCTGGCCGAAACGTGTCATTGTTCGTATGTCAGACTTCAAGTCGAACGAGTACCGTAATCTGGTTGGTGGTGTTCACTTCGAACCGACGGAAGAGAACCCGATGCTTGGTTTCCGTGGTGCATCACGTTACATCTCACCGAAGTTCGAGGACTGTTTTGCCCTGGAGTGTGAAGCCATCAAGCGCGTGCGTGAGCGTATGGGGCTGAAGAACGTTGAGATCATGATCCCGTTCGTTCGTACTGTGAGTGAAGCGGCTTCAGTTATTGACCTGCTGGCGAAGTTCGACCTTCGTCGTGGAGAAAATGGCCTGAAAGTTATCATGATGTGCGAACTACCGTCGAATGCCATTTTGGCAGAAGAATTCCTCAAGTACTTTGATGGCTTCTCGATTGGTTCGAACGATATGACTCAGCTGACACTTGGCCTTGACCGCGACTCGGGTGAGATTGCCCACATGTTCGATGAGCGCAATGACGCGGTTAAAGCGATGCTGGCGATGGCGATTAAAGCTGCCAACAAAGCAGGCAAATATGTCGGTATCTGTGGTCAGGGACCATCGGATCATGAAGATTTAGCTGACTGGCTGATGGAGCAGGGTATTGATTCGGTATCACTTAACCCTGATACCGTTGTCGAAACTTGGCTGCACCTAGGTAGTAAATCTAACTAAGCGAAGTAATTGCCGTTAAGTAAAGCCTGTATCACCTTTGCATATTAAGGGTGATGCAGGTTTTTTGATTTTCTGGTTCCGAGAAATACTTTTCTAAGAATCTCCAAGCACTTCATAAATAGCTTGTAAATACGTTTGGTTATCATTACCAACAGCCTGAATGGCAACATTGGTAATGAATAAAAGAACCACGTAGAATACGCCCCTTTGAAATATGCAATGTTAGAAAGTGGGTTATATCGCAATGAGAAATCAGTTTGAATTATTGGCACCAGGTGGCGATATTGAGTCGATAAAAGCGGCCATAGCAGCAGGTGCAGATGCGATATACTGCGGACTCGATAACTTCAACGCCAGAAATAGAGCGACAAATTTAACTTTTGATAACCTAAGTGGCGTTGTCAGACTGGCTCATGAACATAACTGCAAAATATTTCTAACATTAAATATCATCATTTTGGAAAGTGAAATTCCAGCGATTATTCGATTGCTGAACAAGCTGGTGAACACCAAGATTGATGGCGTTATCGTTCAAGATATAGGTCTGTTTTATATACTAAAAGAACATTTTAAAGATCTTGATGTTCATGCCTCGACACAGGCTAATACCCATAACGATGGTCAAATCTTCTTTCTAAATAGATTAACAGCAAGTCGAGTTAACTTATCTCGTGAGCTGAATATCAAAGAGATTAAGCATTTGGCTCATATAGGGCATGAAAATAATGTCCTGATGGAAGTGTTTGTTCACGGCTCTTACTGCATTGGCTTCTCTGGCCTGTGTTATATCAGTTCGGTAAAAAACGGCAGTTCGGGCAACCGTGGTAGATGCAGCCAGCCATGTCGAGACAAGTACCAGACGACCGAGGCTGGAAAAGATTATCCTCTTAATCTTAAAGATAACTCGGCTTATTCGAACCTTGAAGAGCTAGCCGATGCTGGGGTGTATTCGCTTAAAGTTGAGGGGCGAATTAAGAAGTCACACTATGTGTATACAGTCGTAGACAACTGGCGCAAACAAATTGACAATTTTTGTGATGGCAATGAGTTGTTTACTGATACCACTGAACTCTATACGGTGTTCAACCGTGACTTCTCAAATTCTTATCTGGTCGGTGATATCAATAAAAATATGTTTATTGATAACCCTCGCGACCACTCAGCCAAGCACTTTTCCAAAGTCTATAACTGCACAACGGAAGAGAGCGTAAATCAAGTCAAGAAAAAGCTCTATGATGATAAAACCGCTATTATCTCGACCGTAGCAGAGAAAATTAAAGACTTTAATACAGATAAGCTTCCGCTAAATATAAAGGTGTCTGTAGAGGCGAACTGTCCATTAACTGTATCGGTATCGACACCAGGTCGGACATTTAAAGTATATTCAGACAACCCGGTAATTCACTCAGATAAGTATACGCTAGAACAAGATGTAATAGAGAAATGGCTTAACAATCTGAATAATGCTGAATTCTATATTGAGTCATTGTGCGTAGACCATATTAAGGAAGGCGTATTTCTGCCGTTTAATGAGTTGACTGCGATTAAGGAACAAATATTCTTTAATTTAAATGGCGATAAAGCTCGTATTGCACCGATTGATGCGCCAAAGGTGAAGAAGTTACCTAAACTGCAGGACAAGCCGTCTTTGTCGGTACTGATCTCCTCGAAACAAGATATCGACCTGTGTGCTTCTACCTCGGCGGATATTTATTATCAGTTACCAGATTCTCTTCATCATGAACTTCCACGCTTGGTTGAGCTGTTTACTGAGAATGAACAGCTGATCCCGTGGTTCCCGTCAATTCTGATTGGCGACAACTATACCGCTGCTGTTGAGCTTCTTGAGCAGGTACAACCAAAACTGATCGTGACCAACAATACAGGTATTGCATACGCGGCCTTTGAAAAAGGTATTGATTGGATTGCTGGACCTTACCTCAATGTAACGAACTCTTTCAGCCTTCTGTGCATGAAGGAAGAGTTCAATTGTGTTGGCTCATTCATATCTAATGAAATCAACAAGAAGCAGATTAAGCCTATTGCAAGACCAGACAACTTCAAGTTGTTCTACAGTATCTATCACCCGATTCTGCTGATGACCAGCCGCCAGTGCCTGTTCCACCAGACAGTGGGCTGTAAGAAGAAAGCCTTTGATGCGAAGTGTCTTAGGAAGTGCAAAAAGTCAGCGTCGATTATCAATCTGAAAGAAGCCTCTTTCGTTCTTGATAAGCAAAAGGGCGATCACAACTCGCTTTATAGCGAACACAACTTCCTGAATACCGAGATTCCGTCTGATCTCGAAGGAATGTTTTCGAGCTTCTTTGTCGATCTAAGAGATATCAAAACGCAAACCAGCGTCAAAGAAGATAAAGCTAGCCTGGTAGAGCTTTTCCAGAGCCTAATCCATGGAGAGACAGAGGCCAAGCAGGCGCTAGGGCATGCCATCTATCCGACAACCAACGCGCAGTATAAGAAAGGACTGTAGGCCATTAAGAGCGTTTAGTTAAGAGGATAGGGAAATACAATAAGATGCCGTCTTGTGTAGAGAGCATAGGCGGCATAGTTGGAAATCTATATTGTAATTCACGTTAGAATTATTCGAAAGCGTATCTGGAATAGTAAATACTTGTATTTATGTAAGTTAATACCATCTCCATTCTTATAAAATAAACACTGGTTTGATTCATTTTTCATAAAAAGGCCACTATGGTGACCTTTATTAAGAGGTGCTAATTATTATGAGCTACTTTTTTTAGAGGATAACTGTTCTATCGTTTCTAATGCCAATTTGGTTACTCTGTCGAGCACTTCATCCATTGGTTTTTTTTCTACGTTGTTATCGTCTTCTTTTGGTTCCATGGGAACTTGTTTATGTGAATATTCCATGGTGCTGCCTTTCTATTTACCCTGCGATGCATATAAATGGTAATGGTAAAAGGATACGCATGAATAGCATGAATGTGGATAAAGGTGATCCTAGCTGTATTTTTAGCTAGATCAATATGCGCACATGTGCTCAAGGTAGGCTTGAGATTGTAATAAATCAACAAAACGAAGGTTGATTTTCGGGGTGAAGATCACGATTTGCGAGGTTGGTATAATCCAAAATATGTGGTCTCTATTGATGGATTTTCTAATTTGAGAGATGTATAACTGACAATGTACTCAGTAATCTATAAGAGGCTGATTTCAGTTTTTCTGCTCATCAGTGCAGGTGCCTTGGCCTTTCTATACTTTTTCTTTCTCTCATATTCAAATAGCCTCAAGGAGGAAAAAAGAGCGCAGTCCAAATATATCTCCGAAGTGGGTATCGGTATTATTGAGTCTTTTTATATTTTGGCCTCGCAAGGAGAGGTCAGCGTTGAGGATGCTCAAACCCTGGCGATGAACGCGCTTGAGTCGGCGACATTCGGTGAAAATGGATATTATTGGATTAATAGTGGAGATGGTGTATTGCTTATGCAGCCCTACACTCCAGAGAGAGTTGGTATCAACCAGATTGATTGGGTTGATAGTAATGGTGCGCAAGTTTTCAGGGACTTTATTGGGAAAGCGAAAAACGGGGGAGGATGGGTTTCCTACTCTTGGCCAAAGCCACATTCAGATCTGGAATACCCCAAGATTTCCTATATATCCTATTTTAAACCTTGGGATTGGGCGCTTGGAACGGGCATTTATCTTGATGATATGCTCGAAAATATCCATCGTATAATATTAAAAGCATCAGGCGTTTTACTTGTTAGCTTTATTTCTTTTGTTGTTCTGGTGTTGCTTCTCGTCAATTATTTTGTTCGACAGCTTGAAGATGTGGCCATTCGAGACACTTTAACGAACCTTTATACGAAAAGATTTCTAGGTGAAATATTACCCACCATAATCAGTAGACGACAACGAGACAAAGAGAATCTCCTGGCGATTATCTTTTTAGATATTGACCACTTTAAATCGATTAATGATCGCTTTGGCCACAAGTGCGGTGATGAGGTGTTAGCCAAGGTTGCGAAAGTAATGGTAGACAATATAAGGAGTAACGATTATTGCGTTCGCTTTGGTGGTGAGGAGTTTGTGATTGTAGGCTTTTTCGAGAATGAAGAAGCCGCCTTTAACTGTGCAGAGCGTGTAAGGCGGAAAACTTCACGATTAAAATTCAAACATAATCACGTCGCTTTTGATATCACGATCAGCGCGGGGGTTGCAATCAATGATGACGATGAGTCCTTTCAGGAGGCTTTATCCCGTGCTGATGAAAAGCTGTATTACGCTAAACATTCAGGCCGAAATATCGTTGTTGTTTAATAGGGCTAAATTCAAGCATTTTCCAGCGCTATGCAATACAACTCGAGGGGACCTTTGATCATTTCTATGTTCAGCGTCGAATGACTCTTATTGCACTGTGACGCAAGCGCATAGCCGTGAAGATAGTCGGCCAACAGATCCAGTGCGTTCTTCGCTGATTCAGGGTCTAGGTCTAATGGTTCGACTACGACACGGAATCGCTCGATAAATACCTCTGCAGGGCTGTGTGAGTCCATACCTAGCAGTGTTTCTAACAACCCGGGATAACGGCTTAATAGCGTTAAGTAGCTTTTGCACAGTTGATTGAGTTCTGATTTCCAGTCATCACTCACCTTCGGCTCAAAGATATCTTCGATCAATGAAGTAGTGATCGCTTCCAAGAGTGCATTCTTGTTGTTGAAATAATGGTAAATCGCCATTGCATCAACACTGAGGCTTGCTGCTAGCTTACGGATACTGGGGATCTTCCCGTCTTCCTGCATCAATCTCTTTGCCATGTCCATGATGGCTTCTTTACTGAGCTGGCTGCTCGATCCTTTAGGTCGTCCGCGTTTTTTATCCTTGACAGACATTCTTTCTCCTCGCTAGACTAACATTAATTCTACGATGTAGAATTAATTGTAACTCAAACTGAACTTAAAGCCAAGAAAGGGGCTAAGGTGAGTTCGGTAATAATTAGAAAGAGCAAAAATATGAAATGTTCAGTATATATCGCAACCAGTGTTGATGGTTTTATTGCAAAAAAGGATGGCAGTGTTGATTGGTTACACACAGCTGGCAAGCCTGACGTTGAGGTCGATACCGGCTGGGATGACTATTTAGCTTCTGTTGATTGCCTGATTATGGGCCGCTCCACCATGGACGTTATTTCCGCTATGGACCTGACACCTGAGCAATGGCCGTATGGTGATATGCGGATCATTGCGCTTAGCAATACACTGAAAGAAGCGCCAGACAATATGAAGGGTAGAGTAGAGATGTACTCTGGTGATATTGATTCTTTGATAACACGCCTCGAGAGCGAAGGTCATAGGCATGCCTATATCGATGGTGGTGCGACTATTCAGGCTTTTCTTAACCTTGAGCTAATCAATGAAATCACCATTACCCGTGCTCCAGTGCTATTGGGCGAAGGGATCCCGCTGTTTGGTAAAATGTCAAAGGAGATCAAACTGGAACAAGCGAAGGCGACTGCATTTGCTAACGATTTTGTTCAGGTGACGTATATGGTTAACTATCAATGAACCAAGGTTCCATTAATAACGAGCACCTTGCGATAGTTTAGGTATAGATGATTTCAAGTTATATGGATGTGCTACGGTAAGAAGTCATACTTTTTGGGAACAGGTAGCTTGGGTATAAAAAGTGTGAGCGCAAGTGAAAGCCCCGCGAGTCGGGGCTTTACTGATTAGATCAGAAAATCATCTAGTGATTTTCCTTCACTTTCGATAGCTTCCTTCAGAGGTGAAGGCATGCGACCTTGGCCTGTCCAGGTACGCTCTTCACCATCAACGGTGAATTTATACTTCGCTGGACGAGGTGCACGCTTTGCTTTTTTAGGTGCGTCGGCCAGAGTAGCTAGCAACTCTTCTGGATCGATGCCATCTGCGATTAACATCTCGCGGTATGCTTTTAATTTTTCTTCTTTTTCTTTGTCTGCCTGGCGAGATTCTGCTTCAGCTTCTTCACGCTCAGTAACCACAGTTTGTAGTTTCTCAAGGGCTTCTTTAAGTTGCTCTAGCGTGAATTCTTCTCGTGCAGCGGCGCGCAGAGAACGCAGGTTTAGTAGTGTCTTAAAAATGTCACTCATAATATTAATGTTGATAGTCAATAAAACGGGTACTTTACACTAAATCAAGCCATTGGACTATTAATCACAAAAATACTTGTAATGTTTTTGGACATTTATGCGAGGGAAGATGAGATATGAGCGATTTCTTTCCCCAAAAAACTAGATCTACATATTGTCAGCAATCCTCATGTATCTTCGACATCTGTCCCAAGGTTGCGGATTGTTTGTCTAATTGATCTGGCTTGATATCAATTGAAGAGGTGGTGATGCCGGACTATTAACCAATCATTATAAGATAAGATTATCTAGTTCAACCTTAATTGATGTTATCGTTTTTTTAAGCGCTGTGGATAGGTAATAGCCTATAGCAAGCGAGATAGAGTATGTCATTAAATAGCTTGGGTTTACGTCCTTATTTAGCTCATTTAAGAATAACGCTAATATAGCGCTACAAACAAAAGTCAGTATCCAGTAGTTGGCACGAGCATGTGTTAGGCTATCTCTTAATTTGTCTACAGTCATAACGGTACTCCATATTTTTCGAGTTGTTTGTCCTCTTTGGTTTAATAAGTATGGAGTGTTCATACCGATAGTTATAATCGTTTAGGCTTATCAATTTGATAGGTTGAACCTATTGGCGACTAAACAGCAAGTTAGCACCAGAAAAGACTAAAAATAGTGAACAAGCCTTGTTAAAACGCTTTGCCATTTTTGGTTTCGAGAACCAATGCCTTAGGTATAAGCCAAAGAATGCGTAGATTGAGATTGCCAGCATTTCTAATAGGAGAAATGTACCACCCAACATGAAAAACTGCGCGTTTACGTTAGCTTTTACGTCTACGAACTGGGGCAGGAAGGCTGTAAAAATTAGGATAGCTTTTGGATTACCTGCTGCCAGTGCAAACTCTTGCCTTGCTAACCCTGGAAGACTTTTATTTCGCTTGATATCAGCGACTGGACTGGATTCTGAACGCCAAAGGTTAAAGGCTATCCATAGCAAATAAATTGCACCCGCCAGTTTAATAAGAAAGAACAATGCTTCCGATGTGTATAACACGACAGCTAGCCCTGAAGCTGCGAGAGCAATCATTCCTGAAAATGCAATGATTCGGCCTAGTCCAGCTATAAAAGCGGATTTGAATCCATAGCATCTTGAGTTATTCATAGATAAAAGGTTATTAGGTCCCGGTGTCATGTTGAGTGCAAAACACGCAGGTATAAAGAGCAGCAACTTCCAAATTTCCATAATGTCTTCCTTGCGAAACTAAAATCCTTTTATACTTTGATAGGCAGCTTACCATACCAAGATCAAACGGGGAGAACTTCAGCAAGACCATTGTCCAACAGATGTCTTTTTTATTGGCTAAGCTTCTTAGATCACAGGAAGCGAGTTAGAGCCAAATATGAAAAAACAGCTGAAAGTTGTGGTAACGGGTGGCCCGGGTGGAGGAAAAACCACAGCGTTGGATCTCTTTCGCAGAGAGTTGGGCGATAAAATTGCCGTTGTTCCCGAGGCTGCAACTGTCCTTTTCTCCGGAGGTATACCGCGCTCTGACAATGAGCAAATGGTTAAGATAATTCAGAAAACGATTTTCCAGTTGCAGAAAAATTTCGAAGAAATCCATAAGAAGCAGTTTCCGGATAGATTGCTGGTTTGTGATCGCGGGTCATTAGACGGGCTGGCCTACTGGCCAGGTACGGAGACTGATTTTTTTAAGGGGGTAAATTCAACTTTTGAGCATGAAATTGCTCGCTACGATGCCGTGATTTTTTTTGAATCAGCGGCAATCACCGGGCATGACATTAGCAGTAACAACCCGGTAAGAAACGAGTCTACAGATCAGGCCGCTCAATTAGATGTTAAGTTGCAAAAGATTTGGTCCAGGCATCCTCATTTCTATTTTGTAAGTAGCTCGGAGTCTTTTGTTCGCAAGATCATGTTTGGCATCATGACTATAGAGAATGTGATAAACATGCACCGTAGACCGTGAGGCAAACTAGCTGGTATAGCCACTTCAGAGCCTGAGTCACAATAATTAGTATGGATTCTATATTTTATCTTGGCTTTATCGAACAGTGATAACTCGAGGCTGCGTGATATCCGGAGACTTTGTACTGGGCTTATCGTGGTATGAATAGAAATCTTTACATTGTTTTATTCTTCTTGTTGGCTCTTGTCTTCTTAGGGGCCTGTAGCTCCTCCACGCCAAAGACATTTGTCGATAGTACGCTGTTTGGTGAGCATGTGTTCACAACAGTAGATTCTGAGGTCGCTCGTTACTATCTCGATAATTACCTGCAAGGTGAGCGCAGCAACCGGGAGCTGGATAGGAGGATTTCAGGGCTTTACAGCCAACACAGACATACCATCCCATCGCGCGAAGAACTGAAAGGCATTTCACAAGAATACTCTGTCGATTTTGCCTCACTGTTTCTTGCTGATCTTTTATTAAAGAATGAATGCAATAAAAAACTGAATAAAGCATTCATGCTTCAGTTGGACAATCCAGCCATCACTGGTTTGAATTATTCTTCCTATACACTGCTTTTTGTACCAGGTTGGGACTATGCAGAAAGTGGGCATTTGACCGGGGCGGATTTCAACGCTCCCCGGGCAATGGCAACCAAGCTAGGGGTTGAAAATTATCTTGTTGAGCTTCCACCTACAGGCTCTGTTGAACAAAATGCAGAGTATCTGGCAAAGGATATTATTCACCATGGCCGAGCAGGGAAAGGGATCATTCTTGCTGGTGCTAGTTCGGCGGGCCCCGCTATCCATCTTGCTCTAGCAGAGTTGCTCAGTGAAAAAGAGAGGGGAGTGGTTAAGGCCTGGCTTAATCTCGGTGGAATACTGCAGGGCAGCCCTCTGATTGACTACTACCAAAAGTGGCCTCACCGCTGGTTTTTCAATCTTGCTGTCTGGGATCAAGGCTGGGATAAAGAAGCTATTTTAAGTATGGGAACTAGCCTCAGCAGAAGTCGTTTTTCTCGCCTAAGGATAGAGTCTGATCTTTTAATCATTAACTACTTAGGTATTCCGCTCTCCGGCCAACTAAGCAAATTCTCTATAGAAAAGTACCCATTATTGAAGCCTGAGGGCCCCAATGACGGGCTCACTTTACTTACAGATGCGATTGCGCCCAATAGCATGACGATTGTTGCTCTTGGCAGTGATCATTACTTCGCAGAAGACCCTGAAATAGATGAAAAAACCATCGCACTCATGGCGCTGATAATGACATATTTAGATAAAGGTATGACAGGCTGTTAGCTGTCTAAGTTCTCAGCATGAACAATGGATTTATGACGGCATATCTTTTCTTGATAGACTTTTCGTTTATCCATACTTGACCTGTCTACAGCTCTACAGTTTATGCTTGGCAGCATGAATTAAGAGAGGACTAAACAATGAACTATAGCCCGTATGAGCCAAGTCAGGCTGAAGAAGTTATTGGCTTATTTACCCAGACTTTTTCTGATTCAGAAGGGGAGGCCGAAGGTAAGTTGATTGGTGAGTTGGTCAAAGAGTTGATCGAGACAACCGATAGCAATGACTTATATGTCTTTGTGGCCAATGACAACAACAGAGTGGTGGGGAGCATTCTGTTTACCCGACTGACGTTTGAATCTGACAAACTGGTATTCCTGCTAGCCCCAGTAGCGGTGCGTACTGACTATCAGGGGCAGGGTATTGGTCAGGAACTGATCAAGGTTGGCTTGCAGGCGATAAAGAACCAAGGTGCAGAGTTAGCTTTCACTTATGGTGATCCTGCTTTTTACTCTAAAGTAGGCTTCCGGCAGGTAACTGAAGATCAGTTTAAAGCGCCATTGTCTTTATCTTATCCGCATGGCTGGCTCGCTCAGTCTCTGACCGAGCAAGAGCTAACACCTATTGCCGGGTGCTCGAAGTGTGTTCCGGCGTTTAACAAACAAGCGTTGTGGTAAAACGCAGCAGAGTGTAAGGCTTTAATATGTATCGGATATCTCAACTGGCTGAAATGCTGGGATTATCAAGAACAACCTTGCTGTATTACGAAAAGCAGGGGTTGATCCAGGGGCAGCGGCTGGATAATGGTTATCGGAGCTATACCGACAAAGACTTACAACGACTAAAGCTGCTGCAAAAGCTACAGGCTGGAGGCTTGACACTAAAAGAGTGTCAGGCCTGCCTGGATGAAAAGGTTGAGCGCGGTATTTTGGTTGAACGCTTGCGCCAATTGGATGAAGAGATTGCTCAGAAGCAGAAGTCACGTCAACTACTTGCTGCCTTGTTGGGTGAAAGCAGCCTGACAGACTGGCATGAAATGCTGGAGCAGCAAGCGCCCGAGGCGCACTTGGAATGGTTAATCAAACAAGGCTTCGATGAGAAGCAGGCGATGAGACTGAAATGGTTGTCGAAAGATATGAATAGTCACGAACAGTACATGCACGATTTTAATTTGGTTTTCAAAGCGCTGGAGCGATGGGGACCGGGATCTGAGGCTGATACGCTTAAGGCGTTTGAACGGCTGCCTTATAACCCGCAAAAAGTACTAGAAATTGGCTGTGGACAGGGAGTTGCGACTAAGGTGCTAGCAGCCAAGGTTTTAGCACAGCATAGCCAAGCAACAATTACCGCCGTGGATAATGAAGAATTTGCTCTGCAAACTTTGATGAATACGCTGAAAGAGCAAGGGATTGGTGATCGGGTTTCGACAGTATGTGCCAATATGGAAAAACTGCCTTTTGAACCAGAGAGTTTTGATCTTATCTGGAGTGAGGGTAGTGCATATATCATGGGGGTAAACAATGCCCTAACAGCTTGGCGTCCTTTGCTGAAAAAACACGGAGTATTAGTATTTAGTGATTTGGTTTGGAGAAACACCTCACCAAGTGAAAATGCCTTAGCATTTTGGCAAAAGGAATACCCGGATATGACAACGGCAGCTCAGCGAATAGAACAGGCAGAGCAAGCTGGTTACGAAGTAATAGATAGTTTTGCATTATGTGATGAGAGCTGGCGGAATTATTATGCCCCGCTGGAGAGCAGAGTCGATGCACTAAAAGAGCAGTTGCAAGGCTCTATTGCATTAGACGATTTTAGGCGCGAGCTGTCGGCCTTTCATTCTCACTCAGACGAGTTTGATTATCAGATGTTTATTCTTAGGGCTTGTAATTGATATTCAGACAAAGCATGTCACTACAGTTGTTCTTTGTATCTACGCACTTTTAACGATATTTGCTTGGTGCCGTAAATGTTCAATAAACATAGGGATCTTTTTTGCTAAGTGTTTTCTGGAAGCATAAAAGGCGTACAAAACTAGATCTTCAGGCTCGTATTCCAATTGTAGAATTTCCAGAGAGCCAGCTTCTATCTCATCACGACAGGATTCGGTTGGTAGTATCGCAACCCCAAAACCAGCTAATGCACCTGATTTGGCAAGGTACCCGCTATTGACCTTAAATGAAGACTGTACCTTTTGAGTAATAAGTTCACCTTTAGCGCTTTTGAAAACCCAGGGTGTACCATTTAATGCGGTAAAGCTATTGATGCACGGAACGTGTTTCAAATCGGTAACCTGAAAAGGTCTTGGAAAGGTTTGTAGGAGTTTTGGGGATGCGACAACAGCACTTGGCCAGCGTTTAACCTCCTTGGCTACCCAATTATTGTCTTCGAGCTTTCCTCGGTGAAAGCTTAAAATGACATCAAACCCATCGAGTAAATCTTCTTTCGGGCTGATGCTCGTATCGCAACATAATGAAATTGAGGGATGCTGGGTACAAAAAGAAACCACTGCTTGGGCTAAAGCAGGCGAGTCTGGCATTAGAATGTTGAGTTGTCCCATGACTTTATGGGAGTGTTGCGTCACTTCCTCAAGTGCATCATTTAACTTGTCCAGCAATGGCTGTGTTCGCAAATAAAGGTGTTCCCCTGCATCTGTCGGAGCAATTTTGCGAGTGGTCCTGTCAAATAGTCGTGTACCCAGTCGTTCTTCCAGTAAAGCAATATGGCGACTGACATTTGATGTTGGCAAGCAAAGAAACTCCGCCGCTCTCTTAAAGCTGTTGTTCTCATAGACACAGTGAAAACTTTTTATCCATTGCTGGTCAATCTTCTCAAGCATTTCCGTTAATCCCATAATGTTGGATTATTAAGCCCATAACAGGCACTTTATTATCATAAATAGGCTTATACAATACTCCTTACTAAAGTTATCTGGAAAAGATTGCCCATGAGTTGGCTAGAAAAGCTATTTGATAAAAAGAACATTATTAGTACACGTAAAGCGCCGATACCAGAGGGTATATGGACTAAATGTACTTCATGTGGTCAGACTCTTTATCGTAAAGCTCTCGAGGAGAGTCTGGAGGTGTGCCCGAAATGCAACCATCATATGAGAATGGCTGCACGACCTCGCTTAGACAGTTTTCTGGATAAAGGAGGGCGGGTTGAGGTTGCTAGAGAGCATGAGCCTAAAGACTTGCTGAATTTTAAGGACCTGAAACGTTACAAGGAGCGCCTTGCTCTAGCCCAGAAAAATACAGGGGAAAAAGATGCCTTAATTGCGATGAAAGGAAAGCTTCTGGGCTTACCTGTTGTCGCCTGTGCATTCGAATTTTCTTTTATGGCGGGCTCAATGGGTTCAGTTGTCGGCGCTCGTTTTGTACATGCAGTTGATGCCGCAATAGACGCAAATTGTGGATTGGTTTGTTTTTCGGCTTGTGGTGGAGCCCGTATGCAAGAGTCATTAATGGCTTTAATGCAAATGGCAAAAACGAGTGCAGCTTTGAACCGTTTATCAAATGCAAGATTACCTTATATATCTGTACTAACCGATCAAACTTTTGGAGGTGTATCGGCAAGTTTAGCTATGCTGGGCGATATCAATATTGGTGAACCCAGCGCGAGAATTGGTTTTGCAGGGCGTCGTGTGATTGAACAAACGGTACGAGAAAAGTTACCTGATGATTTTCAACAAAGTGAGTTCCTTCTGGAGCATGGTGCTTTAGATATGATTGTTGATAGACGTGATATGCGCAAACGAGTTGGAGGACTAATAGCTAAAATGACAAATACTACCGTTTCACTAGAAACATAGTTTAAAGATTCTGTAGCGAAGCGGGCTCAACAAGCTGTTTCAAGTTAACCTGCTAGTACCTCGTCCTTCTGATGGCGAGGTTTATCTGCTCTTCAATGGCAGATTTAGTGCCTTTAAGTAATTTACCTTTGTGCAGCATGTACCAGCCATTTTTTTCACCGGTATCGTTGATGATTTTGAACCCACGATAGATGACGATTTCTCGGCGTATGCGGGGAGGAGGAATGATTGTGTCGGCTTCTTTTTGCGGCAAAATCATTTTTCTATCACACCACCAATCGATACTGGTTTTGATAAAGTCCAGATCACCACTAACGACATTATTGTTTATTTTTGCCTTCCAGCTATCAATACCGCCATCTGCATTCTCTAGTAGGAAGTCCCCGTAAGAACGCCTTTCTACTGGTGGTAGTGGGAGCTGCGACTCTCCGCGTTTAGATACCATTGAGTGGTTAGAAGAACTAAGGAGATTAGAAAACAGTTGCTTGATAGACATTGTCATTTATTCCCTAAATTTCTGAATATAAATAACCTTAATTTCTAATGTTGGAGAAAATGAGGACAGAATAAGGAAGAAAAAAGGAAGCTGATAACGCTATTCCTTATAACATGTATATGATATATATTATTAATCGCATTCGCAGTAACGGTGGTGATGGTTGATATGAACGATTTTGACTTTTTTGTGTTAGCGCGAGTATTGCATGTGTTTGGTGTCGTGATGTGGATTGGCGGCGTCGCGTTTGTGACGACGGTACTTATCCCGTCGCTGAGAAGAGTGTCAAATGCGGAAAACCGCTTGGATTTGTTTGAGCAATTAGAAGGACGGTTCAGTTTTCAGGCGAAAATCACCACATTGATAACCGGCGCGTCGGGATACTATATGCTGGAGGTGATGAACGCTTGGGATCGTTATCTATTACCCCAGTTTTGGTGGATGCATTTAATGACGTTCGTCTGGATGATTTTCACTATGGTACTGTTTGTTCTGGAGCCTTTGGTATTGCATCGCTGGTTTCACCAACAAGCACAAAAAAACAGCGAGCGGGCATTTGTCTGGTTGCATCGAATGCACCAAGTATTGCTCAGCCTAAGCTTGATTGCTGTGCTTGGCGCTGTGGCAGGGGCGAATGGTTATCAGTTTTGAGGGTTGCGTTTACTCTTATCGCAAGTAATTAACCCGCCATCTGACGGGTTAATAAACTACAATGCACAGGGTTTAAAAACCTTCGAGTACCACTTTCCCGATTGATTTACCCGACTCGATATACGCGTGGGCCTTTTTTAGGTTCTCGGCATTTATCTTGCCAAAGTGCTGGCCAAGAGTTGTGACAAGCTCGCCATCGTCAATCATTGATGAAACTGAATTCAATAGTTGGCGCTGTTTATCCATATCTTCTGTCTGGTAGAGAGAACGGGTGAACATCAGTTCCCAGTGCAAAGATAGCGATTTTCTTTTTAGCTTCATGATATCCAGAGGCTCTGTTGGATCATCGATGAGTGCTAGATGTCCTTGCGGTGCTAATGCTTCGACAATCTGGTCAAAATGAGCCTGAGTGTGTGTCAAGCTGATCACATGGGTAACGTCATCAACCTCAATTCGTTTTAGCTCTTCCGTTAACGGTTTGGAGTGATCAATCACATAATCAGCGCCAAGCTCGGTCACCCATTTTTGACTTTCTGGCCGAGAAGCGGTTCCGATGATGGTGGCATTGGTTAGTTTGGCTGCAAGCTGAGTAAGGATTGAACCGACACCACCAGATGCACCGATGATCAGCAAACGTACCTTGGCAGATGTTTCGGCGTTAGGAGTAAGATCGAACTGCAGACGATCGAAGAGCAATTCCCAGGCAGTGATTGCGGTCAAAGGTAGGGCTGCTGCTTGGGTGTCAGAGACTGTGGTTGGCTGCTTGCCGACAATACGTTCGTCAACAAGATGATATTCAGCGTTTGTTCCGGAACGGGAAATATCACCGGCGTACCAAACCTTATCACCAACCTGGTAATGCTCAACCTCTTCGCCAACGGCAGTCACTTCGCCAACAGCATCCCAGCCAAGCACTTTATACTGACCTTCCTCTGGTGCGGCACTTGCTCTGACCTTGGTATCGACCGGGTTGACTGAAACCGCCTTTACCTTTACCAGTAAGTCACGGCCTGTCGCCGTTGGTGTCGGTAGCTCGAAATCCACGAGTGCATCTTGCTGGTCAATACTTTTTGGGGCTAGGTATCCGATGGCTTTCATGACTATTCTCTCTTTCTCGTATATGGGCTAACGCTAAAGTATGGTAGCCACTGGCGCTAGCTTTGTTGGATATTGAATTGTTGCAGTGATAATAGGAGAGAAAGTGCTAAGCAAAAAGATGGTAATGGTTTAAACTTTTTCAATATATTTTTGAAAATATTGCATGCTATGAATACGTCTGATCTTGAACTATTTATTCGAACCGCTGATTGCGGCAGTATCACTGCCGCGGCAGGCTTGCTGGATACCAGTCCGGCTGCAGCAAGTGCGGCGTTGAAGCGGCTTGAGAAACAACTAGGGGTTGAGCTTTTTATTCGTTCGACCCGTCAGTTACGCATTACCGCGGAAGGTGAGCGTTTTCTGCTGCATTGCCGTCAGGCAATTGAATCGCTGGAATATGCCAAGGCATCACTCGTCGAAATGCAAGGAGAGATAGCAGGTGAGGTCCGTATGTCGGTGTCTTCGGATCTGGGACGCAACATGATTTTGCCTTGGTTGGATGAAGTGATGGATAGCAATCCGGCACTCAGTGTACAGCTTAGCCTGGGAGATTCGCTGGCTGATTTTTATATGGACAGGGTTGATGTGGCTCTGCGCTACGGCCAGCCGGAAGATTCCTCGATGGTGGCTTTCCAGTTAACAGCGGTAGATCGGATTTTGTGCGCGGCGCCTGAATATCTTGAGCGTCATGGCGCACCACAGACTCCGGATGAGCTTCTTGAGCATAATTGCTTGCTATATCGGCTTGGCGATCAGATTTTCAACCAGTGGGAGTTTACGAGCAAGATCTCCGGGCAATCAGAATCTTCAAAGAAAGTGAAGGTGAGCAGCAACCGGGTCTGTAATGATGGTGATATTGTCAGGCGTTGGGTGGTTGCCGGTAAAGGTATAGCGTTGAAATCAAGGTTGGATATGTTTTCTGATCTGAAAGCCGGGCGAGTGGTAGAAGTCATGCCCGGTTTTAGAGCAAAATCAACGAGCTTGTGGTTGATTTGCCCCAGCCGCAAACAGGTGACCCCCGCAGTATTATTACTGCGGGATAAGTTGCGTGAGAAGTTTAAGCACTTGCTCGAAAGCGAGTCTGTACGCTGATTGCATGGCTGTTAGCTTACGATTTCGACAGGTAACTGAAGCTCTATTTCCTCTAAGTCAAATTGTTTCCCTTTAGGTGCGTTTCGTAAATATTCGATGGTGTGCCCTTGATCGCTGAGTTCATAGCCCTCGAGGATAGCTCGGCGGTAGAGTTCATCCCATACTGCGTGGTATCCAACATCACTACTGATAAGGGCTTTGCAGCATAAGAATGCGCCAGCAGATACGGTAAAGTTTGCTTTGTCAGCCGTCGTAAAAGCCTCGCCGACAAGAAGTGTAATATCGTTAAAATGCTTGCTTAGCTCTTCAACATTCGTCGTGACGATAACTTCATACTCTTCTCCATCACTTGGTGCATTCATCAGCTTCTCAAAATCAGGAACACTGTATTTTTGGGCCGGGAGAAAACGCTCAGGGTAAGTGCGTAGCTCGGTTTCAAGCTTTTCGGCGATCTGTGATTCTATCGTTTGATGTGATTGTGCCGTCGGATGGCCAAGCTTCTTATAAATTTCTGCTAAATCATCAAAGTCTTTCGAGTCTCGTAATTTTCGTATCGCCTTGGCTGACGTATTAAGCTCTCTTTTCAGTGCTTTGGCTAGTGCCTGCGAAGATGAAAAGCCACTTCCGACAGCAATATCGGTAATGCTATCTGAGCTATACACCAGTTTTTCAACAACGGTTTGCAGGCGAAGTCTTCGCATGTATTGCCCCGGTGCCTCGTTGAATGCTGCACGAAAAACGCGATGGAAATGGTGAGGCGAGATTGCACAGGCAACGGCAATCTCTTCCCAGGCCAACGCGGGTGATTGTTCCGACGACTTATACAGCATATAGATCGCTTTTTCGAACCGGCTTTTCCAGTGTTCCGGTAATTCTTCAATCAGAGCAAGCTCGGGAACAAGGTGTTGTGTATCCATAACGTTAACCTTTGTATTTATCCTTCATGAGCGGTTGTGCTGGGCAAAGCCTGAGCCGCCGGAGTATCAGAAATTGTATCGCAACGATCTTTGCGGGTAAAAATTCGCAGCAGTATTGGTATCAGCAACAGGGTAACGCTGGTTGCGAATAGCTCGCCGAATACCAGTGAGACCGCTGCAGGCTTTAGATACTGTGCCTGCTCCGAGCTTTCGCTAAGAAGCGGAAGTAAACCGCACACCGTTGTAACAGTCGTCAGGAAAATGGCCCTGACTCGGCTGGTGCCGGTATTAATCAGCGCTTCGAGCCTTGGCATCCCATTACGATAGTTACTGTTGAACCTAGTGATCAGTATCAGTGAGTCGTTCACAACAACGCCAGTCATTGCCATCATACCGAACAAAGACAGCACACTGATCGGCAGCTCCATTAGGGCATGGCCAAAGATGGCACCCGCAAAGCCGAACGGGATCACGGCCATAATGATCAATGGCTGCCAGTAAGACTTAAGCGGAATGGCGAGTAGGGTGTATATCAATAACAATGTCAGTATCATGGCTTTTTTAAAGCCGGCCTGTACTTCGTTGATTTCCTCAAACTCACCTACGGGTTTTACAATGGCACTTGGGTATTGTTTGCTGAACGTTGGCAAAATATCCTGCTTAACCGTTTCCCAAACCGCTTCTGGCGCCTGGACTGAACGATCCTGTCGCCAGTACACTGTAATTACCTCATTTCGATTACGTCGGTAAAGGGTATGCGGCTCTTGCTCGTAAGCTGCGTCGGCAATATCGCCCAATGTCAGGAACTGGCCAGACGGTAAGAATACCGGCGAATCAAGCACACTTTGCAGGCTACGACGCTTTGCGTCACTAAACTGAAGGACGACTTTGGTTTCTTCTCCATGATGAAGAAGTCGATGGATATCATATTGACCGAAAGCACCACTAATTATATTGGCGAGATCTGACTGGGTCAGCCCCAGGTGCTTCCCATATCGATTAAGGGTAAAACGAAGCTGAGGCAGGCCGGATTGCCCGTTGTCATAGACATCGTTAACTCCCGGGATTTTACTGAGCTGGTGGCGTAACGCCTCCGCAGCTTGCGTGGCTATCCGACGTTCGGGGGCTCTGATACTGATAGCGGTGCCGCCAGACCAGTCATCGGCAGCGGTAAATTTAACGGCATATGCACCTTCAAAATGACCGCTGGAACCTTTCCATAGATTTAGCAGGTAGTTGTTGGGTAGCTTGCTCAGAGCTTCGGTTGTCAACTCAACGGTGGCTTCGACATTGCTACTGCCGTTTGTTGCAACAAGCAGGTTAGTGATTGGCGACTCTTCCAGACCAAATTCATCGCGTATTTTATTGTTCAGTGAAGTTGCCGCCTTTTCAAGCTGATCGGCATGAAGAGCAAGCAGTTCATGAGGCGCGCCGTCTTCAAGAGAAATATCGGCACTCAAATAGCGCCCGGGGATTTCCGGAAACAGACTTGATTTGATATTGCCGCTGAACCAAAGGCCATAGGCCAGAACCAGGGTACTGATAAAACCAATCAGGCTCGCATACCGATAGTGAATCACGTAATTTAGCATCGGTTTGTACACCTTGTAGGTAAAGCGCTGAAGCTGCCTATCACAATATTGCTGCAGGTGCTTGAAGTGTCGGCTTAGCCAATGCTTAGGCTCTCCCTCTGGTGGTGAGCTCAGGTGAGCGGGAAGAATGAACTTACTTTCGACCAGTGAAAACATCAGTGCCAGAATGACCACTGCCGAGAACCCAGCCAGTACTTTTGCCAGCTCATTTTCAATCCATAACATGGGAGAGAATGCGGTGATGGTGGTGAGTACACCAAAGACTGTCGCCACGCTAACAGCTTCCACACCTTTTCCGGCGGCTTGTTTGGGATTGGAGTATTTGGTGCGAGCCTGGTGAATACTCTCGCCGACGACAACGGCATCGTCAACCAGGATCCCCAACACTAGGATCAAACCAAACAAGGTGATGTCGTTAATGCTGTAATCCAGTGCCGGTAAGCCCATCACACCGAGTGTGCCTGCAATCGAGACCGGGATCCCGACGGCAACCCAGAATGCGAGCTTCAGATTCAGGAACAGGCCAAGGAGTACGACGACAATTAGCAGCCCTTGCCAGGCATTGTTGCCAAGGCGGGCGAGCTGGTCTTCGATATAGGGAGCCATATCGGCCATGGTGTCGAGGTAAATATCATCAGGCAATAGGGCTCGTTGCTGCTGCAGGACTTCTTCTATCGCCTCGCTGACTCGTAACAGGTTGTCTTTTCTGCTTGTGGAAACCAGTAGGGCAATCGCGTTGTTACCGTTGTTGCGAACCAGAGCGTCAGTCTTGACGTATTCACGGCGGATCTGGGCAATATCTTCAAGCAGCACTTCGCTGGTTGGGGTTGTTTTTACAACGATTTTGCGAAGTTTTCTGACCGTATCAGCATAGCCGTCCCCCCGCAAAAGTAGTTTGCCCTGACCATTTTTAATGGTGCCGCTTCTGGTTTCCAGCGAGGCCTGGCGGATATGGTTCGCAAGGTCGTTAAAGGCGATCCCGTAATGACGGAGACTGTCCGGATCCGGTTCGATTACCAGTTGCGATGAGCGCTTTCCCCAGTTTTCGACAGCAGAAATGGCAGGGTGTTTCTTTAGCGCAATTTCTAGCTGTCTTGCTATTGGTTGCAGCTCGTCATCACTTCGTTGACCGGAGATCACGACAAATGACGCCAGGTTGCTAAACTCGTCACGATAGATTTGTGGATTTTCCGCCAGTTCAGGAAAACCAACAATACTGTTTACCCGATTTCTGACATCCTCGATCAGGCGCTCCAGGTTGGTATCGGTGCGTTTTTTCACCCGGACGGTAGACAACCCTTCCGAAGAACGACTAGTGATTTGCTTGATTCCCGCAAGATCGCTGATCGCTTCCTCGATTCGTTGTGTGATCCCCTCATCGACCTGACTAGCCGTTCCGCCGGGATAACTGACACTCACCACCAGACTCGTTGGTTTGGTTTGCGGAAAACTTTCTACCCGCAGCGTTGTCAGCGAGAGCGCGCCCAGGGCCAAAATAGCAACCATTAACAAATTAGCCGCAACCGGATTATCCAGAAACCAGCGTGTTAACCATTTCATTGTGTTTCCTCGCTGTTATAGGCATAGCTGCTGGTGGCAGAGTTGTTACTGGTATAAGTAGGGGCGACTATTGTGCCGGGTATCATCGTCAATAACGGGTACATGACGATGTTACGGCTACGCTCAGGGTGGTTAGTGAACTGGAACCACACTTCGTTGCCGTCTTCATTGAGCTGGATAATTGGCTCAAGTACGAGCTTGTTATCGTTGTTGACGCACCATACCTCACCGTCGAGGGTCAGAACGGATATAGGCAGGCGGTGAACAGGCGCACTTGGCATGATATTGAATACGATCTTAACCTGCTGCAGTGGCAGTAACACGTTCGGTTGCATGAAAGGGTTTTCTACGGCGAGCACCAATTGGCGCTGGCGTGTTGCCGCATCAAACTCCGGGGCTAAGTAGCGCAGTTTTACTGGCCAGGTGTTGTTATCTCTATCTACCACTGAGATCTGAGTTGGGTCTATTCTGCCACCAAGCTTCTGCCATAGGCGTTTGGATAGCGACACTTTGATATCGACACTCTGACTCGAGGCAATAACATAGAGTGGTGTGCCCGTTTCGACATGCTGGGCCGGTGAGGCAAACCGTTTGAGAACGACGGCATCAAATGGCGCAACAACCCGGGTTTCTATGAGACGCTGTCTGACACTGGCCAATGCTTGCTCGGCATGATGAAGCTCGGCTGTTGCTGCTGCGACCTGGGGCTCCCGCCGGGCAAAGGCAGTACTGACGTTTTGTAGCAGAATTTTCTTGGCAACTGTCTGCTCGTGCTTTTCGCGCTCCAATTTCAGGCGTGTACTGGCCAGGTGGCTTTTGGCTTGTTCAACTTTGGCTGATATATGGGTTGGGTCAATTTGGGTAAGAAATTCTCCTTTTTTAATCAGGCTACCCGGTTCAATGTCAGTATTGAGCTCTGTCAGGTTGCCGCCGGTGGTTGCTTTTAGCTCTGTATGCCAGCGGGACTGGGTAATACCGACCGTTGATACGGAGAGCTGTCGCTGCGCCGGTGACGATGATAGTACCGTCACGACTTGAGCAGCGGGTGCCCCTGTAGTTACCGGTAATGAGTTATCGGGCAATGAGTCCAGCACCAACAGGACACCAGCAAATGACACTACAGCCAAGGTGATGGGGATTTTCTTTTTGAGTGATTTCATGCGTTATACCTTATTGGTTTGCCGGCGTTAGCTGAATACAGTTAATCCTTGTTGTGATTTCATGCAGGCGGGATAGGGTTTGCAATGCGATAGGCAGCATGATTGCGGCTTCTACGTATTCCCACGAATAGCTGATGATGGAAAAGATGCGTCCGGGTGAAATGTCCGGTAAGGAGGCTGCCAGCCAAAGATTGGTGATAATAAAGCCGAACTGAACAAGAAAGAGAACACCGTAGAGGATCGCCTCGGAGTCAGAAAGCTGGATCTCCCGTTGGCACAGGCGTTTAAGGTGAGCCAATAACTGATGCGGGTTACGGTTGTGCAGAATACGGATCTGCTTTTCTTTTTGTTCGTTTAATGTGCTGTTTAGTCTGATAAACCGTTGATGAAATAAACTGTAAATTATCAGCATCAGGCTGGTTGATACACCGGCTGATACTGCGAGTGATTGGGAAAAACCAAACAGAATTACTATTGCGGCAATAATTTGGATACAAGATGTGAATAGGGGAGGGAGATCCTCTTCCAGAAAATCAACCAGTTCCCGGGACATTTCAAGCCGGGCGTTACGGATTGAAACTGGGAGACGAGACAGACGAACGTTGATTTCTCGTGCCAGCTCTACCCGAATATGTCCATAAACGCGGGTGTCATACAGCCTTCTTGCCACACTGACAACCGTAATGCTGCACAGTACGACTGCCAATAGTTGCAAGGAGTCAGTGTCACCTGTCAGTAGATCATCGATAGACAGGCCAATAAACAGTGGGATCAGGGCTAGAAGGACATTCTCTGCAATGACCAGTAGCCAGGTGATGAGCATATGCCACCTGAACAGCTTGGTAATGGCAAGAAGATTGATGTGATAAGGCCACATTAGGTGCTCTCTCTTTAATGAATCAGGAGGAAAAGTTGTTTTATCGGGATGACGATATTGTCTCTGCCATGATTCTGAAAAACGTGTCCGCTTTTGCTCTAATGCTGGTTATTTATATGGAAGATATATGTTTTTGAATCTACAGATGCCTTTTTCTTATGTTGCTTGATGGGAACAACGAGAGAAGACGGTAGGCAAGGGAAATAGTTCTGGAGCGATAAAATGAAAAATGCCGCCTAGTGGAGCGTAGGCGGCAAATAGCAAGAGGGGTATTTTATAGTTATCTTATAGCAGTGTTATTTAGCTTCAGGGTAGGTTTTGTAACGCACACCCATCATTTGTTCCATGCAGTGTACGACCTGGCAGCTGTAGCCAAATTCGTTGTCGTACCAAATGTAGAGCACACAACGTTTGTCCTGGGCGATAGTCGCGGCACCATCAACCACACCGGCATGGCGAGAACCAACAATATCGGTAGAGACGATTTCGGTAGATTGCGTGTAGTCAATCTGGCCGGAAAGCGGTGAGTTCAGAGCCATCTCACGCAGGTACGTGTTAAGCGCTTCAGCATCAACGTCAGAATCAAGGTTTAGGTTGGCAATAGCCATGGAAACGTTCGGGGTCGGAACGCGAATAGCATTACCGGTTAGTTTTCCTGCTAGCTCTGGCAGCGCCTTGGCAACGGCCTTAGCTGCACCCGTAGAGGTAAGAACCATGTTCAATGCAGCAGATCGACCACGACGCTCGCCGCTGTGGAAGTTATCAATCAGGTTCTGGTCGTTGGTAAACGAGTGAACGGTTTCGATATGTCCCGACTGGATACCATACTTGTCGTTAACCGCTTTCAGAATCGGAGTAATGGCGTTGGTTGTACAGCTGGCGGCCGAGATGATCTGGTCTTCATCCAGGATATCAGACTCGTTAACACCGAATACGACATTCTTGAGATCGCCTTTGCCCGGAGCGGTCAGCAGTACTTTTTTCGCGCCAGCACACTCAAGGTGCTTGCCAAGGCCTTCGGCGTCGCGCCACATACCTGTGTTATCAACAACAAGTGCGTTGTTGATACCGTAAGTTGTGTAGTCAACTTCAGCCGGGCTGTTCGCATAAATAACCTGGATATAATTACCGTTAACGATGATTGCTTTACGGCTTTCGTCAACGGTGATGCTGCCATTGAACTGACCGTGAACAGAGTCACGACGGAGCAGGCTGGCACGTTTTTCCAGATCACCATCTTTGCCGCCACGAACGACGATCGCACGTAGGCGAAGCGGATAGCCCTGGCCGCTCTTATCAATAAGCAGGCGAGCCAACAGACGACCGATTCGGCCGAAGCCGTAGAGAACTACATCCTGAGTCTCGACAGACTGCGAGCTGCTGAGTGATTCGGCAAGGGCTGTATTTAAAAAGTCATTCAGATTGCTTACATCGTCTTGGTTTTTCCAGTATTCGTAAGCTAGTTGACCGACATCAATTCGGCAAGGTGACAGGTCAAGTTCGGTCAGTGCCTGTATCAGCGGTAATGTTTGAGAAGGAGAGAGCTCGCTACCGGTATAGCGACGGGCAACGCGGTGTGCCTTAATGATATCGATTACAGAGGCATTGACAATTTGGCGACCGAACAGAAGGATTTCTACGCCTTTCTGACGGTATAGCTGGCCAAGAAGTGGTGAGATGGATTCTGCATTGGTTTGGCTTGTTTGCCAGTCTAGAAGATATTTTTCCGGACTCATCTTTACTTAGGACCTTTCACGTTTAGGGAAGAGAAACAGGACTATATCCTGTGGACTGTTATCGTTGTTATGGGGCGCAAGTGTAACGTTTGCGTCGTTTTTATCCTAGTAAAATTAATAACTTGTAAATGTGATCTTTGTCGGGTTAAATTGGTGATCTTCATCAAGTTTTAAGTTGATTGTTCTGCTTTTATCCGGCTGGATCTAGTAACTTATTTTTTAACGATTTATTCACTTTTCGTGATGAATTCAAACAATTAGCAGTCTGTATTGTTTACAAGGGTAGATCTAGACGGTAATCCTGCAAGAAGTGTGGGTTTTTATTGTATTAGCTTGCAGCCACCTGGTTCCTACCACTGTTTTTGGCTGTGTATAACGCGGTATCTGCTCTTTGTAAAATGGCTTCGAATGAATCACCCTTGGTAAAATTCGAGACTCCGATACTGGCAGTGATGGTGCCGATATTGCTGATATCGAGCTGGCTGATGCTTTTGGTGAGCCTCTGGCAGACAATGGCTGAGTAGCCTTTCTTGGTATCTGGCAAGACAATGAGAAACTCTTCACCTCCCCATCGGTATACCCGATCGTTTGGTCGGAGTGTTTCTTTTAGTGTTTCTCCAACCGCGCACAGCACTTCGTCACCCGCCTGATGGCCATAGGTATCATTGATGCTTTTGAATAAGTCGATATCCAAAATGGCGACTGCCAAAGGCTGGAAGTCCATGTTGTAGCGTTTAATATGAGCGACGATTTCACGGGACGCCGCCCTGCGGTTGGGCAAACCTGTGAGTTCGTCGGTATAGGCATGTGCCCGCAAAATTTTCGATGCAGCCTGTAATTCTTTATTGCGTTCATCCAGATCTTTGGTGCGTTGCTGGACGATTGATTCTAGCTCTTGATTGAATTGGTGCAGTTTACGTTGTGCCGTGATCCGACGTTTAATATTGATAGTGAGTATTGAGATAACGACAAGCATGAAGATAAACAGAGCAATCGTGCTGTTTATCAGCTTTGCGTGTTCGTCATAGAGCGATACCGGGCGATTGATGACGGTGCTCGGTGCGGGTAGGCGGCTTAAGTCGATACCAAATCGTTTTAGTTGGTGATAGTCGAAATAGGGTGAATAATGTGCTTTTCCCGGCACTTTGATGTTTTTCAACGGAACACCGTCAAGAACCTTGATGGCTATTTTTGCGGCATTTTTACCGTGCTCATAGGGGTTATTCATGAGCCCACCTAATCCCCCGTAACCGATAATGATCGTTCCCCACATGCCATAAACAGGTACTTTGCTTTTTTGAGTTAAGAGCGGCAGATGATGTTCATAGGAGAAATAGGTACCTAGTTTATCCTTATGAATGGCTAGCATCAGGAAAACAGAATTAAAGTCTGCAGTTTCCGCTCTTTGGTAGAGCTCCGGGATTGAGAACTGATCCCAAACCTCTAATGTAACGTGCTTTTTATGCGGATCAGCTTGCCATTGTGCTTTGATCTCTCTCGCTTTCTTGCCCATATTCAAACCAAGGCCTGTGGTGTCGCTCAGCATTATGATCCGCATCGTTCTGGGCTGAAGCTGTAAAATCATATCCAGATTTCCTTCAATCTCCATGCCTTCAGCTATGCCGATAATGTTACCGTGGCGCGCCATCATTTTCGTGTTGGGTACGTTGACGCCACTATAGACAACAGGTTTGCCAGGAAATAAGTCTTTGCCATTTTCGATCATGAAATTATACGCATGATCGTCGGTGGTCATTATGAGATCGGGTTCGTATACTTGATATTTGTGTTTGAGAAGTTCAATGAGTTTGGTGTGATAAACCTCATCATCCACAAATCGTCTTTCGTCCATGTATTCAATATGAAGATTCTCCGCATGAACGGTATCTATCAGTACATCTTTGATGCCCTGAGTTTGCTGAGTTGTCCATTGGTACTGGGGGTGATATGAATTAACAAGAAGCACAATTGGCTCCTCTTTAGACCACGCCAATAGAGGAAGAGAGAAAAGTAAAAACAATATCAACTTTACAGCCATCTTGTATGAGACCTTATCTAATACCAACTACTTATCCAGGTTGGATATACTGCAGCTAAGGATTTCTACAAGTATAGATTTTTTAAATGAAGTGCTTAGGGCTGCGGAGTCTACCTAAAGGAATCTCCGCTGCCAATGTGGAAAGAGATAAGCGTTTTACAGTGTTACTGATGGAGTTATGAAGGGTAGATAGCCCCCAGGCAAGTTAGCTGGTTGGCTCCTGTCACTTCCGGGAGGTTGCCGGGTAGTTGATGCAGGGTACGGTAAGCCAACCAGGCGAATGCCATGGCTTCCATATTATCTATATCTACCCCGCGCTCGGCCGTTGTTATAACCGTCCAATCTGGCAAGAGCTCTGCGAGTCTTTGCATGAGCAGAGGGTTGTGAGCCCCGCCGCCACAGACCAGTAGTTCGCCAGGTACTTCAGAACGGACATCATTGGCAATGGTGACGCCTGTCAGCTCTGCCAGAGTACGTTGCACATCTTCTGCTTTAACGTTGAACTTAGCGAGGTGGTTATCAAGCCAAGTTAGGTTGAACAGTTCACGGCCCGTGCTTTTGGGGGCTGAAAGGGCGAAAAACGTATCACTTAGCATTGATTTCAGCAGTGTCGGGTGAACGACTCCGGATTGTGCCCAGGCTCCGTTTTTATCGTAGCGCTGCCCCTTGTGCTTGTGGATCCAGGCGTCCATCAACATGTTGCCGGGTCCTGTATCAAAACCGGTAACCGGTTTATCGGGTGTCAGGATGGTGATGTTGGATATACCACCAATGTTGAGCACAACCCGGGTGAGGTCCGGCTGGCTGAATAGCTGTTGATGAAAAGCCGGGACCAGCGGTGCGCCCTGGCCGCCGTAGGCCATATCTTTACGGCGAAAATCGGCTACTGTAGTAATGCCTGTTTTGGCCGAGATAATGTTGGCATCGCCAAGCTGCATGGTGAAGGCATAGGTTGACTCAGGAGAGTGATAGACCGTTTGTCCATGACTACCAACTGCGGCGATGGTTGCCGGATCAACGTTTGCTTTTTTCAGGAGCGCGAGGACGGCATCGGCGAACAGATGCCCGAGGCGATGATCGAGCTCGCCGATCGCTTTTAAGTTGGTTGGCTGACCCATACAAACATCTAAAAGGGACTGTTTAAGGTTCTCACCCATAGGAAAAGCATGTTCGCAAAGTAACTCTATTTTGCTGCCGTTAATGTCGACTAAAACGGTATCAACACCATCCATGCTGGTTCCGGACATAATTCCAATGTAACGTTCAGATCCCATTATTGCCTCGGTTATGTGCAGGGTATAAGTCCTATATTTACATGGAACTAAGAAGCACGGCAAACCTTATTGGGTAGGCTGCACCGGCTAATCCAGGTTAGATTAGCCGGTGTGGTAGGTTAACAGGTTCGGAAGGTTAGACGAGGCTCAGCAATAAGCCTTCTTTACCGGCCAGAGTAAGTGTGAGTATGCCTTGTTTTGATTGCCATTCGTCGCCAGTAAGCAGATCCTTAAGTTGAGCATCTTCGATACCCAGTTGCCAGACGGGAACTTCAATCGTCCTGGCATGCTCACTGTTGTTCATCAGGCAGACGGTAATCTCATCACCTAGCGTTCTGGCAAATGCGAGCTGCTTGTGCTCGGCAACGAGCCATTGGATACTGCCTTCCTGCAGGGAGTGATGATTTTTGCGAATAGCGATTAGCTGTTTGAGGAAGCTAAACATCGCGTGAGGCTTTTCGGTTCGCTCCCACGGGAAACAACGGCGATTGTCAGGATCCTGTCCGCCTTCAAGTGCCACTTCTGTTCCGTAGTAAATACAAGGTGTGCCGACATAGGCAAATAGCATTAACAATGCCAGTTGCATGGTTTCCTGATCGTCTTCCAGCATGGTCAGGAAGCGCATCGTATCGTGGCTATCCAATTGGTTAAGCTGGGAAAGCTGATTGAGCCAAGGCATTTTGCTACGGGCCTCGTTGAGCCAGTCGACCAGTTCGTCGGCATCAATTTGGCAGTTGTGGTAGGCAATGTCTTTGTGGGCAAAAAAAGCACGGATCGGGTGGGCGAAACCGTAGTAGTTCATTGCGCCATCTTCCTGATCGCCCTGGAGCCATTGACTTGCCTCGAAGAAATGCTCGCCAAGTACATAACAGTCAGGATTTTCAGATTTGGCCGATTGACGAAACGCTTTGACATAGTGGGCGTTGTTGGTTGCACCAGCGCCTTCACCCAGCATGTGAATAACGTCAAATCGCCATGCATCGATATTGTACGGCGGGCGAAGCCAGTGCTTGATGACGGCATCTTGTCCTGAGTAGATGTATTCCTGAACTTCAGGATTAGAGAAGTTGAGCTTTGGCAGGCTTGAAATTCCGTTCCAGCCGATGTAATCGTTGCTGTCTCCGCTAAATTGATAGTAATGACGATACTTCGATTCAGGGTGATTATACGCACCGGCTTCATCCTGGTTCTTTTGGTACATATCGAACCAAGGGTGATTGACTGAGGTGTGGTTGTACACGGCATCAAGCATGATCTTCATGTTGCGTTGATGCAGGTCGGCGACCATCTCGGCGAATTGCTCATTGGTTCCCAGGTGTGGGTCAACGTTCCTATAATCGGTCGTATCGTATTTGTGGTTGCTGGGAGCAGAGAAGATCGGATTAAGGTACAGGGCGGTAATGCCTAGATCTTCGAAGTAATCGAATTTTTCGTGAATGCCCTTGAGATCGCCGCCGTAAAACTCGTTCGGGCCATTGCTGCCGTGTGGCGAAACGGGTTCTCCCCATTCCTTGGCAATAGTTGGTCTCTCATTACCTCTGAGGCAATATTCATCGGTTTTGACACTGATTGTCGGATCACCGTTTGCAAAACGATCGGGGAAGATTTGATAGAAAACCTGTTCTTTTACCCAGGCTGGTGGCTGATCGTCTTTGTTGTACTTGAAGTGGGCCTCTTTGCCGGGAACGCGTGGCGATACTCCGTTACCGTGTAACCACCACTGGCGACTGTTCTGCATTACCTTAAAACAGTAGTGGGTTAACGATTTATCTGAGTTTAATGGAATTTCACCATGCCAGTATTGAAGCCTGCCATTGGTGCTGCCGCGTACCATATCAACAAGCATTTCCTCGTTGTCGGGTTCACAGCGAATAAATATAGCAGAGATAAGTAGGTCAGATTCGCTGACAAGCGTCAGCTTCAAGTTGTGCTCAGAGCGCGTTACCCAAGCCGTATCTTGACCGTGATATAAGTAGGGTGTCTTCATCATTGTTATAACTGGCCAGTTGGAAGGTCAATGGGTAACAAGATACTGCTTCAAGCACAAAAAAAAATCAGCCTTCGTCAAAAAATGCGACGGCGTAGACGAGAGGCGTAGAGCGGTTATGCTTACTCGGTATCTTGATGTGTCGGCAGTATAAGTTTAAATGGCGCAGCGGCTTTGACGGTATGTCATTTCTCGCTGACGGAGTGGCATTTTGTCGACCAAGTCGGTGATATGCCGCCAGTTGGTTTCTTCCCCCCAGCGATGTTTCTCAAGACCGTCTTTGCCAATCAGGATTGCAGTGTGGCTATCTTGGGTAATGTTATATTTTTGCTGAAGAAAGCGGATATCTTCAGGGCTGAACAAGTCTTCGGGTTGGTTGAAGCCATCACGGGTAATAATGATAGTTACGATATCTCTTTCCTGTAATAGGCAGTCGTTCATTAGCGTTTGTTTCATGAATTCTTGTACGTACTGATCTTTTTCGGGAGCAAAGAAAAGAATACTGCGGTGGTTCCAGTGCAGAGAATCCAGAGGGTAAGAGGCAACACTGGTCGAACAGAGAATAACGGCTGAGTATAAGCAACTAATCAGAGCTTTCATGTTAGCTCTCCTGCTCCCGGTTATACCATAGGAGAGTGGGTTGTATTGGTATCAATATAAACGGCAGTTATGTCAGATTGGATCAATCGTGTGTCTGCCGCCTAGTATCAAAGCCATAAGTACTAAAACCAGTATAGTCTATGGCTTGAGAACCTCATTTAGATGATTATGTGCTGTGTCGGCCCTTATGGTAAGGCAATGTGGCTAATGAACTGTGTACTGGTATAAATGTTCCGAGACGTAGTCAATAAATACCCGAAGACGAGCAGGCATAAACTTGGTTTGGGCAAATTGCAGTGCAATATCGCCCTGGTAATTTCCTTTGATTGTCCAGTCACTAAGCACTTCAGTTACTGTTCCTTCTTCAAGCGGTTTCTTGATCACGAAGTCTGGGAAAATGCCGATCCCCAATCCATCAAGCACTCCTCTCAGGCGCATTTGTGAATGGTTAACAGCGTAGCGACCGGTGACGGGTATGGTGTGGAATTCATCACCTTTAACAAAGTCCCAGATATGATCCGTGGCTGTTTCGCCAAGGAAAATACAATCGTGCTGAAGTAAATCGGTTGGAACGATAGGGGTACCACGTCGATCCAAGTAGTCAGGGCTGGCACAAAGGCTCAAGCTTACCTTGCCAATTTGCTTTAGTACCAAACCTTCAGTTGGTTTTTCTGTCAAACGGAAGACGACGTCGATGCCTTCTGAAACGAGGTCTATATCACCATCTGATGCTTTGAGCTTGAGTTGAATATCGGGGTACTTGGTGAGAAAAGGGGTCACCAGAGGCTGGAGCACGATACTTAAAAATGCCTTAGGGGCCGCCACCGTCAGTGCACCAGAGGGCGTTGTATGCTCCGAGCTGGTGAACTCGACAACTTGTTTGGTTGCGTCAATCATCGCGCAGCATTGATCATAGATCCCTTTACCCGATTCGGTGATCACGAGTTTTCGGGTTGTGCGCTCAAGAAGTTTGGCTGAAAGCGTGTGTTCGAGACGCGAGAGCTGTTTGCTCAGTGCCGATGGGGTGACCCCTAATTTTTTTGCAGCGGCTGTGAAGCTGCCTTCATCGACAACAATTTTAAAAACAGCCAGTTCCGGCATAAGGGCAATCAGTTTATTTGTGTCCATAGTTCAACAGTCCTTTTCCAGGTCAGGGGATAATAGTCTGAATGCGCTTGAATTAGAATGGATAGAGTTCAAACATCCTGTTAATTGAACATTTTTTTAGTCAGATCTCCTAACCTGATTATATGGATTATCGTCTGGCGAATGCATGCTTAAACATACATTCGCTACAGTCATAATTGAGAGGAACATCATGTCAGCTGCATTCTACGACCAAATCAAACAGCAAATCGAACAAGTAAAAGCTGAAGGTTTATACAAATCAGAACGTGTTATTACATCAGCGCAAAAAGCTGCTGTTTCTATCCAAACTGGCGAAGAAGTTTTAAACTTCTGTGCAAACAACTATTTGGGCCTTGCTAACCATCCTGATCTGATTGAAGCCGCTAAAGCCGGTATGGATCATCACGGTTTCGGTATGGCCTCAGTTCGCTTTATCTGTGGTACGCAGGATTCTCACAAAGAGCTAGAGCAAAAATTGTCTAACTTCCTGGGCATGGAAGATACAATTCTTTATACTTCTTGTTTCGATGCCAATGCGGGTTTGTTCGAAACAATTCTTGGTGCAGAAGATGCCATTATTTCTGATGCGTTGAACCACGCTTCAATCATCGATGGTGTTCGTCTGTGTAAAGCGAAGCGTTTCCGCTACGCAAACAACAACATGCAAGAGCTGGAAGAACAGCTAATCGCCGCAAACGAAGCGGGTGTACGTCACAAGCTGATTGTGACTGACGGTGTGTTCTCGATGGACGGTGTTGTAGCCAACCTGCCTGCTATCTGTGACCTGGCTGACAAGTACGATGCGCTAGTAATGGTTGATGACTCTCACGCTGTGGGTTTCATGGGCGCAAATGGTCGCGGTACACATGAATACCACGATGTTATCGATCGTATCGATATCATCACTGGTACCTTGGGTAAAGCGATGGGCGGTGCTTCAGGCGGTTATACTTCTGGTAAGAAAGAAGTGATTGACTGGCTACGTCAGCGTTCTCGTCCGTACCTGTTCTCTAACTCAGTCGCACCAGCTATCGTTTCTGCGTCAATCCGAGTTCTGGATCTATTGGAAGAAAGTGGTTCGCTACGTGACCAGCTATGGGACAACGCAGCGCACTTCCGTGCTCGTATGGAAGCGGCTGGCTTCACCATGGGCGGTGCAGATCACGCAATCATTCCAATTATGCTGGGTGATGCGAAAGTGGCTGCTGAGTTTGCAGAGCGTGCTCTGGCTAAAGGCATCTACGTGATTGGCTTCTCGTTCCCTGTTGTTCCAAAGGGACAGGCACGTATCCGTACTCAGATGTCTGCTGCGCATAACCGTGAACAGCTAGACAAAGCTATCGATGCCTTCATCGAAGTTGGCAAAGACATGGGTATCATCTAATTGCCATCTGTCGCGATAGCGAGCTAATGCAACAACAGGAGCGGGTAGAATGTACTCGAATAAAAATAGTGGTAGCCCGCTTCTGAATATTTCACTGCAATACTATTTGTTGAGATAAAGGTCATGAAAATTAAAGCTCTTTCTAAACTAAAGCCTGAAGAAGGCATCTGGATGACTGAAGTGGACAAGCCTGAGCTTGGTCACAATGATCTGCTAATCCGTATCAAGAAAACAGCCATTTGCGGTACTGACGTTCATATCTACAACTGGGATGAATGGTCACAAAAAACAATCCCTGTCCCTATGGTTGTTGGTCATGAGTACGTAGGTGAAGTTGTTGGTATCGGCCAGGAAGTGCGCGGCTTTGAAATCGGTGACCGTGTTTCTGGCGAAGGTCATATCACATGTGGCCACTGCCGTAACTGTCGTGGTGGCCGTACTCACCTTTGTCGTAACACAACAGGTGTTGGCGTAAACCGTGAAGGTGCGTTTGCTGAGTACCTGGTGATCCCTGCATTCAACGCATTTAAGATCCCTGATGAAATCTCTGATGATCTTGCTTCAATTTTCGACCCGTTTGGTAATGCGGTACACACTGCACTTTCATTCGACCTTGTTGGTGAAGATGTATTAATCACAGGTGCAGGCCCGATTGGTATCATGGCCGCTGCTGTTGCGAAGCACGTAGGTGCCCGTCATGTTGTTATCACTGATGTTAACGACTACCGTTTGGATCTGGCTCGTGAAATGGGTGTCACCCGTGCAGTGAACGTGGCTAACGAGAAGCTTGAAGATGTGATGGCCGAGCTTGGCATGACAGAAGGCTTCGATGTCGGTCTTGAAATGTCTGGTAACCCATCGGCGTTCAACAGCATGCTAACTGGCATGAACCACGGCGGTAAGATTGCACTGCTGGGTATTCCACCATCAGACATGGGTATCGACTGGAACCAGGTAATCTTCAAGGGCCTGATCATCAAAGGTATCTACGGACGTGAAATGTTTGAAACTTGGTACAAGATGGCAAGCCTGATCCAATCTGGCCTGGATCTGAACCCAATCATCACTCACCACTACAAGATTGATGACTTCCAGCAGGGCTTCGATGTAATGCGCTCTGGTATGTCAGGTAAAGTGATTCTTGACTGGGAATAATCGATAAGTCGATAGTTTCTATTGTAAAAAAGCGCTGTTAATCAGCGCTTTTTTTATGCCTGCGAATTAGTTGGCTGAAAAATTTAAGCGAGAAGGCGTTATGCTGGGGAAAACCTTTATGCTGATAAGCAGTACAAGCATAGAAAGGCTTAAGAACCCACCAACAATTAGCTGTGCCCAGAGGTTGAGGGCAGGGTATATCACTTGGCTGATGCCGTATAACGCAGCCCCGATCAGTACACAGGCCAGCCAGTCGGAATGGCGGTAGGGCAGTGAAAGCTTCGTTTGGCTAAAGTAGTAAAACAGCGCTAAACGAACGGTATAGACACCTGCCAGAACAAACACGGCTGCCCATATGCTGTATTGCGGGATGAGCAACCAGTATCCTGCAACTGCCAAGGCAGAACATAACCACTGGATCCACATCTGGCATTGGCTGGAATCACCGCTGAAGCAGCCAAGGTTTAATAGGTCGCTGGCGTTTTTCAGTGCGCTCACCAGAATCAGGCCAACAACGATATTGGCGGCGAGATGGTAGTCTGCGGGTAAGAAGAGGTAGATGAAGCTCGGTACGGTCAGTATTAGAGATACGGCGAAGAATATTCCCAGGTTAGTGCCAAGGATCGCGTTCCTTGCGCACAGCTCACGCCCTTGTTCCTGTTGTAACATTTTGATTCGGTTGGGGTACCACCATAGCGCGAAGGGTTGCATCAGTAACGCGCATATCATGGCAAATTTAGCGGCTATCGCGTAGACAGCTAGTGTATCAACACCGACCTTATCAGCGAGCACCCAGCGGTCCAGTCCGGTAATGGCAAATAACCCAATATTGCTGATAACGAACGGCACACTGTACTTTAGTAGCGGTAAGGAGTAGCCCAAATAGGCACTACCTGCCATTTGTGCCCATTGGAATTTGAGCAGGAAGAAAAGTAACAGTACGCTTGAGCAGGCTCCGGCAATCAGTAAGGCATCAATGCCATAACCAGCTTCCAGTAAGATGATAATAACTAATGCCTGAAAAATGGCTTTGACGACGTTGTAGATACAGAATTTTCTGGCTAGTGATTCCATACGCATCAATGTCAGCGGAATCGCAATTAATCCCTCCAGCAGGGTCGGAACGGCAATGAGTACGATTTGGTAGGGCTCAAATTCATGGGGTAGGTTTGCCAGCAGCAAAGGCAACATCAACCAAATAAGGAAGCTAGCGACTAGTGCGACTATCAGGCTTAGTAGAAAACAGTTGGAAATCAGTTCACTGCGCTTTCGCCCGTCGCTCGGGCCGACATAACGGTACAGAGATTCAATAATACCAAAGCCGATAATGATGGTGCCGATATCTGTCAACAATATGAGTGACTCTAGCGAACCATACTCATACGGCGTCAGTCGGGAAGTCACATATGGCATCATGAACAATGATACTCCCTTCATCATTATTATTCCGACGCCATAATAGGCAGACTGTTTTAATGCACTCATCATAAACCCTATTTAGCTATATCAATTCCCAATACATTTCTACGCTGGCGATGTCGCCAAATTGAAATGGTGACAGCTACTTGATCGGTACTGATTGCTTGTGCTTTTGAGATGGCATAAGGCATTTCTTCATGTCGCCGAGCGTATGTTTTACACGTCTGGTTTGGGGATCAATCAGCAAAGAGTGGAAGTCGTGCAGCAGGGCGGTATATATATCACCTTTGGTTCTGAAATAGTCAGCATAGCCTTCTTGAAGCCTTGCCCGAGCTTGTGATAACGACTTCTTACTGATTGATGTATTACGATCCTGATAATGTGAAATAACCTCAGAGACAGAAAGCAAATTATTCCATCGCTTAGAATCTGTTTGGGTTATTGAGCCTGCTCTCATGAGATACCCGGTGTAAGAGTGCTTCAATAGTGCAACATCAAAATGCTCGCACACCTTTAACCAAAAATGCCAGTCCTCGCAATAACTCATCTCTTCATTGAAAAAGCCAATCTTTTGAAAGACAGCTTTGTTAATCATGACAGTTGATGTACCGATAATGTTGTTGGCAAAAATATCATTGAGCGGGTTGTCAAAGAAGTGAACAGTGTTCTGGTCACTATTGTACTTATTCCAGTACGCCAGACAGTCGATAATTAATTCATTGTTTTCGTTGAGGTGATCGTAGTTGGTAAAAGTCATTCCAAGGTGTTTGTTTTCTTGATGAACTCTGACTTGTTCGGAGACTTTTCCACTGTACCAACAGTCATCGGCATCCAGAAAAGCCACGTAGTGTCCTGATGATTGTTTGATGGCGATATTTCTGGCTGATGCGGCACCGACCCCGTCTGTGTTTATGACGATAATATTGTTATGTGTTTTGCTTAGGGTAGCCAGATACTTGTCAGTGCCATCGCTGCTGTTATCGTTAACAATAAGAAGCTCGATATTTTTATAATCCTGGGCGAGAACGCTCTCAATCGCCTTAGGCAGATAAGGTAGGCAATTATATGTTGGTATGACTACAGATACTTTATCCATGGCTGGCTCCCTTTAGTTTTATAGGGTGAAGCAGAATTCATACCTAAATCGTGCGTATAGCATCAGTTGCTGAACGGCTGGTTGCTATATCATTGAATTTTATGGGTTATATTGAAAGAGGGAAGTGGTGTTTATACTGTGCTGAAGAGAGGGGGGAGTGGATGAAGTGCAGTAGATGGTGTGCCAGATGATATGTTGCTTATTGCCAGTATTTTCTTATCTGCATTGCAGAATGCGAGAATAAACGGCCATATAATGTTGAGAAGATAGGAACAGTTATTGCTTTTCATAGTGTAAACATTTGCTATAGAGAGCGTAATAATGAAAAAAGTAGCCTTCGTTGCACCTACATTTCCGGTGTTGAGTGAAACGTTTATCCGAACTGAAATTGATTCCATTGAATCCTGCGGTCACGATGTTTGTGTGATGACCTTTGAGAAACATCTTTCGGCACAGAAGTTTAGTTATCCAATTTATGAGGTTGGTGAGAGTTTTAGTTTTAACTTCTTGGCGCGAATCAGCCCAAGTAATCTTTACAACTGTATTCAGTTTGTGATGGAACAACAATCGATGCCGAAGCGGTCTCTATTTTATTACAGCGTCAAATTGGCATCTCAAATGGCGAAGTTAAATGTCGAACATGTCCACGCTCATTTTGCCCAACATACAACTTCTCACAGCATAGCTGCAGCTAAGTTGCTTGGTATTTCCTGCTCGTTTGTTAGCCACGGCCATGATATTTATGAGCATGCCTTTGATATCCCTCTAAAGCTCAAAAGAAGTGATTTTGCCGTGGCAGTGTGCAACGACATGAAGGAAGACTTTTTAAAGCTGGGCAATAACAATATCAAGCTCCTGCACTGTGGAGTGAAAACTTCGTTATTCAAGCCCCAGTCGAAGCTAAAGCATAACAAAATACGACTGGTCTTCTTGGGTAGGCTTGTCGAACCTAAAGGCGTTACTTATTTGCTTCAAAGTATGCAAGGCTTATGTGAAACGTATCCGGTTACTCTTGATATTGTTGGAGACGGCGAACTGTCAGAGGAGCTTAAACATCAAGCCTTAGCTTTAGGTATTGCAAAACATGTCAATTTTCTTGGCTCGAAAGAGCCGTGTTGGGTACAGGAAAATCTCCCTCAATATGATTGTTTGGTTGCACCTTTTTGTGTCGCACAATCCGGCCTGGTTGATACCGGGCCTTTAGTATTAAAAGAAGCAATGGCCGTGGGAGTACCTGTGATAACGACCAATATTATGGGGTGTAAAGAGATTGTCGCTCCCGGAACGGGCCTAATGGTGAATGAGAAAGATGCAACAGCTTTGGCCCAGGCAATTGAACGGTTTTTGCGTTTACCTGCTGAAAGGCGTCAGCAGATGGGGCAAGATGCGCGTCGCAATGTTGAACGTAATTTTGATGCTCTCAAGCAAGCTAGAGTGTTATCCCGGTGGATAGAGTCTGCGGCACATTGAATGTGTACATTCAAGGCAAGCCGTACTGGCTTGTTCTATTTAAATGACGCTGAATGCATATCTGTATGTGGAAGGAGTGCGTATCAAAGGCCAAAAGTAGGGAATCATAGTGATATAGTTCACGAATTCTGTTATCCTTGCCGCCAATTTCGTTGCTAAAGTCGCCTGAAATCGGCGGCTTTTTTAATGCTTGATACATAAATCATTATTGGAACAGTACATTGATTTCTACCGCTAACATCACAATGCAGTTTGGCGATAAGCCATTGTTTGAAAACATCTCGGTTAAATTCGGTGAAGGTAACCGTTACGGTCTTATCGGCGCGAATGGCTGTGGTAAGTCGACATTCATGAAAATTCTGGGTGGCGAACTTGAGCAGTCGGCAGGTA
This sequence comes from Photobacterium proteolyticum, assembly GCF_001939735.1. Taxonomy (GTDB): domain Bacteria; phylum Pseudomonadota; class Gammaproteobacteria; order Enterobacterales; family Vibrionaceae; genus Photobacterium; species Photobacterium proteolyticum. The sequence goes on from NZ_MJIL01000083.1 coordinate 114,422, forward strand.
CTGTTTCAACAGATCCGAACGAGCGTATGGCAAAACTGGGTCAGGACCAGTTCGCGTTCGAGGAGTACACAGTAGTTGATACCGTGATCATGGGTCACAAAGAACTGTGGAAGATTAAAGAAGAGCGCGACCGTATTTACTCGCTACCTGAAATGTCTGAAGAAGACGGTATGCGTGTTGCCGATCTGGAAACTGAATTCGCCGAAATGGACGGCTACTCTGCTGAAGCGCGTGCCGGTGAATTGCTACTTGGCTTGGGTATCCCAGAAGAGCAGCACTTTGGGTTGATGAGTGCAGTTGCACCTGGCCTTAAAGTTCGTGTTCTGCTAGCTCAGGTTCTGTTTGCAGATCCAGATATCATGCTGCTTGACGAACCGACGAACAACTTGGATATTCACACTATCAGCTGGCTTGAGCAGGTTTTGCTTGAGCGTAACTGCACTATGATTATCATTTCGCACGACCGTCACTTCCTAAACAGCGTATGTACTCATATGGCTGATTTGGATTACGGTGAGCTTCGTCTATTCCCTGGCAACTACGACGAGTACATGACAGCCGCTGAAGCTGCGCGTGAACGTCTACTTGCTGACAACGCCAAGAAAAAAGCGCAAATGGCTGAGCTTCAAACTTTCGTTAGCCGTTTCTCTGCAAATGCTTCTAAAGCAAAGCAGGCAACTTCACGCCAGAAGCAGCTTGATAAGATCCAGCTTGACGAAGTGAAAGCATCGAGCCGCCAGTCGCCATTTATCCGTTTTGAACAAGAGAAAGAACTGTTCCGTAACGCACTTGAGGTCGAAAACCTAAAACAGGGTTACGGCGAAAACATCCTTATCAATGGTGTGAAACTGTTGGTTGAAGTGGGTGAGCGTATTGCGATTATCGGTGAAAACGGTATCGGTAAATCAACCTTCCTAAATACGTTGGCAGGCCAGATGGAGCCAATGGAAGGTATGATCAAGTGGTCAGAGAACAACAACATTGGCTTCTACGCGCAGGATCACAGTGCTGATTTCGAAGAAGACATGACACTGCTGGACTGGATGGGTCAGTGGAAGAAAGAAGGGGACGACGAGCAGACGGTTCGTGGTATCCTTGGTCGCATGTTGTTCTCGCAGAACGATATTAAAAAATCTGTACGAGTGATCTCTGGTGGTGAGCAAGGTCGTATGTTGTTTGGTAAGCTTATTATGCAAAAGCCAAACATCTTATTGATGGATGAGCCAACCAACCACATGGATATGGAATCTATTGAGTCGCTGAACTTGGCGCTTGAAAACTTCAAGGGTACTTTGATGTTCGTATCTCACGACCGTCAGTTTGTATCTTCGATTGCAACGCGCATCATCGAAATCACCAAAGATGGTGTTGAAGATTTCCACGGTACTTACGAAGAGTACCTGCGCAAGCAAGGCCTTGTGGGCTAATTAAAATCACGTTGGTGAGTTAAAGAAGCCAATGAATGATTTAGCTTGATAGAAGAAAGCCGCCAAATTGGCGGCTTTCTTATGTTTGTTTTTTAGACTGCACGCAGTAAAGTGTTGCTGTTGCTGTTGCTGTTGCTGTTGCTGTTGCTGTTGCTGTTGCTTTATAGAAAGGATTAAAGATGAAGATTTGGGTAGATGCGGACGCTTGTCCTAATGTCATCAAGGAGATTTTGTTCCGTGTTGCCAATCGTGTCGGGGTTGCTGTTACCTTAGTGGCAAACCACCACGTGAGAGTGCCACCTTCTCCACATATTAAATCGATTCAGGTAGAGTCTGGCTTTGATGTTGCCGATAATTACATTGTTCAGCAGGCTGAAGCTGGCGACTTGGTGATCACGGCTGATATTCCGCTTGCTGATGAGCTAATCACCAAAGGTGCCCATGCCCTCAACCCCCGTGGCGAGATGTATACCAAGGATACAATCAAGCAACGCCTCCAAATGAGGGACTTCATGGAGACAATGAGAAGTAGCGGTATCCAGACCGGTGGGCCTGCACCGCTGAGCCAATCCGACCGACAAAACTTCGCGAACAAGCTTGATTCTTTTGTGGCTAAAAATCATAAGAAATAATAATGAGATGTATTGGTGACGGCAGCGGTTGTCACCTTCGTTTTTCTCATTTAAACAAGGAGCTTAGCTCTAATTCATAACCAACGAACATCAAAGAAAAGTATCCCCTGATACTCGCCTGAGTGACTGTAAGTGGGCTCTACTTGATTCCATGTGTTTTTTTAAACCGTCTGACCTTTGTTCGTACGTTTTTCATTGGTGATGACGTGTTGAATTGAATCATACGACCAAGTGTCCATTTGTCATACCATGGAACGCCATAAAGTGCCTGCTCATCAATGCTCTTAACTAATACCAGAATTTCTTGGGTAACTTTTGCAAACTCTCGTTGTAAACTTTGATAGTCCCAATCTTTGTAGTCATGTTGGAAGCTTTGGGCTAGTAGCCCAAGTTGATTCCACTTATAACCTGTTTCCGGGAAATCGACATGCTTACCTTGAGACTTTAAAGAATGCCATTTAAGGACTAGCTTTCCCCAGCCAATTAAGTAGGCAAGCGTATCGCAAACACTAATTGTTGTGTCCTTGACGTTACCCTCAATCCCATGTGTTCTAGACAGTTCAACTGGAATAGAACGGTAGTCCTCAATCAGCTTACTAGAGGCTAAAGTGATTGCATTGATTAACTCATTTTTATTTTGTGGTACTGATGTCATAGACGCTTTCTTGTTTGGTTAGTTGCTCGTTTTGTTCATTGAGAGCTGTTTACTACAGGTTGCTTATAATTTTATGTTTACTACGTTTTAAGTAATCAATGTCGTTTAGATACGCTAGATGATGCTCATCTTTGATATTGTTGATAAATGCCTGATTGCCTTTTTCAGCCTCGCTACGCATGAAGTCAATCAAGGTTTGAACACGTAATATCATGATATCAACAAGCTGGCTTCGCTCTTGTTGGGGCAAACCATAAGAGTCACAGAACTGTTTAGCGCGCGAAATCTGCTGAGGTAAGCTACCCAAAGCATCATTAGGACTGGTTTTAAATGGTGCCCAGCAATAAACCGCATACGCAATATCCCAAATCCGCGGTGCTGGATGTGCGGTATCAAAGTCAAAGATCCCGACTACCTGATCTCCACTTAATGCCACGTTATAGGGGGCATAGTCACCATGACAGATAACTTCGTAGGGCTTTCTAGCCGGCAACATCCAATCCAAGTTTTCACATTGTTCACTTTGAGCAAAAGATACGGTTGCGTCATGATATTTACGTAGGAGCACAGCCGCTGAGCATAATGCTTCAATACTCGCTATGGCACCCCTTAACGGGTAGTTGTAAACATCACCAGGTACGTAGGACAAAATCTCATTGCCTTTTGCATCAAAACCAAATGACTCAGGTGCAGAATTGAACTGCTCTTTTCTCAGGTGAGTAAGTAACTGATGTACTGATTCGGACCATAAGCCACTAGGCCGATATATTTTACCCTTATGCCGATGAATCAAACCTTCACGACCACCTTGTAGTTCTTCCATGATTGTCCTTATGTGCGATGCGAACATTCCTAGCGATAAATCCTCATAAGTAACTGATTGTATATCTTGGGGATATTTGTCAAAGTAGACGTGTATCAAAGTTTGTGTACTTTCATGGCAGTTTCAGCATTTGATGTGTTGTTTCAATCAAAGCTAAATAAACAGGTTTCTGTAATTTTGGGGTAGGTATGGGGATTCATAATGGTCTTGATCGTCTGGACTTGGGGCGTTTAGTCGATAAAAATCAGCTGTCATATGATTTGTTCTTGGCTCAGTCAGATGAGATTACCCTGCACAGGAATGAACAATTTATCTGGATTGAAAGTGCTGACAATAGTCCAGTTTTCAACGGTGTGCTGGAAACCAATGTTGAATTGCACAACTCGTCACCAGCGATTAGCCTGTTTTTTAAAAAGTTAGCTTCTGGTAAGGATCATTTTTGTTGGAAAGTGTGGTCATCATCAAGCCCTAATAATATCGGGGATATACTGGAATCTCAGGGTTTAACTGTTGGTTCTGTAAGCCCTGGAATGGCTATTGAACTCTCTAGCCGTACATTTTCCAACTTCTCCGTTGATAAGCTTTTGGTTAAGCGGGTTGATAGTGATGAACGTTTAGAGCAGTGGATAGCAGCTCTTTTTGATGGCTTTGAGTTGAACCAGGGATTGAGGTCAACCTATAGAAAAGTACTCATGGATGGAGGTTTTAGAGATCCAGTAAGACTATATCTGGGGCTATATGATGATGAGCCAGTCGCGACTGCCTGCTGTTACTTTGAACATGATGTAGTCGGGATTTATTGGGTATCAACGTTACCTGCCTTTAGGGAGAGAGGTATCGGCCGCCGCTTGATGAATATCGTATTAAGAGATTCGTATGATGCAGGCTACAAGTTTGCGATACTTCAGGCGTCCGGTGAAGGGTTCAAGATGTACAAAGACATAGGTTTTCGCCAAGTCTGTAATAATACTCGCTATGAGTGGAAACCCTAGTTTGATGACATGTTGCGAAATTGAAGATGCACTGAATTATCAGAAACACAAACTAATAGAATGATAAGGAATTAAATGGAATTTATTATTAGCGAAAACCCAAGCAGTGAAGATGTCGATGAAATTTATCAGGGGTTAAAACGGCATAACATTCCATACATTGGTGATATTAAAGAGAGCCACATTGCGTGTTTTACTAATAGTAATGATGGAGCCAAACTAGGAGGGATTATCGGTCGTACGTGGGGTAGTTGGTTGTTGATTAAATACCTATGGGTAGATGAAACTTGCCACAAGCAGGGTATGGGTACACAGTTACTGGCAACGTTAGAAAATTACGCAAAAGAGTCAGGGTGTAGATTCTCCCTGGTCGATACGATGAGTTTTCAGGCTAAGCCATTTTATGAAAAAAATGGTTACCAATGTAAAATGACGCTTGATGAGTATCCAGCCGAAGGACAACTGCACTTTATGACAAAAGAGCTTACCTGAGAACGTGCACCTATAAGTCTTAATGTGCTTGATATGAGTTGCTTGTTGCGGAATGTGTCGCAAAAATTTATGACAAGTGCGATAAAACGTCATTTATATCTATAACTTAGTTCCTATTCTGCTAGTTTATCGCCTTCAGAATTTGACCAATATTGGAGTTGTCGGCTAATGGATTACTTGGCAATAAACAAAGAGGCTTGGGATAAGAGAACAAAGGTTCACGTAAAGTCTCAGTTTTATGATGTAAATGGATTTCTCCAAGGGAAGTCGTCACTCAATACTATCGAGTTAGAGGAAGTTGGCTCTGTTGAGGGGAAAAGTCTGTTACACCTACAGTGCCACTTCGGTTTAGATACGCTGTCGTGGGCAAGGTTGGGGGCAAAAGTTACCGGGGTCGATTTGTCGTCGGAATCGATTTCTCAAGCAGAATCCATAGCAAAACAAGCTAACCTTGAAGCAAGTTTTATTTGCTCGGATGTATACCAGTTCAATGAAGTCTGCCCAGAGAAATTTGATATTGTTTTTGTTTCTTATGGTGCGCTGTGTTGGTTGCCAGATCTTAACCTATGGGCAGAAACGGTCTCAAAGGCTTTAAAGCCCGGTGGAAAAATACATTTAGTTGAATTTCATCCTTTTGATGAATTGCTGTTGGGCTCAGCATACTTTGCGAGCGATGAACCTATAATCGAAGATGATGGGACTTATACAGAAAACTGCACAGGTGATAGAGCTAAAATGGTCACCTGGATGCATCCGGTCAGTGATGTGATCAATGCCTTAGTTAAGTCTGGAATTAGCATTGAGTGTTTTAATGAATATCCATACAGCCCGTATTACTTGGAAGGGTTTGTAGCAGGCGAAAGCGGAGCTTATCAGCTTCTTCACAAAGGTAATGCTATACCACTGGTTTATTCCGTTACAGGCAAAAAACTCTGATCATAAAGCTCTTATAATGGTGGCTAGCAGATGAAGCTGAGCCTTTGCTTCACCCGTTAGCCTACCAAAACCGTATTTATTTACTTGTCGCTTTTTCCGTGGCTTTATTAACTAGATCTGCGACTTTCTGTTTCACTGGCAGCCATAAGGTTGATTCTGTGTATGGCGTAAAGACAAAGACTTTCATAGAGATGAAGCTTGTCAGTATTAGCCAGAAGCCAATAGAGAGTATTTCAATCACTTTTGAGAATACAGACGGGGCAGCTTCACGCATTGCATCTCGCGTTGAGCCACCGAGTAAGGCATTTAGGTCATTAAGTTGCCCCATACCACCGAATGTTTCCTTGGCGTCAGAATATGCGATAAAACAGCTGTAATAGAAGTAGGCAATAGCACAAACCGCTATACCTTTTGGTAGCCACTTTGGAGCACCAGAAAGACAAAGTAGCATGCCGGTGAGCATCAGGGCGATTACGGAAATATCAATTATTTCAGTGCCTGAAACGGACTGTTTCATTCCCCAGATTTCGATGGTCATAAACGGATGCGTATTCCGGCGATTGTGATCTAGGATTCCGTTTTTTTTCGATCACCTTTTTACCCTCTTTTTCTCTACCCTTATTT
>NZ_MJIL01000084.1 GCF_001939735.1 Photobacterium proteolyticum
TTCGCGCATCTCGACATTCGCGCCGTCCATCGTACCGATGGTCAGGGCACCGTTCATCGCGAACTTCATGTTACCTGTACCCGATGCTTCTTTACCGGCAGTCGAAATCTGCTCTGATACGTCTGCTGCAGGGAACAGGATCTCTGCCAGGCTCACACGGTAATCAGGAATGAAGACCACCTTCAGCTTGCCGCCAAGACGAGGATCGTTGTTCACTTTCTCGGCAACCTTGTTGATAGCAAAGATAATATCTTTCGCCAGCGCATAACCTGGCGCCGCCTTGGCACCGAAGAAGAATACGCGAGGCTGCATATCGAACGTCGGGTCGTTCAGCAGACGGTGGTACAGCGACAGAATGTGAAGCAGGTTCAGGTGCTGACGCTTGTACTCGTGCAGACGCTTGATTTGAATATCGAAGATAGCATTGGTATCCAGCTCGATACCCATGTTCTCTTCAACCCAGTCAGCCAGACGTTGTTTGTTCTCTTTTTTCACTGCCATGTAACGCTTCTGGAACGCTGCATCTTCAGCAAACTTCTCCAGACCGGCAATTTTCTCAAGCTTGTTCGGCCAGTCGTTACCCACCTTCTCGCTGATCAACGCAGAAAGGCCCGGGTTACAGTATTTGATCCAGCGACGTGGTGTGACACCGTTAGTCACGTTCTGAAGACGGCCAGGGAACAGCTCGTTGAACTCAGGGAACAGGTCACGCTTGACCAGCTCTGAGTGCAGCGCGGCTACACCGTTGACGGCATAAGTACTGACCACACACAGGTTCGCCATGCGTACCATGCGCTGAGGGCCTTCCTCAATGATAGACAACTTGCGCTTCACTTCATTGTTGCCCGGCCAATGCGCTTCAACCAGCGTCATGAAGCGGTGGTTGATTTCGAAAATGATTTCCATGTGACGAGGAAGCATTTGGGCAATCAGTGCTTCGCTCCACGTTTCCAGTGCTTCAGGCAGCAAGGTGTGGTTGGTGTAGGCGAATGTCTTCGAAGAAATGGCCCACGCGGCATCCCAACCCAGCTTGTATTCGTCAATCAGAATACGCATCAGTTCTGGGATAGCGATAGTCGGGTGCGTATCGTTAAGCTGGATAGTTTCAAGCTTAGCCAGATCTTCAATCTTGTTACCGGCACCGATGTGGCGGCGCAGGATATCGGCAATCGAACAGGCACAGTGGAAGTACTGCTGCATCAGACGCAGTGCTTTACCCTGGTCATGGTTGTCGTTCGGGTAAAGAACCTTGGTCACGTTACCGGCTTCCAGTGCAGAGTACTGAGCCCCCACATAGTCACCGTCGTTGAAACGCGCCAGATCGAACGGTGCATTTGAACGGCATTCCCACAGACGCAGCGGATAAACGCTCTTGTTATCGTAACCGACAATAGGCAGGTCCCAAGCCACACCTTCAACCGTCATTCCCGGTATCCAACGGCGGCGGGTATCACTGTTCTCGTCAATATAGACTTCTACGCGACCATAAAGGCTCACTGTCTGAGAAAGCTCAGGGCGAATCACCTCCCACGGGTAACCTTCAAGGCCACGCCATGCATCAGGAGCTTCTACCTGACGGCCTTCAACAAAAGACTGACGGAACAGACCGTACTCGTAGTGCAGGCCGTAACCTACCGCCGGGTACTCTTGTGCAGCCAATGAATCCATGAAACAGGCAGCCAGACGGCCAAGACCACCATTGCCAAGGGCTGGATCACGCTCTTCTTCCAGTAAGTCAGTCAGATTCAAGCCTAGCTCTTTCATTGCCGCAGCAACGTCTTCATACAGACCCATGCTGATCAGGTTGTTGCCTGTCAGGCGGCCGATAAGGAATTCCAAAGAAAGGTAGTTCACACTACGCGCTTTCTCTTCTGCTAGTTGTTTTTCTGTTTCCAGCAGATTGCCGGTACTGATTTCTGCCAGTGCTCGGCCCATCGCCAGATACCAGCTACGTGGAGTGGCAGTCTCTGAAGTATTCGCATAAGTCGTCGTCAGGTGTTTCTCTACGGCTGCTTTAAATGCTGCCTTGTCAAATTGCTGTGTTTGCCCACTTTTAGACATGGTTCAATCTCACTCTAGGATTATTTCCAACTGGTGACTATGTTGCCTTCAAGTGTATGTTAGAACATCCTCCGACCCTCGAAGGATTATGGATGAGTGCTTGGGGCGTAGCTCCCCTCCTGAGTGTGACATCCTGCAAAACTTTGAGGTATAGATAACTAAGCCTGAACATTGCGATGCAACTTAATTCATTAGAAAGTGATTAAATAACATACTCAATAATAAGCTGAATATTAAATGTTCGTAATAGGTTTGAACCATACTAAAAGCGGCCTTACTCACTCTATTGCTTTTCCGTTACAGCCAATTAAGTGTTAAGATCACAAAAATCATAACGCTTTGCGGATCGGTGACATAAATGTCACGGACAACAAATAATGAAATGATATCAAGGGATACAGTGCCCAGGCGTTTTTAGCATTTGTTTATAGCACCCCATCATGTAACCCAAAGCGTATATCAGAATATTAAAAAGGTTATTTTTCAAATGAGTAGTCAGACTATCCAATGGTTCCCGGGCCACATGCACAAGGCTCGCAAAGAAATTGAAGAAGCCATTCCAAAAGTCGATGTCATTATTGAAGTACTTGATGCGCGCATCCCTTTCAGTAGCGAAAACCCGCTGATCAAATCTTTCCGTGGTCAACATGGTGACAATGATAAGCCTGTTGTTAAGGTTCTTAACAAACGTGACTTGGCCGATCCTGAGATGACCCAGATGTGGATCGAGCACCTTGAGAAAGAGCAAGGTGTTAAAGCGATTGCTATCACCACGGAAAACATCAGCGAAGTGAACAAAATCACCGAACTTTGCCGCAAACTTGCCCCGCATCGCGAAGATATGGGTAAAAACATTCGCACCATGATCATGGGGATCCCGAATGTCGGTAAATCAACCATCATCAACACACTTGCCGGTCGTACCGTTGCAGTAACGGGCAACCAGCCAGCTGTAACCCGCCAGCAACAGCGTATCAACCTGCAGAACGGTATCGTACTTTCCGACACCCCGGGAATTTTATGGCCGAAAGTAGAAAACCCGCACAGTGGTTTCCGCCTGGCAGCAACAGGCGCCGTAAAAGATACTGCAATGGACTACATTGATGTGGCGTTCTTTACGGTCGAATACCTAAAAGAAGCGTATCCGGAGCTACTACAGGCACGCTACAATCTCGATGACGAGCTGCCGGAAACTGAAATAGAGCTGATGGAAGAAATCGGCCGTAAACGCGGTTGCCTCAAAGGCGGCGGTCGCGTTGACCTGCATAAAGCCTCTGAAATCCTAATCAATGAGCTTCGCAACGGTACCCTTGGCAAAATCACCATGGAACGCCCTGAAATGATCACCGAAGAGTTGGTCAATGTCGCGATTGAAACAGAACGCAAAGCAGAAGAAAAAGCGAAGAAGAAAGAAGAGCGCCGCAAGCGCTACCTTCGCAATAAACGCTAAGCAACGACCCTGTTACGATAAATGCTGCCAACTGGCAGCATTTTTTATGTCTAATGTAAGCCTACTCACATAATAAAAAGCGGTGCTGTTTCCCCGCTACTGAAAACAGCACCAATACGTCAAACGACAAAGGATTATGTACCATAGCTGCAGTTTTCCAGATTTAGACTATGCAATAAGCAGAACCACGCTAAATACTGCAACACCGCAACTATTAGGTAGCAACCATTATGCCAACCGTTCATAGGCTATAAATCAATTAGTTATGGCATGAGTACATCAATCATGCACCTTCAGAAGGAAGATCTGCACTGTTAAGGCGCAACAAACCAGCCATCTAAATCGCTAAGAACAAAACCTAACTTAAAACATAAGACCCGCGACATCTTGCCGGGTTTTTCGTCACACCTTGCTATCAAGACTTCATATATTTCCGTTTTTCATATTTGTTTTTGTACCCCACAGAGTCAATCTGCGTTAGCAAAGGTGTTAGAGATTTAGCCCGAAAGCTCAGGCAACATGGTTAGCACTTGATCTATCAGAGCACTTTCATCTTTTATCAAATCATAAGGGATAACCCTAACGGTTAACTCGTCATCAAACCTAAACGCCGGCAAAGGCTGGTTAAAGTGCTCATGCTTGGGGTAAATCAGGTATACCGTACCAGTACCTTTCAAATATTTGTGCCCATAAGCAAACATCTGATACATGTCAGATTGACTAATACCATATTTGTAGCCAACGTTATTCCTTTTCGTTTTTATAATTAGTCTATTCTAAACCCTAAGCGTTCCAAGGTTGCCTTCATTGATTTTTGAAAATCCTTCATCGACTTCATATCTGTGATTTGAGCCAGATCGATTAAACCATCATCAACAAGTTCATTGAGCTTTAAACGGGTCGCAGGTTCACCTAGATGTTCTTCCAACTCACCTTTTAAAGAGTGCGGGGAGTCGTCGTTACCAGAGCGGCCTTCAAATGCAGTACAGTCTTGATAGCCGTTTTTCAGGGCACATAGTAGCCAAGCTTCTGATTTAGGTTGGGCAACGAAAGGAACACCATTTTCAAACTCTTGAGCAATAAAGCCATGCTCCATCGAAAGTCGCTTAGTCTCGTAATTGGGCCACTTGTTACTGTCTGAATCATGAAAAAGTACAGCCAAGCTTGGTTGGACATCGGCATTTTTGGCCACATGCGCTAAAGCACGTGCTGCACTGTAAAACTCGCGGGTTTCGTGCTGGGTCTTTTTACCACGCCTAGAGAGTGGCTTGATGATGCTTCTATCACGGGAGATACGAGTAATCTCTGTCTCATGAACGACTTCAAGCATCCCCGCATCCAATAACGAGTATTGAGTGTACGGTTCAATAAACTTATCAATCAACTTACTAAGCGGACCAATTGCTTCATTGCTTTTACCGATGTCGGTTTCACCTTCACCACTGACAACTAAATACATGCTTAATGCTCCTTTTAGTTGTCAGTTTTTTCTAGTGACGCGATTTCAGATGCAAGATTTTCAAGCATAGTGTCTTCATAAGCTTCGCCCGGGCCCATGAAGTTCAGCTTGTGCTGCATAGAAGGAATATCAAACAGACGAATCGCTTGAGTGGCACCCTTTTCATTCTTATACAGATAGACAACGCCCGCTTTCGCGACTTCATCTTCCATGTAATTAAGGATCATTGGGCTGTGCGTTGTGACAATCACTTGAGTATTTGCCGCTACTAAGCTGTCTACTAGCTTTTCGATGAGCTCTGGGTTTACGCCATTCTCAATCTCATCCAGCAAAAGCGCACTTTGCTTTTTGGTTAACTGAGCGAAGATAGCCATAAAGCGAAGTAAGCCATCATTGATGTGTCTGGCTTCGGTTTTGATGGGCTTCCCGCCAAACTTTTCTTCTATCTCAAGCTTTACTGTGCCAGCTGATTTTTGAACCGTTGCATCCACTTTGACCAAGCTTGGGTACAGCTCTTTCAAAGTCGATACTAATTTCGCTTTCTCTTCTTTCGTCATATTACTGATAAAGCTTGAAAGCATCTTACCGCCAGCGCCTAGAGTTTTACCGCTGATGTGTTGGTCACGCAGCATATCCGGTGAAAGCATGTCTAATGCATTTAGCTCATTAAAGAAGGTTTTAAACTCCACCAGCTCTTTAGGAAGCTGGTTTTCTCTTAATTGGGATAGAATCGAACCTTGATAATCAAAGGTGATTGGTGCTTGAAGGTCCTCTGTAGGCAGTGAGAACTTACCATCAGCGACGTTAAGCAGAATTTGACCACCCCAGGTAATTTTCTCAGCTGTACAGAACAACTCTGTTCTGTTGAAACTGCCTTCCCAAATAACTGGTTTATCCGAGTAAGAAAGCGCTACTGTAAAAGTAATATTGGATTGCTTAGTGAGCGTCGAATTTAGGTCTTTAGCACTCCATTGACGGCTTTCTAGCCATTCATCAATATCACCACTGACCTGCTGAGAGAGGAAGTCAATAAACTGTAATACCGTTGATTTGCCCGAGCCGTTTAAACCCACTAGGCAGTTAAACTTGCTAAACGGCAGGGAAAAATCTACCAACGACTTAAAGTTGTTGGCTTTGATGTTGACTAAAGAGAGTGATGGATTCATGTCGTTTATTATACCTTCTCTGCCGTTTTCGCTTTGGTGGTGCGTTTGCGAGTGACTTTTTTCGGCTTGTTCTGCTCTTTTTCTGCAAGAATACGCTCTAACAACTTTTCTGCTGGTTCATCATTTGGATCTTGTGGCACCAACTCACCTCGGAAAGCTTTGGCTAGAATCGATTGTGTTAGGCGGTCTAGGCGAGCCTTGGCGTCTAGGTATTGTTTTTCGACTTTATCCGCCTTTCTAAATAACTTCTCGACTAAACCAACAATATATTCTTGCTCTACCAATGTAGGTAAAGATATCGGTGCTGCAGAAACTACTGCTTGATTAATTTTAGGCATATTGCCAGTTGTACCGGTTGCATTATCCCTAAAGTATTTTCTTACTACCTCTGATGATAATGCGTAATATAGATATTTAGGCAATATACAATCGTTAGCTCTGCATTTCATAATCAGATCAGGGTAGATATATTTATCATCTTCACCTTCATATATCGCACTGACACCAACATATTCGATTGAGTTAGCTCTTTGAATCAAAATATCTTGATTTTTCACCCACAAGTGGGAGTTTTCTGAAACATCAAGATCAACAAACTTGAACTTATTTTCGACAAAATAACCAGGAGTGATTGCGGACAAAGTTAAGTTTTTGATCCCCGTGTCGAAATCAACGCCTTTTGGTGATTTACCATTACGAGGCTTAGTTTCAACAACATCTATTAGCTTTACACTCTTCCACTCTTTTGAAGTAACACTCGAATCAGTCAAGTCCCCAGACGTTGCGGCAGCCAATACTGATTGACGGAAACGTTTTAGGATTGCAGGAATTTTGTCTAAGCGAGCTTGGGCTTTGTCGACCTTAGCAAGGATAGAATCTAACTTATTGGCAATGCGGATTTGTTCGTTTAGTGGGGCAACACAAACTTTCATCTCTTTTAGCTTTGCTGACTTAATCCCTTTAACTGTCGTACCAGTCGACTGTTCTAGCAGCAAAACTTGAAACAACGGTGATCTCATAAAGTAATGCACAAATTTTGAAACTGACTTGTCTGATATTTGAAGACATATAGCCCGTTGCGCCAATACAAATTTTTCTTCAATATCAATACATGCCACATTTCCTAAAGGAGCTTCTGAGGTAATTAGAATGTCTCCAAATTCAGGAATGCCCCGAGTCATCCAACCTTCATAACTATCTTCTGTCACATATTCACGAGGTTCTCGGTTGATATAACCGTCTCTAATGTTTTTTGCAGTAATTAAAGGTAAACCGGCGCTTACCTTTTTAGGAGTTTTTCCTCTGTAATCAATAAACTTACAGATTTCCTTCAATTCGATAGATAACCAGCCTTTCGGTAACTCGCTCACAGAGCCACCTCATCACTTTCCGCTGAATCTAAATCTACCAAAATCGCTTTTAGCTCTTCCATCGCACCCGCCATTTCAATCAGCGCTTCATTGATCAACACATCTGGCGCAGGCAGCTTCGACGCGTCTTCATTGTTTTCATCACGGATCCAGCTTAAGTCAAGTGACTCATCTTTGGTTTTAATTTCATTGCGGCTAAAGCAACGTAAGCGGCAACCATCAATGTCATTTTCATGCTTGCTCAAGAAGTTTTGACGAGCTTTCTCGTCTACCTGAGTTAGGTCGCTGCCGACTGCCTCGTAAAACTCTTCAAAGTGTTTTTTAGTTAGTACGGTACGCTTACCAAATTTCGGCATGTTGGATCGTAGGTCATACACCCACACATTTTGAGTTTGACCTTTATCTTGGGTTACGTTTTCTGGTTTGGAGAAGAACAACACGTTGGTTTTTACCCCAGCAGCATAGAAGATACCCGTTGGTAAACGCAGGATAGTGTGAAGGTTACATTTCTCCATCAGGTCTTTACGGATGGTTTGCCCGGTTGAACCTTCAAACAATACGTTGTCAGGCAATACCACCGCCGCTCGACCGCCCGGCTTAAGCATCTTGTGGTACATCAAGTGCAAGAAGGCTAGCTGCTTGTTACTGGTGTAGTGGATCAAATCATCACGCGTGGGTACGCCACCGCCCTGCTTGGTACCAAATGGCGGGTTAGCAAGAATCAAGCTAGCTGATGGCAGGGCTTTACCTTCATTAGAAAGAGTATCACCAAACAAGATACCGGAGTTTTCATCATCCACCGCTAAATCATGCAACATGAGGTTCATCATGGCTAGGCGGCGCGTATCTGGCACCAACTCCATACCAAAGAAAGTTTCATGCTGATATTTGTCGTATGAGAGTGTGTCTAACGCTTCAATGTCATTGTGAGCTTTAACGTAATTATGCGCACTGATTAAGAAGCCGCCTGTGCCTGCGGTTGGGTCGACTATCACATCGTCTAAGGTTGGCTTCATCAACTCAACCATTACATCGATTAGAACTCGGGGAGTAAAATATTGCCCTGCACCGGATTTCTTTTCACCTGCATTGATTTCTAGCAAGCCTTCATACATGTCACCTAACCCTTCGGTTTTAGCGCTGTACCAATCAAGTTTGTCAATCTCTACCACCAGCTTATTCAACGTGGCAGGCTTACGAATTACGGTGCTGGCATTGGCAAAAATTGCTTTAGTGATCAATGAACCATTTGACCCTAAGTGCAGAAGCAGCTTTTTATACTCATCAAGGCGCACTGCAGAGTTATAGGCTTCTAGATCTTCCCAGCGGTAACCTTTGGGCAGAAGCTCATCTTGACCTGTTTCATCAACCATTTTTAAGAAAACAAGGTAAGTTAACTCGTTAAGGTATTCGTGATAGGTCACGCCGTCGTCGCGGAGTAAATTACATAGATTCCACAACTTGGCGACGAGATCTTGAGTGCTCATTTATTTTATTACCTTTATGAGTGCGACAGCACTAAGCTGTTTTTGCTTGCTGCTGCGGAGCTGACTGTTGAGGTGCTAGCCACAGCGCTTTGTTAAATTGGAGTAGAACATTCCCGATAGGTTGTTCAAACAGTTTGTTGGCACGTTTAATGCCACCTTGTTGTTGCTTAAAAATACCCTGATCTAGTGCAGGTAAATCAACAATGGTGGTCGCTTTCATTTGCTTAGCGATAAGCTCTAACCATTTCTTTTGTGGTGTCTTCCACTGCTGACTAGCCAGCATAGTTTCTAATGCTTTATCGACACGCAGATCAAACGGAATAAGGGCTTCACCCAACGCTGCTTGGCGAATAAAGCCGATGATTCTAGCAGCGATTTCTTCATTTGTTACTTCGTTCCAGGCCACTTGCAGATCTTGTTCTCTAAAGCGGTTCTTTTCAAGCTCTAGAGCCAGTTCTTTGAGGCTTTTTCTTGTCAATTCCCAAGGTTTTTGCACAACTGTTTGAATTGCAACCAATCTATTGCTGTTAGCTTTAACAAAATCGCTGAATGCTTGAAGATAATCGGATGGTTTTTGCCCATCGCCGTAACCTGTAGTGACATTGGTCACCTCGTCGTCATGGTCAGAAATAATTACTGGAGGGCGATTACCTCCTCCGGTCACTTTACTATCTAACAGTTCGCCTAATCCCGGATGCTCGGTAAACCACGCTGCGACTTCATTGACTGGTCGACTCTTCAGATCTTGAATAAAGTCTTCAGGGGATTGACCAACAATGGTTTCAAAATCTTCACGCTGCGAGTCTGTTAAGTGACGACGTTTGACCTGAAGCTTGGCGATAAACTGATTTTTAGCTAACGTTTGTAGCTCTTCTTCATCGACTTGAGTCATTTCATTCTCAAGCTCGCTGAATGTAATATTTACGTTGGTCACAACAGGCTTCATGCTGTTCACGTCTTCAAGCTGAGTATAGATATCGACCGCATCGTAAATTCTAAATGGCCCCTTGGCGATCTCATCACATAAACGTGTGGCGCGACCTAGCATCTGTTCAAACAAAATGCGACTATTCACTCGACGCATGAAGACCAGATTACAAATCTTAGGAACATCAACCCCTGTTGTTAGCAGATCAACCGTCACCGCAATATTGGGTAAACGATCATTCTTAAACAGACGGATTTTTTCTAATGGCTTATCCGATGCTCCGGTGATCTTTTGGATGGCGTCGTCTTCCACCTCACCATGATAGTGTTCACACGCTTCTTTTAGCGCTTCTACTACTTGATCGGCGTGTTTGTCGGTCACACAGAATATGAGAGTTTTCGCTTCAGAGTATGGATTAATCGCGTCACTTTCGATTAGCCATTTGGTCACTACTTTAGTGAAGTTTGGACTCACCACTTTCTTATTAAACTGCGACACATCAAAATCGAGTTCATCTGGCGTGCGATATTTTTCAATCGTATTGTCTTCGATGTTATACGCCTGAACTTCTTCGTTGATGTTGTAATGAATACCCTGCTCTGCAAGCTTGGTGTGAATTCTAATCGGTGGCAGGTGATCGTTAAGATAGCCATCAATAACCGCTTCCGTATAGGTGTAGCTAAAGATAGGCTCACCAAAGATATCTACTGTATGCAGCGCTGGCGTGGCTGTTAAGCCAATTTTGAAGGCATCAAAATAGTCCAAAACCGCTCGGTACTTGGATTGGTAATCTTTTTGATCACGAAACTCAAGCTCAGTCTCGCTCTGAATTCTGTCAAGCAGATAGCCGCGGTGACACTCATCAACCACAATGCAGTCGTATTGTCCAACGCCTGGTTTGGTATCGCCATCGTTCGGGTACAGAATACGTTTAACTAAGCCTTGCACGGTCGCTACATGTACCTTGGTATCGTCTTCAGGTTTAGCGACTGGCGGTTTATCTGCTTCCATACCAATGACATCGAATGTATCGGCAAAGGTATTTAAGTTCTCTAATCGAACTTCACCAAAGTCAGTGGTTGCCTGCACACCAAGCGCTGAACGATCAACCAAAAATAGAATGCGACGAAAACGTTCTGCTTTGAGCAAGCGATACACTAAAGCAATACAGGTTTTAGTTTTACCTGTTCCAGTTGCCATTGCCACCAGTGCGTTCGTCTTACCTTGTTTAATCGCCTGTTCTACCGACTGAATAGCCTTAACCTGGTAGTCACGGAGTTTTAAGTCGTAATCAAATCCCATCTGGTCAAGTTCTTGCTCTGCTTGCTGCGGCGTTTGACGAAGGTACGCTTTAATTTCACTTGGTGAGTACCAACCTTTTAGCGCTCTACGGCGGTTGGTCGTGTCTCGAACATCTAAAAACCAGATGCCACTCTCTTGTTCCAGCTGTTCTAAGTATGGGCGACCGTTAGTCGCAAACACGACAGGAACTTTGAACTCACCGTAAGTGGTTTCAATAATAATTCCGCCTTTATTGGTTAAGCCTTTGGCATAGCGCTTCGCTTGGTCAATTGCACCATATACATTCTTCGCACTTTTCTTTGCTTCAACCACGGCTACAGGGGTTAACCCCATAAATAAAACGTAATCTGCTGGCCCAGAGCTAGTCGGCCATTCGGCTATGGCACGGTTTTCGTTGGCAACTGGCCTCGCCCCTTTTGAATATTTGAGGTTTACGCTGTCTGCTTTCCATTTCGCATCGTTTAGCTGCTCGTCGATAAGGACACGAGTCTCTTCTTCATTTAATTCCAGACGGGACTTTTCTACTTGCTCGATGACTTTTTCTTGGGCTTGCTTGTCTTGCTGATTAAATGTTGCAAAGTATATAACATTTGCGTCGTCCATTTTCTGGCGATAAGTAGACAACGTCGATTCGTGTTCCGTCGCGACTTCTTCCCAAAGCTGACTTTCTGCCTGCATTTGCTCGGCGCGTTTCTTATTGGCTTGCGCTTTATCAGCTTCTATTTGCTTAAGTTGTTCTGCAACTTGCAGCCGCTCGGACGTTCGCTGCTGTTTAACTTCTAACGCTTGTAACTGTTCCTCTAAAAGACGTACTTCTTCTGATGGGTCTTTGGGCTTAATGAAAGCCGCAGGTTTAAACCCTTTGGCCTGCATACCACCAAATAGGGTGTGATACCAAGCACTAAGTGCATGGCCCAAGACAAGGGATTTAAGCGCATCTCTGTGGCTAGAGGATGTGAAGTCATGAGTTGCTGTATTACCTAGCTTTCTAATGGTATGGAAAGAATCATTAATGCGGGGATCAAGAGTAAGCTTATATTCAAGATTACGCAGCAAATCTATCTGCTTGATATCTTGCCCATAGTCAACACCGACTCGAGCCGCTACGTTTTGCGCCAGTGCTTCTCCCAGTTGGCGAATCTTAACCAGTGTTGTGTTCGGGTCCGGCACAAAGCACTGCTCTGCTCGATTAGCTAGTTGAAACAACAACTCATCGTGATGTTTTAAAAACTCAAAATTACTCTTTTCCACGACAAAGTTTCCTTACTCTTGAACACAACAAATGCAACTAAGCTAGCATATTACTACTTTTGAGACTGTTAGTTAATTCAGAGATTTAGCTAACCATCTTCAACCTAACTGAGACCATCTATAAAGCAAAAACCAACTAATCTTGCTCTTGTGAGTACTTTTCAACATGTAGATTAAGAAAGTGCATGCCTGCTGAACTCAAAATGTAATGCTTATCACCACATTGATAGAGAAAGTTTCTGTCTGCGAGGTAGTTTAAGGCCTTATCCCATGTCTCTATTCCGAGTGCTTGTCGGATGTCATCATAAATCGTTTGTTCGGCAATTTCTTCCAGTGCCGTACGCCCGAGCCCAATGACTGGCGTCATTAAATCGTCGAGGTCATAGCCTTTGTCTACCCAATAGCGGGCGATAATCAACAACATTGCCTGAATTTTGGTGGCATTAGTGTCGGCGTCTTCTTCAGCTTCACTGCGGCTAATATAGAAAAACTCGCCGTCAACATTGAAATTAAGCGTGTAGCCTATATGAAGGTAGAGTTGGGTAAAGTGCTCTAGGTTGTTGTAAAGTTCGGTATAGAGTTGACTCTCTAGAAAACTCTGCTGATAAAGGTCATAAACCTGTTTGGTGATCACCTTACCATTGACGAAGGTTGCGTATATCTGCTGGCTTTTCACCATGTTGATTTGGGAAAATGGAGTCATTACTGAGTTACTCGCTCTGTTCGAATTTTACGGTATAGATAAATATTGTCGCCTTGGGCGAGACGCTGACGAAAGTTGGTCATTTTGACTGTATGTCCATCTAGCATTGCTTCACTTCGCAATATGAAGTTGAGACCTTCTAATAGGTCAACAAAGTGATAGTCAGAGAAATAATCTTTAAGGCGACGATGTAGTGAGAGAGTGAGATCTTGATACTCTGCCATTTTCATATTTTTGACTAGCTCAAAGATCTGCTCTGCGCGCGCGAGCCTCTGCTCGGTGGAATCATCTTTTACGCTGACTAAATCCACATAACGGCTCTGCTCTAGCAAACTCCTATCCACAACCCGCGCTTCAATATCACTCACTACGTTGTTTAGGTAGGCTTCTGAACTACTGATACGCAGCACTTTGGGCCTAGCTTGCTGCATTAACCCCATAAAGGTTCCGTTATCACGAGCAAATTGCCCATCAATCTGGCTGCGCTTGAGGTTTTGTTTTGTGGCATCTAATGCATTCACTAACTCACTAAAGGCACCTTCAATTGCATTAAACTGTTGAAGGCGTTTTTTGGAACGAGCCAAAAACTGATCCACCGATTGAGAAACTTTGCTGATCTGTTTGTGAAAACTATTAAAACTCACCTCATACCTTAGCATCGCATTAGCCCGCTGATGGTCTTGATGGAGGTCGAACTGATTGCGTAAGCTTTGCAGACATTCAAACAAGTTCGGGCCATCTTTCAAACGGCTTTTTTCATCCAAAAACTGTCTAGTAGGCAATATGTGGCGAGACAGTAGTAAAGAGATTTTTTCTATCGACTCTTGCTGAAGAGCAGAAAACACTTTTGGATTATGAGACTTGGCGACAAGTTCACTCGCATCGCTGAGCTCTTGGTTGATAGTCTGCATTTTGACCAAGTTCAAGCGGATGCTGTTAAGCAGCTCACTCAATTGATGAAATAGCTCGTCAATCAACTCCTTGAAATCTAGATCACTATCGCTATACAGCATGGAACCCGATTGGAGCTTTTCTAGGAGTATACGTATGCCCCCGAGCTGGAGCTTAAGTGCCACATCAGTGAGGTCTTGAAATAGGCTGCGATCAAACAGACGAAATACCCCGATCACCGCACGATCAAAGATCAGGCGACTCTCGCCACCGAACTCATCTTTGTCCACCAAAATATGGGAAGCTAACAAGTTGTCGGTAGAAAAAGCAGTACGTAATTGTTTCTGTTTATCTTTGCTTTGCCCCTGTATGTAACGGTGCAATCTAGAGATAAAGGACGCTTCTCTCACATAAGGCTCACCACTCTCATCCATTGTGCGGATCACATCTCTCATGATGGTGTGATGTTCAAGCATTATGGCAAACGTAGGGATGGTTAGAAGTCGTTGATCACTCATCTGCCTCTCCAAACATATCGAGTTGCTCTCTATCCAGCGTACTCCCTTTTGTCACAAAGCTTTCTGGCATGCCAGTAAAAACAATGGTTCTTGCTTTGCTATAAGGGGTTGCGGTACGCATGGCATCTAATCGAAAATGCTGGCCAAACTTAAAGATGATCTCACTGGATGCAGAATTAGTCGATGCGCTTAAGACTCTAAATCCTGCTTGTTTCATATTGGGCAACAGCCAATCAAATTGAGAGCTATCAACCGAAGCACCTTCGTCAATAACCAACGGAAACTGGGTGGAACAAGCGCTGTTTCTCAATCTACCAAGTAAAATTTCAACCAGTTTGATGTTGATAAGCATAATGGTCGAAGTAGATTGTGACTTACTCTCCCAGCCTTCTTGTCCCTGCTTTTTCACTCGGTATGAAATACCAGACACTATCTGCTCCATCGTTAACAATGCGGCTTTGCCTTCTGGGAAGAATTTTTTGCTAAAGGCCTTAAGACGTTCAATAAATTGTTCGGAGGCTTTTTGATCAGAATGAGTATCAAAAAACTCTATTTCATTCACCAAGTCATCAAATCGAGCTTCCACTTTGATTTTGGCTTCTACCTGCGACAAATCATTAATCACTAACCCCTGAAACGCGCGATTGATACTCTGCTCAAATTGGTGAACCATTTCTCGATTGTTTTTTAGCTCATTGATAATGGCGTGAACAGAGTGCTTATGTTCAATAAAGTGTTTACGCAGAATATCAAACTCCTCATCTAGGCCTTGATAGCGCATTTGAAGCTGGTGAAATGCATGTTCTAGAAGTTCATCATCTAGGTGAGACAGCATCAACTTATCGTCATTTTCTAGCACCTGTTCTCTGACGAAATCTTGTAGTCTTTCCGTAATATCTGTCTTTGCTTGACGCTTACTGTTTAGACTGTCAATTTGCTTTTGTAGTGTTTCTCCCGACAAGTCCACTGTCTGGTCGGGTAAGACTGAAAAATCGCTTACTGGCAGATGATGCGCCTGAAGTTCCGCTTTGACCCTAACGCTGTATCCGGTTAATTTTTCTAACTGTTCTTTTTTCTCGGTTAGTTTGTCAGTTTGCGCGTCAAACAATTGCTTCTCTTGTGCCCACAGATCATTTTGCGCGTCGAACTGTTTTTGTAACGAGTCACGAGCTTGTTCAGCTTCCGCTAGTTCTTTATTAATCTCTTGAAGCTGATGTGTGTTATTGGTGTATGCAAGCAACAAGCTGATTTCATTTTTCGTGCGCTTAATTTCAGTTTTCAACGCCGTAATTTCTTTAATACGCTCAATGCGGGATTGATTTCCCATCGCACTGAGTTCTGCGACTCGCATGCGTTTTTGCTCTAAGGTCTCTTGTACTTTAGATAACCGCGTTTGATCGGACTCTCGATTTGTGGGTTGGATAAACTCTAATATTAAATCCCAAAGTGCGTAGTGCTGCTGTTTTTCTTCTAATAAATCGGTAAATGACTCAATTGCCTGCCGCTCAGATGAGGATAACACTCTTGCAGGGTTAGACTCCGCCAACTCCTCATTAACCGCTGCTAACTTCATCCAAACACTTTCAGGTAACTGGTTAAACAGCTTGTATTGTTGAGCGTTGACCGAGGCTTGATAGCGAGCTTCCGTCTCTTCAAGGTTGGAAATTTCCTGCTTGAGCGTTTCCAATTCAGTTTGTAGAGCCTCTGCATCTTCCTTTAATCTTAACGCTTCCTTTCTATCATCTAGGTGTTCACGGTGGCCTGAAACAATGTCGTCTATCGTCTCACTTTCATCGTATATATTGATGATAAGCCCCGTCTCTTGCACAACCTCATCGAGCTTTTTCTGTTGACGAGACAATACGTTAATCTCACCTTGCAGTGCCTTTTGTTTATCAGTGGTGTCATCACACGCTTTCTTAGCAGAGCGTACCTTTCCTTTCTGTAACGTTAACTGTATCTCTTCTTGCTCAAGAATTTGGTTTTCTTGTGTGATTCGGCTGTCAAGCATCATGGCGTACTGCATCAACGCATCTTCAGCATTTCTATTGCTCACTAATTGTTGATGACTGAGGGCAAGCTTTTCGTACTCAGGTCTTAGGCTTTCAATCTTTTTGAGTATTAGCTCGCGGCGTGACAACATGTCGTTATGATTAATAAAGGCATCAATATCGAAATTAAGCTCGTCTTTTCGCTCCTTCTTTCTGGATTCAATGATGTTGGCGACCGCTAAACGAACCGTGTCCGAACCGGTCTTCATATCAAATAACAAACGAACGAGCGCGCGAAAGGCATCGACATCTGCATCTTTAGTTGAACTAAGAGGGAACAAGCAAAAACGCATCGCATCAATATCGAGTAGTTGATTAGCGTAGATCACCTCTTTAATTTTTGCTGAACGCGTTACTGGCTTAAAGTGCTTATCCTCACGCTTGAGAAAAGTCTGTACTTTGCTCAGCGTTAAATCATCCACTCGACCACCAATACAATCGTCTCCGGCATTGTCATCCCAAAAAAGGTGGCGTATTTGCTCATATCTTAGCGAGGTAAACATGCGGCGATAATCGAGTTTTTCTGAACTACCACGATAAAGTATCTGACAGTGAGGGATAGGCCCGCCTAAATAGTTATCGCACTCTAAGATCAAAAAGCTGGTGCTGCTCGGAAAGTAGTGTTCAAAACACTCGTCATTGGAGTAAAAGTTGCCTTCTTTATCTGAAAATCCGAACTTGCTTTTTGAGTCTTTGAAGTTTTCTTCTGGTAATAAAAATAATCGAATCGCATTGAGGATCGACGTTTTACCAATATTCCCGCCACCAATTAAGATACCGCCCTCTCTAAGGTCGATCTCTGCGATGGCCACCCCCGCCGAATCAATAGCAATTAAACGTGAAATACTAATAAGCAAATTGTCTATGGCATTCTTTAGCATAAATTAATCCTTTTTAAATACAGGAAGGAAGGCTTCCTGCTCCATAAAATGACGAGTTTGGTTCATGAGATCAGCTTCTTCGTTTAAACCAAGATCTCGAGCCAGCATTATTGCCTTAGCCAAGTTAGTACCATTTTTTGGTTTGAGCTTAAATTTGCTTCTAAATGGTTCCCACTCAATTGGGGCCAGCCAAACGCATTGAGGAAAAGAGGCTTTAAGAGTGTTGAATATTGTTAATCCCCCTAATTCAACATCTTGCGCGCAGTATATTTCATCATAAATCGATAGAAATGGCGTATTCAGATGATGGCATATTTGATTGCCAGAACCGAAAATAATGTCTGAGTTTTCAGCCAATAACGGATGACCAATTAACTCTAGAAACTCCCGATATCGATAGAAATTTTCAATATTCTCTATAAGAACCGCCCGCTGGCCAATAAGCTTTCCTTGGGTTTTGTAACCATTGGCATCAGATATAACCACAAAAGGAACCTGTGACTTAGTGGTGCTGTTCAAAACTAACACATGGGCGAAACTACTTGGAAAAGCATGCGAGCGCCCCAAATGTGATGAGCCTACTCTATCGCTTACCTCTGGTTCAAAAAGCGCGCTATGTCTCTCTTCATCAAGCACCTCCATTTGATGGCCATCCCGAACACGAGTAGCACTATAGATTTTTCGCCATTCATTCATGTCTGAGAATGGTAAGCACTTGATAAAGCGAGCTAGGTTGATCGAATCTCCCTGCGAAATTTTGTTGAGATATTGATTCAGTTTCATTTCAGTATGTCCAAATTCATTAGATACCTAACGCTAAACATTCCATGGAATCTCTATATAACAGGCAAACCGACTTATTTAGGGGCTTTGCTCATTTTAATACACACCCTATTGACGGGCGTAAAACACCCAAATAATATGACGTCACTAGCGACAGGTAAATACTGATTACATATACATGTCGCATAATTAGACAGGATTAACACTGATGAATAAATGGCCGATACGCTGGGATCTTTTACTTCGCTATAGATTGGTCGAAATCATCGCCCTATGGGAGGGCAGGCTCACGACCAATCATCTAATACAAAGTTTTGGGATTGGTCGGCAACAAGCTTCTAAAGACATCAACAGTTACCTAAATGATATTGCCCCTGGAAGCCTTATATACGACAAGTCGTTAAAAGGCTATAAACCTAGTGACTCCTTCATACCAAAACTAACAAGCGGCCATGCTGATGAATATCTACACATACTTGCCCGCAGTGAAGATATCACTATCACTTTTGGTGAACTTGACATGGGGTTTGAGAATACCTCCATGGTTCGCCCTATCACTCGCAATATTTCACCTCAAGTTCTTCGCCCACTCATTCAGGCAATCAGAGAAAAGAAACGTGTCGATATAAGCTACACATCACTAAAAGATGGAAAAGAGGTCGAACGCATCATTTCACCTCATACATTAATTTGTACTCCATTACGATGGCACGTTAGAGCTTATTGTGAACACGCAAAAGGATATAGAGATTTTGTGTTAAGTCGGATTCGGAACATACCTGATGTCAACGACAAAATGATTATGGGAGTAAACCAAGATAAGCTATGGAATACAAAAGTTACTGTTGAGTTAACACCAGACTCACGCTTTACTGCTGCTCAAGCAGCTGTCATTGCCAATGATTATGGCATGAATGACAACGTCCTTCAGATTCCGACTAATGCGGCATTAGTTCGCTATGTCTTAGATGCTTACAATATTGATATCAACGTTTTGGATTCAAACCCAAAGGGGCAACAAATCATCATCAATAACTTCGAAGAGTTGAGGCTATATCTTTCTTACTGATTTTTGACCTGACTTACCCAATACCATTTAAGTAAACTACCAATCAGATAATTTACAGGGCCCTATTACAGCGATATAAGTAAAAGCAATTAAGAGTAAAAAAACGCTGTTGCTGGCTATTACGTCTTTGCTGGGAGTATGACGTAGGCTGCAAAACGGTGGTATTTGCCAATTAGGTGGGGTTATAAAAAAGAGCGGGCGCGACATTCGTCGCGCCCTTAGGTCTTACTTGCAGCATTCCCGCTACTATGGTGCTCCCTGCATCATTCCATGATTTTGCTGATTCCTTCAGCTTAGTCCTTTTTGTCTCTTTCCTAGAGATGTCCTTTCGGTCATACCTTGACCCGTCGAAGCATCCTGTCTCGACTCTCATCTCCTTCCTGGAGGTGTCCCTTGCTTCATCCTGAAGTGGTCCATTTTGTCATCCTGACTAGCAAATTTCCTATTTGCTATATCGGTTCCGTCCGATTGTCCCTTCACAGTCCATGTTCGATAAATCTTCCTGATCTACCGTCCTCATCCTGAGGTTGCCAATCTCCCTGGCATATTTCCTGTTCCGTTCCGTCAGTTCCTTCCGACGAGGTACAGATTACGTTATTTCAAAATCTAAGCAATACACGAAGTTCACATTTTTCTGTCTCAACTTCAGCAAAACTGACAGAACAGACATAAACACTTGAAAATTATCGACTTTACTTATCTTGCGAGAGAGAACCCTACAAAAATCTTTCACATCTCCCACGCCTTTGTAAGAGATCTCTTACAAGAAACCGCGCTGAAATCGCCTCCCGACACCTAACTCCACCTGCAAAAATCCTTGTTAATTATGCATATTGAGTCAAAGATTCCAGCTTTTCTAACAACACTTCTTTCTTAAACGGCTTGGCAACATAATCATCCATACCTGATTCATAACACTTGGCAATATCTTCATCCAGTACACTGGCAGTTAAAGCAATAATCGGCAAACGGCTTGCTTTACTCTCTTTTTCCCAACGTCTAATTTCCTCTGTTGCCGTAAAGCCATCCATAACCGGCATCATACAGTCCATCAAAATCGCTGAGTACTGCTTGCCTTGCTTGATCGCATCCACGGCCTCCTGACCATTGTTCACGACATCATAACCGAAGCCCGCCTTTCGCAAGAACAAGGAGGCAACCTTCTGGTTCACCAAGTTATCCTCGACAATCAATATGATATTTTCTTCATCATCAATATGCTCAGTAGCCACCTGGTGATTAATCGTTGTCGGAGAAATGTTCTGCTCTGACTGCGTATTATCCAATTTGACAGCCAAACTTGGTTCTACAGCCTTTACTGCCGCCTGAATGGCTTTAATAAAACGCAGACCAAGAAGAGGAAACGTAATCACACCATCTATTTCTGAACCGAAGTCGTGTAATGCATCGCTATGTCGACTACATATCACCAAGGCGGCTTGTGGAAGGTGCTGTCTGATGATTGGTATCTTTTGTTGTGTCAGATCCAGGGACTGCTGACAATATATAACCAGGCTATAGTTACTTGAGGTCAGATCCATCGCTAAGAGATCGGCACTAACCGAGACGTTTATCCCCCACTTTTGACACTCCGCCCGGATAAGCGCAACGGTCTCGTCATCACCTCCAACCAACAAACAGCGCAAGCCATCCAAGCCTTGCGAAGGAGGAGTAGCAACCACATCAATATCCACCTCCAGCGTAAAAGTGAAAATACTGCCAACCCCTTTTTCAGATTTCAGTTGAATATCCCCTCCCATCAATTCGACGAGCTGACGACAAATAGCCAAACCAAGACCTGTCCCACCAAACTGACGGGTAATGGAACCATCTTCCTGAACAAAAGGTGAAAAGACTTGTGATTGTTTATCCTCTGCAATCCCAATACCCGTATCTATGATGGAAAAAAGTAAATCGGCTTTATTGGCCGGTTTAAGTAGACAATCTACAGCCAGAGTCACACTTCCCTCCGGCGTGAATTTAACGGCATTAGACAACAGATTCATCAACACCTGGCGTAGTCGATGCTCGTCAACAACCACACTATACGGAACATTCGGTGCAATCTTCACCTGTAAGTCTAGTTTTGACTCGGTCGCCCTCGTCATCACGATACTCATGGTGTCGTAGACAACTTCACTGACATTGCATTCATTAGGCGCAAGCACCAAGTTGCCAGACTCGATTTTAGATAAGTCTAAAATATCATTAATTAACAACAACAAAGTCTGCGAGGACGTTTCTATAGTCTGGAGATACTCAGCCTGAGAGGGTGAGAGTTCAGTATCAGCCATAATACCCGACATACCAATAATGCCATTTAGAGGAGTACGTATTTCATGAGACATGTTGGCCAAAAAAGAGCTTTTCGCCATGTTCGCCTTCTCGGCGGCTTCTTTAGCTTTCAGTAGGTTAGCTTGATTTACACTACGCTCTTCGATGAGTACATTCAACTGGCGTGTAAAGACGGTAAATTCATCATTGCCATCTTCTTTTATCCGCAAGTCACTATTATTCTGCTGTTCAATATTAGCCATGGTCTTTAAAATATGACCAAGATAAGAAATAACTCGTCTAGCCAAATTTGAACCAAGATAGCCCATGATCAGCAAAGAGAGGACAATGACGGCTAAATACACAGTCATCAGTTGCTTTGACTTGGATATACAATCATTCACTTCATAAATTAACTGCGCACTCACCTCATTGACAACAAACTGAATTAAACGAAAACGTTCATCAAACGCTTTCATACCTGCAGAAATATCTTTCCCCGATTCTTCTCCTGCCAATATTTCACTACGTAATTTATAGCTATCGGAAAAAGCAGGGTTTGTAAATGTTCTGCTGAGTAAATCGATTTGCTCCGGTGTGGCATTAATAGACAGATAACGTTCAATGAATAATTGCTGCCTTTCTATAACCGAAACTAAGAGGCTCTGATAATACTCGTCTCTTGTTACGTCACTATTTAGCAAATGCACATACCAGTTTTCTTGCTGAGCCCAAATTTGAAGCCACTTTAACTGGTAGAGAATAGATAGGTTTTGTTCAATCTGATCATCGTCCACAGTAAGGCTGCTTTTCTCCAGTTGCTCAAGAGATTGTCCGACGAGATCGGAAGCCCAGTCTGACCAATCAGTTACATCCTCCTTGGCAACGCCTTCAAAATCTTGAAGAACCTCAATCATATCCGACGCAACAGCAGAAGCTTCAACCTGCTCGGCAGGATCAAAAGCGACAGTAAGCAAAGTCGAATATTGTGATGCAGCTTCAATAGCCTGATTCTTTTCATCAAACACATCCGCAGACTCCAATCGACTTGTCCTCAATTTGTGAACCAATGTCCCAAAAGTCGATATTTCTTCAAGTAACTGAACTCTTGCGCTCAAACTATTCAAAGAGTGGAC
Source organism: Photobacterium proteolyticum (assembly GCF_001939735.1). GTDB lineage: Bacteria > Pseudomonadota > Gammaproteobacteria > Enterobacterales > Vibrionaceae > Photobacterium > Photobacterium proteolyticum. Next base: position 22,781 of record NZ_MJIL01000084.1, read on the forward strand.
TTTACTATAGAGTTCACTAAGCTCTACGCCTGTAAAAATGGAGGAAAATGTTAGTGGCAACACCACTAGGCAGAGCAGCCTTGTCTTTATTGATATTCTATTTAACAGGCTCATACCTTCTCCTTGAACGTGAACCTTTGCATATGTCCATTTGTAGTCACATCAATGTATACTATTATTTATATTAGAATTATTTTAGGATAAATGGAATTTTTTGATGTGCAATGGACTGAACACTAAAAGTTTTATTTCCCTTCTTGCTGCAGGGATAATGTTCTTACTGCCTTCATTTTCTAGTTTTGCTAGCGATAGCAATGCAAAAGATGTCGAGTTCGCTGTTTTTTCACTAAATGATGAGATCCCTTCCCTCAGTAAAAGTAAGGCGAGAATGCTTTATAAAGGAAGAACTAAAAAATTAAATGGCAGTATTAAGATTGTTTTGGTTGATTTACCCACTACATCCATACTCCGGGAAGATTTTTATAATATGTTACTGGGCAAATCCATTTCCCAAATGAATGGATATTGGGCAAGCCTGTCTTTTTCCGGAAAAGGAACGCCACCGGAAGAGCTCAACAGTGACGATATAAAAGATATTATCGAATGGCTGAACAGAAACCCTAACGGAATAGCCTACGCACCTGTCAGTGAGGTCCCGGAAAATGCCAATATTCTTATCACAATCTTACAGGGAGAGTAAGATTATGAAGACTTCAACATTCATTCTTATACCGCTTATAGGCATCTCTTTTGCGTCGAACGCTGCAATTAAAGTAACCGACAATTTCTCTATCGGCGGCTTTGGCTCTACCTCAATGACCAAGTCTGATAACAGCACACCACTCTTTGTTCACAGGGAAATTGACGATAGTACCTGCTATGACTGTGACACCACCTTTGGCCTCCAAGCTGATTTAACCATGACTGATGATGTTAATGCCTCCTTGCAGATCGTTAAGCGCCCGCAGGATGATTGGTCTGACCCTGAAATAGAATGGGCCTACCTTGGCTATCAGTATGAGGACTTTTCATTCAGGGGCGGTCGACAGCGAGTCCCCTTGTTTCTTGTCTCCGAATACTACTATGTTGGTCAGGCCTACACTTGGGCCAGGCCACCGCAGGAAGTCTACGACAGCCTTATGGGCTTCACCTTCTACGACGGCCTTTCTGTAACCTGGCAAAGTGATATTTCTGACGAGACAGCTGTGACGGCGTCACTTTATTATGCCTTCGAACACGAATACAAAACTGAACTAGGTAACGATAAACTTACCTTTGATACAGATAGAATTGCCGGAACATCGGTTGGCCTGAGCGGTTTTAACTACCGAGTGCATTTAGGCTATGCGCACGTAAAATTCACTCAGTTGCCCGCAGCCACGCCAACAGCAGAAATCTTAAATGTCTATACCCTTGGCGGTGAATACTCACATGAACAATGGCAATTTATGGCTGAAGTTCAAAGCGACCGGATACAGACAAATTGGTATGTCAGTGGTGCCTATAACTACGATATGTTTACCCCATATCTGGTCTACGCAGAAAGTCACCACCGTAGGCAATCACAAAGCCTTACTGCGGGACTGCGCTACGATATCAGCTACTCCATCTCGCTGAATGCCGAATGGCAAGGTATCTTTATGGATAGCAGCAGCTACGACAAATTCGGGACTGGTGCCTTTATTTCACCCCCTAAGCTCACCGGGGAAGACAAAGATGCGCAGTTATATACTCTAATGCTTAATTTTGTTTTCTAAACCGCTAGACTCCGCACAAACAAACCTTCATAAAAGAAGAGGCCATCAGCCTCTTCTTTTTTCTAACTCTTTTCAGGATCATGCCACACTGCACAATGGCGCTTTTCTCAACGTACCCAACGTGTCGTACACAGGAACTACTTGACCAGCATTGCCGCTCCAAACACGCCAGCACTATCACCAAGCGCTGGTTTCACTATTTGGGTTTCAAGTACCGGGTTGAACAGATGGCGTAGGATTGCCTTGGGGCCGTATTCATAAAGTACATCAACATTGCCGACACCGCCTCCCACAACAATCACATCCGGATCGATGACATTGATGATTTGAGCAACAGCAAGGCCGAACTTCTCAATCAGTCGAGTCAAAGTGTGCTGAGCATAGCTATCGCCGGATTCGGCCAACTCAACAATCTCGGGCAGGCTCGCCGACTGATTGGCCAGTCGTTGATAATAGCTCTCCAGCCCTTTGCCCGAAATAACTGTTTCCAGACACCCGGCTTTACCGCAGTAACACGGATCGCCATTGGCCTCGAGGACGTTATGGCCCCACTCGCCCGCAATACCATGTCGGCCATTGATCAGCTTACCGTTCACTACCAGGCCAGAACCGACTCCTGTGCCCATAATGATACCGAAGACCACTTCGGCATCGGGTTTGACTTTCGGCACGATACCCAGACAGGTCTCGGCCAACGCAAAGCAGTTGGCATCATTTGCCAACTTAACTTCAGTCTGCAAGAGGTTTTCAAGATCTTTATCCAGCGGCTGGCCATTCAAGGCTGTCGAATTGCAGTTTTTCATCACACCAGTTTGCGGATCTAAGGTGCCCGGCGTTCCAAACCCGACACAAGCCGGGTATTCACCCACTTCTTTCGCACATTGATCAATGAGCCGTTTGATCCTCTGCAAAATATGCCGATAGCCTTTGTCTCCTTCGGTCGCAAGACGCTTGCGCAACACACACTGATCATCTTCATAAGACATCACTGCACACTCAATCTTGGTCCCACCCAGATCGATGCCCCAATAATAACGGCCCATTTCAACTCCACTGGTTTATATCTAGCGATAACATTCAATTTGGATAAATTGACATAGTAAAGCCTGATTAAAAATCATTGTGTTAGCCTTGATTCTAAATATGTGATTGAGAGCAAGTGAATGGCCATTGTCGACGCCAGGCGCATTAACCGCCAAATACAGCAAAATCGACCATACTTAAACCGTTAAGCGAGAAATCATTACGCAATAGTGGAGGCTCTCGGTATGTTTTTGAAAGAGGCGCGGACTGGAGATTTAGTCGATGTTGTAGATATGGCATCACTGATTAATCCTTTCTCACAGAATGTCACTGTTCAGTTCCAATCAGGGGAAGATCTTGCCGATCCTGTCGCAATCGACAAACAAGAGCTGGCTTTCCCTTCAGGGGAGGAGCTTCCCGAATGCTGGTTAAATGGCTATTACCGCTTCCAGCATAAATAACAACCCAACTCGCCACCTGCTACGGGTAACTTTGTTCGGCACGGTGGCGAGATGCTCTACTCCCAGTACTTCATCTTGTACTCCCACCTAACACCCTGCTAAAGCAAATCAGATTCACAGCCGTATTGTTATATTTTCAAATTCACAATGAAATGTGGCTAAGTGATTCAAACTTTTGATAAATTTTATCTGAAGAGTTAGTTAATACAACTTTGTTGTGCAAAAATCATACAGGCCAGTAGGCTCATATCAATAAAGGAATAATATGAAAATACAAGAGATACACCTCGCCTCTCGTCCGGAAGGAATACCAACAGCAGATAGCTTTTCTCTAGTAAACAGGGAAGCCCCGGCAATCAAAGACGGTGAAGTACTGGTCAAGAACCTTTGGATGTCGGTCGACCCCTACATGCGTGGCAGAATGAGAGATCTACCCAGCTATATCCCTCCATTCGAGCTCGGCAAAACTCTTGAAGGTGGTGCCATTGGCGAAGTGATCGACTCCCGCAACCCTCAATTTCCGATCGGTACCAAAGTGAGCACCATGCTTGGATGGCGCAGCCACTATATTAGCGCCGGAAGCGAGTTAACTCCGCTCCCGGCGACCCCCTTCCTCTGCAAAGCTTTCTCGGTATCATGGGAATGCCGGGGATGACAGCCTGGTCGGGCTTATTCTACATCGCAAATCTGCAGCCTACGGATACCGTTTTTGTTTCGGCGGCCTCCGGTGCTGTCGGCAGTGCTGCCTGCCAGATAGCCAAGTTGCACGGCTGTACTGTCATAGGATCGGTAGGATCAGACAAGAAAGCGAGCTTTCTCAAGGAGATGGGAATCGACGCTGTCATCAACTACAAATCTGAGGCGAATTTATCTGACGCCCTCGCCGCTGTTGCCCCACAAGGAATAGATGTCTACTTTGACAATGTTGGCGGCGTACATCTTGAAGCCGCGCTGGATAACATGAACAACTTTGGCCGGATCACGGCCTGTGGCATGATTTCAAACTACAACGACGCCGAGCCTCAATCAGGGCCAAAAAACCTCATCAAGCTCATTGGCAAGAAACTTAAAATGCAGGGCTTTATTGTCACTGATCACTGGGAGCACTACTCCGAGTTTGCACAACAGATGGGAAAATGGATTGCCGAAGGCAAGATTAAGTGGGAAGAAACCGTATTTGAAGGTTTAGACAAAGCACCCGATGCCTTTATCGGGCTGTTCGAGGGAAAAAACACCGGCAAAATGCTAGTAAAACTGTAACCACACCGCCACAGTTACCCTCCTGGGAACCTAGCCTCTCACAGGCTAGGTTTTCGTAGTAAATAGCGATAATCGCTGAGCCATTTGGGTCGTTAAACGGTTAATGGCTTCCGACAACGCTTTGACTTGTGCATCGTACCCGTCTCGCTCCAACGGTACTTGAAAAGCAAACGGGTAGACCCCCTGCAGTGCGCCTTTCGCATCAAGTAACAACCACTCACCGCTAACCTTGGCGACCCCGGAGTAATGGCCATTAAACTGATTCACTTTTACTTGAAGCCTCGGCACTCCCATTGTTGATAAGGCTGGCGTTAGCTCCGTCGGCCAATACTTGGATTGCTTCTGGCGAAGGTCGTTGTTTATTCTGCGTGTCAGTTGTTCGCTGATACTTTCAGCCCACAAGTTTTGTTGCGCCTGTACTACCTCGGTGTCACTAAGCTGATAAACCAGCCCAGTGCCTGACAAGTGCTCGGCCATTTCCACCGGGCGAACCACCAGCAAAGGCTGATTTGTAGCAATCGCAGACGTGACAGTCTGATTTCCGGAAGGTAGCAGATAAGTATTGCTGACAGCTTCAGGCTGACTGCTGCAACCAACAAGGAGTCCTCCCAAAATAATTAACCAGTTGCGCATTACTTAATCCCCCCGACGGGAATAGGATCTTTGGCCTTTTCTCCCGAAAATATCAACGAATTTGGCTTGTCATTTATCTGCCGCAATACAGGCTGAAGCTCTGTCATCACCTGCTCAAATCGTGCTAAAGCCTGTTCCAGATTACGGTACGGCTCGGCGTCAGGCCCAAAACCATCTAAGGTATTCTGAATTTGCTGCAGGCTGTTACGGACTTCGCTGGGAATAGCCTGGGTGTCCTGGTTTGCCAAAATCACAGCCAGCTCGTTCGCCATTTTCTCAGTAGCGAGCAACGTTTTCTGCGAAGCGTTCAGGCTGTTATTCAAGCTTTCCAGGGTATCTTCAACCGGCAGGTTATTTATCTTGCTTAAAATAGCGCTAATTTGTTTTTGAATTTGAGCAAACCCACCAGCCTTGGTCGGAAAAATATCATACCTTCCATAGCGAGGTAATTCAGGTAGCGTTTCTTCCGGATAGAGTTCAGTATCAACCAGCAGTGCCCCTGTTAACAGGTTGCCGGTCTTCAAAGAGGCACGGAGCCCGGCCTTAAATTCTCGTTCAAGATTCTCTTTCAGCTGTGGCAAACTATCAACATCGACATGTTCGTATATTCGCCCCAATTCGATGCGAACCAAGACCGGGATCTGCTTACTTGCAAACCCGCTCACAGCCCGTGGCAGTTCCAGCGGGACTTTCCTCACCGTCCCAATGCGAATACCCCGGTACTCAACAGGAGCACCTGAATTTAAGCCTCGAACGGATTCGTCAAACAACATGACGTATTCGAGATATTCATCAAAAAAGCGCTCCCTGACCTGCTTGAGGTTGTTGTAGAGCCGAAACCGGCTCAACTCCTTAGTGATCAACTCACCCGGCTCATTGCCTCTTGGCACCCTGAAGCTGACCCCACCGGTGATCAGAGACTCGATCGAACCTATCTTAAAGTTGAATCCTTCTGCAGACATCTGCAAATCCACGCCGGATGTTAACCAAAAACGGGTTCGCTTGCGGATAAGACTGTTATAGGGCTCGAAGATAAACAGCTGGTAATTGGCTTTCTTGGCCTCTGGATCAAAGGTTATTTTCTCTACCCGCCCGACCGTAAAACCTTCATACAATACCGGATCACCCACCCCAAGCTTACCGGCTTCGTTATGATAAAGAACCAGCCGGATCCCCTTGGCATCGGGTGGAGCAACAGGCGGCACTTCCAACACGGTAAACTCAAGTTTTTCCTTTTTTGCAACGCCCGGTTGCAATTGGACATAGGCACCTGAGAGTAACGTTTCAAGCCCGGATACCCCCTCTTTACCAATTCTAGGTTTTACCACCCAAAACAAAGTGTCTTCTTTGAGCATACGAGCGGCATCTTTGTCTATCTGCGCTGTGGCGATAATGGCACTGTAGTCATCATTTAAGCTCACATCCGTAATAACCCCGACCCTGACATTGAGTGCTTTAACCTCCGTTTTTCCAACCTCGATCCCCTCGGCAGTACTCAACAACAAGGTAACTTCCGGCCCCTTGCTCATCATATATTGAGCAATCATCCAAATGCCGATTCCCAGCGCAATCACCGGAACAAGCCAGATAGAAGAAATCTGCTTGATATCCTGGACTTCTGCTTTTTCCTGCTTGTTATCCGTCATAGTTGGCTTCTCTTTACTATTGATTACCACTGCCTTGTCTTATGATGCCTGCTCGTGATTCTTCGAAGAGGCAGTCGGCCCTTCTTCTGTCCAGAAGATCCTCGGGTCAAAGGTCATTGCCGACAACATGGTTAAAATAACAACACTGGCAAAAGACAGTGCTGCCGGTCCCGGAAAAATTGCCATCAAATTCTGTAGTTGCACCAAAGCCACCAGAATGGCGACAACAAAAATATCAATCATTGACCAGCGCCCAATCAACTCCGTGATCCGATAGAGCCTTAATCGCTGAATAGCCTGCCGACCGCCAGTGGATCCGACAGACTGTGCCTTCATGTACAGCCAGAATAATGCGAAAATCTTGGCAAGCGGAATAATAATGCTAGCCAGGAAAATAACTCCAGCAATCGGATACGAGCCTAACTGCCACAGCAGAACAACCCCCTCCATGATGGTAGAGCCCTCCGAGTTACCGAGACTTACAGTGAACATCATCGGGTACAAGTTGGCAGGCACAAAAAAGACAACGGCTGCGATTAATAATGCCCAACTTCGTTGCAGGCTCTGCTGAGGATGATAAGGATGCAAGGTACTATGACAACGAGCACAGCGCGCATGTGAAGTCACTGGCATCGCATTAAGCTGGGCACAGGTATGGCAACTAACATGATTGGCCGATTGATGACTATCACCAACCTTTAGCCCGGGCAAAGGCAACATAGGGGCAAACTGCAACCATAACCAGGTTCTGTCTACCATGGACACACATTTCACAACCAGCAGCGTATAGAAACAAAACGCCCAAAACGACATTCCAAGGCCAATGTCAGCCAATGATGCGATCTTTATCAGGCTAACCAGCACCCCGATGAGAAAAACATCCACCATCAGCCAGGGCTCAATAACCGTCATACCCCGACATAAACGCTTTTCGAACATGCGAACTGACCTTGTCCCGGCAGATAAAGACAGCTTTTTCGCAACCCAGTAGAGATACAACACGATGGTGATATAAACAGCAGGCAAAATGACCACCGTCAGCAAGAGCAAAGCAGCCAGTAAACTATTTTGGAAACTGCTGAGCATTTTCGCAGCATGAAGCAGAGTGATCTCCTGGGTGATCCCCTGCACACTGAACGACATAAACGGAAAGCTGACACTGAGCACCAGCATAACCAAACAGGCGATACCGTAAGATAACGGCCGCTGAAAAGGCTGGCTGATATATTTTGCCAATGTGTGGCCGCAACGTGGACAACAGGCTTTCTGCCCGTCAGTTAATACAGGCAGTTCTGTCACCAAGCCGCACTCCTCACAACCGACCAGCACTTTAGATGGCTGTTGCTTGCTCATTATCTGCCTTTATCTTTACACTTATCCACTGAGTATAGAAAATCTCAGGAAAATACCTGTACAAAATTGAGATAAAGCCTTGATATAAAGCTGATAGATGCAGAATCCAGTACGCTTTCTATATGGCGGTACTTAGACGGAAAATAAGAACCTCCCAAGTGGGAGGTTAAGTTAAGCAAGATAAAGTGAACGTCTAGTTACTACGAAGCTCATATGAGCAAATCTACTTATGGATGGATCAAGTGGTTTATTCGCCTAATAACACTACTATTCACAGTATAGTTAACAATCCATGACCTTATTAAATACGTGGTTATATATTTGACCTTTACAGATTTAACGATTGAAAGGCTAAATCTGTTTTCGCTGCACAGATAAAATCATTTTTATGCAGCCCTTTTACTGAATGGCTCCACCAGCAAACCGTCACTTTCCCCCACTCCAGCGTAATGGCCGGGTGATGAAACTCTTCTTCGGCAAGCGCCGCCACTTTGTCGGCAAAAACCCAGGCCAGTTTGAAGTTCTTGAACTTATAGGTTCGCTCCAGCTGCTTAATCCCTTCCCTGCTAAGCACGTCCCACTGAGGAATATTCTGAGACAGCTCAATCATCTCACGCTCGGTGACCATCGGGGCACCAACCTGGCAGGCTTCACATTTCAACTCATGTAATTCAGACATAGTCTCCCACAATCTCCTTATTCTTCGGTGGAAACATAGGCTCATGCAAGCCTAGTGATTTAGCCTCTAACACCATACTCATAATGTCTTTCTGGGCCAGTTCATAAAGTTGGTCAATGCTATCGAGCACAAAATATATCGGTTGCATAATATCGATACGGTAAGGCGTACGCATAATATCAACCGGATCAAACGGGCGGTAAACAGGCTTGTCACTGGTTACCGCATATTCTGTTTCACCGGGTGACGATAAAATTCCCCCGCCGTAAATGCGCAAGTTGTTATCCCGTCTAAGCAGGCCAAACTCAACCGTAAACCAATACAGACGAGCAAGATAGACACGCTCTTCTTTGCTGGCTTCATACCCCAGCCTACCATAGGTGTGGGTAAACTCGGCAAAAGCCGGGTTAGTCAGCATGGCACAATGGCCAAATATCTCGTGGAAAAAATCAGGCTCCTGGAGATAATCGAACTCTTCGCGACGCCGTAAGAAAGTGGCAACAGGAAACTGCTTGTTAGACAGCATACTGAAGAAACGATCAAAATTGATCAATGCCGGCACCTCGACACACTCCCATCCGGTTGTTGATCGCAGCACCTGATTGATTTCTTCTAGTTGCGGTACCCGATCCAGAGGCAAATCGAGCAAATCCAGCCCTTTAATGTATTCATCACAGGCCCGGCCATCAATACTATTGAGCTGTCGAATTACCAAATCATGCCAGATTTGATCTTCTTCCGCATTCCAGTCAATAAAGCCATTTTCATCCGGCTTCTTCGATACATATTTGTTCGCTACACCCATAAAATAACCTACTTTGTCTGTTCGCCTCTCCTTGGCAATCTTCAATTATTCCCGTCTTCAATTTCGAATTTCCTCTATCTTCATTAAGGTTAGGTGCTTTCATGATGGCTATGAAACCACTGAAAGGAAAACATACCCACGCACAGGTGTAACATTTTTTTTACATTATTTTTTAGGGCACTTGCTCGAAGCTGAGCTTGCATTTTCAAAATATAGCTTTAGTTAATAGATGGTTATGTAAAATCATCGGCACACTCGAGCAGATAAAATAATCCGGATTTAGTTGCTTGTTCGTCCTTGCTCAGCCAGAGTTAATATATTGAGTTAACAAAACATTAACTTTAAGGATAAGGCAATGCGACATTGGTTTCAGTTTCCAATCATTGAGGGAAAAGCATCCCGCCAGGCTCACTGTGATTTGCCCGAAGGGACCTTTGAACGTGAATGTGGCAAGGAAGGCTTTTTTGGCCCGGCCAGCCATATGTATCACGCCAACCCGCCAACAGGCTGGACACAATGGGAAGGCCCGCTTCGTCCCCGCGCTATTGATACAACCAAGCTGAAGCAACCGGGTACATCACCCTGGGATGCATCATTATTGCTATTCAACAACAACCTAAAGATGCGGGTATGGAACAGCAAACACAGCATGGATCATCTGGTGCGCAATGGTGACGGCGACGAAGTCCTGTTCATTCACCAGGGCCGCGGACAGCTATTCTGTGACTATGGCCACCTCTCGTTCCGCGACGGCGACTATATCGTGATCCCCCGGGCGACAAGCTGGCGTATCGAGATTGAAGAGCCAGTATCCATGCTGCTCATCGAGGCCACAAACAGCGGCTACCAAATGGCAGAGCGCGGCCTGGTCGGCCAGCACGCGGTGTACGATCCGGCAATTTTGGAGTATGCCCGTATTGATGACGCTTTCTTGGCCCAGCAAAGCACGGAGCAGCAATGGCAGGTGAAACTGAAAGCCCGCAACCAGCTCAATACCATCACTTACCCGTTTAACCCTCTGGATGCACAAGGCTGGAAGGGTAACCTGACTGTTTTCAAGCTTAACTGGCGTGATATCCGGCCTTTGATGAGCCACCGCTATCACCTGCCCCCTTCGGCACATACCACCTTTGTCGCCAACGGCTTTGTGATCTGCACCTTTGTACCCCGGCCGATCGAAAGTGATCCCAAGGCATTGAAAGTGCCCTTTTACCACAACAATGATGACTATGACGAAGTGCTGTTCTATCACCGAGGTAACTTCTTCAGCCGCGATAATATCGAGGCCGGCATGATCACCCACCACCCTTGCGGCTTTTCCCATGGCCCACACCCCAAGGCGCTGGCCAGCAGCATGGAAAACCCGAAAAAGGAAACCGATGAGGTTGCAGTGATGATTGACACCCGGTGGCCGCTGGAAATCGCCGATTTACCTGAAGACGTTGAAAATAAAGACTATGTTTATTCATGGTTAAACAAGAAATAAGCCATTGACGCCAGTGATAGCAACGATTAACCCGATTAAATAATTTACATTGTAAATAAGGAGTCGAGAGTGAAACTAGCTTCTTTAAACCATGGCCGAGACGGGCAACTCATTGTTGTCTCTCGTGATTTAATCCAAGCCGTGCATGCGCATGACATTGCACCCACCTTGCAATTTGCTCTCGACAACTGGGATCAGGTTGAAGGCGATCTTCAGCACCTGTACCGCAACCTCAATGACGGTACCGCCCATGATGTCTTCCCGTTCAATCCCAAGCTTTGCGCCTCGCCACTTCCCCGTGCCTACCAATGGGCTGACGGCAGTGCCTATGTCAATCATGTCGAGCTAGTGCGCAAGGCCCGCGGCGCAGAAATGCCAGAAAGCTTCTGGACCGATCCGCTGGTCTATCAGGGCATGTCTGATGCTTTCCTAACCCCAACCCAAGATATCGACGTCACCGACGAAAACTGGGGCATTGATTTCGAGGCCGAGATCGCCATTGTCACCAATGATGTCGACATGGGGATCCGGACCGAGGAAGTACACGGGCACATCAAATTGCTGATGCTGGTCAATGATGTCTCGCTTCGCAATCTGATCCCTGCCGAATTGGCTAAGGGCTTTGGTTTCTTCCAGTCAAAACCGGCCTCGGCTTTCTCTCCGGTAGCGGTCACCCCGGACGAATTGGGCGACAACTGGCATGACTATAAGGTTCACCATCGCCTGACGGTTCATCACAATGGTGTTTTGTTCGGTCAGCCCCACGCCGGAACAGATATGACGTTCAACTTTGCCGAACTGGTTCAGCATGTTGCCAAAAGTCGTCCGCTAAGTGCCGGGACAATTATCGGCTCCGGCACCGTTTCGAACAAAGACAGTTCCAGCGGCTCTTGCTGTCTTGCCGAGCGCCGTATGCTAGAGATCATCGACAACGGAGTCGCCGAAACACCTTTCATGCGCTTTGGTGATACGGTCAGAATCGAAATGTTCGACGACAGCGGCCAGTCTATTTTTGGGGCAATTGAACAGAAAGTGGCGCGTTATGAACATCGCTACCATGATGAAGACCTCAACCATCACAGACCAAGCTGAGCGGGGAAATCATGAAGCTTTATGACTATTATCGTTCTTCCGCTTCCTACCGGGTACGCATTGCCCTCAATCTTAAAGGACTGACCTATGAGCATTGCCCGGTTTCGTTGTTGGATAACGAGCAGCGCAGCACCAGTTACACGTCACTTAATCCCAGCGCCCTGGTTCCGAGCCTCGAGTCAGACAGAGGACTACTAGGTCAGTCGATTGCCATTATGGAGTACCTGGAAGACTGTTACCCCGAACCCGCGATCTTGCCGAGTTCTCGCTGGGAGAAAGCCAAGTGCCGTGAAATATCGCTGGCGATTGCCTGTGATATTCACCCACTGAACAACCTGCGAGTCCTGAACTTCCTTCACAGTGAGTTCGGGGTGCACCAAAACGAGAAAATGATTTGGTATCACCATTGGCTCAGCCAGGGATTTCAAACCCTTGAAACGCTGCTAGGCAACAGTACCCATCATTTTTGCTGTGGCGATACGCCAACCATGGCCGATATCTGTCTGCTCCCCCAAATCTACAACGCACGGCGCTTTGGGTTTGATGTTGGCCCCTACCCTACCCTGCAGCGCATTGAGCAGCACTGCCTGCATCTCGATGCGTTCGTCCGTGCCCACCCTGACGCCCAAAGTGAACAAGGAACTTCCTGATGACAGATAACGGTGATGATCCTACTTTTCAGGTTAATTCGACGGCTCATCCACAAATGATGTGGATGCCTGAGAAAGATCGCATTCATGACAGCCTGCTGTACCAGTTCATGGTGGATCTAAGCGAAAAAAAGAACACCTTGTACCATGATTACAACCAGCTTCATCACTGGACCATCGAACACAGCGAAGAATTTTGGGATATGCTGTGGGACTTCTGTGACGTCAGGGGTGAAAAAAAACCACCTATCACCCAATGCCCCGCTAACAGCCAGTTGCCGGCAAAAGAAACCCAATGGTTTCCTCATGCAAGCCTCAACTTTACCGAGAATTTACTAAAAAACTGGAATCTTCACGCCGCTGCCGATGCCATTATCTTCCATTGCGAAGGAGATCCAGAGCGGCGCCAGCATCTCAGCTGGCAACAGCTATACCGCCAGACTTCGCAAGTTGCCGCTTTCATGGCTGAAAACGGGGTTAAACAAGGCGACGTCGTAGCTGCCTATATTCCCAATATTCCCCAGGCAATCATAGCGATGCTGGCTACGGCTTCACTGGGGGCAATATGGACGTCAACGTCGCCGGACTTTGGCGTGGAGAGTGTTGTCGAGCGATTTGGCCAGACAAAGCCCAAGCTATTGATCTGTACCGATGGCTACTTCTACAACGGGAAAACGCACAACAGTCTGAATAAAGTCAGTGCGATGCTGGAGAAACTCCCCAGTGTTAAGCAATTGCTGATCATCCCTTATACAGAAGGCAGCAAGACAAAAGATGACAATACAATAGAAAATGAAAGGGGCACCGTTTCTCGGTCTTCTGGTTCTCGATCTTCTGGCCAGCAACCGGTAACTACAACGTGGTGGGATGAAATGCTCGAGCAATACCCGGCATGCCCCCTTTCTTTCACTCCGGTACCGTTCAATCATCCGCTGTATATCCTCTATTCTTCGGGAACAACAGGAAAACCCAAGTGCATCGTCCATAGCACCGGCGGGACCTTGCTCAACCACCTCAAAGAGCATCAGTTACACTGCAACCTCAAATCGGGAGACCGGCTGTTTTACTTCACCACCTGCGGCTGGATGATGTGGAACTGGATGGTCAGCGGTCTGGCATCCGGCGCCAGTCTTGTGATTTATGATGGCTCGCCCTTCTTTCCTGATGGCAATGTATTGTGGGATATGGCCGAACAGGAATCGGTTACTCTGTTCGGCACATCGGCGAAATACCTCGAAGCGCTGGAAAAGCAAGGCTATCAGCCGACATCAAACCATGATTTATCATCACTCACTACCTTATGCTCGACCGGTTCAGTACTGGCTCCCGAGCAGTTCGACTACGTCTATCAATCGATAAAATCCGATTTACAGCTCGCGTCTATTTCAGGCGGCACTGACATCTGCGGCTGTTTTGCCATCGGGAATCCCCTCAACCCTGTCTATCGGGGAGAATGCCAAGGACGAGCGCTGGGTATGGATGTACAGGTATTTGATGATAACGGCCGTTCACTGTTCCAGCAGCAGGGGGAGCTGGTTTGTTGCAACAGCTTTCCCAACCAACCGATCGGTTTTTGGAATGACGAAGATGGCAGCCGCTATCACAAGGCCTATTGGCATACCTTTCCCAACACCTGGCACCATGGTGATTTTGTCTCGCTGAGCGAAACAGGCGGAATGACCTTCTACGGCCGCTCTGATGCCATATTAAACCCTGGTGGAGTGCGAATTGGTACCGCCGAGATCTATCGTCAGGTAAACCCTCTCGAAGAGATCACCGATTCAGTGGTTATCGGCCAACACTGGCACAATGATGTTCGGGTGGTACTCTTTGTCCAGCTAGCAGAGGAATGCGAACTGGATGATGAACTAAAGGCAACGATTTGCCAGCGGATCAGACAGCATTGTTCGCCGCGCCATGTACCGGCTGTCATACTGGCGGTTAACGATATTCCCCGCACTAAATCCGGCAAACTGGTCGAGCTGGCCGTGCGCAACATCGTCCATCACCAACCAGTCAAGAATGTCGGGGCACTGGCAAACCCGCAAGCTCTTGAACAGTATAAAAATCACCCAGAGTTACAAGATGAAGCAAATTAAGTTGTCCAATCTGGCTCAGATAGGTTTATAGAATGATATGATGCCTTCATCAGGCTACAAGGAGAACTGTTACCCAAATGAAGCGCATTCCAACCAACATTATCACCGGCTTTTTAGGTGCCGGAAAAACGACTTCCATACTTTCTCTGCTGGCGCGTAAGCCAGAAAATGAAAAGTGGGCGATTCTAATCAACGAGTTTGGCAATATCGGCGTTGATGGTGCGATTCTTGACCAACAAGGCGCTATCGTGAAAGAAGTACCGGGTGGTTGCATGTGCTGTGTAGCAGGCTTACCGATGTCCGTTGGCATTAATGCTCTCTTGGCACAAAAGCCTGATCGTCTGCTGCTAGAGCCGACCGGTCTTGGCCACCCGAAGGAAGTGATCGCCAAGCTCACTTCTGAGAGCTACCGTAACTATATCGACCTGAAGGCAACCATTACTGTTGTCGATCCGCGTCATTTTTCCGATACCCAGTATACCGACAACCAAAACTTCCAGGATCAACTGGCGCTGGCTGATGTTGTTGTCGCTAACAAAATAGACCAGTGCGCTAACGAAGATCTGGCTGCTTTTGATGCATTTACTGCCAAATTCGATCCTGCAAAAGCCGCCATTGGCAAAGTTGAACAAGGTCAGCTTGACCTCGACTGGCTGGCTATCGAGCGAACTGAGCGTCAGGCACAGCACAGCCATCATCACCACAGTCACGGCGAAGCCGCGCCATTGGAAGAGTTTGAACTGGCTCCCGGCGAAACCTTTGCCCGTCGCGAAAACAGCGGCCAGGGCTATCGCAGCTGCGGCTGGTTCTTCGCCGCCGATCAAGTTTTCGACTTTTCTAAACTCTTTACCCTGCTTTCCAATGTCAACGCCCAGCGTGTCAAAGCCGTGGTTAATACAGAACGTGGCTGCTTTGCCTTCAACGTGGTCAACCAGGTCGTCTCAGTCAACGAGCTATCGCTGAACGGCTTCGAGTCACGGATAGAATTTATCGACAAAGAAGCACTACCGTGGGATGAGCTAGAGGAGATCCTGTGCTCTTTGGTCACGGCTCAATCATGATTTGCGACTCAAGATTTTGAATTTCATGCTAATAATGAGTATGGATAGCATTAGAATTGCAGTCGAACAGAATTAATTTGTCCATTGAAAGGCCCTGTTTGGCAATGGACCTAATCACAAGCAAGGAGCAAATATGCTAAACCCTGCTACTGCGAAAGCAGTCATTGATCATGCGCTATTCCTCGGTGCTGACTTTGCTGAACTCTTCGTTGAGCATCACCAGTCCAGTTCCGTCGAGCTTATCTCCGGCGACATTGACAAGGTAAACTCAGGTATCGACTTCGGTATCGGGATTCGCTTGTTCTTCGGTTATAAAGTGCTGTACGGCTACACCAACAGTACTGATGAAGAAGAGCTCAAGCGTGTTACCGGGCTGCTGGCAGCCAAGGACAAGCGAGACCAGATTGCCAATGCGGCAGCCTTGAACCTCAGCCGCTATAGCAACAAACACCAATGCCAACTGCCACTGGCACAAGGGGCCAACCTTGAAGCAAAAATCGCTTTCCTGAGAGACACAGATCAAGCTGCCCGTGGCGAAGACGAAAAGATATCTCAATTCATCGGTCGCATTCTGCAGCGCGAGCAGCAGATCGAGATCTTTAACTCAACCGGCCTGCATATCGGCGACACACGCCACTATACACGCGTCGCTGCTACAGCTATTGCCCAGAACGGCAGTGAGCAATCGACAGGCTTTGAAGCACCTGGCGCCCTGACAGGCTGGGAATTCAATACCCGCCTTGATGCACGTGAATTGGGCCAGCACGTTGCCAAGCAGGCCATGGTGAAGTTGTTTGCCGATAACTGCCCATCCGGCGAGATGCCCGTTATCATCGGTAACGGCTTTGGTGGCGTGATATTCCACGAAGCCTGTGGTCACCTGCTTGAAACAACATCGGTTGCCAAGAAAGCCTCGGTATTCCACGACAAGATGGGCGAAATGATCGCCAACCCTGTCGTCAATGCTGTAGATGACGGCACCATGACCAACGAATGGGGCTCTATCAATATTGATGACGAGGGCATGGAGACTCAACGCACTCAGCTTATCAAAGACGGCAAGTTAACCAGCTTTATGGTTGACCACATGGGCTCGCTCAAAACGGGTTATGAACCAACAGGTTCCGGCCGTCGTGAATCGTACAAGTTCGCCCCGACATCACGGATGCGCAATACCTTCATTGAGCCAGGCGAGAGTTCGCTGGACGAGATGATCAGCAGCGTCGAACACGGTATTTTTGCCAAGAAGATGGGCGGCGGCTCGGTTCAGCCGGGTACCGGCGAATTCAACTTCGCCGTGCAGGAAGCCTACCTGATTGAAAATGGCCAAATCACCAAACCACTGAAATCAGCCACGCTGATCAGCACCGGGCCAAAAGTGCTGAAAGAGATCAGCATGGTGGGCAAGGACTTCGAACTGGCAGCCGGTATGTGTGGCTCTGTCAGCGGTTCGGTGCCGACAACAGTGGGACAACCGGCTCTGAAAGTCGACAATATTCTTGTGGGGGGTGGCAACTAATGGCCGATCAAAACAAACTTCAACAGGCAATTGATCAGGTTCTGGAGCGAGCCAAAGCAGCCGGTGCCGAAGCCGACGTCATTGCCAACCGCAGCAATAACTTTTCACTGAAAGCCAACGCCGGTGAGCTTGATGAATACAAGGTAACGTCAGGCCAGGTTATTGGCGTTCGTATCGTGAAAGACCAGCGTATTGCGACCTGTTATTCAGAGTCATTGGAGCCTGCCAGCCTGGATACCATGGTGGAACAGGCATTGCAAAACGCCCTGTACACCAAGCAGGACGAACACCAGACGATCAGCTGTATCAACAGCCAGTTAACCACTGACGTTGCCGAAATCTATCAACAGGACGAAGCAACTGTTGATGACAAAATAGCCCTTGCCCTGTCACTGGAAAGCGGCGTTGTTTCCAAGCCTAACGCCAAAACCGCTCCTTACAACGGCTTCGGTGAGTCAGATAGCCAGGTCATTATTGCTAACACCCAGGGAACCTTGTGTCAGCACCAGGAGCGTTCGACCTATTGTTATGCCTATACCCTTTACGAACATAATGACAAGCAGTCAATGCACGGTGGCATGTCATCGGGCCGACGCTTTGACGAACTCGATCCTAACTATTGTATTAACCACGGCTACGAGACGGCCAAAGCGCTGTTAGATGGAACTCCCGTTACCACCGGCAACTACTCGGTGATTTTTGATCTCAGCTGCCTGAGCAGCCTGTTTGGTGCATTTGGTATGTGCCTGTCGGGCCAGTCAGCAATGAAAGGCATCAACCCATGGCGCGAGGCCCTGCACCAACAGGTAGCCAGCCCATTGCTAACCGTGTCTGATATTGCATACATTAAGGGGGGCTCAGCTATCAAAGCCTTTGATAGCGAAGGTTATGCAACCAGAGATACTATCTTGATCGGCGAAGGCCAGCTACAGAGCCTGCTTCATAATAGCCACACAGCGAGCTTCTTCGGTATCGACAACACCGCAAATGCCTCGCGGTCGGCGAAAGGCGGACTGGGGGTATCATCCCGCCATACGGTAATTGCAGCCGGTACCAGTTCGGAAGCAGAAATCACTGCTGGCGAGTACCTGGAGCTGGTTGAACTTCAAGGTGTCCACTCAGGAGCCGATGCTGTCAGCGGTGACTTCTCGTTTGGTGCCAGCGGCTTCCTCTGCCGTGATGGCAAGCGTATTCAGCCAGTCCGTGGCATTACCGTCGCAGGCAATTTCTACCAGCTTCTGAAAGAAATTGATGCTGTCGGCAATACCCTAACCCACGACTACGAACGTGATTTCTTTGCCCCTCAAATTCGCTTTAACAAGCTAAGCATTGCTGGCAAATAAAAGCCGATAATACTAGAAGCTGACGCGAATGCGTGGCGTCAAAAATACCAATGGCGAGCCTGAGCTCGCCATTCTTTTCATTATTCGTTATTGCTAACCAATCGCTTTGTCCGGATCAATCTGATAGTAAGTATTGACACTTGCACTTGCCAGTTCAGGCTCAAGGTACTCTCTTATACTCTCAATAGAATCCGCTTCCCACATGCATTGACATATTTGTTGCTGTTCACTGACCAAGGTTGAATGGAGCCGCATCCCAGATGGCGGATGGGTTAATGCCCCGCTGGCTTTTTGCCAGAATAACTCAGGATCAGTGATTTCATGTTGAATCGCAATAAACATATCCCGCTCCCTTAGTTCTATGCAAAGTATAGCGAGGAATAAGCAAAGTGGTTTAAACCAAATCATGATTTAACGATAAGGTGTTGGATCAATATTCTCAGCATTTAGACTTAATCCACGCTCAATAACTAGCTCTTTATGTTTAGCCAGATTGACGACATCAACCTCGATATAGCGTTTATACCTCATCGAATAAAAGCACTTAATAATGGGTTGAAGTAGCGATGACTCATTGGACTCCCAGACAATACCGGCTCGCCCGTCTGAAAGTTCGACAAGAGAGCCAACCGGGTAGACACCAATATTCCAGATAAACTTGTCTAACAAGTCACCATCTAATTGATGCGGCGTCATCGAACGGAGGATTTTAAACGCTGCAGCGGGGCTAAGAGGCTCTTTGTAACAACGGACTGCGGTTAATGCATCATAGATATCGACAATTGCACTCATTCTCCCGACTAAAGAGATCTCATCGCCAGTCAAACCTTTGGGATAACCGCTACCATTAAGCTTTTCATGATGAAGCAGGCTAACCTGACGACTCATCTCTGACAACCCGGGTATACTGGCGATGATGGGCTCTGACAATGTTTGATGCTGCTTTATATGTTCAAACTCCTCATCCGTCAGCCGACCCGGTTTATGCAGAATATCATCATCAATTTGGGTTTTACCTACATCATGCAATAAACCGCCAATAGCTAGCTGTTTTAGGATATGTTTATTAAACCCTAAATATCGGCCAAAATTTACTAGCAAAAATGCGACATTTAATGAGTGTTCGAGTAAATAGGTATCTTTATTGCGTATTGCCGATACACATTGGATCGCATCCGGATTACTTAGAATAGAACAAACAATATTGTCTGATAGCTCCGCAACAGGGCGAACATCAATATTCTTCCCTTGATATAAATTATCTATCGTTTTGCTCAACAGATCCTTTGACTGTGTCACAATGGACTCCGCCCGTTTCAGCTCGACTTCAAAAGATGTGGTTTTTAATAGCTTTGTGTTGAACTGATTTATGCTAGGAATATAGTTTTTGAGATCCGATTGGTTAAAATCGACCCAAACGACTTTTATACCATTTGCTCTAATTTGAGATATTTGTTTCTCTGTATGGATTCTTCCCGGATGATTAACCCGAAGGCGTCCCTTGGCATTTTCTAGTTCTACGACAAAAAGACCTTGGCAAATATCTTCGACTTTAACTGCTTGTATCATTATTCCCCCATCCCTGAGTGGTCTTATATAATTAATACATAACAAAGTATGGATTGATGTTACTTTCATTAAAAAACAAGAATTTATAGTTGAGTTGCTTTCCACTCAACATTTCATTAAGTGAACTCTATTTTGTTTTTATTCGCTTCTTTACTCATTTTTTCTAAATAATCAATAACCAAACTTCCCGCCTCTTCCATTTTGGCCAATAAAGTAAAAGCATCATCGATTTTCTCATTCTTGAACGCCTCTATCGCTTTAGCACCAAAATAATGGGTATCAATATGAGGCTTTTCCAATAACTTATAGCTTGATAGGTGAGAGAAGAATGCTTTACCGTTACCTTTATAATACCACTGACCAAGTCTGCAGTGGCAATGGTCAACCAATTGGTTAGCATCTAAACGTGTCTCGCGAATACGCTTGTAAATGTCTATTTTCCATGAGACATGATCTAACTTAACCAAATGAATGAAGAGCTGAATGTAACTGTCTCTCACCACCTTATGGAGTGTGTTTGCGTTACCGACAAATTGGGAAACCATGTCTACAAGTGTATTAAGCTTTTCCCCTAACAGGGAAAAATCATTCATCACATCGTTTACACCTTGTTGACAAGATGATGTATTTACACCAACATCTTTGATATGCTGTGCTGAATTGCGAGCTGTCTGCGCGAGTACCCTCACTTCATCCGCCACCACGGCAAAGCCACGTCCGTAGTCCCCCGCACGAGCTGATTCAATAGCAGCATTTAGCGCAAGCAAATTTGTCTGCTCTGAAATACTGTCTATCGAAACAATATATTTTGTGATTTCATCGGCATTTAACGTAAGCAGATCAACCTGATCTCCCACTCCGTTAACACGATCTTTTGTTGCAAGTAACGTAGCCTGGAAGCTTCTTAATAATTCAATACCATCCCGGGTTTCTTTCTCGTATGAATCTAAGAAAAATTTCGTGTTCTCCACAGACTCTGATATATTCTTCCTTATAACCTCAAGCGGATGCGCGGTATCTAACACCCTAGAGAATAACCCCTCATAGTAATATCTTTTTTTTATTTCATTGGTGACATCACTTTTTAAGGCATCAATCTTATGCTTAAGTTCATCACGCTGGTTATTGCATCGATCGAGTTCACTTTTTAGAGTCTCTATCTGAAACTCATAATTCCTAACATCACTGTCAAACAGAACTGAAAACATGAATAGTCATCCTTATAATAATTCGTTACAGTTTTAGCAGCCAAAACAAAACAAATTATTAATATTAAAGATAGCAATAAACTGCCTGCACAATATAACAGCAAGCTAGTTATTATCATTCAATAATTTGAATCATTGTTCTACTAAAGCTATTGATAACAATAGCAAAACATATCTATAATATATACTTATATTATAGATATGCCGACATTCTTTCGTTTTTTGTACATTATTATCGAATTCTAATATCTTGTTGTCATTATTTCCATAATTAGTATTTACAAAATAAAATATCATACAATTACTCAGTCTTATTTCTCTTTAATGTATCTTTAGGATATTCATGGAACAGCTCGAAATACTCACCACTAAACCGCCCTGGGTTTTCGATATTCAATTTATTCAGAGTCTGTCCGACAGACGAACTACCAAACTTCCTTTCAAACTCAAACCGAGCAAAATTCAACCTCGCCATCAATAAATATTGCTTTGGCGAAATAGACAGAACCTTCTTAAAAGCATATTCTAGCGTTCTCGTACTACAAAAACAGTTTCTTGCGAGATCACCTACTTCAAGTTTTGATTTGATATTTAGGTTGATATAAGCAAAGGCACGCAGAATGATGACAAACCGCTTATCATAAACCAAACTCGACTCTGTATAAATATCAGACTTATTAAGCAATAACTTGACATTTTTAAATATATAATCCTGAACTAGAAGGCTCATTTCAGGTGAAATAAAAATATTATACCTCAATGAATATTCAATGATGTTAATAACTCTTTTTGAAATCAGCTGGATTTTTGGCAATATTACTTTTCTATTTCTAATTTCACTCGATAACTTAATTATATGGCTAACTTCTTCTTCCCCTAGCACATCTACCAAGTATCTTTTCTTGATCAATAGGACAAAGACTTCGACACCGGGAGGTAAAACAGAAACAATTTCCTCGTTCGGTGCCACAATAAAAACATCATCATAGCCTAGCTTTACTCCATTTACAGTGATAGCATCATCTCTATTAAAGAAAGCTATATATAGATAATCACTAGTACATACGCCATGGTAAAGCACTTTATTATTGGTTATTTCCTTTGATGCTTCTAATTTCGGAAAGCTCAATACATACCTTGATGCTTTAAACTCTCCTCTAGATAGCTGGCATACAACCTGATTTAATGGATCACATGAAAGGCTATATTGTTCTATTGAGTCATAAGTTAAATGCCGTATTTTTACCATATACTCCAAGTTCTTCTATTGTCTTATAAAAGTAATTGGTAATTGTATTAATCACTTCTCTTCCAAATGATAGTAAATAGATGTCCCATTAGTTTTTTTTGCTTGGTACATAGCTTTGTCTACTAACTTTATACCCATATCCAGATCCAAGTTATTCATATCAAAAACACCAACGCCTATACTTGCGTTAACATTAAGCAAGAACTCTCTTGTTTTTACTCTTTCAGAAAATACATTTCTTATCTTATTTGTCATTGAGCTTATTACTGAGCTTTTTAGTCCTGTAAATACCATAACAAATTCATCACCACCAAATCTTGCTATACAATCATCATCTCTTATGCAGTTTTTTAGTCGATGTGCGACAGTCACAAGAACTTCATCACCAACTGAATGTCCTAAAGTATCATTAAGCTTTTTAAAGTGGTCAATATCGATATAGAATATAACAACAACCCCGTCAATACTTACATTGTCATCTAATATTTTAGTCAATTTATCTTTGAATATTCGTCTATTCGGTAACTTGGTCAGAGGATCAATGTTCGCTTCTATCCACAGTTTTTCTTTATCTAACTCACGCACTCTTAAATCTCTCACAATGGCGACAAAACAATCAGAACCATTGTAATGACCAATAGAGATATTAATTTCAACAGGAATCGAAGATTTATCTTTTTTCAAATGTGTCGATTCTATTGTGATACTTTTTCTTCTCTCAACCAACTCGGCAATTTCATTCCATCGCCCTATTACTCCATTTGTACAGTCAATCTGAGAAAACCTCATCCTCAACATTTCATTATAGGTATATTGCAATCGGCTAAATGCATTCCGGTTGCACCCAATAATTTTCATTGAAACTGGGTTGATTATATATATGGCATCATCAGTATTAAATAATAAGGATCGAAATGTAGTGTCATCATTTTTAAACATAGATAAAAATGAACTTGCTAATTTTTTTGTTATTTTTTTCACATGCTGATTTACACCAAATTTTTCAGAACTGCGGTAGCTACTTACGTTTCTTGCAAAGAGGAAGTTCACATATACAGCGATAGCGAAGATAAGCCTGATAATGTCCATCGGAAGCTTATATGCAACAGCATGCTTTGCTTTTTTCTCATAAAATAATCCGTCATTACCATTTTCCCAGAGAAAAAGCTTACTGACTTTCATATTAAAAATCTCCTCTCGCTATTTGTACTTTTACTAAATTATCATTTTTACCCCATAAAAATTTCTCTATCTCACTTATCTGTCTATATCAGACAGATTATTCATCATACATATTTAATTGGAAAATCGGTATTACCTTAAAGACCTCTCTTATATATGTATGATAAATTTTATGTAAGATTATTAATATGCCTTTTCAGTTTATTGATAAATATAACTGCTAAAGTTAGGTTTATAAACAGAACAGACGACAAATTGCGTATATTGTACATTTCACAATATGCAATTTATTTTATCTTTTAATGTTAGTGTGTTGCGGACGTGTCGATAATGAGCACGTAGTTTTGAAAGGACGGGCAGGTAAGCTGTTTTTCCAACGTTATCGATAGCAAACTAACGCTAGGCGATAACAAATTTCCACCTGTTATCAAATACTCTCATTGCATAGTTCATCAAGGAAAACCCTAACAATTGTATGCATGTAATGCATATTAAAGAGAAAGCCTTCATGAGGCTTTCTCTTTAATTCTGAAAAAAGCGTTACTTTTCAAGAATTATCGGGATGCTAATCCACTGTTTCTGAGCTGCACTTTCAGCTGCAAGCGATGGCTGATCAAACAACCCTGATAGTCTATTACCCGCAACATCTTCTAAGATGGGATCAATAAATAACTGATACTGTTTTTTGTCCCACGCTATATCCGGATAAAATAGCCACATTTTTTCGTGTTCTGAAAGCTCAATACTCCCTGCAACAGTTTGCCCCTTCTTATCTTTCACTCTGATACGATATGCCAGCGAAACATGATCCATCTTGCCATTAAGCTCAATAGCCAACGCTTCGCTTGAGCCCATATTAGGGTTATGAATAATCCACTTATCCACATCAGGCACTTCATAATCAGCTTCAACGGCTTTAAAAGGCTTCCGGTATTCCTGTTCTAATTGACAACCTTCAGTGTCTACCGCTGTAGTATTGATAACCAACTGATAGTCTTCACCGGGTATCAGAGCCCGTCCCATCGCATTATGAGCAACCAGACCTGTTTTCACTCGACCCGGGTCAAACAGTAATGTCAGGCGTGAACTGTCTATACTCCAGAGTGAAAATTTGTTATCCAAAAACACACCTTGCAGCCTTTTTCCCTCCTTATCTTCTAAATAGACTGAAGATAAAATATCCTCACGCTGCATTGGCTTAGAGAAATACACATAAAACCGAAGCAGGTTCTCAGGAAGCCTATCAGCCGTCGGATAGACTGCTGATACATGTGCTTTCTCTGCTGCTGGCTCGCAGGTTGAAGCAATAGCCGTAGATGAACAAATACTTAGCCCAATAGCCAGACTAAACAGATAAGCTACTCTCATATTCCCCTCCTTTAACGAGCCAGGTCGCTATATCCTGCATCGGTTTTCAATAGGTTCTGAAAGTTCCGGAACATTTCCTGCTCAGGAATATATTTATAGTTGGAGAAGTTATACTCACTGATAAAGTCATTCAGACGGAAGTATGCCCCTTTGCGGAACGAAACCAAGTCCATGTCACCCGTCACCAGATTTCTTTTTAATGTGGCGATGAACTGTTCATCCTGATCAGCAGCCTGAAGCACACCCGCCAGCGGTACCGGGCGCGTGGCGACACCGGCTTTAGCCCACATCTCAGGCGTAGAGAGACCTTGCTGCTTATTAGCATTTGCGATATCTGCTACACGTATTAAATCAGCGCTGCGCTCTTTATGTAATACCAGCACATAATCTTCCATCTTCTGTTGTTCATTCTGAGCTGTAAAATGAACGACATCCAACGGCGTATTGCCATAGCCCAGCTCTGCAATAGTTTTGCCTTTTACGTGAGCACCATCGTTAAGTTTGCTTGTCGGTATCGTCACTAATGGAGTACAGGTATAAGCAGCGACAACAGTTTCTTCTCCATCCAAATCCAATACTGTCATCGCCCGAATCGGTGCTCTTGTCTCAGTCTGGTTATGGACGGTGTGATAAATCTCAACATGTGAAGTGGTCGAAGATTTATCAAAAGGGTATGGAATCTTTCGCAACGTAGAAGAAAACTCACCCGTGGACAAGCTGGATACGTAGAGTGAACCATTCACATAATCCAGATCGGTTATTCCTAATGTTGATGCAGGAATATCACGCCAGAACTTCACACCGTCGTTTGCCGTTTTGGTCAATTTCTTTACCGTATTCGGCAGTGACTTCAAATCTACTTTGGTGATTACTCCAGCCTGGTTGACACGAATAATAACAGGCGTCCGCTTTCCCTTTTGTTGAATCGACAAAGAAATATAGGCTTCTTTACTGACCGGATGAATCGCAATGTCATGATAGTTCAGTAAATGGCTATCCACTCCCAGCAACTTGGCGATTTGAGTGCCAGCCCCCTCAAGGTTATAACTCATTGACGTTTTCGCCGATTTTACATCTGGCAAGGTATAGGCAAATATCTGCCCGCCGTCAGAGTCGGCCACAAACAATGTGTTGTTCTCTGCAAACTCAAGAATGCTTGCTGATACAGGCTGAGCCCCGGCAATGGCTGTCTGGCTGGCAGTACCCAAAGAGAGTGCTGCTATCACGTTGAGTGCAAGTACATTTAACTTCTTCATAGTCACCTCTTCTTTACTTACTCTTTATCAGAACCAAACCAAAATCGTCATCTGACTTAAGTTCCAGTGAATCACCTTCAATAAGATCACCGGCTTGAACTGATACACCATTAGCCTTAGCCGTTCCCTCAGTGATCATGGCGATAAATGGCTGTTCACAGTCAACTGTCTGCCCCTTTGCAATGTAACCAACCTGACAGACCATATTGCTACGGAAGCTCTCGCCACCATTGCCACCTAATACAGTCGCAAGCTCTCCCTGTTTTAAGGCAAAATTCTGGTAGGCTGGCTCCAACCCGGTTTCTGGCGGCAAAAACCAGATCTGCAGTATTTCAGCTTTGGTATTATTCATACTGAACTCGGCATGTTGCATACCTGTACCTGCACGCTGAACCTGAACACCTGGACCTTCGATAACGGTCCCGTCCCCCAGGCTACCTTTATGCCCGACAGCACCGTTCAAAATAACGCTCACGATATCAACATCATTATGTGGATGCAGAGGCGCCCCTTCATTTGGCTTAAAATAGCCGCTCGCAAGGTAAATGAAATCCCCCAAACCATGGCTGATGTCTTTACGGTTCTTTGCATCTTTCCAAATCAACGGGCTCTTCACCATATGGGTTTCGACGATGCCCGCAAAACCACCCACCGGGAGATCATTACGATGGATTATGCGTAGTGGTTGTGTATTCATTTTGTGTTCTCCTTACGGCTCTTGCGCACGGTAAGCATCCGTAAATCTAGTTGAGTTTAGTCAATACCCATGGGGTTGCTCCTTTGTTAAAGACGATAAACCATTCCTGTCAGTATTAAATCTATGTTAATTTGAATACTGGGTATTCTTAGTGGGAATAGTAGAGATAATGGATACACTCACTGCAATGCGTTCATTTGTAAGAGTTGTTGAGACGGGGAGCTTTTCGGCTGTTGCCCGGGAGGAAAACACCACCCAGTCAACAATTAGCAAGCGAGTCGCTATTCTGGAATCAAACCTTGGTACGCAGTTGCTTGTAAGGGGGGGCCGCCTTCACAGTCTTACGGAAGCTGGGCAAAATTACTATGAACGGGTGATTGGTATTTTACGAGACCTTGAAGAGGCCGAAAGCGAAGCGCGTTCTTTAATAGCTACGCCTCGGGGTAAACTGCGCGTATCTGTTCCGGTAATGTTTGGTACTTTGTACATTGCACCTGTTATTCCCGAGTTTTTATCGGCTTTTCCTGAGGTTCAACTTGATCTTAAATTCAGTGAAAAGATGGTGAACTTGGTTGAAGAAGGCATAGACGTAGCCATTCGGCTGGGAGACTTAAAGGATTCTTCGATGATAGCCAAACACTTAGGTGATGACGACCTGATTATTGTCGCCTCACCCACCTATCTGGCAAAACATTCTGTCCCTCAACACCCCAGTGAGCTGAGTGCACACAACTGCCTTGTCTACAGTTTGGGGGCAAGCGGTAACACCTGGACTTTTTCTGATCAACACTCCGATACAACGGTCCAGGTCGCAGGAAATTTTCAGGGTGATAGTGGATGCGGGTTGATGGAAATGCTGCTAGCCGATGCCGGGGTCTCATTTATGCCTAGCTGGCTGGTTTCCCCTTATGTTCAGTCCGGTCAGCTTGTGCACATTCTGCAGGATTACTATAAGAGTTATCCTATCAATGCCGTTTATCCCCTCAACCGTAATGTTCCTTTAAAAACAAAAAGTTTTATGGATTTCATTCAACAAAAACTCAATCAGAACCCTATTTTATAACCCCTTAAATAGACTCTGAGCACTACGGCTAACGGGTAACTTATTTTTACCGATCAGCACTGAGAGTCTGCCGGTAAAGTCTTTATGTACTTTATCGATTGCTGAAACATTGACTACTGTCGAGCGGTGGATCTGCCAGAAATGTTCATGGTTGAGCTGATTCACCAGTTCTTTGAGCGCACTGCGAATAACATATTCATCCGCGCCATTTGGCACTGCCTCATTTTTCTTATACACCGAGATATACTTGTCTTCGGCTTTAAAATACAAGATATCTGAGACCGAAATAATATAAATATCGTCTCCTTTGCTAGCTTTCACCCAGTTCAGATATTCAACCGGCTTAGGCTGAGACATCTGATTTATTTGCTCAATCAAGCTACCGAGCTGTTCATGACTATAATGCCCTTGTGCGGTATTTCTATCAGCACTTTCTGCAATACGGGACTTCACCTTGTCACATGCCTGTTCCAGACGCTGCTCCGAAAGCGGCTTTAACAAGTAGTCGAGTGCATTCTGCTCAAATGCATTTATCGCATACTCTCGATAGGCGGTAGTAAAGACAATATGCGGCGTCTTATCCAGTTTAGACAGTGCCTTGGCAACCCCCATTCCGTCTAGCTCCGGCATTCTTATATCAAGGAAAACAACATCAGGCTGGTGAGTACTTATCGCTGCAAGTGCTTCAACACCATTGCCCGCTGCAGCCACAATTTCAAGCTCCGGCCATACTTCTGCCAATGCCCGGCTCAAATGATGGCGTAAGATCGGCTCGTCATCTGCAATTACGGCCTTGGCAAACTTACCCATGCACTTCTCCTTGTTCCTGCAATGTCATCAACTGTGCCTTGGGTAAGCAGATCGTCGCCGTCACCCCGCCCTCTAAAGGTTCTTTTATTGTCAGGCTGGCCTTATTATCAAACAAAGACACTAACCTGCCACGGATATTTTCCAGACTGACTCCATTTCCGCCGGAAGACATCGTCGGCTGAATACCTTTCCCATTATCCTTAACCTGCACCACAAGCTCATGTTTGTCTTCTTCTATATGCAGCTCAATAGCGCCCCCTTCTCCCTTTGGCTCGATACCGTAATAGACGGCATTTTCAACAAGCGGCTGGATCAGAAACGGCGGAATCGGCAGCGTCAAACTCACATCATTGCTGATAATTTGATAGCTCAACCTGTCACCCAATCGGATCTGCTGAATATCAAGGTATGCCGAAATAAGACCGATTTCCTCTTCCAGCGTCGTGACATCTGCGCGGGTTCTGTGCAGATTGGTATGTAACAGGTCGGTCAGTCGAACCAGCATCAACTTGGCTTTGGCGGTATCCTGATCGATCAGTGCAATCGCATTGGCCAATGTATTAAACAAAAAGTGCGGTTCTATCTGGCTCTGTAGCTGACGCAACTGACTTAGCACCAAGGCTTTTTCCTGCTCTGACTGTTTTCTCCGAACTTGCTCCATCTCATGCTGGGCCAATAGCTTTTGCTCGTAGGAGTAAAAGTAATAAAAACAGATAAGCGTGAACAATAACGCCAGCATGATGACAGGTTTCATTTCGGCTAATGACTGGTAGGTGTCTGGGCCACTCAGCCAATAAAAGGCGTTGGCTGTACCCAGCACCATGGCAGACAGCACCGTTAAGACATTCACCTGGCGGTAACTCAAACTCGGAAAAAAGTAGGTGGTAAACCTTGCCGTCGCGATGGCACTCGCGCCGTAACCAAAGCTGACAGCGAGATCTTCATAAAAATTATCCGGCCACACAATATAGGTGACAATAGCAATTCCCAAACAAAACGCACTGGTGATTGCCACCGATTTCAACCAGGGAAACGGATTACCTGTGTACTCACTCTGACTCATCAGAATCGTCCTTTAAGATTTAGCAAAATCATACGCTTATCAGATAAATTTCGGTAGACGGATTGTTTGTCTCCAGTCAAAAAACGGGCCGCAATCTCAACGTCGAATTGCACATCGCCGGTATCAAGAACGGAATACCCTAACCACTGAGTCATTATTGCCCCTTTGTCTTGCGGAGAAATCAACACATCAAATGTCGGTTTAACATTTTGCAGCCAGGATACATTGCGAGACCAGTCCCAGTGCTGCCAGGCTACCGGATCCAGTGTCCAATGAAACATCACGTTATGGCTAACCAGATTGACATGCTGTAGGGGTTGGGCATATGCATGCCTCAATCCTGCAGGTAGCCCACTGGCATCAATTTGTTCAGCGTTCCGATAAGCTTGCTGCCATTGCCCGTAGTCCCAGCTTCGGCTGTCATACCAATACTCCAAAATCACGCTCTGCCCGCTTTCACTCGTCCATGTCAGCCCGGCCAACGCTTGTAGCCCGTTATCCTTTTTGTCAGAAATAACAGGCTCACGCAACGAATCTGGCACCCGGAAGCTAAAATATTCTTTCTGATACGCCGCGGAAGTGTGGAACTCCCAAGCATCATCCAGAACAGTCACCCAGCTACCACCAACCAGACCACGCCTGATATCATCGTAATAAACAATTCCCTGCCATTCGCTATCGCCAGCAAGTCCGTAACGTCTGATACCGACTCCTTGCTGTTCATTAAGTTGATCCAGCTCGCTGCCTTGTTGCGTGGTCCAGGAAGAATCAGCATAAATTAGCGTCCACTCACCATTAGCGTCAAAATAAGAGGCAGCAGCGACTCCTGCCCCTTCCTCAACCTGGATACCAACTGGGTTTCTACGATATGGCTTGATAATATCCAGCGGCCGATATCCATAGCCCACGCCCCAATCCACCCGCACCTTACCGAGGGTAATATCTACGTCAGTACCTGCCAGCGATATTGCTCCCTGCCAGAACAACTCCCTGACGATAAGCTCGCTATCGCGATCAACACCGGACTGGGAAGAATAAAGA
Source organism: Photobacterium proteolyticum (assembly GCF_001939735.1). Classification (GTDB taxonomy): domain Bacteria; phylum Pseudomonadota; class Gammaproteobacteria; order Enterobacterales; family Vibrionaceae; genus Photobacterium; species Photobacterium proteolyticum. Next base: position 54,154 of record NZ_MJIL01000084.1, read on the forward strand.
TCATTACCTTTTAGCGCTAACACTCCAAGCCACTGTTCGTAACCTAGTTCGACATCCAGCAAGGCGTTCACCGATTGCCATTGCTCATCCTGTTCATCAGGAAGGTATACGCTGTTTCTTGTCTCATGATGCTCGACACTGACCATCCAGTCCCAGCTCGCATCCAATGTATTGGCGAATGCCTGTCGTGAAACAAACAGGCAAACGATCAGCGACACCAACCTAAGCCAACAGTACAAAGCAGAAGAGCAGTTCATGTTATAGCCCCGACACAGTATTTCGAGACAAATAAGCCGGATTGTAATACTTAGCCTCCAAGGCCACAGGAGAGATCTCCTGATAGTTGATGACTGTCTTTTTACTTGGCTGAATACGATCGTGCAGAGTCATGGCTACAACACTAGTACGGGCGTTTCGCTCCCCTTTGGTAAACCAGGCCTCTTTTGCCAACTTACCTGACCGAAGATACATGGTTGCCCGGATGGGAAAATCACTCCCCTTTTCGAGCCACAGTTCAATACGCTGATAACTGGCGCCCGAGGTTTTGGCTGTCAGCTCCAGTTGGTTGACCATTACACTCTCGGACATCGGGAGTTTCAGCTCTAAAGACTGGACCCATTTACCCTGATAGTCGGCACTCCAAGTTAAAGTCGAGATATCACCGACTGATGCTTCGCCCAGCAGTTTCTGCATGGGAGTGATCCTGATAGGACGGCGGCTTTTTGGCATCAACAACCAATAGTTATCTCCCAACATCAGCATTTTTTGTCCTGCTTCAACTTTCGACTTAAACACCACCAGCGATTCACGTTCAGGACGGGTGTACACGGTATAATGACGCGTTGTCTCCAGTTCATCGTTTTCATACAGCTGTACCTCAGACACCACTTTAGCTGCCGCACTATCCAACCGATACTGATCAGCCCGCAGCAAGATTTCCTCAACGCTTTTTTCAGGCTGAGCACTGACATTAAAAGCCAAAATGCTGATCAAAAAGCCAACCGCTTGCTTGAAATTAGACACATTACACATATGACAAAGCCTCTGTAATTGGTTTGTTGACCCCTTTACCGGCTGAGAAAAATGCTGCAACCAGGCAAATGACAAGTACACCGCTCGTGGCGTATAGCACCAATTCCAGTGATAAATAAACCTGTAGCGGATAGCCCTCGCTGTAACCGGGAGGCGGTGGCATATTGACTTCAACCAGCATCAAAAACAGGCTCAGAGCTGCGCTCATCAGGGCACCAATAACGGCTAGCAATCCGGACTCGCGTAAAAATCCTCTGATAATTTCACCGCGAAAACTGCCCAGCGCCGACAATGTACCGATCTCGCGAGTGCGTTCTGTTACCGACATCGTCATGGTATTAAACAGGGAGACAAATACGACTAGCCCCATTACCAATCCCATCATGCCGAAGATAAGGTCATAGAGATTTTTTACGTTGTTGTAGAAAAATGCCCGGTCTTGCCATGGCGTCAGTTCAATGCCCTGCCCTTCGACCATTAAGTTGAGTTGACTGTCGATAAGCGGCATCATCGCATCGGTTTGAGCGGTATCATTCAGAAAGACAGACAAGGTACTGACTTTATCGGACAGCAGCAGCTCTTGTGCTGACTGGATGTGAATATAGAGCTGGCGTTTGTCTAGCTCAGGAACGCCCGTCGAATAAAGGCCACGCACCTTGAAGTCATAAGCATTTAACGCCCCTTCACTGGTAGTCGCCAACAGGGTTATCCAGTCTCCGACGCCGACATTCATATTATTGGCCAAATCGGCACCCAACATAACTTCGGGCTCAGCCGGATCATAGCGACTCGAAGTAACATCAGAGAGCGTTTTACCTTCCCTCATCGTTAGGAAAGGGCCTTTGAGGCTAAACTCACGATCATTCACCCCTGTTCCGGTGAAAATGGCGGACTTCCTACCGTTAGACACCAGCCCGGTAAAATAGATCCGGGGCTGAACGGCACGTACAGTGTCATGTTTCAGTAACGCGCGGATCAGTGTCTGCGAATGGTTCAGGCCGTTGCTCAACGGCATCTCTTCGTCTTTTTCAAAATAGCCCGGCACACTTAAGGTTATATGGCCGACATCGCGGGCAGTAGATTCCTGCAATGATTGATAGGTATACAGGCCAAAGCCACCAGCCGCCGTCATCGCAAACACAGTGATCGCAATGATCATCACCGAAAGCAAGCTGCGGCGAGCATTTCTCTGCAAGTTCAACCACGCCAGCTTGAAGTGATAAGGCACCACTTTTTCAGCCAGCATACTGACAGTTAGCTTACCCATCGCATTGCCTCCTGCTGGATATATCCATCTAATAGCTCAATCCGACGATCACAGCGCTCAGCCATCCGCGGATCATGGGTCGCGACAATAAACGTGGTTCCAATCTCATGACCGAGATCTTTCATAATTTCAACCACAGCATTGGCTGTCTGGCTATCAAGACTGGCGGTAGGTTCATCAGCTATCACCAAACTCGGTCGATGCACCAATGCGCGGGCAATGGCAACACGTTGTTGCTGGCCGCCCGATAAGTGATCAGGGCGATGATGAAGCCACTTCCCCAGCCCGACTCGTTCAAGCATCTCAGTTGCTTTCTGTTGCTGCTCTTGTTTCGAACATCCATTGAGATGCAATGGGTAGGCGACGTTTTCCAGCGCTGTCATTACAGGAACAAGGTTGAACCGCTGAAAAACAAACCCGAGCTGGCTCCGGCGAAATCTCGCTGCATCAGCAGACGATTGCGGTGCCGGTTGCAAGGCTGACGTGGTTTCCCCGAACAACACTTCCCCCTGATAGTCTCTATCCAGCAAACCAAGGATATTGAGCAGGGTGCTTTTTCCCGAGCCCGAAGGCCCGCAGAGCGCCACCATCTCACCGTTATCAATCACTCCTGACACACCGTTTAGTGCGCACACCTCTTGATTGCCCAACCAATATTGCTTACGTATTCCAGAGAACTGGATCATGTTTCCCCCTCAGCCCTGATTGACCAAATCAATAGCCTTAAGCGTTTGCGGATGATTGGCGTCCTGTTGCTGCATTTGCGCAAGCCAGTTTCTCGCCTGTGGCATATCTTCTGCCCGAATTGCCGCCTGCACAGCAAAGCCATATATCCAGGCAGTCGCTGCAAAGGGTTCCTTTGCAAATTCCGGCTGCTCCAGCAAAGAAAGGTAAATGTCGTAACCACGCTCGAAGTAGTTAAACATGTCAGGTAGCAGAGTGAATGTTGAGGCCGAGATAGCCTGTGCCAGATAGTACTCATGAATACCAGAGATCACCCGCTGATCGGCAAGAGAAAGCGGATTGGCATCAAGCATATCCAGCCCCTTATCAATCTTGGCTAGCCCCTGCTCGACATATTTCATCTTGTTCCAGGGCATCCAGGCATCACGACCTTTTAATGTTTCAGTGCCGCCTAAATAAACCATTGTCAGCGGCTGTGGCCCTTCAGCCTCAATCAGGTTCTCAAGTTGCTGGTATACCGTTTCGACTTTAGCTTCATCCCCTGAAGCAGCCTGATTGTACAGGTTGATAATGGCTTCGATTTCACTTGCCTGGACAAAGCTCGGTACCAATAACAAAGTGCTGACTAACACCACCCGTAACTTTTTGGCAATTATCTGAATCATGTGTCTCTCCATTTACGTTGATATTTGTCTCGATAGTAAACACGGGGATTAAACGGCGTGTATCAATGCGACAAATTGCAAAACCAGAGAGCGAAACGAAGTAAAACGCGACCGAACTGTCACGCTATAGAGCGAAAGAAAAACAGTATAGAAGACAAAGTAAAAGGGAAGTGAAAGGAAAGGTTAGATAATTTTTTGCAACCAATGCGGCAACGTAAGCTGCCGCATTGATACCCGAACAGTCTCAAGGTCTTTCAGTGAGAATTACTCAACCGTTACCTGCTCGGCCGAAACGCGCGACTCAATGCTTTCAATGGCTTCAACTAGCGAAGGTAACAAATTGGCTTTTTGGTTGGTTTTGAAGTTGAACATGACCACTTTTGCTTTCCCTGACGTCGTTACCGCCCCGAGCTTCTTGCTGACGATCTCGTATTCCATGGTGAACCGATCTTCCTTGAGTTCGGAAACCCGGCTACCGACATATAGCGTATCCGGATACGTCACCGGCAACTTGTAGCGGCAGCTAGTTTCACCCAGAACCGGGCCAATACCTGTATGTTGTATCTCCTCCATCAAGGCGACCTCTCGGAAGTACTCAATGCGTGCGGTTTCGAGGTAGCGGAAATAGACGACATTGTTTACGTGATTAAGTGCGTCCATTTCTCCCCAAGCCACCGGGATCTCAGTGATCACTGGGTATCCTTTCAGCAGGTCTTTCATGCGTGCTCCTTGCGTTATGGTGATGATGCCGTCCCGCCCGATACAACTACTATTCTATTCACTACAGTCCGGCCATAGAGCTTTTAATCTAACCCCGCACTAACAATATAGCAACATTTAAGCAAATATCATCTTGAATTCACCACTGTATTCAAACCTTTCCGACAAGTGATCACTTCAGGCTGGCAGGTCTTAGTAGCACTAAAATGACGTATTAGTTATTCCCCACAACCAACAGTTGACGAACTTTTCTTCAGTTATGAAAGCTCAGTGTAAAAATCCGTCGAAAAACGTGCGGAGGCCTTATTTAATAAGGGCTAACACCTTGTTTTAGGGTATGCTTAGCCACCTTTTTTTTATTGCCCAGCGGCTAAAGCCGACGGGTTAAACATGAGCAATGGCGCTCATAGTTAAAGACACTGTTATATGCTTTACAACAACAATCTACCGGTGCGGTTCCCGAAAGGAACGTTCGCGATGTGGACGGTATACAGTTTCACCGGCGCATCCATTTTTGCTTCCATCATCTTTTCGCTGCTTCTTTTCCTCTCCATTGACGAAAATCCAGTGATGCAACTACTGTTTGGCGGCCTCGCGGTCATTTTCGAGCTGGGAAAATTCTTTGCCTGGTATGAATTTGGAGAGCGCCGCGCCCGCCGCAACTATACCGGTGCCTTCTCTGCTTTTGCCTTCTATGCCGTCCTTGCTGCTATCTCTATTGGCGGCTCAGTAGGCGGGATCAACAGCGCCACCAACAAGGCGCAAGGGCATGTCAATGTTCAGCAAAGCAAGATCAGCACATACAACATGCAAATTGACGCAATTGAGAAACAAATCGAGCTCAACAATATCGCTGCCGAAAAATACATCCAGATGGAGCGAATCGCAACGGGTGTCGCCCGGATCCAGAAAGAAAATGAGCAACTGCGCCGCCAACAGCAAGCCCTTGCAGCAGAGCGAGACAGCCTGCCGGTAGTTAATCAGGGGTCAGTCATTGGCCTTATCGACAGTTTGGCTAAGTCGCTCAATGTAAAAACGCAAACAGCACAATTAGGTTTGGTCATCTTCCTGTCTGTGCTATTAGATTTCTTCGCGGCTTTCTTTGTCGGATTAATTGGCGAGGAGCTTCGTTTCAGGAACCAATTCCGCCGCGTCAACCCAATCACTATCGATGCGTTCGAATCGGCAGAGCCCAAAGAGCCTGAGCTGCTTACCAATACAATGGAAACCAGTAATGAAGCCGAGCCTACTGCAGTACAGGAAGTCGAACCCGAACTGCCAAAGAGCCCTTATGAGAAAGCGATTGAAGCCTTGAGTTCTAACCAGGTTAACTGCACCAAGCGAGCTGTCACCCGATTTCTTAAGATCAACAACGAGGAAGTGGATGACATCTTCAAGCAACTACTCGAGGAAGGGATTGTGAGCAAGAAGCCCAATAACCATTACCAATGGCATGGTGTAACAGAAAGCTAACACTTCTCCGCAACATCCAAAGCCCGCAGTATTGCTACTGCGGGCTTTGTTATATATGAGCGTATTAGCCAAGCTGTACTTTCTTGTACTGTGCATAGCTTAGGAAAGACAGCAGAGCAAAAAACGCAGGATCACTCCAGCCAAATCCAGCAAAAACACCAGTAAAACACGCATACAAGGTAATCACGACACCTAGCAGGTTGGTAACCAACAAGCCCTTAAACAACTTTTTCGCCACTAAGCCCTGCTCAATCTCACGAAGCAAAAAACTGATCGCTGCGATTCCACCCAGGAAAATACTGTTATGCTGCGACAGAAAAAGTGCATATTGGTCATTGAGTTCAACGCCGTACATCGGCCACATCAAAGCGGGTACAAAAAACAAAGCCAGTGCAAAAACACCATAAATTGCAGCATGTACCGTCAGGAATGTTTTACTGTTCATCTCACTACTCCCGGCCATTACTTGTCGATCGGACCTTTGTTTATCAGTGACAAAGGCTCGTTTATATCAAACACAATACCTCTGACATCGGTAATGCCCATTTGCTGCAACCGAGCTGTATGCATTTCCAGATAAGCGAGGGCACTCTGCTCATCTTCGAATAGATAAACCCCTCCACCCTGCTGAGTCTGTGCATTCTCTGTCCAGATTTTCCAAATCATTCCCGGCTCTTGATTAATCGATTCTGCCAACTCTTTCAGCAGTGCTGACATCTCCTCACCAAAAGGGCCCTGAAAAGTAAAATCGACCTGTAGCAACTTACGCATAATTTAGTACTCCACTCTCTTCGGTATGTGCAATAATCATAATCAGCAAAAATTGAACAGAAAAGTTCAAAGTTTCCCCACTTACTGTGCAAAAAATTGACCAATGAGACTTAAAACTACCTTAGAACAATGGCTCACCTTATATGAAGTCAACCGCTCGGGGAGTATTCAGGCTGCTGCAACCCAGCTAAACAAAAGCCATACCACGCTGATCTACGCGATCAGAAAACTCGAAGAGCAGCTGGATATTTCACTCGTTCAGGTAAAAGGACGACGAGCAGTACTGACTGACGATGGCCAGTCTTTACTTCGCAGAGCAACCTCCATGCTTGAACAGGCCCGTGATCTTGAACTAATCAGTAACCAGCTATCCATGGGGGTAGAGTCTGAAATCACGGTATCAATCGATCATTTATGCTGCCGGGAATGGCTATATCAGCCCTTATCCGAGTTTTTTGTGCAAAACAAAAACACCTCGATTCAGGTGGTTGAAACATCGCTATCAGGTACCACTGACGCTGTGGTCTCAGAGAAATCCGACGTGGCTATTATCAATCTTCCAGTTATCAATTATCCGGCAGATGCCTTCGGTATCGTTACTATGGTGCCCGTTGCTGCCCAAAAGCATCCACTGGCACAAAAAGACAACCTTTGTTTCAGTGACATGACTACCGAAACCCAAATCGTCATCAGAGATCTTGGCGTCGATCCTGAGCAGGAAAAGCAAAACGTTGGTTGGCTTAAATCCCAGCAGCGCATAACTGTAGATAATTTTGACCATGCCTGGCGCGCTGTTGTCAACGGTTTGGGGTTTTGCCGTCTGCCAGAGCATATGGTCAACGAGATGAATTGTGATGATATCGTGAAGCTGTCAATTGAAGGGGCGCAGCGCTATCAGGTGCCGCTTCATATTACTCTGCCCAAAGGTGCCAAAACCGGTCCAGCTGCTCGCGATCTGTACGATCTTCTGCTCGCCCATGCTTCAAAGCGTCTTGGCAGCTAATCAGGTTGGCTAATAACGCTATTACCAAAAACACATTGGACAGGAGGATTACTATCCGCCTGCCCAATGCAACAGCTAATCTCAACTGCCATTACTTATCGCTGGCATCCAACACACCGCGACGGATCTGGTCTAGCTCTATAGATTCAAACAAGGCCTGGAAGTTACCTTCACCAAATCCCTCATTCCCTTTACGCTGTATAATTTCAAAGAAGACAGGTCCGATAACGGTATCTGTGAATATTTGCAACAAAATACCGGTCTCATCACCATCAATCAGAACTTTCAGCTCATTGAGCTTAGCCACATCTTCATGGTGACCGGGAACCCGCTTATTGATGCCCTCATAATAGGTATCAGGGGTGTCCATGAACCCCAGCCCACCCTGCTTGAGCTTTTCGACTGTCGCCAGGATATTTTCGGTACTCAAGGCAATATGCTGAATACCTTCACCATTGTATTGGTCCAGATACTCGGCGATCTGGGACTTGTCATCACTTGACTCGTTAATTGGGATCCGGATTTTGCCGCACGGTGCCGTCATGGCCCGCGAGAGCAAACCGGTCATTTTACCTTTGATATCGAAGTGGCGTATTTCACGGAAGTTGGCTATTTTTTCATAGAAACTTGCCCACAAATCCATATTACCGCGCTTAACGTTATGGGTTAGATGATCAATAACCTCCAGCCCTGCATCCAGCGCTGCCATCCGCTCTTTGTAATCGGGATAGTAGTCAAAATCAATGTCGTAGATATCGTGCTCGCCATAGCGGTCAACCAGATAAATCAGTGACTCGCCGATACCATAGATAGCAGGAATGTTCAGCTCCATCGGTCCCGCCTGAGGCGCACACGCCGTGGCACCTTTCTCAACCGCATAAGCAAGTGCCTGACTAGAGTCAGCCACGCGAAACGCCATGGCATTCACGCTGGCACCGTGTATACCTGCAAAACCTGACGCCTGAGAATGAGCCTCACCATTAACAATAAAATTAATATCGCCCTGTCGATACAGCCACACCGACTTGTGCTTGTGCTTGGCGACCTCGGCAAACCCCATTAAGCGAAAAAGGTTTTTCAAATTTGCAATACCCTCTGGGGTGGGTGCGGTGTATTCCACAAATTCAAAGCCGTCCGTGCCCATTGGATTATCAATCATCTTGCTCATCCGTATTATCCTCACTGTATGTCTTCAGCTGCCGTGTTTCAGGAGATCCGGCGCTTACTAATAGGATTAGCATTTCTGGCGAAATGATGAGACATTTCCCGGGCGAAAAATGTTACGCAAATGTAAATCAATTTCGTAAACTCAGATTGACAATATGCAACTTAAGTCTTTAGCAAGGTAAAGAATAAAAAGTTGCCAGATAATATTGGTAACAAGATTATTTATATTTTTTGCAACCCAGCTAGCAGTTTCGAAAGCTTTACGCCATTCCTCTGCAACAACAACTAAGCTTTGTTAAAGAGGTGAAGGAATGAACGTTAATAAGAGAGATCAGTTAAAACTACCCAAAAGAGTTAACCCTAAAATAAAGCTGTCGGCCTCAGCTGAAATATACCTACCCACTTTCCATTTTCTCAATAATGAATATCTCCATGCATTACGGCATGAAAAAGGTATTATCCGTGACGATGATATCGAGTTTCTTCACCAGTACCGAGTAGCACTTCGCCGTTGCAGGACGCTAATCAGCTTGCTCAAGGCCTTGTTCGAGCCTCGCCCAAAAGCCATGCTCAACAATGAACTCAAAACCATGATGCAAAAGACCAACCTCCTGAGGGATCTCGATATCTTTCTGTTCAAGATGGATGAGTATTTTGTCTGCCTGGACCACTCTCACCACCAGGGGCTGATAAGGTTTATCGACGAGCTGCAAGACGAACGGCAAAAAGCTTTCAAGGAACTAAAGAAATGGCTGAAAACAGAAAACTATGAACAGCAATGTACTCTTATTCAAGGCTTGCTGGCCGAAATGGAAAGTCACCAAACAGAAAAAGGACATATCAATAGCCGGGAGTTTGGCCATCTAGTCATTTGGCGCCACTTTCAGGGAACACTGTCACTCTGCAACCAACTCGATAGCAATAGTACTGACAATGCCATACACCGACTAAGAATTCGCTGCAAGAAACTCAGGTACCTACTCGAATACTTTGCCCCTATCCTGCCGCCTAAAGCCCGTAAAAAGCAGATAAAATGTTTAAAACAACTGCAAGATGAACTCGGTGAGTTCAATGACTCTTCGGTACAGATACAATTTTTCGAGCACTACCTCCTTGGTAAGAAAACAAGTACCCACCACTATAAGGCAGTCACCCAACTCAAAGAGATATCTCAGCGACACCATATCAAATCAAAACAACAAGTTATTACCAAAATCGCATTGTTTACCCAGCCCGATAACGTTGAAAGCTATAAAATCTACTCTCCTAAGAAATAGCTATTTTTTCGTGATAATTCATATTGTTGAACTATACTCGCAAATGAAACCAATTGAATTACCACTGGATGCACCTTATGCCTCAAGACCTAAACAAGGTGAAAAAACTAAAAATCTATATCATTACCTTGATATGCATCCTGGGGTTTAGTGTAATCTCGCTCATCCCGTTTCTGGTCATTAATCTTCAAGAGAGAAATACCCTAGACAAGCACCTCCTAGCGGTTAAACAGGCAACTCAAGACATCATTTACTTTGACGAAGTATTAACCATGTCTGCCCGAATGTACGCATTCACCCAAAATGCTGATTGGGAAAAACGTTATTTGCTCACGGCAGAAAATTTAGACAACACATTAGAAGTGGTACAGTCTCTAGAGCCAAAAGTAAAAGATGCTATTCAAGCCACTTCAATAACTAATGACCAGCTTATTGCGATAGAAATGAACGCTATCGAGTTAGTCAAAAGCCAACGCTTCACTGATGCTCAATCTTTACTATTAAATGATAAGTACTTTGAATTAAAAGCCGAATACGAAGAGTATGTACACCAAGCACTACAAAATGCCATACACCACAATGAGGTAGTCATCTTACAAAAGATTACCAAAACCAAAAACTGGCTACTCAGTTCAGCGTTTTTACTCTCAATTTTGTTTTTTTCACTGGTTATCTACTTCTATTCTTACAACAAGAAAACAGAAGCTTTAATTCGCTCAAAAATTGATGAATTAAACAACAAAGTGCAAGAACTCGAAGCGTTAGCCTTTGAATTGGACTCAGCAAATAATGCAAAATCTGAACTGCTTGCGAAAATCTCCCATGAACTCAAAACACCTATCAATGGCATACATGGCAGCCTACAACTGATTAAGTATAAGAAAGTAAACGAAGAGGCGCTGTTGCTGGTTAACAATGCAATATCATGTAGCGACATGCTAGTGAGGCTAGTTGACGATATCCTGGACTTCTCCAAACTAAAATCAAGCAAATACACCCTCAATGCAGAAGAGTATGACCTCAGCGCTTTGTTCGCTTCTGTTCAACAGATCTACACTCAAGAATGCAATGCCAAAGGCATCAAGTTCCATTTATCTCAGAGGATAAGCTACCCAAATCGATTCTGCGATGGATTACGCCTGAAACAAATAATCTTTAACCTTCTCAACAATGCCGTAAAATTTACTCACAGCGGCACCGTCTCTCTTACCGTAAAAGAACAAACTACCCCGGAGGTAATATTCATAGAAATTACCGACACCGGAATCGGGATGAACCATTCAACACAAGCCAAGTTATTTAACGAATTTGAACAAGGTGACAGTTCAATCACGCGCGTTTATGGCGGCACAGGCTTGGGGATGTCTATCGTTAAAGCGCTTGTGGAGCTTATGGGTGGAAAAATACATGTTTCAAGTGAACCGAACATGGGGACCAAAGTTACTCTGAAACTTAACCTGACAATCTCCAAAGAAGTGGCAACGAAACCAGATACAACATGTAAGCCTGATTATCTTGATTCACTAAAAAACCTAGATGTTCTTGTGGTAGAGGACAACAAAGTGAATCAGTTCATCATAAGTAAACTTCTTAAGAGTATTGGTATTTCCCCTGCAATCACTAATAACGGACAAGAAGCACTGGATTCAGTCTCTAATGATACTCAACTGGTCTTAATGGACATTCAGATGCCGATAATGGATGGTGTGACCGCATGTCAATACATTAAACAATCCAGACCAGAGCTGCCTATTCTCGCTGTAACAGCAAATGCCCAACAGAGTGATATCAAATACTACCTCAATAAGGGATTTGAAGATGTTATTTCCAAACCTATTAAAATGGATGACTTATATCTGGCTATTCAAAAAGCCGTTGCTAGCTCCAACATTGATATACATTATTAATTTAGAGCCACTAGATTTTCTAATTGGTGCCTAGCCTGCACGGCCCGGCCACACCCCAAGTAATTCTCGCTGAAACGAGCATCTTGAGGTAGCTGGGGTATATATAGGGAAAGTAAAAAAGCCTGACTAGATCAGGCTTCCAGAGATAAGCTATTAGCAATTTAGCAATGAATCACAATCAACCCAAGGCTCTTTTGATATCACCTTCAATCGACTCCGGCGCTTTGGTCGGCGCATAACGCTTCATTGGCTTGCCGTCTCGGCTGATCAAAAACTTGGTGAAGTTCCACTTCACTTTCTGCCCCAACAACCCAGGCAGCGCCCTTTTCAAATATTGGAACACTTCATGGCTATCCGGGCCGTTCACATCCACCTTCTCGAACATCTGAAAATCAACGCCATAGTTAATCTGACAGGCTTCAGCTATTTCATCATTGGCACCCGGCTCCTGACCGCCAAACTGATTACACGGAAAACCTAAAATAACCAGTCCTTGATCTTTGTACTTGGCGTATAAGTCTTGCAGTCCCTGGTATTGAGGCGTAAAGCCACATTCACTGGCCGTATTAACAACTAACACCACTTTACCGGCGTAATCACTCATTGAAATCTGCTCACCCCGGATCGAATTAGCAGAGAGGTCGTAAAACGTTGTCATTTTGAATCTCCATTGGCTACCTTGCCCATCACTCTGATGCTAGCACTTATACGTAGTAACTTATCAGATCAGATTAGAATTATTATTCTAATTTTAATTTAAGAACCTGATCGCATATTTAATTTACCTCACTATAAATAAACCACTGCTGCTGCTAAATTAAACATTCAAAATATTGAAGATAAAATAACGACATTATGACAGCACAGTACATCAGTAAAGAAGGCGCGGCGATCATCAACGTTGCCCGGTACTTAATGACAACCTCAGTCAATGACAGACTGAGAACTATAGACTCTTTATCTGAAGAGATCGGTGTGTCTGTCGGTTTTATTCAAAAAGCGCTGATCACCATTGAAAAACAAGACGCTGTCGCGTTATCCAAACAAGGAAGAAATGGCACCTTTATCTCTCAACTAAACTATCAGGCTCTGGTCAAGCTTGCCGGATTTTTACATGTTGTTTGTGCCATGCCGCTGCCCTATACCAAGCACTATGAAGGACTTGCCAGCGGACTAAAGAAACAAATTGGTGACCTACCGCTGTACTTTGCCCATATGCGAGGTGCAGACGTTCGAGCCGAATGTTTAAAAGCAGGCACCTATGACATTGCAATCATGTCCAAGCTGGCTGCACAAACCTATTCAGACGGCTTTGTAACCGCCATCGACCTTGGTAAAAACTCTTACTCCCACGAACATAGGTTGATTTATCGAACAGGTGAATATGATGCCATTAAACGTGTCGGTGTTGACCCCGACTCACCGGATCAAAAAGTACTTACGACACTGGCATTTGAAAATTCACCTGTCGAGGTTGTAGAAATCAATTATGCCGATAGCCTTACTCACTTAGTTAACGGTGAAATAGATGCTGTTGTCTGGCTGCCGGAAGCCATCGACATGAAGAAGTATGGTCTTACGGAAAAATCACTGGGCCATATCGAGCAATGTAACCTGGCTTCAGATGCTGTGATGTTAGTACGCGGTGATGCAACACATATCAATGCACTGCTTCGAAAGCTCATCAATATTCCCGAGTTACTGGACCACCAACAGAAGGTCGTAAAAGGAATGATTACCCCGAGTTACTAAGCACTACCTGTGTATGGCTCAATAGATAGTAGAGGTTGCTATGAAGGAACGACTCGCATTGTTAAGGCAAGCTGATGTTATAACCCAACATGCCTATACAGGGACACTCGAGGCTGCACAGTTTCTTGCCGGGCACCTGAATATCGACACTCGTAATGAGCAATTCCAAATGGCAATGACGCATCTGGCAAGGGCTATCGATCGCATCACTGCCGGGGAGCCTATTTCAGAGGGGTTGGATCCAGAACTCCTCGGCGAAATCTACCAGGATGGCGCATATGAACAAATATCGGCACTCAATCTCGCCACGTTGACATTTTATGATATTGTCGCGGTTCCCGAGGCAGAGAATTCCTTTTTAATCAGTAATTTATTTTCGCTCTTCTACGCCAATCAGTTTGAGGAAGAAGCATGCTAATCAACGCCGACGGTTATACCTATTGCCACGAGCACCTGCACATCGATCTCTCTTTGCAAAAAGGGGATATCGACTGTCGACTCGACCAATACGAGCTTCTTCGCGACGAGATGCATGATTTAATCCACGCCGGTGTATATAACATCATCGAAGTGACAAATTCTTTTATGGGTAGAAATCCTCAATTTATTGAAAATTTAATCCGCGACACAGGTATTAACGTTGTTCTTTCAACTGGTTACTACATTGATGGCTTCTTTCCTACGCCATTGTACTCGCAATCTGCTCAAACGATCTGCAAAGAAATGGTCAGAGAAATCGTTGTCGGTATCAACGGTAGCCACCTCAAGGCCAGTGTCATCGGGGAAATTGGCAGTAGTGAGAACCGCTTTACAGATACTGAGCAAAAAGTCTTCAAAGCCGCAGCAATGGCACACTATGAAACGGGCAGACCAATTTCGACCCACCAGTCGATGAGCACTATGGGAAGGCACCAAATTGAACTACTTAAGGGCTACAGCGTCGATATGGAAAAAGTCACCATTGGCCACTGTGATTTAAAAGATAATCTCGACGATATTCTCTGGCTGCTTGATCAGGGCTGTTTCGTTCAATTCGATACGATTGGCAAAAACAGTTATTACCCCGACACCAAGCGTGTAGCAATGCTCAAGGCATTGTCCGAATACGGTTTACTCGAACGGGTGATGCTATCCATGGATATCACCCGTCGCTCTCACTTAAAACAAAATGGCGGATTGGGTTTTTGTTATCTGATCGACACCTTCATTCCAATGCTTCGGAACAACGGCATAAGCCAGAAGGAAATAGACGCCATGCTCAAACATGCTCCCTACTCACTATTCGGTTAAACAAAAGGTTATTCCTATGAAAAAGATTGGTATTGCAGGCCTTCAACGTGAGCAAATAAAAGAACAAATCAATATCGCAGCACCGGACCAATTCGAGTGCTTCATCCTCAACGATATGGATGCGGCAATGAAAGTGAAGGCCGGTGAGCTTGACTACTATATCGGCTGTTGTAATACAGGGGCTGGCGCCGCACTCTCCATCGCGATAGCCATTATCGGGTTTAACCAGAGCTGCACCATTGCCAAGCCGGCAATACGAGCCAAAGAAGGTGAAGTACAGCGTTTCGTCGCCGAAGGAAAAGTTGCCTTTGGCTTATCGGTCGAGCATGTCGAACATGCTGTCCCCATTCTCGTCTCAGCACTTGCTAACAACTGATAGGGCAAGAATATGGATATCATGAACTTAGGCCTGGTCGCCATACTCTGCGCCATGACGGCACTGATTGCCAACATGAGCGCCTCTGTCTTTCATGATGGGATCCGCCCCATCTTGCCGCAACTGGTCGAGGGCTATATGACACGCCGTGATGCAGGCTCTGTCGCCTTCGGCCTGTCGATTGGCTTTGTTGCTTCTGTCGGGATCTCGTTTACCCTGTCAACCGGCCTGCTAAACCCATGGCTGCTTTTTCTCCCGACCGATATTCTCGGCGTTATGATCGGAAGCAGGCTACTTGCGGCACTGGCAGGCGGTCTATGGGGCATACTGGTGGTAACTTCACTGAGCGGGGTTAATGCCGTCCTGACCGGGTTACCTATCGATGCACTGGGCGCATTAGGCGAACTCGGCACACCCGTTATGTCTGCCTTTGCTCTTTTCCCTTTGCTAGCCATCTTCTATCAGTTCGGTTGGAAAGCCGGGGCGTTAGCGGGTGTCGTTATTCTGGTATCACGCTTGCTTGTGATGAAATATACTGGTATTTATCCCGAATCTATCCAAATCTTTGTCGGTATGCTGATGCTGGTCGGTATTGCTATCAACAAAGACATCACGGATAAAAAGAACGGCATTAACCCG
This sequence comes from Photobacterium proteolyticum, assembly GCF_001939735.1. Classification (GTDB taxonomy): domain Bacteria; phylum Pseudomonadota; class Gammaproteobacteria; order Enterobacterales; family Vibrionaceae; genus Photobacterium; species Photobacterium proteolyticum. The sequence continues at coordinate 70,177 of NZ_MJIL01000084.1, forward strand.
CCTGATATGTCCGGTATGCATAGCCTGTTCGAAGAGCGCACCAAGCGCATCGTAAAAAACCTGCCCTTGCTGGCAGCAACAGGGGCATTGATCGCCATTATCACCAATGCAGGGATCTTCGCAGGCTCGGAGGTATCCATTTATTCCCTGGCCGATGCCTACAAGATTGCCGATCCTCTCGAGCAAGATAGTGCTATCAAGCAGGTCGCGCTCTCTGAGTTTATGCGGGGACTTGGCTTCATCCCGCTGATTGCTACCACCGCTCTGGCAACAGGGGTCTACGGCGTAGTCGGTATGACCTTCGTCTTTGTCGTCGGCTACCTTTCACCCAATATTCCAGTCGCAGCCATACTTGGCGCACTGACAATCTGCGTTGAGGTGATGTTGCTACGTAAAGTCGGCCACTTTCTCGAGCGTTTTCCCTCTATCCGAAACGCGTCCGACAATATCCGGAACTCGATGAATACCCTCATGGAGTTTGCGCTGCTAATTGGTGGTGTCCTTGCCGTAATGAAAATGGGCGAGACAACCGGCTTCACCATTTTCGCCGTTTTGTACTTCCTCAACGAAGTAATGGGACGGCCAATCCTGAAGATAGCAGCACCGGCAGTGGCGGCCATACTGACAGGTATCATTTTAAACCTGCTCTATATTTTGGGACTGTTCGCTCTCTAACCACCGGGTCAACAGAGCCAGTCTCACTCCCCCAAATGGTCATGATTATTTGATTGCCCTTGTGGGACTGGCTCACCTCGTCTTGAAAAAGGTAATTTCATGTTCCTTACAGCGCTAAAACAGCAAAATCCGGCTCTGATTGATAGCGCCATCACATTGCTAGAACGTGGCTTGATCCTTCCCGATACCTACGTGATCGACGTTGATCAGTTCAGGGAAAATGCCCGGCTGATAAAAGCACAGGCAGATAACTACGGAATCCGCCTTTACGCCATGACCAAGCAGTTTGGCCGCAACCCCGTATTGGCAAAGATACTGATTGATGAGTTCGACTATGCCGGCATTGTCTGTGTCGATTTCAAAGAAGTCCGGACAATGCATCAGGCTGGGGTGAAAATCGGTCATATTGGCCACTTGGTGCAGCCGCCCAGCCATCATGTACCTTTCGTTGTTTCAACCATCCAACCTGAAGTCATCACCGTATACTCATTAGACAAAGCACAAGAAATATCACTCGCCGCGCAACAGGCAGGTCGATGCCAAAACATTCTGCTTAAGTTCTATCGCTCGACAGACCGTCTCTACGTCAATCAAGAGGCTGGGTTTCCATTAGAGTCACTCGCCGAGATCATCGCGCAAGTCAGCCAATTACCAAACGTCCATATTATGGGCCTTACGCACTTTCCCTGCTTTCTCTACGATGCGGAGGAAAACAGCACGCTGGCAACCCCGAATATGGACACACTGCGTTTAGCAAAACAACGTGCAGACGAACTGGGTTATCAATTGGAGCAACTCAATTGCCCCTCTTCCACCAGCTGCGAAACCATCCCTCTTATCAAGCAACTTGGAGGTACCCACGGAGAGCCCGGCCATGCCCTGACAGGGACGACACCATCGAACAGAAACGGGAGTCAGCCTGAAAAGGTTGCCATGCTGTATATCACCGAAGTATCCCATCAGTTCGAAAATAATAGCTACTGCTTTGGCGGCGGCTACTATCATCGCTGCCAGCTCGATAAAGGCTTGGTAAGAGAACAGCTGCCAAACCGCACCGAAGACAAGCTCGTCACTATCAGCAACGATGATGATTCGAATATCGATTACCACCTGAAACTTGATTATGCATGCGCCGTCGGTACACCGGTCGTCATGGCATTTCGAACCCAGGTGTTCGTCACCCGTAGCGATATCGCCCTTGTTGAAGGCATTTCTAGCGCACTCCCCAAGCTGCTTGGCATATACGATTCACTAGGAAATGAGGTTTATCATGGCTAAATTCATTGTTGTGGTATTAGATGGCTTCGGTGTCGGTGAAATGTCTGATGTACCGACCGTTCGTCCGCAAGACTGCGGTGCCAACACCGCTGGTAAGCTACTCAATCACTTTCCTCTCAAACAATTACCTACTTTGGAAAAGCTGGGACTAATCAACATCGTAAACGCAACAAACTCAATCATGACTCCCAACCCGGAGGCAAGCTGGGGGATAGCGGACTTAGCCCACTACGGTTGCGACACTTTCATGGGTCACCAGGAAATTATGGGTACCCGGCCCAAGCCCCCGTTAGAAATACCATTCAGTGAATCGATCGACGATATAGAGCAAGCATTGCAACTCGCCGGTTATCAAGTTAAGAGGATCTTCGTCAAACACCTTCAGATACTCATGGTCAGCAACAGTGTTGTTATTGGAGATAACCTTGAGGCAGACTTGGGCCAAGTTTACAACCTGACCGCAAACTTCAACCAAATTAGCTTCGAAGAGCTCAAAGAAATCGGTCAAATCGTACGATCTGCCAATGCGGTGAGCCGAAATATTGCCTTTGGTGGTTATGTCCCCTCAATGGACAATATTCTCAACGCCATTGAACTCAGAACAGATGAATTCGGAATCGAAAAGTATATCGGGATCAACTCGCCTGACTCTGGAACCTATGACGATGGGTTTCAGGTTGTTCACTTGGGGTATGGTGTCGATGCCAATACCCAGGTCCCTTTACAGCTAAACAAGGTTGGCATTCACACCTACCTGTACGGCAAAGTTGCCGATATAGTCCAAAACGAGACCGGGACGTCTTACACATCTGTTGTCGATACTGATCAGGTATTCGAGTTACTCATCAATGATCTTAAAGATAAAAGCGGCTTCTTTTGCGCCAACGTTCAAGAAACCGATCTCTCCGGTCATCAACAAGATCCCAAGAGATATTGGAATATTCTGGAAAAAGCCGATCGCGGATTAGCTGCCGTCATAGAGACAATGGACCAGAACGATCTTTTGGTGGTGATGGCTGATCACGGCAACGACCCTTTTATCGGTCACACCAAGCACACCCGTGAACAGGTTCCATTAATGCTTTATAGCTTAAAAATGCAGGGCGTTGCTTTAGGTAAACGAAAAACAATGGCCGACATCGGCGCCAGCGTTTCAAGCTACTTTAAAGCACAATTACCCGAATCAGGCCAATCCATAATATAGGAAACTAGAAACTAATTTATCACTATACATTGAACTATATAAACAAATTAATATTAATAACAAGGGATCAATATTAACACCGTTAATTACATCAAAATCAATTTGTAAATAGTCATCAAACTTAAATAAAAAAGGCTTATGCAATGAAACTACGTCTTTGCTGTTCAGTTGGCATATATATCTATATGCGAAAAACAATAGTGGAACGTGTAATAACAACTAATAACCCAATAACGTAGAAGGACCTACCATGTCTATTTTTTCAAAAACGATGGACTTTGTAGAAACAATAGTTTCTCCCATGGCGGCAAAGATATCTTCTCAACGCCACATAAACGCCATAAAGGATGGTTTTGTCGCTACAATGCCGTTCTTGATTGTCGGCTCACTGCTGCTGGTATTGGCTTATCCTCCCGGAGACGGTAACTTCTTTTTGGATGGCTGGCATGCACTGATAGACATCATAGGACAGCAAAACATCCTGGCTCCTTTCCAAATAAGCATGGGAATCTTTGCCATCTATGCCGCATACAGCATTGGCTACAGCCTTGCTGAATCCTACGGCCTGAGAGCACTTAACTCTGGCTTGCTGTCAATGTTTACCTTCTTGCTAGCCGTTGCCCCTGTGCAGTTCATCGACAATGTCGGCGGCATAATGCCTATCACCAATATGGGAGGTACCGGTGCGTTTACAGCCATCTTATCCGGCTTGTTCGTCCCAGAGCTACAGCGCTTCCTTAAAGCCAAGAATATCAGGCTCAACCTTCCTGAAGCTGTTCCACCCAAAATTTCCGCATCATTTGACTTATTGATCCCCGTTATTGTGATCAGCATTATTGTCACTGCAATCAACGCAATACTGGGTAATTATGATTTAAATATTCCATCGGCAATAATGGCTTTATTTGCACCGCTTATCTCTGCCTCAGATTCATATATTGCATGTCTATTTGCTGTCATTATGATTCAACTGCTATGGTTTGGTGGTATTCATGGTTCATCCGTTGTCGTTAGTGGTATTTTATATCCGATATTAATCATCAACCTTGGACTCAATCAAGACGCACTAGCCGCTGGTGAAGAGCTTCCTAAGATATTCGTCAACCCGATCCTCGACTTTTTCATCTTTGTCGGTGGCGCTGGCGGTACATGGGGATTTGTTGTTCTTATGATGCGTTCTAAATCAACCCATCTTAAAACCATTGGCAAGATGTCAATTATCCCAAGCTCATTTAATATTAACGAGCCCGTAATTTTTGGTACGCCTATCGTAATGAACCCTAACTATTTCATTCCCTGGATGCTTTCACCGATCGTGAACACCAGTATTGTATGGTTAGCTTTTAAAACAGAAATCATTTCAAAAATCATCGCCCTTCCACCCTGGACAATGCCGGCACCTATTGGTGCAGTCATTGCCACCAACTCAAGTACAGCTGCGATAGTTGTTGTATTGTGCGTTGTGGTCAGTGTCGTGATTTACTACCCCTTCTTTAAAATTCACGAGAAGCAATTGCTAAAAGAAGAAAATGCGAGCACTGACGAGACAACTGAACTGAAACCTTCAGAGGCCTAAGAGGTTTTGGTCAGAAGAAACACATAATCTAATCTCTTACCGGCAGGACCTTAACTCAAGGATAACCATATCGTTGAAAAGGTTCTGCCTTTCATGTTTCGACATGCGTATACTACCAGCAAGACATATCCTTTTTCTCGGGTACCATGACGCAACTACACAACGCGCTTCAACAAATGGGGCTTTCCGCGCTGGATTTCAGCGAACACGAGCATACTTTTCTCGATCAGTTTCTGAACATTAGTGCTCCTTTATTCGACAAGATCTGCCAGCATCGGCCAGACAAGCCCAGTCATGATTTGATACTCGGGCTATTAACCAAATCCCACCAAGAGGCACTCGATAACTTCCAGGCCACTGAACCTAAAACGGCTGAACTAAAAGCAATGTTCAGTGATAAAATCGGGGCAGAACATGCAGATAAGTTCACCGAACTGAGCCACGATGAAGTTACCATTATCTCAACCCTGTGGTTTATGGCTCAAGGTTATACCGGCATTGATTATAGCTATGCCAATGATCATGCAGTGGAAATCGCAGAAAAACTTAATCAAGATACGTCGGTCGAAACAAGGCAGGAAAAGACAGAGCTATACCGAAATCGCTTCATGAGAGCCTATTACACTGGCATCGACTTTGCGCGTAAAGAATCTAAAAAGAATAACAGTTCGACAAATCTAGTTGAGACGATCAAAAACGGTCTAAAAAGACTATTTGGTAACAAGTAACAAGTCGTTACCCATCACATTACTATGTATATGACGCCTGCCTAGCACAGGTAGGCATCTTAAATTATCGGTCTAAAATTCAGATCCAAATAATGCTGCAAGCGCGTACGGAGTGCCGCCTTCTCATCTGATGTCAGAAAGCTCGCCTCAATGGCATTTGAGCTAAAGTTGGCCATATCCTTTTTAGATAACTTAAACGCGTTAGCAACCGCCATGAAATTATCAATCATATAGCCATCGAAGAAAGCCGGATCATCGGAATTGATCGTGACACATACGCCCCTTTCAAGTAGGTCGGCAATATTGTGTTCGTTCATCGCCGAAAACACGCCCAGCCTGACATTCGACAAGGGACAGACTGTTAACGGAATACGCTTTGATACCAAGTGCTCGACCAGCTTTTCATCATCAGAACAACGCACACCATGGTCAATTCTGGCAACTTGTAATTGCTCCAAAACGTGCCAGATATTATCAACAGGGCCATCTTCCCCAGCATGTGCAACGGTTAGAAAGCCAGCCTGTCTGGCCTTTTCAAACACCTGAGCAAACTTATCGGGCGGATTTCCCGGCTCTGATGAATCTAAACCAACAGCAATGATGGAGTCTTTATACGGCATCGCTTGCTGCAATGTCTCCAATGCCTCTTCTTGCGATAAATCCCGCTGAAAACACATAATCAAACGGCTAGTGATCTCCAGTGTTGAACATCCTTCTTGCAGGGCTCGACTAATGCCATTAACCACAGTGCCAAATGCAACGCCCCTTCGGGTATGAAGCTGGGGATCAAAAGAAATCTCGGTATGCAGTACATGCTCTTCTTTGCACCGCTCTATGTACGCCCATGTCAGATCATAAAAGTCCTGCTCGGTTTTCAGTACTGAAACACCCAGGCTATACAGTGCGTAAAATGCTGACAAATCGCTAAATGCATAGGCCGCACGAACATCTGCAATAGTTTGATATGGGATAGACACCTGATTCCGCTTTGCCAATTCCAGCATCATTTCAGGCTTTAATGTGCCTTCAATATGGAGGTGTAACTCAATTTTAGGCAGCGCCCGAATAAACCCTTCCATACACACCTCTCTCGATAATCGCTCGCTGAAAGATCACCTGAGTAATAGTGTAGACGGCGCTAGCTAAGCTTAAAACTTATCAAGCTGACCTCGCATCATGAGCATGCCAAACAGAGACAGCACAATTCCGGTAGAAATAATGACCACGTTTTTATTCTTGGCTTCGGCAATGGCGTGCTCTGCGCTGAATGAAGAAAGCAAATCACCACCGCCAGCGGCCAAAAACTGGTTCATATCCGAGAACACCTGCTCCTGGCCGAGCATACCGCCCAGTGACACACCTCCCCATAATAACGAAAGCACACCAAGAAGAATTGATATCAGCCCCCAGCCTCTGTTAACATCCATATTATTACCCATGTGAATAGATGAGACGAAAATAAGATAGCGATACCATGCTAAAATCGTGAAGAAAGCCTGAATAAATATCAGTTTGATATGCGCTATGAATTATCTAAAAAGAAAATGATGACTAAATCAAAAGCAATTCACCAAGCTACGAGCCACCGCACTTAATGATAAAACTATTCTTTGTGGGGATGAGAATTTGCAGTGTTTATTTGACATATGGAGTCATAAACGACTCCATATCATTAAGTTTACTCACTATATATCAAAACACGCCAGACATTATCATTGACTGTTTGTACGATATATTTTCTGGCTTTAGCCACAGGCCATAAGCCCCTCCTTGCTGTCCACCTGATGAGTATTCCCTCAGCTTTGACCTATCATGCTTATCATAGACTTGTGCGGGCCGTATAACCTCAACAAATTCTATTGGAAAATGCTCTTTTAGCTTTTTAATCAATAAGTTTCTTTTGTCATTAAAGAAGCGATAAGACATGCCCTCTCTAATCTGATTGTAAGTCGCTGATAAGTCGGTCGTAACACCACCTCTTACCAAACCTTTCTCCGTAAGTTTACTGGCACGGGCAATAAATGCCTCCTCATCATAGGCGAATTCATCATTCTCCATGATCTCTTTTAGAAAGCAGTTTCTTTTCACACCAGCGATTTTTTCCATTTCTTGTAGAAATAATTCTGTCAGGATTAAACTTTTCTCACCATTTCGGAGAGAAAAAACATCTGTAAAACCATGTAACTTGATCTGGTTTGCTATCATGCTATAAAAGGCAAGAATAATGGAATCATCCTCAAAATAGATATCTTTTGTAGGTATAGTCTCACCACTAAAAGTAACTTTTCTCTGAACCAAATGAAAGTTAAGTTTAATTTCATCTATCTCATTGACACCATTCTGAAAAAGAGTCAGCTCCCTATATGATACATTTTCATTATTCTTCAAATAATCAGTATCTAAGTGACTTTGATGTCGAATATAAGGTATTTCTGCCAGTACAATAGTTGCTTCACTGGCATTTAGATATTCATTTTTACCTCGTCCTTCAATCCGACACGTTTTCTTGGTTCGATAGTAAAAATGAGGGTTAAGTTCGTACTTTGCATCGACTAATACATGAGTTAATCGGTCACTAGCACGAGAAAATAAAGCCATTGCATATCCAAGAAAGAAGGTCATCGTCTTTCTTCCACCTGCTAATGAAGCATGCAAGTGGACATTATCATCTGAGCATAAGCGAGCTACGTGCCTGACAATGAAGTTAGCCAACGCTTCTTGATCTTCGCACGTACGGGCATCATCAACAGCACAACCATTAGCATCCGGGATAACAAAGATCGTATCCTGACTAAAATGCGGAATCGGCACATTATATTCTTCACAAAACTGCTCAATAATCGTCTTCTCACCTTCATTCGCTGTAAGCAAATGTGTAACAACACGTTCTTTACCGGTAGCCGTAGTGATTATCTGCACTTCATCTGGCCAATCCAATCCACCATCAACAATACCGTTCAGTGTTTCAGTAACAACCTGAGGTGCTAGCCCAGTTATGGCCAGTAATACATTTTTCTTTGTCATTATTGTTGCACCTTTCTCTAACCCAGTTCACATAATATATATATCAACTGTTGAATCTGGGGCTTAATGCAAATTTGTGAAACTAACATGTAATATACCCAAGCTACCTCAAGATGCTCGTTTCAGCGAGAATTACTTGGCTTGTAGGCTAGGCACCGATTAGAAAATCCAGTGGCTCTAAATTAATAATCGGTAACAACGCATAGAAGTCCCTATCTATTTAAAAGAACTAGAACTCGCCCTTTGGGAGTGAGCCAGCGACCCATTTCTGTGTCAAATAACGTTGAAAGGGAGAAGCCATTCCTACCGTCATTTTCCTTGAACTGAGCTCGCTGGTCTCACTCTGAATCCTGCATCTTGAGGTAGCTTGGGTATAAACCATAATATTTCACTCGGCTTTCTTACTTATAGTGTTTAGTCACAAATTCGTGATGGAAAATTTATTTTTCCCTTATCGTTAAGCTTTCCCTCAACAAGTCACTATGAATGCAGAGACGAGTCATAAAAGTAGTTTGCCAATAGGAACTATTTAGTGACCCAAAGAGGGAATATCATGAAAAACTTAAATCTTACGCCAGTATCAATCACAATTGCCGCGCTTCTCAGCACTAATGCCATTGCCGAAACCATCACTCACGACTCTTATGTCATCGGAACTGATCAACCTCCGATTATTTTTACTGATGGTTCGATGGCTGTTACCAAACAATACCGAAAAGGTTACAACGATTATATCGTTAAATACGAACGACAAGACTTTAACGGTAATCTCGTTGAAGAGTTTGTACTTGACATGAAAGATAACTTAGTCTGGAAGGCCGCGTCAGAGAACGGTGATATGTGGCTCTATAATCGAAACCAGGAGCTAGGAGCATGGGATAACAGCACCAAATCCTTCTCTAAAATCAACGTTAACTTTAATGAGGATAGTGACACCGGTATCGTGAACGACAATAGTCATCTTGTATTCTTCGTCAAGTCATCAAAACAGCTGACCGAGTTCGACAATAAAATGAATACAGTGAATTATACAAACTATGATTCTTGCAACACCTCATCTGGCTACTTTGAGTGTCAAAGCGGTGGCAATACAGTGTTTGTCGACCCAACCAGTTTGGCTGAGTACTCAAACACCGATACGTTTAAAAAACTCAACATCAAATATAGCTATGTGCGTAACGGGAACAATATCCAAATTTCAGATAACAACAATACTGTCGTCTATGACTACCCTGTCCATCAGGATAGCAGAACCAGACCTGTCGCCTATTCCGACAACCTCATTGCCTTTGAAGTCTATAACGATGACAAAATTATTTTCACAGACTGGCAGGGAAATATCGTCGATACGCTTCACGCATTTCGCCCAAACAGTACCTATGTCTTCCACCCGGCCGGATACTTTATTTACGGCGAGTTTAAAACCCAGTACTTTTATTATAATGATCTGATATCTGTCAGCCGGTTCGACACCATGGATTACCTAAATAGCAAGAACCCGGCGACGATCAATGACTATTCAATTACATTGTCCGGAGAAATCACGCCTCCAAGTGAAAATAATGAAAGCATAATGCCCGACGGTTCTACAGCCCCCGGCGTATCTACTTCAACGTCTGGAGGTTCTGGAGGTAGCCTGGGTATAGCTGGAATTGGGTTACTCGCCTTATTGGGAATGCGCAGACGTAAATCGTAAACACAAAATCTAGGCCGCAAACCATACGCTACTTCTTTACCAATTCAAGGCTGAAGTAGCGTGTTTGCATAGGTTCTTTGCATGGTGACAAAAACAGAATTTTATCCAAACTATCTCAAGGAGTGAGATCAGTATCAATCCAGTATTTTGAACCAGATATATTGGCATCAAGCAAAAAGCCTTTTTCATCAATCTGATAGATTGCTATACCACCATTATATTTTGCCGTCAGCTCCGCACTTTCCGTGCCAGCCACTGCGCCCATTTCTGAGGTAGCCTCCCAGCCATCATCGACGAAGCCATCAAAGGTTTTCTGGTCTTCAAACAAAATAATCTGCTGATAAAACTTACCGCCAATTCCTGCTGCCAGTCCAGCGCCAAACATTTTCATGTAGGTGCGTTGATCTGTTTTCCGATTAACGGCAACGCCGGCCCCTTGACTGGTATGAAGCATCAGAGAAAATTTACGCGAATCAAATACGGCATAGCCATAGGCTTGGTCAAACAACAACTTCGCTGAGGGTTGCTCATTGAACAGCCGCACCAGCGCGGTATCAGACATCGTATCCAGGGCCAATCGTGCTTCCTCGGGGGTTTCAGGCTCCAGCATCTCATCGAGCTTGGCTTCACCGGCTGCCAGCCACTCTTTGCCCTTCTCGATAGAAGCATCTGTCCACTCACCGGCGGTATTAAACGCCTCCTCGCCCCAGCTTGATACCGAATCCCAAGTCTCTTTCGAAAACTCCGACACGCTATCCCAAGCTTTTTTTGAGCTTTCGCTGACTTTGCTGCCGATATCTGATGCTGTTTCCTTCAGCTTCTCCCAACTGGCATGTGCTGGCATCGCCAGCAAGCTCACCAGTACAACAAGTGCTTTTACCTTCACGATATCTCTCCGAGTAGTGCTGGCAACCCAAACGGCTACCAGCATATCAGTTACGATTACTTCTTTTTAGGACGGAAAGGCTTCATCACCTCTTCGTTACACTCAAGGTAGGGGCCTTCCATCAAATCAATACAGTAAGGTATAGCAGGGAAAACGGCATCCAGACATTCACGAATAGATTTCGGCTTACCCGGTAAGTTCACAATCAGGCTATCAGCACGAAGTCCTGCTGTTTGACGTGACAAGATGGCAGTCGGTACAAACTTCAACGACTCGGCGCGCATTAGTTCACCAAAGCCCGGCATCATACGATCACAAACAGCTTCTGTGGCCTCAGGAGTAACATCACGTTTAGCCGGACCAGTACCACCCGTTGTCACAATCAGGCTACAGTCGAGTTCGTCAGCCATTTTGATCAGCGTCGCTTCGATAACGTCCTGCTCATCAGGGATCACTTCGTACACCGGCTCCCATTCTGAAACGAGGTAGTCATTCAATGTCTCGATAATTGCCTTGCCTGAAATATCATCGTATACACCAGCACTTGCACGGTCGCTGACCGTTACAATACCAATTCTAGCTTTTGTCATTTGTTATCCCTCAGACTTACGTCTTGCATGTTAGGTAGATCCGTTACGAGCCGACAAAAACTAATCAGCCCGCAATACAATCAGATTAAATGCAAGTTTAAGGAATAAAATGAGCGGGATAAACCTCTAAATCACAAAAAACGTCCTGATTAAATCGGTTAACCGTTGTCATGCCAGCGATGGAGGTTGAATAAGCTGATACCGCCCCAATCCAAACGTTGTTTTTCCGCCAATATTCAGCTGTTCACCGACTACAAGTAACGGTAGTGCTTCACCTATCTCACCATAAAAGCTTACCTGCCCTTTTAGACCACCAAACGGTAGCTGGGATTTCGCTTTCATCGAGTAGCGCTGCCAATCTTCAAAGTAGCAATGGCTCGTCAGCTGATAACCACCAAGCTGCGGACGTTGCTCATAAAGGTGGTCAAACAACGACGCATCATCACACACCCAAAACTGACTGAGCTGTTTGAGTCGCCGTAATACGTGATTAAGCCAAAACTCCAACTCCGGCGGCTGCCGGTCAAGCAGCCTGCCATGATGTTTAAACCTCACTGGTGTTTGCAAATAGAGCGCCAACTCACAATCAGCTATCGGCAGTGTTGCCGGTAACGACTGAGAAAGCACCTGAGCCAACGTGAAGGTTTCAACACCAGCGCACACTCTTGACGGCAAGACTGAACTGACACTGATTACTTGAAAGGGAGTGTGTGCTCTGCCAAAGCCCATTTTCTCCCCCAACTTCAGTGCCAGTAACAGCTTGTCCACCAAACTTACAGCGCTTCCGAACAATGCTAATTCAAAGTGCAGCAGCTCCCCTTTCCTCCACTGAATCTTATGATCCTCTGGCGGAGAGATCAGGTACGGCTTTGGCTGACGATTAGCATGTTCGCCATAGCAAACAAAATACGCCTGTTCATCGGCTTTTTTCAGGGCATGGCCAAACCAGCCATGCAACATTGAGCCTTTGAAAGCCGGCAGCGTGCAATCTTGTTGTAATTGCACGCACACCCGCAAACGCAGCAGTTGAAACTGTTCGGCGAGGTAAGCAAGCGCTGGCCCCATTAGCTTTGCCCCTGAAGGCCATACTTATCTTCCAGCCTTTTCAGTTTTTCCTTTCGTTGATTTAATTTTGGCTTATTCCTTTTATTGTTAGCCAAATCCAAATAAGCACTTACCTTTTTGTCACAACACATATCATGAAACTCTTGATGAAAATCTCCTTCAATACCCCCTGCCAAGCACTGATCTAACAACGACTCAATCTGGTTATTGTAACTCTGCCGCATATCCTTGCTGGCCTTGACCTCGGTCAGGTTGAGCTTCTCTTTTAATGCATAGAACGCTTGTTCCTGTTCAGACATTGCCGCAAACTTCTCTGCTTTCTCTGCGACTTTACGCTCTTGCTCTGACGCTCCGAACAAATTGCCTTCATGGGTCGACAAACTGCCTTCATTTCGACAATGCTCAACCAGTGCACTTAACCTCCCCTGGCCGAAGGCACTCCCTACATCACTGTTGGTGAACAACTCATTGCGCGATAAGGATTTGCCCTTATGCCGCCAGTCTGGCAGTACTTGTTTTTCTCTACCCTTAAGCGCACTGGTATAAGTAGTCACACTATAATCCTTGCTTTGCAGCGGCATATAGGACAAAGGCTTACCTTCATTCTCAGCCAGATTGGCAAAGGCCAATAAGTGCTGTAATTGTGGGCTTTCCTCCCACTGTTTGCCGGGGTAGTGCTCTTCCATCATCGACTTGAATTTTGCAATATATGCCTGGCTGTTTTCAGCCATTTCGCCCCTTGCCGACTTCGCCTTGCACTGTTCAACGGATACTTTCACCGCACCAGCCCCAAGCGGTTTACCATGGCCCAGAATATGGTGAGCCTCTTCACAGCCCCCCCACTCTAACGCCCAAAGCAGTGCCCCCAACTCTTCAGGTTTGAGGTTATGAAATACTATTCTGCCGCTAAACTTGCTGCCAGCTTGCATTAGCTCAAGCTGAGTCTGAACTGCCGGTTTATTTTTCAAGTCCTGAGGCAGGTGAGCTTTAAACGTTGGCCTTGCCGGATAATACTTCCAACCTTTCAAGGTGGAATTGGCTTCATACTGGCTGAGTTCATTGTAAACAACCGCTTGTTTACCACCATTCTGCTCTAGGTATCCAGCCAAAAAACTTGCCTTGGGTTCACCGAGAATGGCCGGTGAAGAAGTCGATATCCCCTTGTTGTCATCACAACTGAGATCAGAGAAAAACACACGGCTCTTCAGGCTGAAACCTTTCTCGCGAATAGTACCAAACATCAGTTCTGCCATATCAAACACATGAGCCGATTCCGCCAGCTTTTGAGTCTGATGGGCAACCGTTTTGACCGACTTGTCATAAAGTTTTCGCGGCATCTGGGCAAAGCCGAGTGCCAGAATTTTCCCTTGTTTCTCTTTGGCAAAAACCGGAATACCCAACTGTGGGTGAGGATTTTTTTTCAGATAAGAAACCAAGCTTTCACTGTGATTATCGAACAGTTTATTTGCCATGCGATTTAAATCGGGCAGGCTAACCACGGTTTGCTCTTCACCGTAAAATAGGTAACTGAAATTCAGTCTTGTCGAAGTATACTTCTTGCTCCCTGGGCGGAAGCTGGTAAAAACAGGGTACCCATGAAGCTTACCATCACCCAGCGCGGCAGCCCGGGCCACCTTCACCATTTTGCCCTTTGTTCCCTCTATGCGCCTTTCTGCGACATCAAAAGAAATAGCATCATTTTTCAAAGGCCACTTTTGGTATTTCTCTTCGGCTGGCTGCTTGTGAGATTCATTAACGATTTTACATTTAGTGTGTTTATTAAACTCATCGTGGAACAAAACCGTATGGCTTGCTCTTCGCAACGTCCAACGTTTCAGCTCAGCATCAAATTTTAGCCAATAGGCTTGAGTGTCGGATTCGCGCACTTCTCTGGCGTATCGAGTCTCGGCATTTGAGATATCACGAAACGAATAATGATGATCATCAATGGAGCCAAATTTACCAAAGGTTGCTATTTCCAGTACATTACGGATCATGCCTTTGAGGCTGGTTGACGGAATAACCGGGTTGCCCAGCGGATCTCTGGCCCACTGAACCAAGGTTGGTTGAGTGCGCTTACCATGAACATCTTTCTTACCCTGCTCGACCTGGTGCCCGCCTACACACAAGGGTGTTTTGTTTTTCAGAGAGTATGTAATGACACCGCTCAAGCCATCTTCAAATGGCACATCATGGCTAACCAAGTTGGCCCAACTTGGCATAAAGTTCCACTTCGACAACGGTACAAAATGGTAAGGGGCATGAACATCTTTACGGTATTCCATTACTTACTCTCCTTGTGAAAGCCAACAAATTGCTGAGCCAATGGTATCCAGCGCCCTTTTCTCGGCCCCTGTTTCTCCTGCTGCCACCAAAGCCGATATATTGCTGCCTCAGGGTTCTCCAGAGCATCCACTGCCAACCCCGAACGTAAGTAAACCACTTGCTCCCGGCAGGCATGCTCCCCATTGTCTTTCTCGTCTAACTGCATGCTGATTAACTGGTAAGTACCATCGCCCAGCAGGCGAGTTTTCAGGCTATCCCCACCACGACACCATTCACCTTCAATAAAATCATGTCGACTCGGCGCCCTGTCATCAACCACCACTCGATCGCGGTACATTACCCAGCCCTGGACAGGTTGAAAGGCCTCTACTTCCGAGGCAACCTGTTCTGCAGTCAAGTCCCTAAAGGTATTAATAACTAAATGACACCCAGCGAGATCGGGCAATTCGCACCCGAGCACATTTTCCATGGCTTCGTTATGGCCTTTTAACTTCTGATAGTCGTTCATGCTCATTGTCCGGCCTCCTCAGCTACCGCCACAACGTTCAGCGTTGATTCATTCACCAACCATGGCTGTTCTTGATGGTGTTCAACCAGGCTTGCCCCTCGACCGCTTCCTGCACCCAACGGCAATAACCCGTGTTTCAAATCATCCAGCGTATCTATAATCGCCTGTGATAAAGCAGGGCTAACGGCATTGTCCGGAGCAACCCAGAGCTTTAAGGTAAATTCCGGCTGATACAGAAGCTGTTCGTTAAAAAGTGCCCCTTGACGGACACCACCGGTAAAACGGTCAATACTGTTGTGTTGGCGGATCACGGTATGCTGAAAACTTACCGGGCAATCATCAACAAATAGCTTACCAGCCAGAGAGTTATCGTGTTCTTCATCAGCAAGGCCAAAAATGGCGCTCAGTTCTTGGGGAGCCAGCTCCCACTGCTGATGGATAAAGTTGGCTTTGTGCGCCTCGGCTTCCCCTGGGGCATAGCGAGTCGCTTCCTGTTGCCAGGCTTGTTCGATAACTTGATCTTTTTGCTCGGCCCAGTCGCCACTGTGACGGCGGTAGTGGTAGGCAATACGATGAGCCAGCATGCCTTTGATGCTGCTGCCACACAATACTGGCTCAGCGTCGCCTAGCTTGCCGACATTATTCGACCAGTTTACAGCGGCCTCGCTGTAAGTCAGAATATCTACCTCAGCGTTTTCCTCTCCCAGCAAGACAGAACCCGCACCGCAACGCCAGTTATCCAGCGCCTTGAGTGGCAACGAGGCAAACAAGAGACCGTCATCATCTGTCGGCCAGCTCGCGTCCAGTGTTGTAGGTACCTTGTCGAGTTTTCTAGCATCTTGCAGCAGGCGACCGCTCTGAGGCCCGGTAGAAAGGTCGGCCTGAGTATACTCACAAGCTACAACCCGGATCTGCCCCAAGCCATTACGCGTATTGGCACCTAAAGCAAACCGTCTGTCGCCCCAGCAGGCCAGCAGCTCCGGCCATTGCACCTGCAACTCTTTGGCAGCGTTATCATGCCAGTCAATGCTCAGGCTAAACCTCACGCCTTTCGGCAGCAATAACTGATCAAACTTACCCGTATCGGCAGCAACGCCCCGATCATTGATGCGGACTCTCTCGCGGTGCAACGGGCGCTCCTGAGTCATCAGCGCCAATAAAGGGTCTGTCGTCAGCGACTGCTGACTTCTCAACCCGGTTACCGGACAATTCGTGCTATCGTGGATAAGGCCATTGGTAATGGTGAGTACCGAGCTCACCTCCGTCGAACCAAACCACAACTTGCGCACGTCCTTGCCAAGACGGGATTCAACCAGATGCGACCAGACACCGGCAACTGCCGTAGCCGGAATATATGGCAAGCCGTTCGCGTCTCTGGCTAGCTGGGCATCAAAACCCGTTTCACGCCCACCGGTATTGATAGCCATTGGCGACTGAGTTTCGATTACAACGCGATAATGGTGAACTTTACTCATCCGTGGTGTCCTCCAGTTCCTTATCCAACACCCTTGCCATTTGTTTCAAACCCTGCCATGTCGAGAGATCATAGCGGCACAGCCTTTCCAGTAATATTCGCATTGTCGCGATATCCATTGCCTTTCCGGCCGGATGGCTTATCCCCTTAAACAAAGAGGCAAAGGTCAGCAATTTGTCTGTTCCCTGCCACTGGATACCCCAACCCAACTCGTCATTTCCCGGTTTGCATATCGCATGCTCACCGTCAAAAATGCCTTCAGTCCAGCATCCTTCAGCCAAACGAACCCGCTCGCTAATCCGCCGCCACTGTGTAGAAGACGGGCCAGCCTCGTTGCTGATCAGAATATGGTTATAACGCCTTGCATTGAGGTACCCCTCGCAAATCTGGCCAAGCAACGTCTTCACCGTTTCCTCACGGGTAGAGTGAATATGATCCTGACCAAGCTGCTCCTCAACCCAGCGGATCAATGGAGAATCAACCCCCAAAGCGGATTTAGAAGTTGCCACTGGCGCCTCTATCGATGAAAACAACCGTTCAGATTGCAATACATCCTGATATGACCAGTCAGGATTTACATATACCCAACCCAAACCTTGCTGGCGGTTAATCCCGATACCTTGCTGCTCTATGGCATGAACAACCTCGCTTATCTCTGCCGGTGTCATTGCCTCTTCAAGTGCATATACCAATACCGAACCTTTGCTAATCAGCACCTGCTCACCATCTAACCCTTTACGTTTCTGGTTAAACCGGCTGATTTGCTGGCTGCGAACGAAAGTGCGATCTGCGACCAGAGAAGCCCGCAGCGATGGGTGAATTAAACTTGCCTCAGGCGACAGGGTTGGCATTCCATTGTTATCTAACAGCTCACAGTCACTCAGACACCACACGGTCAGATAGCCATTACCCTCGGCTCTGTCTGGTTGCAAAGCCGCGGTTTCCGGCAAGAAGGTAATCGTCACCCGTCCAAACTCGGTATTTCGTGACCGGCCAATTCGTAACGTACCCTCTAACGCTGCACGCAAATCCTGTTCATCCGCGCTATCGCAATCAACCCAGCCCGCAAATGTCTGATCCGACTCGATATAGGCATAAGAAAATAACTGACCTTCTTTTGCACTGCCGGTATCAGGATTCAATGCCGTTTTCGTGGTCAGGGATTGCTTGACGCTTGCAGCACCGCCTTCCGGGCTCAAGTAACCGTCGCGGCACTGCTTGAACTGGATACTTTTGTAGTTTTCATGATCACGCTCGAAAGTCACACAGGCATGATTGGTGATCACATCAACATCGTAGCGATCGGCATTTACCGCTTTTTTGCCTTTTTGAAAATGCCAGCTTGCTGGTGTAGGAAAGGCCAGTTTGCCTTCTACCACTGGATAACATGGGCTAAATCGAGTTTGGCCACTGTGAAAACGTCGCCAATTTTCAGCATCATTGCCTTTGGAATACAACTGAGCAGCAACAGCACCGAGTATTGCACTGCCAGGAATATAATCCAGGCACTCATGGTTATTGGTTGTTGCAGCACTTTGACTGACAATAACGGGATCACGTGTGGTTAATGTGTAGTAGATGCGCATGGTTACTCTCCACTGTTGGGCTGTACGGAAACCATCACCTGACCTAAGCCCCGATGGCGCTTGGCCCCCAACGAGGTGATCATCGTCACCGCTTCAGATAAATAACGAGAAAACAGCTCTTCGGTCAGCCCCGAGGCTGCATAAGACGGATGTGCCGTATTCATTGTGACTTCCGCCTCCAGCACTAAGGGCACGACTACCTCCATGCTCCGCAGGCTGCCTTTCAGTGCAACACCACTTTCATGGTCAATCGCCGTCGATTGCACCACACGGTATAAATACCGCTTTGCATCCGGGTGCTGAATAAAATACGCCTGCTCACCATCTGATAAGCGGCCACTGGAAATCTGCAACATTCCCTGAGCCTCAACGCCCGAGTACTCTTCAACCCCAAACAATTGGTTAACCAATGCATCACTGTTATCACCGAACCACTGATTTTTTGCGCAAAGACTAAATGCCTCCTTCAACAAGCCCTTAATTCCCTTGCCGGGCAAATAAGGCAGGCCGTGAGCATCTTTAAGAACCATTGCATCGGCATAGGCGCCGGCTTCTTTGCCATTACCGATATGCCAGTCAGAACATAACTCAAACTTTAAATACAACGTGCTCATAGTTCAGCCTCCTTACTGACTGGCGCTTCAACCGGGCGGAAATGATCAACAATCAGCAAATCGCCAATAATGCTCTCACTAACTCCCTTCTCTTTATGCCAGAACCATCCCGTTGCCTTTCCTTCCGGCGCAAAGGCACGGAGCATTTCTTCAAGCTCTTCCCGTAACATAGGTTGAGTCGTCAACGACATAGCTCGCTCATACAACCTGTCGGCTTCGGCAAAATTACCCTGGCTTAGCCAGGTCGCCATCTGACGCCAGCGGTTCATTGGCATAACGGCGCCCCGCTGTCGACAGCATTTAGCCAACCGCTGTAACAACTCAAGGCTGCCTCTTTGCCCCTGGGGCTCAACGAAAAAGGCTGACTGGGCGTAAGCAATACTGCGTTTGTTATCCAAATCAAACTGGTAGGTTTGCTTGTGCAATTGCTCAAAGTCATCGGACACGGCATTAGATAAACGGAAGATAGCCAGAGCTGCCGGGCCTACCTGCTTATCCGTTTCGTTTACCGACTTAGTCAGCTTCTTCGCGGCATCACATAAACTTTCAACCAAATGATGACTATGAGTAAACGGGTGGCCAGCCTTATGAAACAGCACGCCACCACTGGCGGTAAGGAAAGGCTTCAGGCTGGTTTTCTTGAGGTACTGACGGAAAAGTGGTTTCAGACACTGCTCCGAGGCTTTTTTAAATGTCTGGCAAAATACCCGGCTATATTCCAGAGCCAGATCGGCACGGCATAACAAGGTCAAATCATCGCCGCCCAGTACCAGCGGACGCATAGGCAAATAGGTTTTACCGTCTTTATTGTATCGTCCATGCTCGTAGACAACTGCCGTGGCCTCCCTGGCAGCCTGAATAGTGGCTTCCCCCAGCGATTCGGAAAAAAGCCTGAAGCCTTTACGGTATTCTTCATCCGTTTTGCCCTCGAGGGCATCACGCATCGCCATCAACAAAATACCCAGCCCATTCCCGTCAATATGAATCAGGGCGATATCCTTGGCCGCATCACTGTTATCGCCAATAACACCACTTGCCGAGAAGGCAAAATCTTCTTCGATATTAATAGGGTAATAAATCTCATCATGCCCAGTCGGAGTAAAGCGCTGCTGAAGCGGAGAGGTATTCCTTAGCCCTATTACCTGATAGGCCTGACGATGAAGCGAGGTATCAAGATCGAAGGTATCGTCTTCAAGCTCCGATTTCAAAGACGCCCGTTTGGCATCCTCAATCACGGGCACCCTAACTGCGCCAGTGCGTTGGTACCGAGAGGTAATCGCCGAGGCGAACGGTAGCTTAATCACCGGGGCGTTTCTATCTGCGGCCAACTGTTTATGCCCGGCGGAAACAGCCTCTCGCAGCGACGGCGCTTCCGTCAGTGCATCGGTAAACTCAAGGGTCGGAAACAACTGTTGTATCGACAGGGTCCACAAAGAACGTAACTGAACAAGCGGCGCTTCCTCGGCGCAATAGGCATAAAACGCCCCGCCTTTGCAGCGCAGAAAACGAATCAGTCCCGCTTTTTCTTCCATATCCGGTGACAGCAAGTCCGATATCAAACCTGCATTATTAAGTACATAGTGCAACACACTGGATTCCGAGGAATCAACCAGGCGGTCCAGCCTTTCACTGGCCGCAATCACATCCTTCAACTTGCCATTACGAAACAGATAACTCTGAATCGACTTTGCCTCGAAGAGATAACAAAACATAATCAGAACTACTCCCTGTCGATAATTCGAGAGAAAACCATACAAAAAACACATATTGACACAGAAAATATATTCAAGACGCTGCATAATGCACACTTTTAAACTTATGCAGCCTGTCTCATTACTTACCTGCCGAACTGAGTACCCGGCCTATTTTTTCTGTGGAAGATTCAACTGCAAATCATATTGCGTAAGTGACCCCGTTCCATCCGTGCTGACATACTGAAATTGCGCCCGGTTGTGCAAGGTAGCCATTGCACAGGCTGTACTTAAGGTTGACGTACCGCCTGTTATATCCACGGTGATATCCGTTTCGTCATATCCCTCTTCAATCAGGGAGCTGATCATCGTGTTATAAACGTGGTAGGAGCGGCTTACATCACTCACCTCGACAAACTCGGAATGAAGAATGATTTCAGTATTACTGCCTGCAAAATAAGACGACAGCAACTGCCTGGCCATCTCGCCACCTTTATCGGAGCCCGCAACTTCTCTCTCCCCGTTACGGGTTGTTTCGGTCATCACTAATATGATCTTCTCAACTTTATGCTGATGGCTATTAATACCGCGCAGCATTTGCGTCCAGTTCCACCTTATTCCATCACCTTCCAATTCAGTTAATGTCGAGATATCACTTTCTATATTACTGCCATGCAAGGTAACCTGCTTATTGTCATCAAAGTTAATGACGAACTGACCATTTTGTATTTCTAATTTATTTTTATTTTGCAAGGGAGAAAGATTAAAAATAAGCACCTTGGTAGGCTTTGACGTCTTGCGCATTTTGACATCGCGAATTGGCGGGAAAATTTTCCGGCCGACTTCAAATAATCGCCAGCTAAAAAACAAATAAAAGCAGAAAAACACCACACCAAAAAAGCTTTCGTAATTTTGCTCTTCATAAATGACTTTTGACGAGAAGAAATCTTTAAACACTTCGGTGCCAGAAATCGCGTCACCAAACCAGGCAAAGCTCAACAATGACAGCGTCGTATAAACCCACACCATAATGGCATGCTGCTCACAGCGTTTAAGCCATTTCCAGAACCGACCCGGCCAGCTTTTTATCGTTTTCAATTTTGATATCAAGTTGTTATTGCCTCGCTTAACTCTGAACTCTTCGATTTCCGCCCCCAGGCGATTCATTTCTTCGGCCGTCAGTTCCTTTCCCCGATGGCTTTCGTCAAGATTTAGTTTTATGTGGTAGTAACGAACACCGAGAAGGGTCAGTTTTTCAATCAGGTTAACAGGCAATGTTCCGACAACAGTATCTCCTGCCTTTAACTGAAAAGGATCGACATGTTCAAGCAACTGGTCAATAGCAATCCCTTTATTCTCCACCCACTCCTTTGCCCCTGAGTGACGGGTTACCAGATAGCGCATTAATTACCTCTGAATGAAGTGTTAATTATTTATTGAGTAATTAGTAAATATAAATATCCCTAAAACATCCTACCCAGCTCACAGCGAATATACTATCGAGCAGCTAACATATTTGGAGATAATACAAATTTGTGGACAATCGACTTAACATTTAACAGGAATGAATATGCTCGGTAAGCCCCATACGCAAATAGCCATTCTCGATGATGATCCTGTTTCGGTTATCACTCCCTTTCTTTGCCAGGATATTATCTGCGAGCGCTTAGTGCTACTTCATACTCAGCCATTATCATTCAAACTCAGCTGGCTGAAAGCGTATTTACACCAGTCGGGTACAGAGCTGGAAACGATTAATATCAAAGAGCAGTCGCTGGATACAGGGCTGTCGAAATGGAAGCAGCAACCTCTTGCCATTAATGTCACTCAGGGAAATATTGGCCTTCAGGCACAGCTTATAGAATGGGGGAAACAACAAGGCCATATTGTTTTCTGGCTAGACAGCCGCACCGACCAGCTTCGTTTTATTCACCCTGCCACACCAGAGGCGATTGACGTGCCAGATAAGATCTCAATCTCTGACTACCTCGGTATTCTTGGCATCCGTACCCTCTCGACCCAGCGAGATATTACCTCGCTAGCCCCCAGTCTCCCGCTTGCCAGATACTGGGCGAGTCATGCCACCGATGTTCAGAAGGCCCTTAAGCACCTCAACTACCTGGCAATCCAGACCAATGCGACATCACTCACCAGCCGTCCTCTCAACCTTGTACAGCAACAACATCGCGAGCTGCAAGCAATGATAGACGACATCTGTAGTGCGGGGCTGGCCCGGTACCGAGAGCAAAAACTATTTTTTGCCAGTAATGCCGCCCGGCAATTTTGCTGTGGCTACTGGCTGGAGCACTACTGTTTTGACCAGCTCCACCAGCTAAAAGCACAACGAAACGACATTCATGACCTGGCCGCCAATGTTGAAATCGAAATGGGCAGCCCGCACGATCCGCTACGCAACGAGCTTGATGTCGTCGCCCTGATCAATAATCGCCTGTATATTTTCGAATGCAAAACAAGCAATGCCGATGCCAAGGAAAGCCAGCGCACCTTATACCGCCTTGATATGCTGCGAGACCGACTTGGCGAACGAACCCAGGCATTCTGGGTAAACTGCCATCCCATATCGGACGTACTGAAGAAACGTGCGCGGCAGGCAGATATTTCGCTCATTGAAGCCGAAGCGATTGGTGATTTCGCCACTCTGGTTAATCGAGTCGCCAAGCGTCACCAGACACCGCAACAATCTTGACCTGCATAACTTCGGAGGACTACAGTACTTCCATTGCCCGGTCTAGACGGGATTAAAACACTATATCTTTAACGTATTCAGGACACTTCAATGAGTATTTCTACCGCCCGGCTCAGACGGGATTAAGACGGCAAGTTCAACATGGAGTGGGATCAATTTCCGCAACATTCTATGTTATCGATAATTAAAATCACGAGGTAAAAAACTGGATTTCTTATTCAGAAGATAGTGAAAATGAAGCACGCTTTACAAAACAGCATGTTATGGCAGAACAAACCTTAGCGAAGAGGCTTTTAATGATTATTTATTCAAATAAAATGAGTAGACTTAATTCACATCACATTCTGAAGCAGAGCACCTCTGCAGCCCTTGACCCATGCGGCCTCTGAGGGGTACAGTATTTCCATTGCCCGGTTTAGACGGGATTAAGACAAATCTTTTTGGTTGTTGAGAATGCCGTGCCACATACATGTATTTCCATTGCCCGGTTTAGACGGGATTAAGACCCATTGTCTTCAAAATGGCAGTTTTAAGACTATTAGTATTTCCATTGCCCGGTTTAGACGGGATTAAGACGTGATATTCTACAAAGTTTAAATTTACCTTCTGCGTATTTCCATTGCCCGGTTTAGACGGGATTAAGACGCCACCTGTTGTGGCAACTGTCAAGTAGTCACCAAATGTATTTCCATTGCCCGGTTTAGACGGGATTAAGACATAACTTTTTTCTACACCTTCACGCCAACATGAGTCGTGTATTTCCATTGCCCGGTTTAGACGGGATTAAGACCCAGAAAAAAACAGTACTGCCAGAAGAATCATTACGTATTTCTACTGCCCGGTTTAGACGGGATTAAGACTTTACGCTTACGGTGCTTACCGTTGCGAATATGAGTGTATTTCTACTGCCCGGTTTAGACGGGATTAAGACTCTTATGAAGCTTATTTACTTCAATCAGTTCAGTTGGAGGAGTATTTCTACTGCCCGGTTTAGACGGGATTAAGACCGTTGATTCGGCAAGCAAGAAGAAAAGAGTCAAGTATTTCTACTGCCCGGTTTAGACGGGATTAAGACTGAAGCTCATTCCCACAAATAAAGCGATAGAGCGTATTTCTACTGCCCGGTTTAGACGGGATTAAGACAAAGACTCTCCTTCTTTGGTTGCAATTGTTAGGTAGTCACGTATTTCTACTGCCCGGTTTAGACGGGATTAAGACGATCTGTTCCGACCCACGTGTAACCTTCTGCTGGTATTTCTACTGCCCGGTTTAGACGGGATTAAGACCCCGTTCTTACTTGCAGCATTCCCGCTACTACGGTATTTCTACTGCCCGGTTTAGACGGGATTAAGACGGCTCTTCTGCATAGAAGATATTGCCTGCAATGAAAGTATTTCTACTGCCCGGTTTAGACGGGATTAAGACGCCATCTTTGATGACAAATACGTCGGTAATGCGTACCATCTCTGTATTTCTACTGCCCGGTTTAGACGGGATTAAGACCTCCGTTAAAGAAGAGTTTTTGACTTGTTTCGTTGTATTTCTACTGCCCGGTTTAGACGGGATTAAGACCACAAGGCATAGGCGCCTTGCGATTTGCTTTTTGTATTTCTACTGCCCGGTTTAGGCGGGATTAAGACTATTTAAAATGGAAACAGCCCTACTGACGGAAAGCGTATTTCCACTGCCCGGTTTAGACGGGATTAAGACGGTAGTTTTTTGATGATTCTCTTAGGAACTTCATGTATTTCTACTGCCCGGTTCAGACGGGAATGATGAAAAAACAGCCATCAAGGCTGCTGGTAGATAAGATCTTCCATACTGGCGTAGCTAATGATGCTATTAAGATGAAGAGTCTGGCGGGTTTGGTTTCCGTCTGTGGCAATCAGCCCCGTGGTGAGGCGGTGCCGTTCCTGCAAGGTGATATCGGGGCGGAAATAGGCCTGAATGATCAGGCATCGGCTGGGTTTGATCAGCCGGATTTTTTCTGGCTCCAACTTTGAATAGTTGCTATCAATATCTTGCTTGTTGAGGCCAAGGCTAAGTTCATAAAGGCTCTGCTGCCCGTGGTTACACAGTTGATACTCCTGCATCGTTTTAACCCCGGCGGTAATCGGCTTATTGTCTGGCAACGGCGTCAGAGCAAGGTTTGGCGGTCGATATGCCCTAAGGGTTGTACTTAACGACAAATGGGTGTTCCCCTCCAGTGACTGATCCCGCTCTTTGGCCAGCATTGTCACCATGCCTTCCTGGGTCAGGCTGCCATAATGGTTTTTGATGCTAACCTCAAAGTGCCGTTTTTCTCCTACCTCTAAACTGGCAAGGTTATATTGACTCGGCTGAATGCTCAGCGAGGCTAGCTTACTCTGAAATACAAACATTAGCTCGTCGGCACGGCTTTCACCGATATTCTGTACGCTAATGTTCACCATCCCGGTTTCACCGGCATCTAGAATGCGGTTACCGTCAAGATCTTCCAGCCGAAGTTCTGCCTTGAGGCGCGGCGGGGCATCGAGCTTGGCCAGTCTTTCGCCCTTAATAACTAGCTGCTTTTTCTGATAACGGATCTTTGCCAGATACTCGTTCGGATAATACTCGACGCGGTTGCCGTAGATCTCTCGCGAGACATAGCACTTCTTGGCACATTCCAGACTTGAATACTCACTGCCTGAATCGACCAGGAGCTGTGAGTTATCTTGGCCCAGGTACGAGGTAGCCGCTAACATCATCTGCTCGGCGGTATCATAGTGGCCGTTATCAAACGCTATCGTGCCCTGTCGGTAAAGGCTATAGGCCTGATTGGCAATCGTATAATCCTGGGCACAGGCAGCCAGCATACTGGCTGCCATCATTACCGCATATCGCGTGTTCACACTTCCTCCTCATTGCTCAATCTAAGCATACTGCCAGCACTATGTGCCTTGCCGGGACGAGCCTGTTTGGCCTTTTCTCGCAACTGTAATTCAGCCAGCTGCTGCGCCCGCTTTATCTGGGCTTCCGGCAACCCCACCAATACCCATACCCGGCCTGATGCATCGGTAACAGTCCGGTACAGTCGCATGCCGTACATCTGGGAGGACAAGGTGGTGCTGAACACCCTCTGGTACGCTTCGGAAGACGTCTCCAATCCCAGCTCACTGTCGCGCTGGTATTCATCGTTGGTCTCCCTTCGTACCTCTAGCATCAGGGTTGAATACAGCTCCTGCTGCCCGCGGTTGACAGCCAGTTCTTTAACCAGTTCGTAATCTCCCGAGCCCTGGGCAGAGCTGACAACAAACCGGGTTGGCTCTTTAACCGGCACGGTTGGATCACATACCCAACTGGGCGCATCTTCGGCCGATGTCGGATAGGTACAGGTTTGAACAACCTCGACCTCACTGGCACAACCTGCCAGTGTCAGCATAACCAACGAAACAATCTGCTTTTTCATCGTAAATCCCCTCTTCTTACTCAAATGGTGTGTAACGAACGGTGGCATAGCGGTAGTGATTCTGTTTCATCGCTTCTATTACCTGTGAAAGCGCCTGCCGTTTAAGGTACGCTGCTGATAATCGCCCGACATTGGGCAAATACGGCCTTAGCGGCTCATCATGTTCCAGCAGCACAAACAACTGCGGCACCACAGGCTCGTAAACCTCAAACAGCCGTGAAACTGTTATACTTTGTTGCGAATGGCTGACATCAGCTTCGATAACTTCCAGTTCTCCAAGCTGACTAATACGTAACAAGGAAACAAAACGCCGCTTGGTTTGCCACGACAACTCTATCGGTTTGCGGTACTGGCTGAAGCTGTTAAATTGACCATCCAACCGAAGGTGCGACGGTGCCTGCTCAAGCATGTCCAGCAACTCGCCTCCGCTCAAAGCCACCTGCTCGCGATGGGTTTTCAGCCACCAGCTCTGGCCAAGCCGGACAACATGCCAGTTGCTCATCAGCCTGAACGCCTCACCAACCCCGTCTACGTTCGGGTGAAGCTGTTTTACCTCTGTAACAGAGGCCGACACTCTTTCTTCGAGTGGGCGAGTATCCAACTGTGCGACCACCATTTTGTCTCCGCCCTGACATTGGTAATAATCAAAACGAGCGCCATCAAATCGGTTTTGGGAAGAGAACTCTGCCACAGTGGTGAAGCGGGCATCAGCCTTACCAGCCACGATTCTTGCCTCTTCACGACTAAACACAAACACCTCCGTGCTATTACTCTGATTAAGGCTCCTAAGCGCCCTTTCTCTGGCAATCTGGTAATTTTCTCCCCGGCCTGTCCCGATCAATATTTCTACAGGTTTCCTGAGCGCTCTGGCTTCAATGACGTCGCATTGATGCATTGGCCCCGACTGCGCACAACCAAGAAAAAGCACTAGAGAGGCTACCCACCCTTTCATCACTGTCATCCCCCCTCTCCTTCTTGCCGTTCTGCCTTGTCGATACCGCCAAATTAGCGCCTCGATTTCATTTGTGTTGTGAATGCAAATTTGTGATACCGGATGAGTATCCACAGCGAGGATATGATGCAGAAAATTGCTCGCGTCAGAAGGGGAAATACGATGGCGATACACACTCAGCGTTGGCTAATGGCCTCACTACTAATGGCGTTATCTGCTAATGGACAGGCAACCAGTACCCGGGCTCTCGGCATGGGAGGCGCTTTCGTGGCCCAGGCAAATGATGTCAGTGGTATACCTATTAACCCGGCAGGCATGGCCAGCCTCTCTGAAAGGGGCGTTTTCGAGTTTGCCCTCGAAGGCAACCAAATCCTGCGCTATAACAACAGCGCAGAGACACCAGAGACTGAAAATATGGAACTCACTTATCTGGGGGCTATGCTGTCGGCATTTGATACCGGGCTCGGGCTCTATTGGAGCCAGGATGCCAAAACATCACCGCTATCAGTCCACAACACAACGGATATGGCACAACGAGGCGTGTTGGGTATGGGGGCCGGAAAAGGATTTTACGACGGAACGATCAAACTGGGGGCGACAATTGACTGGCCGGCCTATACCCTCGAGAGCCAGAATCACACAAGCAGCTCGGCAGGCGGTTATACAATCGGGACCATTATTCAACTGGCTGATCGGGCATCACTAAGTGCCCATAGCGGATTGCAATACTCACTGAGTGCCGGTGTAACCCAACAATCTGATATAGAAGACGATCGCATTCTGAATCGTGCCGAAAGCCTTCGCTATGGTGTCAGCATGGCGCTAAGCGGTCTGTTTGGCAATCAGGTATCCCGGCTGACCCTCAATGGTGAAGTCGAACAAACCGACATTGACATATACCGCAACATCGAAGATTTAAAGACCTATAAACTGGGTGCAGAGTGGACATTCTTTTCTATCGGCAATGAACACCTGCAATATACCTTGCGTAGCGGTATCCGCCAGTTTGATGAGCAAGACCTGAGTAACGCGTTATCCTTTGGTGCGGGGTTAAACTGGAAAAGCCACACTATCGAAGTGGCAGGCTGGCAAGAGCCTAGTGAAGACTTCGATGATTACCTAGTGGGCCTTTCCTATACCTTCAGCATGGAAAAAGATTAAGACAAACCTAAACGGGGCTCATGCTACTTACAGGCTATTTATATCAACCCGCCGTTCACCGATATCACCTGGCGGGTAACATAAGCAGCAACGTCTGACATCAAGTAGCCCACCAGCCCCGCGACTTCCTCCGGTTCACCCATGCGGCGCATCGGAATAATGGGTAGAGACTGCTCTTTGACATGTTCTTCCACCATGCCGGTATCAATGAGCCCCGGTGCCACACAGTTAACGGTGATTTTGCGTTTCGCCAATTCCAGTGCCAGTGATTTAGATGCTCCTATCACCCCGGCCTTGGCCGCACTGTAGTTCGTCTGGCCGCGGGTTCCCATAATGCCAGAAACCGACGCCAAGGTCACAATTCGCCCGCCTTTACGCAATTTCACCATTGGCATCACGCACGGGTGAAGGACGTTATAAAAACCATCCAGATTGGTATGCACCACGCCGTCCCAATCCTCTTCGCTCATGGCCGGGAACGCCGTATCGCGTGATATACCGGCATTGCTGACAACCCCATAATAAGCACCATATTCAGCAATATCAGCCTCAATAACGTCACGACATTGCCGGCGGTCTCGGATATCAAACTGGATCAGCCGCCCTTCCCCACCCAGTTGCCGGATCTCGGCCAGGGTTAATTCAGCCCCAACGTGATCGCCCATATAATGGACGACGATTGTAAAACCATCTTTTGCAAGCTGGATGGCAATAGCACGTCCAATACCTTTACTTGCGCCTGTCACTAGCACCTGACGAATCATATAGGATCCTTTTTTATCGTTTGTTCCAACTTTTTCTTTGACGGTATAAATAGGTTCAACTGACTGCTGGCAAGCAAGTTCCCCTGATGTTCTATACGGCAGGCAAACACAGCCATGCCGTTATTTTCCATCACTTGCTCGGCATAGATATCCAGCGCCTGGTTTTCTTCAAAAGCACTGCATTCGGCCTGATAGCGACGACAACCAAGCAGAAAACCCACAGGGGATGCTTCTCCCCGGTTTGCCGCATGGTAGCCCGACCAGCCCGCCACAGTCTGTGCCATCAGCTCGACCCCGACATAGCCGGGAATAACCCGGCTCTCAGTATCAAAAAACAGATTCTGCTCGCCCACTATTACCCGACAGTGAACATGGCTATCACCAACATCCACCAGCTCGTCAACCAGAGCCATCGGCGACTCATGAGGCAGCAACTGATGCAAATGAGGATGTTCAGCCATGGGTATACCCGAAGATTAAACTGATATTATTTCCGCCGAAGGCAAACGAGTTGCTCAGCAGCGCAGGTTCAACCAACGGTGTTCCCGGCTTAACCAATGCCACCGGTGCCAGTGACGGATCTATCTGACCGTCATTCACCTGAAACGGTAGTGGCAACTGATAGCGCAGAACGTGCCAGCAAATGGCGGCTTCTACCGCACTCGCCGCCCCCAGCGTATGACCGGTAAGCGGTTTAGTTGAGCTGACGGGGGTATTGGCGCCGAATACACGGTTAATCGCCTTGGATTCCATGGCATCATTGAGCGGTGTCGATGTTCCATGGGCATTGATGTAGCCAATGCTCTCAGGCTTCATGCCGGCATCATCGAGCGCCTTGCGCATTGCTTCCTCGGCACCATTACCTTCCGGGTGCGGGGCAGATATATGATGGGCATCGGAGCTGTCTCCGGCTCCTAGCAAAGCAATCGGCGAGGTGGTGTCAGTATACTCAGAGTCGTCTGCGGCCAGTGACAACAACATGAACGCTGCGGCCTCACCGAGATTTATCCCTTTGCGATTTACGCTGAACGGGTTGCAAAATGTATCGGACATGGCCTCCAGCCCACTGAATCCGTTGAGCGTAAATTGACACAGCGAGTCACAGCCACCGACAATCACCGCATCTACCATACCAGCCTTGAGCAGCCGCTTGGCAGAGATAAACACTCGTCCGCTCGATGAGCACGCTGTCGAAATCGTATATACAGGGCCACTCAGGTCAAAATAGGCTGCGATAAACTCACCGAGGTTATTCGCTTCATGCACACTGTAATCAAAGTGCTCCGGCAGTTGACCGGACTCTAAGTTCTCTGTGAGCGCGATTTCACTATCAGACGTTCCAGAGGTGCTGGTACCAGCAATAACGGCAACGCGATCACGGCCGTATTTATTAATTGCCTGCTGAATCGGATCGGCAATTTGCAGCAAGGCAGACAGTGCCAACCTATTATTATAAGCATTATAGATTTGAAGATTTTCGGGGATCTCGGGAAGTTCACCGGCCACTTTACCAATCACGGTATCTGCCCCGCTATTTAACAAATCGGAGACCGGCTGCAATTGAGGGTATGTTCCATCCCGAAGCCGCTGGTGAATATCCTGATGATTATCACCCAACGCTGAATTAAATCCGCACCCGTGAATATAAACTGGTGTAGAGGTGTACTTCGCTATTTTCGTAGTCATTGCTGTCCTTCGCTTTTTATATTGACGGCGCTTGTATTCAAGGCTGCCGATGAATCACTAGGCTTGGGCGATCAACGCCTCGACCTTATCGGTAAAAACACGTGGCGAGGCCAGCCGCATTTCATCGTCATCAACGCCAACGGCCACTTGCACGGTATGCGCCTTGCTCATCCGCTCACCAGTCTCGGCATCTTGGATCAGATAATTGACCCGCAGCCGATCTTCCCACTCCACCAAAGTTGCTATCACGCGGATTTCGTAATTAAAGGGGATCGCCCTGATGTACTTGATCTGTGCATCGATCACCGGCCAGGTATAACCCGATGCCTTCATCTCGCGGTAACCATATTGAAGCTTTTCCATTAACACCCGGCGCGCTTCCTCAAAGAAACGAAAGTAGTTACCGTGGTAGACAATCCCCATCGGATCGGCATCGTTGAAAGAGGTCACTAAGGTGACTTCTGCACTCAGTGCCGGGCTCTGCATTGAAATGGTGCCCATCGTTTTCTTCCTTACAACTAATACATCAAAACGGCTATTACGCTGCTTCCAGCCTAATTTTTCCCGAAGAGTGAGTAACACGCTCTTCAGCTCTGTCGGTGACAGAATAAAAACTGAACTGCAACTTCCCTTTTTCCGCGAGCCAGTTCAGCGACAGCTCGACTATCGAGTCAGGCCGAATGGGTTCCTGAAATTTAATAGCTTCCATACCGCCAAACTCGGAAGGCGTTTTTAATAAGGTCTTACCGTAGTAGATCGCCCAGTCAATTTGGGTGACACCGGGCAATAACGGGTAGGAAGGAAAGTGCCCCTGAAAATCAACGATATCGGCATCCACCTTGAGCCGAAGAAGGGCACTGCTGTTCGTAAGCTGGGTATCGATAACGGTCGGCTTGCGTTTATTCACTGTAACTGTGCTCATGAGTTATTTGAAAAACTTTTCCAGCTCCCGCACCAGACGTTTCCCCTGGCTATTGAGCGGGATCTCTTCGACCTCACGAAAACGGCGGGGGATCCCGACAGGTTCCAGCCAACGTCTTAACTGCTGTCGCACATCGAGCCAGAACTTCCCTTTGCCAATAGTGAGCATATGCTGCTTTCCTTCTGTCGTCAGGGTGATCACGGCAGCAAGCACCACACGCCTGGAATCATCGACAGTCAACACAGCCGCTTCATCAACCCAACTTAACTGGCAAAGGCGACGCTCCACCTCGGTCAGTGAAATTCGTTTCTCTTCCACCTTTACAACCCGATCCGAGCGACCATTTAGGGCAAAGTGGCGCTCACCCATTAGTTGGCACTGATCACTGGTCTGATACCAATTATCCGGGTCGATAAAAGGTGAGCAGACACGCAGGCAACCATCGGCGTTAAGAGCCACATTTATGACATCAAAAACAGTCCATGACGTGCTCGCCTGATGCTGCTGACGATACGCAATCCCGCCGGTCTCCGTACTACCAAATACTTCAATTGGAAGTTGATTAAACAAAGCATAACTTTGCCTTGCAGCCGCTTCACTCAGCGGCCCGCCGGAAGAGAATACGGCGCGGTATGGGCGGGTGGTTTGTTCATCAAACAGGCGCTTAAGCAAAGCTGGACTGGTGATCAAAACCGTATTCGCGGTTGCCTGTGCCATCACCTGCTCCGGATAACTCAAGTCCTCCCGCCCAAACGGACGACCAGCACAAAGCGGCCATAGAACACGAAAAAGCAAACCATAGATATGCTGGTGAGAGACCGTGCTGACCACATTTGAGTTGCTGAGCAGATCGCCCCAGGTTTTCTCAAGCTCTACGATCTCGGCATTCACACACTCGAGCGTTTTGGTAACTGCTTTAGGCTGTCCGCTCGAGCCGGAGGTAAACAAAGTAATGGCCACCTTGTCCAAAGGTAATTCAGAAAGAAGCGGGAATGCGGCAGAGGAAGAGGAATAATCGAAACCCTCGTCTGTTGGCTTTGTCTTTGAGCTTAAGGCCAACTCAGGGGTATTGGTAGCGTCAGCGTCAAGTATCGAAGGCATCAACACTTGCTGACCAATGAACTTACACAGTTCGAACCTGTCATGAAGCAAGACATCAAAATGAGTAGCCAACTCAGCCAATGCGTCTTCCTGATGATTGCCCGGTAAGATAATGTGCTTCTTGGCATAGGCTGCTGCTATAAAGGCAACAGAAAAATGGTAACTATCATCAAAACAAAGAGCCCATTTTTCTTGCGGGCTCGCCAATAAAGCCTGGGTTAACGCTTCTACGTCAACTTTAAATTGAGACCAGCAAACAAAGGAATCGGAGCCGAAGGCAACACTACACTTGTCATCTCGTTCAGCATTCATCAATACTGACAACGGGTAAAAAAATGTCTCTGCCCTGCTCACTGCTTTTATATGTTGGATGTCCATATCCGCTTTCATTTCACCTAGCTATGCCACTGATTTATAAAGTGAGTTCAAGATATAGACACATTGAAAAATACGCAACAGCACTCATATACTGTAGCTAAAGTTTATAGTTGTTTTTTCCTGTCATGCGATGAACTTCACCCTCTCAGCGGATATAGCTATACCCATATTGATAATCCTATTGTTTTTATTGCTCTATTTTCAGTCAATTATGATGGCAAGGTATGCTCTGTGGATGTGAAGTCATTAAGGTCATACGCCCTGGCCAAGTAGGGAGATAGGTAGTTAACAACTGCCATATGAAACCAGCATTAAAAATCAAACCTAAATCACACTTTTGCAATAAGCATGAAGCGCCACCAGGCAACGCAGGTACAGCCGTTAACACCAAAATCAGGGTTAGTTGCGATATTAACCAGCAAGGTGAGCATATAGTTTTATATAAAATTTTACCCAACACGGATGCTTGACAAGTTTTATATAATCTTCACTAACAACATTAAGGATTCCTATCGCCTAGCAGTTCGGTATATTGAAACTAAGCCTTTGGGAACATTCGGATCTAGAGAGTGCATCCTCTCCGAAGTTGGAGCCGAAAGGTGACGTCGTCACACCAAATCTCAGGTTATATATTGATGTTTTACGAATGTTAGTAATCTTTGAAAAGGAGTTTAATTATGGCCAAGCGCGTATCTAACAAACGCATCAAAGAAATATTGGACAATGCAAAACCTAAAAAGTAATCATTGAAAAGCCTCCTACCCGGAGGCTTTTTTTATCCCCTTGCAATATTTGACTAAAACAGTCCACAAATAAACACCAAAAAACCATAATAAATCAATAGCACAGTGTGAGTGACTAATTCATAGCAAAAGCTTAATGAAAAAATATAGCCCATCAGCTAAACGGTAACCATCTGTCTTTTCACTCGACTTTTAGAAAATTCCTCGCCTTCAAGATCTTCGCCTCACCACTAAGACTGAGAATCAAAACTGAGAATCGTCTCTCTGCCTACACTCCTGTTGGTATTAATACCGTAAAGGAGCAACCCATGAGTAAAAGACTCTGCCTAGCAGGCATGTTGGCTTTATTTTCTCTACTCGGTTGCCAGGAAGAAGAGCTTACATTCGATGTAGCCCTTTCCGGCGATCAGGAAGTCCCGCCTGTTATTACGGAGTCACAGGCAACAGCCACAGTGACTTTATTAATAAGCAGCGGCGATGATGGTGATGGTGGCGACGGTAAAGATCATGATCTCGATTTAGACCTTGACCTAGATTTGGATCTGGATCTTGACCTGGACCTCGACCTTGATGGCGACACCAACAAACACTATGGTGATAACGATTCACAAGACTACGATGATACACACTACAACGACGACTCTGACTACGGCCATAACGATAAGGGTGATGGTACTCCCCCCGACCCAGAACCTGAGCCAGAACAAACATACACTCTCAGTGCTGAGCTCGACATCAGCATGGTCGAAGATGTTCAGGCTGCTCATATTCACCAAGGCGGTATTGGTGAAAATGGCCCGGTTGCGTTTGAATTTATCGATAACGGCGATGGGACAATGTCCGTCGAAGCGACTGAGATCACTCAAGAGCAAGCTGACGAGCTATTAGCTGGCCAGTGGTATATCAATGTTCACACTCTCGATAACCCTTCTGGTGAAGTCAGAGGACAGATAGTCGACAGTAGTATCGTCGTTATCGTCACCTTCAGCCTTGACGGTTCTCAAGAGGTGCCTCCTGTTGATTCCGAAGCATCGGGTACTGGCTATGCCACTGTAAACACCGATACCAATGAGGTTGAGTTAACCGTCATCACCAAAAGCGCCGAAGATGCAACAGCGGCACATGTTCATGAGGGTTTCGTCGGTGAAAATGGTGATGTTGTTATAGCGCTTGTTCCGGGGAACTCACCTGGCGTATGGACAACCCCAGACGAATCGATCCTGGATGATGAAACACTCCAGAGACTGGTTAGTGGCGGACATTACGTCAACGTTCACACACCTGCCAACCCACCAGGAGAAATTCGCGGCCAGATCCTCAGCAGCGATTTCACCCTCATTACCTTCTCGCTGGATGGTGGGCAAGAAGTGCCGCCGGTCGAAACTGAAGCCAGCGGTGATGGTTACCTTACCTACAACAGTGCAACGGAAGAAGTCGACCTCAAGGTGATTACAACTGGTGCTGAAGACGCCGTTGCCGCCCACTTGCATGAAGGGTTTGCGGGCCAAAACGGTGATGTGGTAACCGCTCTTGAGCAAGACGCTGAGGATCCGGGGAAATGGACAACACCTGAAGGTACGACATTAGGCAGCGATATCATTGAGCTGCTGCTCAGTGGCGGACATTATGTCAATGTCCATACTCCAGCCAACCCTCCGGGCGAAATTCGCGGACAGATCCTGACATCGGACTTCACCTTGTTCGTCTTCCCGTTGGACGGTTCACAGGAAGTCCCTCCGGTAGAAACAGAAGCCTTCGGTACGGGTTACGCCACCTTTAATAGTGAAACCAGCATACTTCAGGTTAACATTGTCACTTCCGGCGTTGATGATGCTGTGGCTGCCCACGTTCACGAAGGCGAAATTGGTGAGAATGGAGATGTCGTCGTAGGCCTGGTTCAGGATGGAGATGACGTTACCGTTTGGTCGACACCAGAGAACACTGAACTTGACGATGACACAGCCGAGACGCTTCTCAGTGGCGGACACTATATCAATGTCCATACCCCAGCCAATCCACCGGGTGAAATACGAGGGCAAATAGAATAAGCAAGCAACAACTATCGAAAATTGCCGCAGCAGGCCCTATGGCTTGCTGCGGCTTTACTCTAGTTCTGAGGTATCCCAATAGACATAAACGGATTCTTCCTGCAGCTTAAAGATCAATCCTTTCTGCCCTAGCCCTGATTGTCTGTACACCGGATAGCCCCTGCTATCTTTATAATTTCCGGGTGTTTCGCCAACAGGCGTAAAGTCATAATAAACGCCATCATCACGCTCGATTGTGATATAGCCCTGGCGCTGAGAAAAGACACACAGGTACTGTGCCGAAGGCTTGTCCGAACCTGGTAAATGGATATCGCAACGTGCGTCAGTTGTATCGGCAAACGCCTGCGGCATACTCCCAATAGTCAGGACAGCCGCCAGTGAGACCTTAAAACTGCGCGTCCATCCTTTCCGGCAACCCGCTTTCATACCATTACCTCCTCGCGCTTTAATTCAAGAATAAACCCACCTCATGATGGCAGGTTTATTTTAAGGTAGCAGTTTTCAGGAAACACTGAGGATTAACTCACAACAGGACTTGGCCAGTCATTATGTACAACCCAAAGCCCCTAGATTAACTAATTGTGCAAAGACATTAAAAAATCAAACAACTCGGGCAAAATATAATATCCAAAGATAATGGATACCATTACAGTAAAGCAAAATACGACAAACTCTGCGATGAAGCTCTTAATTCAACCCATAATAACCAAGGCTTATCTTATTTTCATATTGCATGAATATAATTCCCTATCAATCATAGAGAAGGTCAGGCGAAATAATACCTTCGCCTGGTGTTATGCAATTTGAATCGTTAACGGTTGCTCTTCTCTGGGTTGTTTTATCGAAATACGAAACAAAGAAGGCATCAAACGGCAGTTTGCTACCAGGGCTCCGTTAATATAATCAGGGCAGAGAAAGACTGGATGATGGCTCAACCAAGCTCAAACGTCGTCACCCCGAAGGTTCGATCCAGCGGCAGATCAGGAAACGACTTGGTATACATACGAGCCGTTTTGAACACCGGTGTCATCGTATATTTCTCGGCGATTGCAACAGCGTTTTTATTGACTTCTGGTACATCGAGATAAACCAAGTCGGAGGATTTTGCCTTGGCCTTAAGAGCAAGAAACAGTTCCTCCGCCAGTTCTGCATTCTCGGCCAGAAGCGGGCCAACCTTATAGCCAGAGCGACAAGGACGGATCACGCCGTAGCCTGCTAATTGCCCATCACGTTCAATCCCGATGGCGTAGGATCCTTCCTGCTTGATCCAACGCTTCAAAAATTCCGTTCGCTCTGCAGGAAAAAACGATTGATCGTAGGCATCAATACGTTCAAACGGGAGATCCGAGAGATCGACCAGCCCTTCGACTGCTGGCGCATTTCCTCCTCCCTGCCCTTCATAGCGAATATTACCGTATGCCAATTTAAAACCAGACTTTTTATAGTTGACCTGTTGAGCCTCAACCCCATCAAGCCCGATATTTCGCCCCGCCAGGTATTCAAGGCCCGCTTTCCATATCTGCAGTCCGTAGCCTTGGCCTCGATATTCAGGTTTAACGATATAAAAACCAAGAAAGCCAAACGAATCGCCGTATTTCACAACGGATATCGAAGCTATCGGCTCTCCGTCTAGCAAACCGACGAGAAAGCCATTCGGATCGACACATCGAAACGAGTTCGCATCATACAGGCCAGGATTCCATCCTTCCTGGGCAGCCCAGTCAATGGCAAGGTCTAGCTGCTCCGGTGTCATCACCTGAATACAATACTGTTTATCTGCCATGTCTCCCTCCATAGATAGCCAAATTCACGTAAATGATTAGTACAGGTTAATCAGCCAGCTCTTAGCGCAAGTATCGCCTCAATATCAAGCGGCTCCCTATAGCGGCAAAAGTCAGTATCCCGTCGGTCGACAGCCAGAACAGACATACGATCGGCAAGCTCGTTGCCCTCAATACCGGCATGGCCTTTTACATGGGACAGGGTTATCACATCCTTTAAAGCAAGATACAGCTCATGGGAAGCCTGAATAATTTCCAGATTTTTGATATCACCCGGCTCTTTGCGCTGCCAGCCTTTTTTCTTCCAGCTATGGGCCCATACCGAAATACAGTTAATCGAATAAACAGAATCACTCAACACCTGTACCGACTTTCCTTTAGCAACATTTTCCTTGGCAATAAGCAGAGCCTGATAGAGCGCATTGAGCTCAGCGCTGTTATTGGTGCCGTTAGGATTATACAGACCGTACCAGAGCTCAATAAGGCGGTTGTCGCTGTATACGGCAACACCAGATCCAGCTTCACCAGGATTCGGATCACAGGCCCCGTCACTGTAGATATTAATATCGAAGTCCGACATTTCCGGCTTTACAGGCGTGGATGTTGCCTGCTTCTTAGTCGGTTCCTTTATCGCCTTTTTATTAGTACCAGGTGACCGTTTAGATTTATGGGAAGCCACACCGGATCTGAAAGCACTTTCCGCTTCTTCTCGTGTTTTAAATGACTTGTATCTTGCCTGCGGGTATTTATCAACGAGCTTTTTGGTATAGTCCCAGCTTGTAAACACCCCGGTTTCGCGCCCCACCCATACAACATAAAATTTTTGTGCCATTTGTTTACCTTTATCTGATGAGAGTGAAGCGCTCGCAGAACGCTCCAGCGAAGGCGCTGCGACGTAGAATACTAGAGTAACCTAATCTCACCATATCTCTGCAGCTTGGTTAATGATTCATAGATAACTATTAGTAACTTCACACTAGTAACGTGGAGTGTATCAATCCTTTGAGGTAAGTGCCGCATCACTTCTTAACCGCTGCGCCAGCATATCAATAAAGGCTCTCACTTTAACAGAAGCATAGCGCCCCTCCCTGTGCACTATATGTACAGGGCGCGGCTTCAATTCATGCTCAGAAAGCAATACTTTCAGCCTTCCATCTTCAATATGGCTTGCCACCTGATAGGACAGGACGCGGGTGATCCCCAATCCATTTACAGCAGCTTCTATCGCGGCATCATTGGTCGTCACCGTAAGACGCGGCTGTAGCCTGATCGACTGCTCTCCTCTTGGAGAAGTAAATCGCCAACCTATCGCAAAATTACCCGCACTGGACGCTATAACAGCATGATGTTGAAGTTCACTCGGAGTCGCCGGCTCACCATGTCGTTCAAGATAATCTGGCGATGCCACCACCACCATACGAACAGTGCCGACTCTCAGGGCGCGCATACTTGAATCTGGCAGCTCACCAATACGAACACCAACATCCAGTCCCTCCTCAACCAGGCTGACAACCCGGTCAAGGAAAATGGCATCAACTTTCATCTCCGGATAACGCTGAAGGTATTCTACAATGCCCGGCATGACAAACATTCGGCCAAACAGGACCGGTGCCGTTACCGCAAGATGCCCTCTTGGCTCGGCATTTACTCCGGCCGCGGCTTCATCAGCCGCATCAACCTCAGCCAATAAACGCCGGGCATCTTCCAGGTAGCGCTCCCCCGCCTCAGTAGTGCGAACATAACGCGTAGTTCGATTCAGGAGTTTAACACCCAGCCGATCTTCCAGGGCTGCTACGGTACGAGTAACCGCTGGCGGGGACATTTGCAGCCGCCGGGCTGCCGCGGCAAACCCTTCTTCTTCGGCGACAGCCTGAAACACCTGCATCTGATGAAAGCGATCCATACATAATTCCACTAAATGAAATAATCAATTGCCTTTAGAGGATATTCTTTAATTCAACGAAATCAACCATAGTTACCTCATTCGATATCCACTCGCATCTGACGCAACACAGCAAGGCAGACACAACAAACATTTTTCAACATGAGGAAACAATGATGAACCGTATTACCGCAATCGAACGCAACCATGCCAGCAATGAGCAAATTGAGCTATTGGACGCCATCCAGGAACAACTCGGGATGGTACCTAACTTTCTGAAAGTGTTCGCCAACTCGCCCGCAGCACTGCGCGCCTTCCTCGGCTTACACGGAATTACCGGAGAGGGCAGCCTGGACGCGCTAACCCGAGAACGAATTGCACTTGCCATCGCCCAGCAAAACGAATGTCAGTACTGTGTTTCGGCCCACTCGGCTATCGGCCTCAAAGCG
Source organism: Photobacterium proteolyticum (assembly GCF_001939735.1). Taxonomy (GTDB): domain Bacteria; phylum Pseudomonadota; class Gammaproteobacteria; order Enterobacterales; family Vibrionaceae; genus Photobacterium; species Photobacterium proteolyticum. Next base: position 111,062 of record NZ_MJIL01000084.1, read on the forward strand.
GGACTCAATAGCGCTGAGATCGAAGCTAACCGTGCTGGCTCCAGCCAAGATGCAAAAGCGGCAGCAGCCGTAAAATTTGCCAAGGCACTGGCCGAACACAATGGTGAAGTCACCACGGCCGAGCTGCAGGCGGTACGAAATGCCGGTTACAACGAGTCCGATATAGTGGAAATTATCACCCATGTCGGCATGAACATACTGACCAATATTCTGGGTAAAGCCAGCCGGGTCGATATCGACTTTCCAAAAGTCTCACTCCGTCAGGCGTCCTGATCCCATTCGCGCCGCAACTCACCAATGTAGCGGCGCGATTCAACTCCACAGGCAAATCTAGCGAGGATAACCTCATGGGACATAAATATGCAGAAATCGCCTTTACCCGTAATGTGCGAGATATTCAAACGGCCAATGGTAGCAGAAACGGCTATTCAGCGATGGATCAAGGCCCGGCTCACAATCACCTTCTTAGTGAACGGGAAGCTGCTTTTATCCATGCCCGTGATAGCTTCTACATGGCCAGCGTGGGTGAAACAGGCTGGCCATACGTGCAGCACAGAGGCGGACCGGCAGGGTTTATGAAAGTACTCGATGCCCGGACCATTGGTTTTGCCGACTATTCCGGTAATCGTCAATATATCAGTACAGGCAACTTCATCCACGATGATCGCGTCTCACTGTTTTTTATGGATTACCCAAACCGTACGCGTCTGAAAATGTTCGGCCGGGTCCGTGTGATCGGACACAATGAGCACGACTTGCTTGCCCTACTCGAAGATGAACATTACCGTGCCCGGATCGAGCGTGGTTTTATCATTACCATCGAAGCCTTCGACTGGAACTGCCCGCAACATATCACCCCACGCTATACAGAAGCGGACATTGATAATTTGCTTGCCCCACTGATTGATGAAAACCGGCAGTTAAAAGAAGCGGCTAGCTCGATGGTGAAACCCATAACCAATGTACTTGGTACCGGAGAACTGGAACTGGTCGTCAGTGGTATTCGCCAGCTCACCCCCCGTGTTCGCGCCTTTGAGCTGCGCGCGCCAAATGGCAGTGAGTTACCCGCAGTTGAAGCAGGTGCCCACCTTGAAATACCCATCATGTTGGAATCGGGCAATATCGAAACACGGCATTACTCTATCGCCTCCAACCCTGCCCGCCGGGACGCCTATGAAATAGCCATTCTTAGAGAAGACGACGGAGCCGGGGGCTCCAAAGCTATACATGACAGCTATCAAATTGGCACAACAATTCGTACACCACTACCTGCCAATTACTTTAAGCTTCACCAAGATAACCGCCCTGCGGTATTGATTGCAGGCGGTATCGGGATCACACCGATAAAGGCGATGGCACAAGCACTTGTTGCCCATAAAATATCAATGCAGCTTCATTACGCCGGTCGCAGTTTCGCCGATATGCCCTATAGAGACCGTCTGCAAAGAGAGTTTGCACAGCAAATCACCCTCTACAACTCAACTGCCGGTGAACGCCTAGATATTCTGGCGACTCTAAAGTCTGCCCCTGATAATGCCGTTTTCTATGTGTGTGGTCCTACCCGACTTATTGACGAAGTACTGACTACGGCCCAAAAGGTTGGTATCAACAAGGACCGACTCCGCTTCGAGCGCTTTAGTGCCGAAAAGCCTGGCGATGCAAAACCCGTCCACGTTGAGCTAGCGCGATCTGGTGTGACTCTTCAAGTGAATGCTGACCAAACCATCCTGGATGCCATTCAGGCTGAAGGGGTAAATATCTCGCATAGTTGCAAGGCGGGAAACTGTAAGTCCTGTGCTGTCAAAGTGATCCAAGGGCGTCCCGACCATCGCGACTCAGCACTTTCAACCAATGAAAGAACCGAGCAACACTTGATGTGCCCTTGTGTTTCCCGCGCTGTTACCGACAAACTTGTACTGGATATCTGATAACACGACTAGGCACTATCATGCTCTTACATGAATGATTCAGGACTATTGCACGAAACCAATATCAGCGGCCTTGCTCGGTGGCAGGCCAAAGTAGCGCTTGAATTCGCGGCTGAACTGGGTGGCACTTTCATAACCGACTTTTACAGCCGCGACATTGGCAGGCATTCTGTCTTGTACCATCAGGGTCCTTGCTTTATTTAAGCGGATTTTCTTGATGTATTGCAGCGGAGGATCTGTCACAACCTGCTTAAAGGCACGGTGAAATGAAGACACGCTCATCCCCGCCATATCGGCCAGCTCATCAATCGCCAGCTTTTGCTCATAATGGGCCTGCACATGATTGATAACTTTAGAGACACGAGACAGGGCGCTATCTTGCTTACAGTATTGGGCAAGTAGGTAACCTTGCTCACCCTGCAAGAGCAGATAAAAGAACTCCCGTAAAATCTGAGGCCCCAACACCTTCGAATCAAGCGGACTATGTAAAGCCTTCAGTAGGCGAGTCATACAACTGGTTATATCAGGCGTGATCCGGGCAGCTGCGACACCACGCCCATTCTGCTCGGCCCTTAATATGTCAGCAGCTCCATGTTGCTCGATTAGCTCAACAAGCTGTTGGATGACGGTAAGATCGAACCCTATATCAATCCCGATAAGCGGTGATTCTTCCGATGCAAAAGTTTCACAGGCAATAGGATAAGGCGTTGCCACGATCAGACAATGCTCTGTATCATATTCAAAACGGTAGTCATTCAAATGGCCTACCTTGTTGCCCTGGAAAATAATCACCACGCCCTGCTGGTACATCTGAGGCGTCACTTTATGGTATTTATTTATTCTGAATAACCTGACACCCGGCAGACAGGTATCAACTCGCCCTATCTGTTTATCCAACCCGTATAGTTCACATAGCGATGTCGCTAAGCTGACTGTATTATTCATGTCTACCTCCGATAGGGCCATCATCGCCGTTACAGTCACGAATGCAAGCACCTCTCGAAAAAAAGTAGAATTAGGCAAGCATTAGAGAGAATCGTGTATTAAACAGTTACCCGAACTCTCCTAGACTATACCCTATCGATTCAAGGCCGTGATAAGGCTGATAATGACTCTCACCGGAGAACAATGATGAACAAATTTACTTATCAAAACCCTACTCGTATTCATTTTGGTGAAGGCCAGATCGCTGCTATCACCAACGATATTCCGAAAGATAAGAAAGTTCTGGTTACCTATGGTGGTGGCTCAATCAAAAGCAACGGTGTCTACGCACAAGTAGAAGCGACACTGACAGATCACCAATGGGGAGAGTTCGCTGGTATCGAGCCAAACCCGCAATACGATACCCTGATGAAAGCCGTTGATATGATCAAAGCAGAAGGCTATGACTACCTGCTGGCCGTAGGCGGTGGTTCAGTTATCGACGGTACAAAATTTATTGCGGCTGCAGCTAGCTACGAAGGCGAAGATCCATGGAACATTCTGGCAGCCAATGAAGCGGTAAAAGCTGCCGTACCACTGGCCTGCGTGCTAACGCTACCGGCAACGGGCTCGGAAAACAACATGGGGGCTGTTGTCTCTCGCGGTAAAGACAAGTTGGCATTTATGTCTCCTCTTGTTCAACCTATCTTTGCTGTACTGGATCCGAAAACAACCCTGAGCCTGTCGCCTCGCCAGGTCGCAAATGGCGTTGTTGATGCTTTCGTCCACGTTATGGAGCAATACCTGACCTTCCCTGCTAACGCCAAAGTGCAGGACCGTTTTGCCGAGGGTCTATTGCTTACCCTTATTGAAGAAGGCCCTAAAGCACTGGCCACTCCAGATGATATGGATATACGTTCCAATGTTATGTGGTCGGCAACTCAGGCGCTTAACGGCCTGATCGGTGTCGGTGTACCTCAAGACTGGACGACCCACATGATTGGACATGAGCTTACCGGCAACTACGGTATCGATCATGCGCGTACTCTGAGCATCGTTCTGCCTGCCGTCATGCAAGAGCGTCGTGCCGACAAAGAAGCCAAACTACTTCAGTACGGTGAACGTATCTTTGGTATTGCCGAAGGCACTGTTGATGAGCGTATTGATGCTGCCATTGCCCAAACTATTGCTTTCTTCAAGCAGATGGAAGTACCAACACGTCTTGCAGATGTCGACCTTGATACCTCAGCGATTGACACACTCGTCGCCGGTCTTGAAAAACATGGTATGAAGGCACTGGGCGAGCACGGAAACATTGCCATTGCTGACAGCCGAGCTATCTTAGAAGCTGCACTGTAATCAGTAAGACATTAGCTACGAGTAACAGTAAGCCCATCACACTTTGTGGTGGGCTTCTTTATTGCCGACACTTGGTTTTTCATTGCCAGTGAATTGCATTGCCATTGCCGCACAGCGCTTATCCGCAAGATGTTTTCTCTTCGTTCTCGCCAACAACTGCTGGCTATTTTGACTAATAAGCCTGCGTATTTTCTGTTGTTCAGTCATAGCTTGATAACATGTTCACAGTTAGAGCACTTCCAGATGGACGCATAAACTAGCCTTTGCCACCAATTGCGGTGAACTCGAATCATTGCACCATTGCATTTTTCGCACATAACCAACATTAACCTCAATCGCAGCTTGTTTCTGCCATGCGTAGTAGCACGGCATTTACGGGCCATTATACGCATGCCGTACTGTAAATAAACACTGTTCGGCAAAAAAATTTCATCTGTTTGATTTGTAGTAACATAAAACCGCAAAATCAAATAATAGCGAAGCTGTATGTGGGTCCATTGAGAGTGAGCAGGCACTTTCTGCTAGGTTACCGGCAAAGGTGTTCCTTGTTTCACAGAGCGGATCGCAAGGTTGGTATTGATATCTTTAACCATATTGAGAGTCTGTAGTTTACGCATAAAGCCTTCATAGTGCTGTAGATCTTTACTCACGACTTCTAGCAAATAGTCGTATTGCCCGGAAATCACATGACAGCTGATCACTTCATGCATGCACTCAACGGCATTTTCAAACTCATTGATAGCCTGATCACGATGGTTACTTAAGCTGACGTTGACAAAAAACGTCATCATCAGGCCTAGTTTTTGTCTGTTCAGCTTAACCTGATAGCCGTCAATCACCCCTTCTGATTCGAGCAGCTTGATTCGCCGGGCGCAGGGAGAAACAGACAACCCGACGGCATCTGCAATCTCAGCTGTCGTCTTACGTACATCTCCCTGTAACTCAGCCAAAATCTGCTTATCTTTTCTATCCATTATTTCCCTCCTCACCAGAAATTAATAATAAGCACCAATATATAGATAATTATTAGAAATAATTATCAAATTCCCCACCAGAACACCACACATTTGCCAACATTAGCCACGAATAATTATTCATACTTCTATTTCCAGCCACTATATACGCGAAATAAATATGGAATGTATAGCAAAGAAGGAAAAGCTGTTGGGCTTGCTGGCCATGGCAGCAACCTTGTTAATCTGGGCCAGCTTTTTTATCTCACTGAGGGCTTCAGGCCAATCCCCGCTGACTGTAGGTGATATAGCGCTTCTACGCTTTGTCCCAGCCGCTCTGGTATTCGGTATTTTAAGCCTGCCGAAAACAAAGCAAATCAAGGCCACTGCCAAGCGCTACCTTTTAGCTATCGCTATTGGTGCCGGATTGCCTTTCTTTCTATTGGCAGCCAACGGGCTACGCTTAGCACCTGTTGCCGATGGCGCTTCATTAATTCCGGGGATCCTGCCACTCTTCGTGTCTTCCATCGCGGCATATTGCTATCGTGAGAAAATATCCAATATCAGAAAGCTAGGTATTAGCTTGATATTTATCGGTATCGGCCTGTTTATCACTCACTCGTTATCAAGCGGTCAGCATCAAGTTCTGCAGGGGCACGGGTTACTGCTGACAGCCAGTTTCAGTTGGGCCTGGTATACCATTGGAATGAGGGTAAGTGGGCTGTCCCCCATTGCTGGTGGTGCCATACTGGCAATCTCGGCCTGTCTCTTGTTACCTGTTTTGTATACGATGGGCTGGGTAGAATTTAATTTGATGTCGGCACCTACCAATGATGTCATCTTCCACTTATGTATACAGGGGATCGCCGCCGGGATCATCGCAAACTTCAGCTATGGGTATGCCATTTCACGACTCGGCGCAGAAATGAGTGCGGCCCTGGGCTCGTTCACTCCTGTTATCGCGGCCTTGATGGCTGTTGTGATTTTTGATGAATCACTGACGCTTACAACAGCGACTGCCATGGGGTTGATTGTTATAGGGGCACTTTCGGCCAGCGAAATCATTAAGCTAAGGCCAACGATCATTCGCTCGCTTGCCAAGCCTACCAATCCATAGACGGGATTTAGTCTAAATGCAGAAATAGAGTGGCGGAGATAAAAGAGATCAGTAAGTCTTTACTCGCTTACTGACCTCTTAGCAGTTAACTAGTCGCTTAACTTAAAATACATAAGAAATACCGACAGAACCCTGGCTGGTTACTGACGCCGCGATTATCGGGCTTTTCTCAATATCACCTTCCAGGTTGGTGTATCGGACACTTGCGTTTAGCCTTAAGCTTTCTGTTACAAAGACATACCCGCTCAAACCCACGAAATATTGACCATCCCAATCGGCTTCAAATGCATCCAGATCAGAGCGTAGCGACTCCTCATTTGAAACACCATATAAATGGTTGTTAATACGATCGCTATTGTACGCATAGCCGAGTTGTGGCGTGATACCAAAGCGGTTCATCCTGATAGGAAGCCTCCAGGAAGCTTCTGCGTATAAACCGTTGTGCTTGTTACCCAGATCAGTACCGGCTCCGACTTCAAAAACACCAACCTGCGAGATCATCTGATAACTGACACCACCAAGCACCGATGCTTCACGCTCATCCAGTTTCTGAATTTGGGCATCATTTGAGTCTGATGGCTTCAGTGTTCTTGGATCATAGGCCAGCCGGAAGATCACATTTGTCGGAGTACCTATTGGATATAACCTGACACCAGCAGATAAACCACGAAAGAATACATGTTCACTTTCATAGCCGACGGCAGGTATTACAACAACATTGGCATCGGTATCCCGATAGACTTCAGGTGCATAAGAGGTTATCGCACCTAATGCTACCTGGCCTGCAGTGGCGGTACCTCCGAGTGCAATCAATACAATGCTAGTTGCTGCTTTCAATGCCCTTTTGAAGCTCCCCCAACCAGCTATACCCCCTTTTGAGACTGTTGCCTTCCTTACCATTAACACTTCTTCTTTTATGTTCATTACAATTCTCATAACTTCTGCTTTTTCTACACAGCTACTTTCAATTAACCTGAATGTCGTACGGTATAAATCCAAAATAAAAGGCGAATAAATCGCCCTCTGCATAATGCCCGCACTATACCGTCATGATGCCTGTAAATCTACAAGTTCCTTATATCAATGCGACATACTACTTCAGCAAGCGAACCAACAATGTTCCCGGCTCACGCATAGGGTCCTGATTGACACTGAGCACATACCCGCTTGATGGGGCTTCATAACGCTTAAGCTCATCACCAAAACTATCATATTGAATCGCCACCAGCTGTCCGGCTTCAACACGAGAACCAATTTCCACCTGAGGCAATGCAAAGCCTCCGACTTCTGAACGTACAGTGATCACTTTCTTGCCCTCATAATGTTCCTGAGTGGCAGGCTTCGGCTCACCGTCAATAACACCTTCGGCTTTTAGAATGTTCAATACTCCCTGCAAGGAGCGCTCGATCATATCAGGTTGCAGCACCTTACCGGCACCTACCTCAACGGTAATCGACGGAACACCACTCCGGTTCCAGACCGTCTCAAGTACACCTTCATCACCGGGATCATCAAAAATGCAATCCGGATTCATCAGGCGCGCCATTTTTACGGTTTGGGGAATACGATAATCAGCAAAAACATAAAGCGGATACTCCGCACCTCGGGTTTGGGTATGTAAGTCGATCGCAAAATCAGCATTATGGCCCAGCAAATTCTGCCAAATCGCAGCGATATAGCGCTGGGCAGCATCGCCATCCGGGTTGCCCGGAAAAATACGGTTGATATTCGTCGGTGAGGCATCGGGGTCAGACGGGATAAAGTCACGGCTGTGCATGAGCATCCCTGATACATTCACTATCGGCACAACGGTTACTGTCCCTTTAATAGGCTGCGCCTGCAATTGCTGGATGATCTTCTGCGCCGTGATTACGCCATTTAGTTCATCACCGTGGACACCGGCAGTGATCATGACTTTTGGTCCATCGACCTCTTTTTCCCCGCGAAATACGATCACCGGTAAATGCCAACTTTGACCGATACCGTTATTTTGCGGCCGAAACCAAAAACTGTGGATCCCTTCGGGCAATTCTTCTGCCTGCAGGTGTTCTATCACCTGCCGGCCTTGCAACACATCTTGCGTGTATACCGTTTTACTCACTTTACATCCCCTACCCTAGCTCTTCTGACATGACTTGGTTTCATCTCTTCACTGTAAGCAACATACCATTCAAAATAAAGCAAAGCTTCGCTAACAGACGCTGCAACTAAGTTATCTATCGGTAATAAGCGAACAAGTAAGCTCACTGTCATCTATTTATGTCGAGTTGATCACATAAATTGATTATTATGTGCGTTCTAAAATTTATGACTGTGGATACACACTATGTACAAACTGGTTGCACTCGATATGGATGGCACCCTGCTTAACTCGCAGAAAGAGATTTCTGTACGCACCAAGCAAGCAATTAAAGACGCTAGAGAGCAAGGCGTTCATGTCGTATTAGCTTCTGGCCGACCACTTGAGGGAATGGCGGACTACCTTGCACAGCTAGGCATGACCAGCAATGACGACTATGTACTTAGCTATAATGCGTCGCTGGTACAGCGCGTTGAAAGCAAAGAGATTATCAGAAAGCAAATCATGAAAGGCAGCGATGCCAAGAACATTGCCAGCCTTGGCCACGATCTGGGAGTGTTCGTCCATGCGTTTTCACCGTCTCGCGGCCTGATCACACCTCAAAACAACACCTACACTCAGCATGAATCGACGATCAACGGCGTTGAAGTCACCGAGATTGATTTTGCCGAGCTCGACAACGATGAAGAAATCATCAAGGTGATGATGGTCGCCGATCCTGACGTTCTGTCATCAGCGATTGCCCAGCTACCTGAGTCACTATACGAGCAGTACACGATTGTGCAAAGTGCACCATTCTTCCTTGAGCTGCTAAACCCTAAAAGCAACAAAGGCGCTGGTGTTGCCATGCTGGCTGAGCACCTTGGGATTGATGCAAGTGAAGTGATCTGTATGGGTGATGCCGGTAACGACCATCACATGATCAAATATGCCGGACTTGGTGTGGCTATGGGTAACGCTACTGAAGATACCAAAGCCTTAGCGAACCATATCACAAACAGCAATGATGATGATGGTGTTGCCCTGGTGATTGAAGAGTTTATTCTTAAGAAATAACTGAATAGTAAAAAGCAGGCTGTAAACACAGCCTGCTTTGTCGCTAACCAATGCTTATGATGGCTTAAGCAACTTCGATTGTGACTTCTACCGTTTCTACCGCTTCGCTACTGCCCGGTGGGCAATGTACAAAACACACTCTTCCCGTCCCCTGACGGATAGCTTCAAACTGATAAATGTTCTTAACCGGACTACCAAGTAAACCAATGTTGGTTTCAAGATTTACAATTTGGGTGAGTTTATAAGTCCCCGAATTATCCGGAATCACAGACCAGGTATACCCAGTCGAAACATTCGTATCAACAATGAAGTTAGCAAGTTGATGCAACGCAACTTTGTTTATTGCACCTGGAACCGGCAAAATTTCCTGTTTTTCCATAGTCATAACTTGTCACTCCTCATTCCATTGAGCCCAAAATGTAGCCGTCTAATCAATAGTATCCAGGTTGTGGACATTAAGGTGCAACACGCTCAATTTCAGTAATGGAATAATGGACTTTTCCTTCCCGGTCTGGCAGTGATACAAAAATATGTACTTTAGCCATGTAGGCTTCGGCATCAGGATAAACAGGCTGCGCACGGCAGAAGTAAACATAATTTGTACCTGCGACAACTTGTTGCTGACCGGCAAGCGGTGTGTAGTCAACGCCCACAATAGAGTGCATGACTTCAAAAGCCGCGACCATTTGTAAGGGAAACTCTTCAGGTAGAAGAAGTGAGCCGTAAGCGCCAACGATACTGACATTGTTTGACATAATATGTCTCCTGATTGATGGTGTTATTATTGGACTGATTAATTCAGGAGAGATGTTATAGCCATTCAAGAAAGATAACGATTACACTTTATTACACGAACTATAGGAATTTGATTACTAAAGCTTTCTTCATGGGTTATTCTCTATTACGGGTTGATATTAGCCACAGGACGTACCATACAAAATACCCTCAACGAGACATACAATTGCAACAATGAGATAGTTATATTTAGCGCATTATCACTGCCAACAAAAAAGCCGATCTTATTGATCGGCTTTTCTTCAGTTATTCAGCGGTTCAATTGTCGTTTGTCACCGGGTTGAGCGCCCTCTGTTAGCGACAACAGACAGCTTGATCACAGCAGTCCCTCAACGCGAGCCTGGTGCAAAACAATGGGATCCACAGCGGCATAAGCCGCATCCCATAGTGCACCAATATACATTCGTTCTTTACCTTTTGCCGCGCGTTCCAACTGGTCAAGCTTTCGTAGCTCATCCAATGTTAGCGGCTGCTTAAACAGTGCCTTAGCCCTCTCTAGTTTTTCCATGTGCCTATCCTCGCAATATCAAATTGAGAAGCTAACTAGACTTAATAAGCTAGCTGGCCAGTTTGATATCACGATGGCGTCATCCGTTCAGATCCCATCGCCTCAGTTCGCAATTCCATTATAAATGTAAGTGTATTTTGATGTGTGATAGATAGCGTGACTCAAGCCTCAATAGCTGAAATATTATTCACGGATTTGTCTGTAAGGTATGAGGAAGATAAAAGGAAAGCATCGCATTATCGTTCAATAATATTCAGCCTCCAACTTTACTGGAGGCCTTCTCGTTATCTTATATGGCATCTCTACATTTCAGGCATCATCTCAAATTTCGGTAATGCCGGGTCCATATGATCCCAGGACGCCCCGCGGCTGGAATACACAACCATTTCAGGTTTGAATAACTCCAAATTGTGCAAACTCCCCACCCGAATAAACTCAAACTGTGGCATACCACTATTCTCAGCGTAAATGTGACAACCACAACTAGGACAAAATCCCCTTCTCACCACATTACCGCTTTCAGCTGTCTTCTCATGAAAACTCAACTGCCCCTTGATCTTTAAACTCCCTTTAGGAACAGCGATATTTGAAATATGGCCTGCCCCGCTTATTTTCTGACAATCCGTACATTGACAGTGCCCCGCCATAACTGCGTGTTCGGTACATTCATAGGATATTGAACCGCATAAACACTCGCCTGTTAGCCTTTCCATGAGTCGCCTCCTAATCGTTTACATAGTTGAAATTAAAGATAGTAATGTAACTTCAAAAACGCAAGTAACTATACTAAAATTCAGAAGAGTTGCTTTAGTGGAGTACTCAATGGATAACAAACCTTCGTTTAAACGCTCTGGCTGCCCAATCGTGAATAGCCTAGATATATTTGGAGATAAATGGACACTTGTTGTATTGAGAGATCTTCATTGTGGTAAGAAAACCTATAGTGATTTAGTCAGCTCACCAGAGAAGATCCCAACTAATAGACTGGCTGAAAGACTAAAACGGCTTGAAGCTGAAGGCATTATTTCAAAAGTTGCCTATCAACATCGCCCCAAAAGATATGAGTACCTATTAACGCAAAAAGGGAAAGATCTCTTACCTATTCTTCAAGAGCTAGCAAGGTGGGGTAACAAATATGTTGAAGGTTCTTGGATACCACCGGAGTGGTTTATGAAAGTCTAGATATATGCTTTTAAGCTAATTAGGTAGAATCTCAAAGTCATAACGGACCCAAAGACAGATTGCATGTAAGGTAAAGGTTGCAGGCAGCGCATCACCACTGTTTTTTCTTAGACAAACCCGCCTGCAACCTTTAATACTCAGCGCGTACTTTTATTGAAATGGTATCACCCTCAAATCGTCCGCTCACCTCAATGTCATGAAGCCATTTCAACTCAGCCGCAAGTTTGGTTCGATGCCACTTAGCTCGGTAACTCAATACAGGGCCAATACCAATAGCCTGACTCTTCATTTCTCCCAGCACAGCCCCTTGACCACTATCACCGGTTAACTGTTGATACCAGTAACCGCTGACGCCGATACCGGTAAACCCTCCCAGCAAGATAATGTTCTGAACAAATGTCGACTCGATATGAGCTTGTGTCCCCGTCAGGTAATCAGCATCACTGTTACTGCTATTGAATTCTATTCCACCAAAGACTGAGAACTCTCTTCCGATAGCCGGTTCGATATGCACAAATCCCAACGAAGGACTAATGGTCCAGTAGTTCTTACCCGTATTGGCCAGACGCCCTAGTTCGTAATCGCCCGTTGGGGCATAAAGAGCAAGGCGATAATCCCCCCACCACTCTCTGTTGATTGTATGAGCGAACATCAGAGGCTGGATGACCACATCCCCCAAGCCGCTTTGCTCTGATACGACTCTTCTGGAAACAGTATCTTGCCCCCCCGTTTCATCCACAATGTCAGCTGATACTCTCATCGATATATAAGGAAATGTCACTCCCGCGTTAAACACCCAGCCATCAGCAAATTCATCGGCAGGGCTCCAGCGAAAATCCAGGGCGACCTCGTCAGTCTCAATATCCGCCTCTGTTACAATTTGACCAGCCATTGGCAACTTTGAATTGCCCGACGTTCCTTCGAAGCTGTTGGCTATCAAGCGCACTAAAACGGCTTCATTTGACAGTGACAGATCAATGCTCGACGCCATATAACCGGGAAGGTAATGGCCACTTCCTCCCTCTTCGGCAAAAACCGGTGATGAGATAACAACCGACCAGCCGCCAAACATCAGTAATGTCCATCGCAAAAAACACAAAACGTACTCTGCCATAAAACAACCAATCCGACTTATAAATGGGCAACTCCATTCAAGCTAGAGTGTCAAAATTCCGTCAGGTGCTGGGTATATACAGAACAGCTTAGCCAACGCAAGGCTGAAAGCTGTAGCCACGATAAGAAAACCCTCGATAATATTATTGATGAGATGCTTCACTGAGAATGAGATAAGGCACAGGAGATACTATGATGTCAAAGCTCCCCCATAAAACCCATATCAGAAATGCGTAATTTTTGTGCTTTTAATAAATCTCATAATAAATTTTACGTACATTTATCACAAAACCGTACCTTGATAGAAGATCAGCAATCAGTAAGTATTTACCGCTTGGGTGACCTGCTTTTCCATAACCTTGACATTGCTCAATGTTACACACGGTTCAAGTCATCTGACCAGAATGTAACACAATGAAAATGAAAGCTAACTGGAAAAATCAGCATAGTTTATGATATTATCATTTAGTTAAGAAACTAATAGAGCTAACTAAATTTACATGACTAAGTTTTGTAGTTCTTGCTATTACCAAACTGCTCGAAAGCGAACAATAATCAAGCAAGATAAACATTGGTAATAATATTCATAACTCATAAGCAGCATGTTTTTTGAATTACATTCACTTGTGAATGTTCAATCGATAATGCCTGCCTGTTTTTCGAAACAAACATTAAACAATCATCAGGGACTGATGATGCTAGGTATATCAACAAACACTAAAATAAGAGAGAAGCTATGAACGATTTGATTCAGTTAGCCTCACAATACCGTGGGCTACTGTCGGTTGTGGTATCCACACTGTCCTTCTTGGTAATAACTTACGTGTGGTGGAGTAGAATTTCACTGTGGTTAAAGTCAATTTCCTACCGCCTTCCACTCATCGGCATCAACAACCGCCTATCACGTCGTCTTGAAATGGACGATCAGGGTTGGTTTAACGCTGAACGTGAAGTCTGTAACTCATTCGTTCGCGAATACGACAAATACAGCGCTGATAAAGAGCACTATCAACAGGCAAGCATCTACCTGGATAAAGTCGGAGACAAAGGGATCACTCCGCTTAAATGGTACCACTGGCTTGGTCTATCTGTTCTGGTTCTCATCGAAGCAGCTGGTTTTGCCTATGTATTGGCTGGCTTTACCCTTCAGGACGCGAGTGAAGCGCTGCAAAAAGAAGCAGCGATTGCGATTGCGATGCTGATCAGTGCTTTGTTGGTAGTACTTACTCACGCCATGGGTGGTGAGCTATACCGTAACCAGCAAATCGACAAAGTACGACTACGTTGGCAGAACTCGCCTAACAAGCCAAACATCATCGAGCCAAACAACAGTGTGAGCTTGAAGTCGAAGCTAAACCACATCGATGACAATGAACCGGGCTGGCAGCAAATGGCTAACCGTCTGGACAAGGTTAATGCCAACTTCTCCAAAACCTGGGTGATGACAATCGTAACGTTGATCTTCATTGTTATCGTTGCCTCTGGCGCAACCTACGTTCGTGGACAGGTACTTGAAAAACTTGCTATCGAACAAGTTCAAGGAGAAGTTTCTTCCACTGATGATGTGTTCACTTTTGACGACCCGTTTGCACCACCAGCAGAAGCTATCGAAACGAACGACGCTGCAGATAAGAAAGCCTTGCAAGAAAAAATGTCAGCCCACAAGAAAGCAGGCTGGACGACCTTCATCATCCTGGCCGTTATCTTCATTGCTATGCAGTGTTACAGTATTTACCTGGGTTTCAAAACAACCTTCTCAGGTAAAGAGTCCAAAGATGCCTACGGCTACGTTCATGAGTTCGAAAACGTAACCAGCTTCGTCGCCCACCACAATGCGAAACGCGATGAAGTCGCCCGTATTGCACAGCGCGTACTGTCTCACCTGCAGGCTAAAATTTCTCGTTACGCCCAGAAGAACTCTGGTGAACAGCAAGTACTGCACGCTGCGGCAAACCCGACCAACCGTAATTTCATCAACTTCATCAAGCTGGAAGTACTGCGTCACACCCAGAAAGTTACATTGGCTGAAACGGCTAAACCAGCACCAGTTCAGCCAGCTGTAGCGCCAGTTACGCCAACACCCGCGGCTCCAGCAGCTTCAGCAGCTTCAGCAGCTTCAGCGGAAGGTGATATTGATCCAGCTATTATTGCACGAGTGAAAAATCACGATATCGAAGGTCTTTCTGACGAAGTTGTTATCAAAGCGATGGCACAAATCAAGCAGCAGAAAGAAGAAACGCCGGAAGAGCGTCTGGCGCGTCTGCAGGCAATGGTATAAACAAGGATCACATAATGAAAAGATCATGGATTCTTCCGGCTCTGCTGACTCTTGGTTGTAGCCTGTCTGCCAATGCTGCGATTGATCGCAATGATGTGCCGAGCTGTACAAGTTCGCTACCTCAAGAGCTGGTTAACCACTCGAATGAGCGTGAACTGTTCATTGTTCTCGACCGTACGATGGCGCACAGCCTGCATGACAACATGAAGAGCGAAATGTATCAGCAGATCAAACGCTTCCTTGAACCTGGTGATGCTGTTCAAATGGTTCAGTTCTCGTCGTTCTACAACGATGGCTATACCAATATCGCGTTTCAGGGTAAAACGGATTTGCCACTTGCTCCCGAGCAACGTAACCATGTCAGAAAATCTCAGCTGGCGAAGCTTGATAAGTGCCTGAAGAAGCAGTCGGTGTTCTTCGTCAACAAAATCGGTCAAACACTGAAAGACTCTTTTGTTGCCCAGGAAACCCCAACCAATACCGAGCTGATTGGCACCCTAAGTGACATTGCCAGCCAGATTGTCGCCAACTCTTCTGCCAAGCGTAAAGTTGTTCTGCTCGTTAGCGACATGCTGGAAAACTCGGATATTACCTCCTTCTACGGTAATGGCCGTATCCGTACGATTGACCCGCAGAAAGAGCTTGCTCTGGTTAGCCAAAAGAGCATGTTTACAGACTTTGCGAATGCGGATATCTACATCATTGGTACCGGTGTACTACCTGGCGGTCAGTCCTATGTTTCAACTCAAAAGATGAAACAACTGCAGACATTCTGGCAGGGATACTTCCAGCAAAGTAATGCCAAGCTCCTGGGGATGGGGCGGCCTATGTTACTTAGCCAAATGAAGTAACACTCAATACCCAACAAGCCAACTTATGTTGGCTTGTTGGGTGTTTGCTTTAAACAAATAGAATCTTGTAGTCCAATCGCTGACTTAACCCTGACTGCAAAAGAACCACTTTGAAAAGGACTAGGTTATCAACGTGCTTAACGTATTCACTGGCTATCAACACAACAGCTCGAAGCTTGCCAGAAAACTACTCTTAGGCTTGGGTCTCCTCTTGGTATTATCTGGTTGTTCTTCCACCGATAAGGTAAAGAGCACTGAGAAAAAGGGCTATTCGGACCAGCAACTTGCCCAAATGTATGCATCCGAGATGGACATCCGGACTGAAGATATCTACCTGTCTAATAACGGCAGCAAAAAGAAAGTGGGTACCAAAACCACGTTTCTCAAATTATTCAAATCCGGTGAGACAACGATCACCAACCGCTCTTACCGAGGCTACTTCTACGGTCGCTCGCTAAATATCAACAAAAGGCAGTCATATGTGTTGATCCTTGGCCATACTGACAACAGCGGTAAGGCTGACTTGAACCTGGAAGTCTCTGATAAGAGAGCCAAGTCAATCAGCAACGAATTACTCACGTTCAAGGTCAACAATAAGCATGTCTATTACAAAGGACTGGGCGAATACCAGCCTGTCGCCTCCAACAAAACTGCCGCGGGAAAAGCCCTTAACCGCCGGGTAGAACTGCTTGAATTCTATAACTTCGATGATCTGCAAGCTTATTACGATCACCACTATGCAACGCTTTTAACCGCCAAGTATTACGAGCGCAAAAAGCAGAAGCAACAGCAGCAGAAAAAGAAGAACCAGACTGCCAGCAAAAAGCGTAAAACACCGCCCAAGAAGCTTCCAACGAAGAACTATATCAACTTTGGCGGCGAGCCATACGATATCAATAAAGTCGATATTGTTGATGCCCTTGGCCCGATCAAGCAAAGTGGCTGGTTCGACTTGTTCACAAAGGCCCATGCCAACGAGCCCCCCCCTCCAACTTGCCTTGACGATATGCCGAAAGACAAGATTAAGGAAAAGACCCTATCGACCAGCGACTACCTACCGGGAATGAGCCACAAGGCCTGGTGGGCAAAAATGGGAAGAAATGCTGTGCTGATCAACCCTGTCGCCATAGCTAAAAAAGACGCAACGCCAGTCGCAATCCCGACGGTAAGCATCTATAAGAACTATAAAACAAACAAGAAAGCGCTGGCGAAGTATCCTTCTGCAGTAAAAGTTTACAATGCAGAAGACAACATTCTTTTCCGCCTGTTCATTGAAGATAAAAAATCTTCACTGCGCTGTATTGACCTTGTACTTCCAAAGTACGCGACATCAAAGGAGTACTCTGCACTCAAAGGCAAACTGTATTACAACGCAACAAGAGGGATCAGAATGGTTGATTTTCTTCCTAAGAAACCATAATTCCCCTTATCTGCAGGATACCCGCCCTACTCTTTGGGCGGGTATCCCGTTTACTGCTTTCATTACCACTCTCGACATAACGCCACATAACCTCAACCTACATAACGTCTTTCCACCAAGCGCTTGGCCAGGCGCTCGCTGAGGGGCTGGCAGTAAACATCGACTAGCATCCGCAGCAACCTATTCAATGAAAATATGATCACCGATGTCTATTTCAAGGCTCCTTAACTGGAGCCTTTACCTTTTACGCTCAGCTCTATAACGCAATTTGGCGACCGTCTACTAACATAAACAGACAGCTTCCCTGTCTGAAAGGCCGCCAATGAAAAAGATGATCAACCACGTTGATAACGTCGTCAAAGAACAGCTTGAGGGAATGGCCAAAGCCTATCCTGAGCTCACAATAAACCTTGCCCCTTATTACATCTACCGCGCTTCCCAGGGGCGTCCGAAGGTTGCTTTGATATCCGGTGGAGGCAGTGGTCACGAGCCTATGCACGGTGGTTTTGTTGGCTATGGAATGCTTGATGCCGCCTGCCCCGGTGAAATATTTACTTCCCCGACGCCTGATCAAATGTACGAATGCGGCCGACAGGTGGATCGCGGAGAAGGTGTTCTATTTCTCGTCAAAAACTATACCGGTGATGTAATGAACTTTGAGGCAGCCGTTGAACTGCTGCATGCTGATGGCATAAACGTTCAGGCCACCCTGATTGACGATGACGTCGCAGTTAAAGACAGCCTTTACACAGCCGGTCGCAGAGGTGTTGCCGCAACCGTTCTGGCAGAAAAAATACTCGGTGCAGCCACTGAAGTCGGCTACACCCTGGAGCAATGCTGTGAACTGGCCAAACGTATCGCCAATCAGGCGCGTTCGATAGGCGTTGCCCTGTCCGCCTGTACGGTGCCCGCAGCCGGACAACCCGGCTTTCAGTTGGCTGACAATGAAGTGGAATTTGGTATCGGTATCCATGGTGAGCCGGGCATCAAAAAGGTGCCGTATTCAGATTGTGATACAACCACCAGCGACATGATGGCGCAATTGCTCGACAACACACCATATCAACGCACTGTGCGACGTTGGGACAGCAATAACGGTGACTGGCAAGATGAGCAATGGGTAACCGCGACTATCGAGCAGGGAGACAAAGTCATCGTGCTGGTTAACAGCCTCGGCGGCACACCGTTATCTGAGTTATTTGCTGTTTACCGGAAAGCTGAAGAAGTTCTGGCTCAGGCAGGGATCACCATCGAGCGCAGGCTCATCGGTAGCTATTGCACGTCGCTCGATATGCAAGGCGTCTCCATCACCCTGCTCAAAATAGACGATGAGATGCTGACACTGTGGGACCAGCCCGTTAACACGCCAGCCCTGCGCTGGGGCCTCTAGTTGTAACAACGCTAATGGTCAGCCTTGTTATTGTTTCCCACAGCCTGAAGCTTGCACAGGGATTGTTGGAGCTTGCCGAACAGGTAACCCAGGGCACAGTAAACATTGTACTAGCCGCCGGTATTGATGATCCTGAAAACCCGATTGGAACAAATGCCGTTGCGGTTATGGAGGCTATTGAAGCCGTTTATTCAGCAGACGGCGTGCTGGTAATGGTCGACTTAGGCAGTGCGATCCTCAGTGCTGAAACGGCACTTGATCTTATCGCACCAATACACCGTCAATCCGTCCAAATCTGTACCGCCCCTATTGTCGAAGGCTGTATTGCCGCCAGTGTCTCAGCGGCATCAGGATTACCGCTGGAGACGGTTTTCCAGGAGGCAAACAATGCCCTTAGCGCCAAAATCCAAGCCCTTGAGCAGCCACTGAAACCTGAAGAACCGAAAAGCGAAAATACAGAAGTTGATGCCAGCCATCATGAATCACAAACCGTTATCTGGAAGGTTCACCACGCCCATGGGCTCCATATCCGCCCCGCCGCAATCCTTGCCAAAGCACTTAGCGCTTTTAACGCTGAAATTAGGCTGGCAAAAGCCGGCAAGTCCATCGATGCCAAGCATATCAACCAGATTCTCTCACTGAACATCCAACACAATGACACGCTTATCTTCACCATCCTTGGCGAGGATGCCGAACAAGCCGTCGAAGTCTTGCAGCACATCTCTACAAACAATCTTTAGTTAATTGACAAAAGTCGATTCTATATTTGTCACGTAATTTAATTTTAAACAAGCGCACAAGCAACCATTAAGCATCAGATATAAAATAACAATATTATTAACCCTGTAATATAACGTTAACCCTCCAGCTTTTATCAATATATTTATTGTGGTTATTCTCAAAGCTGAGGTTGAAGATGACTATCACCAAAACAATACTAAAACAACAAACACAACAATTAATAACGCTAGGTTTCCGTGTTTATAAAATATACCTTAACTACCTTCATCCTGATGTTAACTCATCCTCTGTTTGCTGGTACTGCGTTACCTATTAGCGTGCAGAGTGCCAACTATAACGTCAACGCTGCCCCGGAAGACTTCCCTATCACGTTGAATAATATACACTCCTGGCTCATCATCATTGATGCCCCTTCAGGGCACCCAGTTGAGGATTTAGAGTTCACAGTCAAGGGTGGCATGCCTGAGCACCAACACGGCCTCCCCTCCCAGCCTAAGCTAATTGATGAAATCAATCCGGGGAAATACATTATTGATGGCGTGAAATTTAATATGTATGGGAAATGGCAGATTGAACTTATTGGTATTAATAATAGTTCAGACTTCTATCAAAAAATAGAATTTGATTTAGATCATGACAACGCCAATTAAAATATCATTAATAACTTCATGTGCTACGGCCTTATTAGCTATTAGCCTAATAATAAATGTATCGACGTCTGAAGAAGCACAATGGAGTCAAAATGAGTTGGCTATTCTTAGCAGCTTGCGCCTCCCTAAAAAGTGGGAGGTAAATGACGCCTCAAATCTATATCTGCACGATAAACAGGCGGTATTGCTTGGGGAACGACTTTTCAGTGACACCCAACTAAGCAGATCTAAACAAGTTGCTTGTGCAAGCTGCCACCAGCCAGAACATTATTTCACTCTTAATCCAGATAATGATCTATCAATAACAAAGCAAGTTCCGTCATTGCTCGGTGCAGCCAACTTTAACTGGTACATGCTCGACGGAAGGGCTGATAGCCTATGGGCCCAGGCTCTGAAGCCACTAGAGAACCACATCGAACACGGCGGTACACGCACTCAGTATGTACTACACGTCCTTGACAAATATCCGCAACTTTACCAAACAATTTTTGGTCCTATTCCTGATGAGCTCACCGATACAGTACTGCCAGCCCAAGCCTCCCCAAGCAGCCAGTACCCTACGGAGCAACAGCAGTGGCACCAGCTAGACAAAAATATCCAAGAAGCCATTAACCGAGTTTTCGCTAATATTGGGAAATCTCTAGCAGCTTATCAGGCAACCCTATGGCCGGTGGATACACGATTTGATCGTTATGTCGATCAAATGATGGCTGCAACAGAGAAATCGAGTCTGACTCAAGCTCCTCTCCTGGATGCACAAGAAGTCGCAGGGCTGAAAATTTTCATCAACGAGCAAGGGCAGTGCTTACGATGCCATAATGGCCCATTGCTATCTAATGGCGGATTTCATGCCACAACCATTCCCGAGCCTCATCCCGATGCGCAAAAAGGACATAGGAGTGGCCTTGAACTTGCCTTTGCCGATCCATTCAACTGCCTAGGTCGCTATAGCGACAGCCTGCCATCACAATGCAAGGAACTACTGTTCAGCAAAAGAGCCGCAGACGAACTCAAGGGAGCAACGAAGGTCCCAAGCCTGAGGAATGTTTCAGCAACAGCCCCTTATATGCATGCCGGACAATTTAGCACCCTAAAAGACGTACTCCAATACTACAACCGGGCTGCAAAAACTATCGGTACACATTCAGACATTGCAGCACTTAAATTATTACCCTATCAACTCAACCAGCTCGAAGCATTTCTCTTGACGCTGACGGCAGCACCCAATAACGAGTCAGCAAAATGATCCGAGATAACCCTTTGAGAGGATACAATTAATGAAAAGAATGAAATTACCTCATGGTAAGGCTTGGTTTGTCATTACCGTCAGTTTGGCTTGCCTTTGTTTTAGCAACCCCGGATACGCCCACGTAAGGTGGTTTATCCCCGATGGCACCAACCCAGATGTTAACCTCCCCTTCGATCTGATTGCACTTGCACTTACTGTGGCAACACTCAGCCTGTTCACCTTAGCCGTACTATTCACCCGAGTCACAATCGTGCCGCAGTCATTAAAAGCAGGTCTAACCCGCCCTGTTGTTACGTCCCATCCATGGCTGTGGTACTTCCTGGTGCTGATTCTTAACTGTTACCTTGCCATTAACCTATTGCAGGGGGAGTTCCTTGCCCCGAACCTTACTCTCTCACCCCAGCTTGCACTATACGGTGTCATCATCCAGGTTGCTGCTATCGTCCTTATGGCAATTTCAGTTAGCCTCACGGGTGTTGCAATTGTACTCACCTCTCTCGCACTGCTGCTTTTCTTTCCTTTTTTTATCGCGCTTGATTATCTGTTCGAGTTCTTGTTCGTTGGTCTTGCACTGGTTTTTATTGGTCCGAGCCTTAACAGAAATGACTACAGCCTTTGTAAATCCTTGGGGCAGAATAAGAATCAATGGCGAAGAACTGCTGTTCATCTCATTCGGATAGGACTTGGGCTTCAGTTATTAGAACTGGGGATCCACAATAAACTTATGCTTCCAGGCATGGCATTGGCATTTATCGACCAAAACGAGTACTACAATTTCTTTCCTCTACTCAATCTCCCCCAGATCAGCAACCTTCACTTCGTCCTATTCGTCGGGGTAAGTGAAACAGTTATCGGGCTACTCCTTATAGCCAATCTTGCCAACCGAATAATTTACACCCTGTTGCTGGCGATATTCACCACAACTTTTCTGCTTTCTGGTTGGGATGAGCTTGTCGGACATATGCCAATCTTCATCATCCTCTTTATCTTATTGCTGGAAGCAGGGAGTTCAGATTCGGAACAAGTAAGGAGACGTGCTTGGCCATAATGCTTGGTCATTAACGCAGTGAATATTATGTGGGGGGAATGGACATATATGCAACTGGGAGACAGCAGCATCTTCCCATTTATTCAACTCGGCTGGATAAGATGTAACCATCTAATATATAACAGTTTTATTACAATTTAACTGCAGCAATAAATGGGACGAAAACGACACAAAAAGAGGACGAATAAAACAAAACAGGTGTACGCAAAAAATTTGATCTGCCACCATGATTTCTCAAGAGCTGGAACAGTCAAAGGTACCCCCAAACTCGCCCAATTCAAAGCAGGTTTTCATACAATTTGCACTATTATGCGATATGTCACAAAGTGGATTTTATCGTCTTAACTCTTCCAGTTTCGTTTGGTAAAGATAAGTTGATTTCGACGCAGGGTTTCTTTAGGAGGTAATTGTGTCTATCAATTCTATCGACCACACAGAGATTGCAGATGTTGCTTCTAAGTGGGATTACAAAGATGAAACTGCCTCAAGCGTAGCTCAATCCAAACGCCAACAGGCAGAAGCAAGACGCCGTATCGAAATGCTTCGCGACATTCGTGATAGCGGCCTGACTATCGCGGAAGCAAAGGAGTTGGGGTTAATTCACTAACAAACAAAGTACTTGACCGAAGTCAGTTAAAGTGAAGTTAGCCAGTACTTTAACTTGATAGAAACAATCTATCGTATCAATCTATTATTCCGGCTTTTCTAATCTTGGGGTAGTCGTTACATTATTGCCAAAGACTCTTAATGGAATACAATGATGACCACTATGACTACCCGTTGCCCACACTGCAAGGCACTCAACCGTTTCCCGACCGAACGCGTTAACGACGTTGCCTCATGTGGCGCATGCAAAGATAAGTTACTGGACGGTAAGCCCGTTGAAGGCACAACCGACAACTTCCTGTCCCTGATCCAGGGCGATAAAGCTGTGGTAGTCGATTTTTGGGCACCATGGTGTAACCCTTGTGTAGGCTTTGCCCCCATCTTTGAAGATGTTGCCGCTGAGCGCGACGGAGATATTCGCTTCGTTAAAATTGATACCGAAGCTCAGCAAACACTTGCAGCTCAATACCGGATTCGTTCTATTCCAACGATTATGGTGTTTAAAAACGGCCAAGTTATCGACACAATCAACGGCGCACTACCTAAAGGCCAGTTCGACCAATGGCTAAACCAGGCGCTGACCAAAGCCTAGTACCTGGATCTCGCCAATTCGAAGGGTGGATACAGCCGCGAGTATCCATCCCTGTTTGACAGTAACTCAATTGTGACTTGCAGCATCTTTCCTGATACCGGTATCAGCTCTTCCCGTCATACATATTTTCTAGTTCGACAGCTCGCTGGATGGTAATCATATTCGGTAAATTGTGTAAAGCTCATGTTCAAGAGCCCAAATACGAGCACTATAGGAATGGCTGTACGGCATACACCACAGCACTCGATAGCAATAAGGTGATCATCGCCGGGATCCCATCTTTCCATGTATCAAACCGCAGGTGACAGACAATGGCCCCCATTGATGTTCCAGCCAGAGCCAATGCTCCCAGCACTCCCCAAAAGCTACCCTGAAACCAGATAGCAATACCGCCAAATAACTCCGCTAATCCGACCAAAAACATAAACTGGCGATTAAGTCCGTATGAATGGAAGAAGGCTAACTGCTTATCAAAAATCATCTTCTGCCAGCCTAGTAGCTTGATAGAACTGGCAAACATGAAAAATGCCGAAAGCAACCCGGTGGCTACTGAAGTAAAAATGTTCATTATGCTCTTTATCCTATTGATGGGTTGAAAAGAGCTTACACTCGCACCATTATTATCAGTAGTGATTACGCCTGATAACAATTATGAATAGAAATAATATTTCAAAAGTTGACCTTAACCTCTTGAAATCACTGTACGCCTTGCTCGAAGAAAAGCATGTCGGGCGTGCAGCAGCAAGAATGAATGTCAGCCAGTCCGCGATGAGCCACACATTGACCAGGCTGCGAACGACATTCAATGATCCGCTGTTTATTCGAAATGCAAAGGGACTGGAGCCAACCAGTTACGCCCTCGAGCTTTCAGGCAAGCTGAGATTCATACTGGATGAAATAGATACCCTCTTGACACCGAAGTCCTTGAATTTGGCGACGGTAAGATGTCAGTTCAGGATCCAGACCCATGACTTTCTCATTGCAACTTACCTTGCAGACGCCTTCAGGGCGATCAAAGATGAAGCGCCAAACATCATCTTTGATATACAGATTTTAACAGCCGACAGCGACCAGAGACTGGATAAAGGTGAACTGGAGATGATCATTGGTGCCGGCCTGCAAGCCAATCCCCGCTTTATGCAAAAGCGCCTCGCCGACGAGGAACTCGTTTGCTTGCTGGATAAACACCACCCGGTGCTGGCGAACTGGAATAGCAACGCGATATTCCTCTATCCCCACATCCAATCCAGCCTTCTCGATGACAAAGATGATCCCGTCACGCGGTATGGGAAAGAAGCAGGACTGCCTGAACGGCAGATTGGCCTCTATACCGAGACACTCAATTCACAGTTAGCTTTGCTACCAAACTCAAACCTAATTGCTTTCCTTCCTATGTCAATCGCAAGGCAAGGTCAGCAATTTTACGGACTCGAGCGAAAGTCATGCCCCTTTCCTCTCCCTGTCGTAACCATCCGCGGAATTTGGCATGAGCGACACCAAAATGAGCCTGTTCACCAGTGGATCCGAGATAAAATTGATAATGCATTCAAGCAGCTCAAAGGAAATAAATGAAAGTGATATACCAAACACTGTAACCGTAGCG
Source organism: Photobacterium proteolyticum (assembly GCF_001939735.1). Lineage (GTDB taxonomy): Bacteria > Pseudomonadota > Gammaproteobacteria > Enterobacterales > Vibrionaceae > Photobacterium > Photobacterium proteolyticum. Next base: position 136,505 of record NZ_MJIL01000084.1, read on the forward strand.
TTTTTTCAGATATCTGATTGCATTGGCAATATAAATTACACAACATTTTATTTAGACGTAAATCTCAACCTTTGAGTAATTGTTTTTAATCTTTTTACAAAAAAACATGTAGAAACTCTGAGATTTAAAAACACAGAAACTAATCCTTACAAGGAATATTACCATCTCGTTTTGAGATACAATTAGAAAACAAAACCAATTTAAATCATCACTACAGTTCTTACAACTAATACAACCCTGTCTAAACCCAACCAAAATCAAACTGTAAACAGCTGATACAAAACAACAAATAAAAACAATCATGATAGATGAGAATATTACCTAAATAGATAGATATAAATAAATCCATAGTGAATATTTGTCATACTATTATTTCAACTCTCAATAAAAACAGACTTGAACAATAACACGGCTAAATTTAACCTCCCGCCGCATTGTTATTTTTCATATTGAGATATCAATCAAAGTTAAGAAGCGATAAAAGTTAATTTTGTTTTTAGTTTAACTTAAAACTAAAAACACGTGTTAGGAATGAAATTTTTGAATTTGTTTATTCAAATAATGTAGCGTTTAAATCATTAAGGATATGGAATGCACAAGCCTATATTGATGAGTGTTTCACTCATTGCAATGTTGACTGGTTGTGGCGGTTCAGATTCAGACAATAAAACTGAACTTGAAAAAAAAGCACCACAAAATACGATTACATTTAGCGGTACGGTATATGATGGCCCAATGGCCGATACCACGGTGTCTATTTATGCCGGCAACAGCCTGCTCGCCTCAGGAAAAACAAACACTCTTGGCCAATACTCTGTCAACGCCTCGATCCCTGTTGCTGAGTTCGACAAAATTAAAACACAACCAATCACTTACCATGCTCAACGTAATGATATTATCCTTTATCAGTTCGCGGGAAAAAGTTTAGCCGAAGCGTTTGAGAGCAAAAGAAATCAAAGCCTCATTACTAACTTTTCTACCGTTGAATATGTGCTTGCCGACGTGAACAAAAACAACTTTGTCACCGAGGCAGAATGGAATGCGCTGCAAAACATCGACCGTAATATCACGGAAAAAATGGTAGTTCGCTACGGCGTAGGCTTAAAGTCAATCATTGATTACTCGGCCACCCTGGCAGGCTTCGACAATAGTACAATTTGGTTGCGAGCCCTGCTAGACGATACCTCCTGGGAAGAATGGTACCGACTCAATATCGTGCCTTACGGCGAAGCATGGGCTGCATTATTTGCCGATACCTGGTTTTTAGATCAAGAAGCCGGCCGTTTCGTTGATCTCGCGGCCTGGGAATTGAAATACGACAACGTAGTCATCCCGGCCCCGACAGAACCCGTTGAGCCAGTCGTTAACTATCTCCTTATGGAAGGCTTACCGCTAAAGGTTAGTGTCGGTGATACGATCAACCCTTCTGTCAATGCATTATGGTCTAATGCCCACTCGACCAATGTGACTGCGCTTGCCAACTACGTCGTCACCCCTGAAGGCGCGTTGGTACAAAACGGCACTCAGTGGGAAGTGAAACAAGCTGGGACTATCACGCTCTCGGCTGAATACCAAGGCGCTTCCACAGAAACAACCATTGAGGCCGGCGAGCCGATAGCTGAAGTTGAGCACATCGTCATCAGTGGTGTTGACCAACAGGTCACCGTCGGTGATATTTTACGCCCGCAAGTGTCCGCAATATGGTCAGATGAGCACACAACAGAAGTAACAGGAAATACGGCCTGGGCAGTAAGCCCTGCTGATGCCGTTGTATTCACAAATGGTAACATGCAAGTCGTCAAGCCAGGAAATATTCTCCTGCAAGCACAATATCAAGGTAAAACAGCCACAATCGGTGTTAATGCGGACAATGCTGTCTTGGTTTCATTACGCTTAGATGCCGAAAAACGCCAGCAGTACCTGGAAGATGAGCGGCAAGTCTCCGCTCACGGTGTTCACCAGAATGGCTACATTGTGGATTTCAGCCAGGAAGCCGAATGGTTATCAAGCAATCCAGCGATATTGGAGTCATTGGGTAACGGTCGTTTCCTTGGCAAGGCGGTGGGCACCGCAACAGTAACTGCCAAATTTGGCGAGTACAGCGCCACACAGGAATTTGATGTGGAAGCGAAGATGGTTCGCGTAAGCCTGAACTTGCCCAACGGTACCATTTCACGCGCCGAGACCTTGCAATTATCGCTCAATGGCGAATTTAATGACGGTAGCGTCAGTGTAGTCACCGATGGTGTTGTGTGGAGCAGCAGCAACCCAGAGTTCCTGACTATCGATGAAAATGGTGTCGCCACCGGTATCGCAGAAGGCCAGTCAGTCGTTAGCGCAACCTATCAAGACTTTACCCTGGAAGAAACCGTCACCGTCATCCAGCCGAAGATCATTTCCTCTACCCCAGCGTTTGTTGATGGGGTGATGACCTTACATGAAGGCGAAACTCTTGAGTACGGCTTTAAATTTGTCCGCTCAAATGGCGTTGAACATGTCTTTACCGCAACCGAGAACGGGCTGGATTTTGAATCCTACGGATTTACAGGACAAGTTGATACATCTGGAATCAAAGTGGGAGTCATCGATAAAGACGCTGATCGTATTCGTGCAATTCGTTCAGGCGAAGATAAATTACGAATTGAAAATGTCCCTGTGGAACTACAGCAAATTTTCGTAGAACTGGGCGCGACGACTTCAGCAAATGACTATCCAAGTAGAGTGACTTTAAACGCCAAGATACTGGATAACCAAGATGTGTACCAGTGGAACGCGCTAACAGGAAAAGCTCCCGTTGGTGAGACAGTAACCTTAGTGCAAGCAATACAAAGTAACAATTCGTTATATCGTTTCTGGCAAGTACAAGGTGCTGAACAAGACGGCATTTATGCTACTCAACTAACATCCGAAGGCGAGTCTGAAGCCATATTGGTACTTGCTGATTCAGAACTTGTATCAAATCAGATCATCAGCGATAACTATGACTATGTATTGTTGGTAACCACTGACGCCACAGGAGCAGAAGTAAGCTACCGTTACCAGTTGAGCAGCGGGGCACTAACTCAAATTGTCATGGCTGATTTCCCAAATGGGAAGTTTAACTTCACTTATGACAGCTTCGCCTTTACACCAAACGGAAACTTAGTAGTAACCCATAGCGATAGTGGTGTTACACCATATGTTTATCTTTTTGAAACAGCGGTATGGGAGCAAAAAGCACAAATTCCTGGCGTTCGTATTCAAACTCCGGCCAACACAAAACAGATAGCTGTCTTAGATACCGAACAAATGAACTACAGTCCATTTAGAGCGCCTGTGCTCAGTGTCTTAGATTTAGAAACGCTAGAGGTAACAAGCCAAGAAATTACTTACCCGGGTGATGCTGAGTACTTCTGCCGTAGCAACGAAACATTAAGCTTTGCTGTTTCGGCAACACTTAAGGACTCTGGAGCAGGTTGTCTCGTTTCTAAAACTGGAAGTTATGATGGCGTTGGCTACTGGCTATGGGACTCTATTGCAGAGCTACCTAAGTTACACCTCTTTGCCGATGGTAAAGTTACTGCAACGGTCGAAAGCTATGCAGTAGCCTCTCGCAAACTCGATGGCCACATCGTGTTTAATGCCGGCCGACTGAAAGATGCAGCCAGAAATGAACATGTTGAGGTCACTGAAATTGCTGATGTCGAGGTTGAAGGCGTCATTGAGCAGCACATACGTCATCAACGCCTTGGTAAATTTGGCGAAAAAATGAAAGGGCAATACAGCTCTAATGCTCGCTTACAGGATGGTATGCAATTTACTCTCGACAACGTTGATGTGCCCAACGAACTAATTGCTGTATTTAACTATGGTACCGCTGTCCGGAATGAAAGCGGAAACTGGTCAAGCGATCCGTTGATGTATCAGCTACCGGTTGCTATAGACACTCATTGGAAACTATACAACCTCGGTAACACATTAATTCTTAGCAACGAAGAAAGTACGGATCCGAAATACTGGCAGCTTCAGATGCGTAAGCCGACAGTTGCTGAACAACCAGAAGAACCTGTCACACCTGAAGAACCGGTTGCTCCAGAGGAACCTGTACCACCAGTAGAACCTGAGCAGCCTGTAGATCCTGCACCTGCACAGTAAATACTGTTGATACTCACCAATCATACCGATTAGGGCTACGCATGTAGCCCTTTTTTATTTGCTCGGCAATTGATCCCAGCGAAACGTCGGCCCATCGGTACAGGCATATTGGCTATCCATATAGCAATGACCGCAGGTTCCTACTGCACAGTGCATTCGCCGCTCTATCGACAAGTAGATAGCCTGAGCCGAAACACCATAGGCAACCAGATACTCCGCTATCGAATACATCATCGCCTCTGGCCCAGCCAGCAATACCACTTCGGGTAATTCGCCAAACGTATCCAGTACCGAAGGCAGAATATCACTCGGCGTACCAGGATATTCATTATCTCTGCCGTTTGTCAGTCCATCTTCTATGGTGTTGTACACCGGTATGATATGTTGCCAACGTTCCCGTTCCGGGTTCAGCATCTGTGCCTGCCGGGTACGGGCACCATAAACCAGTGTCAATTGGGTGTAGTTCTGCCGCTCAATAAGCTGATCGACAGCACTGACCAAAGGCGCCAGGCCACAGCCACCTCCGATGGCCAGTACCCGTTTATTGGAAATCTCATCCATGGGCCAGCCGATACCAAACGGGCCCCGAACGCCCAATACTTGACCGGCTTCGAGCTCAAACAGTGCTGATGTCACCGCCCCCATACGGCGGATCAAAGCACGAAAGTGACCATTCTCGTCGGGTACCTCTGTAAAGCTAAACGGTGCTTCTCCCAAGGACGGTACGGTGAGCATAAAAAACTGTCCGGTCTGAGTTTGCTGCCAGTGAGACAGGTGTTCACGGCTCGTTCCCAAGGGCTCTTCCAACAAGCGAAAATGAAAATGGCGCGTGTGCTCGCCGTCATCATAGAAATCAACTAATTCAGCAGGCAAAGGCGTTAAGCTATGCATCGTTGACTATCCTCTTCATGATCGAGTGAACACCGATAACACCCGGACATGTTCGCTCGCATCGACCACAACCAACGCAACCATAACGGCCAAACTCGGGAAGAAAATCATCACTGAATTTGTGATACCAAAAACGCTTTACCCGCTCGCCAGCCTGTTCAGCCGGGTTATGAAAACTGGCTTCACGCTGGAAACCTTCGTATAGGCAAGAATCCCAAAACCTTACCTGCTGGCTCACAGGCTGATCTTGCCCAAGTTGGCAGTCTTGCCCTGCCAAACTGCCTTGAATTGCCGAGCTCTCTTGAGTGGAGTTATTAGGAACCTGATCGATTTGCAGACTCTGCGTTCCATAGCAAGAGCAGGTCGGGCACAAGGTCGTGCAGCCAGAACACCCAAGACACTGCACACCAACGTCCTGCCAGAATGAAGCCGACATATCATCGGCATTAAGCTTGTTGATCCCAGTGCTGATATATGAATGATCTTCAAACTGCTGCTCGCAATGGCTCAAATCATCCCAGCGGAGACTTATATCATGAGGGGTGGCCTGAACAAGCGGTAAACCTTTAAGCGATTCTTTGCCCATTGCAGTAACAGCCACCAGCAGCCAGTTGCCATCTGACAGCGGGTGCAAAATCAAATCTGCCGTCTCATCCCGGACACCTGGCCCGGCATTGACCAAGTAGCAAAACCCTTCCTGACAAGGGTGAACACAGTCTATTCCCACCAACAGTGCTCGCTGTCTACGGGCCTGATAATAGGGATCCTGCTCAAAGAAAATATCCTGATAGTGAATCGCCATCAAATCACAGCTCAATACCCCAAAAAGAACAAAAGGCTCTGGCTCAGGTAATGTTTCGCGAAAAAACTGACCATCGAAAACATACAGCGGCTCTTGCTCGGCAAAGAAGAAGCTCTTGGCCGAACTCAATGGCATGTTATGAGTCATTGGATGAAACTCACCCGGCTCAACATACTGCCAATGAGGATCCCCGTCATCGTCGACGACCTGAAAAAACTGACGGGAGCGGGATAAATGAAGTTGCAGTTCATGAAGCGACTCTAGTAAGTACTGCTGCATCCTACTTTTCCTCCCATAATTGCTGAACAGTTTTGGGGGCTTGGTTAGGTGGAAGCGGAAAGACCGACACGGCACAGGCTTTCAGCTCGGGCATTTTGGTAATAGGATCCTGAGCCGTATTTGTTAACTGATTCGAAGGGGCTTCCTTAAAGTGGTAAGGCATGCTGACTAAGCCCGGCGGCACATCATCCGTTATCATGGCACGCGTCTCCAGATACCCGCGACGGGAGCGAACCCCTATTGGCGAATAGCGCTGGAGTTGAAGCGCTTTCGCATCATGCGGATTAATAAACAACACGCCCGCAGGCGTTTCTCTCTCCAGCAATGGCGACTTACGTGTCATCGATCCGCAGCCATAATGAAAATGCAGACGGTTGGTGGTCAGCACAAGTGGAAACTGCTCATCGGCAGGCTCGTCAATGTCAATATAGCGAACGGGCAATAACTTGGCCTTTCCAATGGGAAAGCTGTCGCGATGCAGTATTTCCGTCCCCATCGGCGCGTCCTGATTACAAGGCCACTGTAATCCCTGATGCCGATCCAGCCCTGCGTAAGTCATCCCCTGATAGGCTGGCGTCAACGTTGCCATCTCGTCAAATACCTGCTCGCTTGTCTCCCAGCTCAATTGCTGACTACCCAGTTGTTCAGCCAGGGCTTTTAACCACTGCCAGTCGCTCTTCGCAGCACCGGGAGGAGCCAGTACTTGCGATATTCGCTGTACACGTCGCTCGCAGTTGGTGAAAGTACCCGCTTTCTCGGCAAACGAGGCCGCAGGCAAAACAAAATCAGCCAGCTTGGCGGTTTCGGTCATGGTCAGCTCGGCAACAACCAGCAGGTCCAGTGCCTTTAGCGACGCCTTAACATGGTTCTGATCCGGATCGGTCACAACGGGATCTTCTCCAAACAGAATCAATCCACGAAAATCACCAGACAGTGTCGCCTTCGTCATACCGAGCGAGGTTAAACCCGGCTTGCTTGCAACCTCTTCTCCCCAGCTCTTGGCAAATTTACTCTGAACTTCAGGAGCGGTGGCATCCTGATAACCGGGATACACATTAGGCAAGCAACCCATATCGCAGGCACCCTGCACATTATTCTGACCTCGCAATGGATTAATGCCCGTTCCGGGGCGGCCCATCTGTCCACACACCAGGGCCAAATTAGCAAGAGCAATCACGTTCTGGGTTCCACTGACAAACTGGGTAATACCCATCCCGTACATGATCATCGCACTGTTGGCCTGACTATATGCTTTGGCAACCTGACGGACTAGCTCGGCACTAACGCCAGTAATCGACTCGACAGATTCCGGCGTCACTTGCTCGACATTACTTGTCAACGCCTCAAAACCTTCACAGCGTGCATCAATAAAAGACTGGTTGTGCCATTGCTGAGCAATGATGGTGTGCAGCATGGCATTGATAAGAGCGATATTACTACCGGGTTTGAGCTGCACATGGATATCCGCGACTTTTGCCAACCGCGTAACCCTGGGATCAATAACAATTAGCTGCGCGCCTTTCCGCTGGGCATCGACAATGTGGCCGCCAAGAATGCTATGGTTTTCCGTCGGATCGGCACCGATCACCACGATCAAATCCGTTTTATAAATATCACTCGCACTATTGGTCATCGCCCCAGAGCCCAGTGTCTGTTTCAAGCCAGCAACCGTCGGGCTATGGCAGATCCGCGCGCAGTGATCAATATTGTTGGTTTTCAATACTGCACGGGCAAACTTCTGCGCCGCATAGTTATCTTCATTGGTTGCACGGGCACTGGAAATTACCCCGACCACTTCGGGCCCGGCTTCATCTAAAATGGCTTTAAGGGAATCACCTATCGACAACAAAGCCTCATCCCAGCTAATTGGCCGGAATTTATCTTTGATGCGCTTCAGAGGCTGAGTAATTCGATTCTCGGGATCAATAGCGTAAGCGGTACTCCAGCCTTTATCACAAAGTTTACCGCGGCTTATGGGATGGCTGAGCTGCGGTTCAACACCAACTAATTTCTGTCGTTCATCGAGCTTAAGGCAGATACCACAGCCCACTCCGCAGAACGGACAGATGGTTTTTACAATCGAGGCAGTCATAGTCATTACACAGTGCGTGTCCGGTATTGGTCTGAGTATAGCAACCGCTTACCAACATGATGCTTTATTGCTTATCTTCCGGTCTGGACGCTGGCTGCTCCCGCAAGTAGATAATATGATAGACAAAACCAACCAACACGCTGCCACCGACCAGGTTACCGAGGATCACTGGGATCAGGTTGCCGATAAAGCCCAGCCAGGTCACCGACTCGGCCACAGTGGCGGCCCCGGTATCACCCAATGCCTTGATTAACATCGCCAAAGGGATGAAATACATGTTGGCAATGCTGTGTTCAAACCCGGCAGCAACAAAAGCCGATATAGGAAAAACAATAGCCACCGCCTTGTCGATCACGCTACGTCCGGCAAGTGCCATCCAGACTGCCATGCAAACCAGTACATTACACAATACGCCACGGAAGAAAGCCGTCCAAAACGGTAAATTGCACTTTGCTTCAGCTATTTTTAGATACTGATCGGCTATCGCTCCCTGATTCAACTCGGTATGGCCCGACAGGAAAACCAACACAGCTAGGCCAAAGGCACCAATAAAGTTTGCCGCACAGACAACCAGCCAGTTATGAAGCAGCTCTGCTGTGGTTATTTTTTTATCCGCCCAGGCCATCGCCAGTAGGTTGTTCCCGGTAAACAGTTCGGCACCAGCCACAACAACCAGCAACAGGCCAAGCGAAAATGACACCCCGCCCAGCACTTGCCCGGTGGCAAAGCCAAAACCGGGCTCAGATTTAACCAGAGTAAAATACAGTGCGCCCAGACCAATATAGGCACCGGCGAGGATCCCGAGCATTACCATCGACAGAAGTGGCAACCGTGCTTTAGCCACCCCAATATTATCGACTTTCTCAGCAATCTGCTTCGGGGAAAAAGCATCAAAACCGTATATATCTGCCATGCTGGCTCCTAAGCATCAAAAATGCGTCCACGCAGAAATAGCCCTGCCACCTGTAAGGTGGCTTTATCCAGTTTAGCTACTATCTGCCTTCACTCATTGCTTAATATTGAGAGACATCCATCGCGGTTTTTTGCTTGCAACTTTGGTTCGCACTATATACTTAACTTTATTCGGCATAGTGGTTACAGGTATCGTTGTATATGCATGTCCGCCAATTTCAGTCCAGCATCCTCGGTCTTATAACAGCTTTTTTCGTTATTGGCTGTAGCTCAACATCAGAGTCATTTTTCAGCTCCAGTGAATATCGATTTCATGACTCAACCCAGAGCTTCATCGCGCTTAACGATACACGTAGAAATGGTGCGGTTGTGGATAAGGGACTGTTCTACCCCAAGAGTGCGTTCTCATTTACTTATAGGTATTGCGCCAACAGCCAGCAGGAAGCTAACAACGATATCCAGGAATTCCACCAACTGACAAAACGGGTTTGTGACGCCAACGTCGGCGATCTTATTCATCAGGATACAGGTACATGGTGTGTCTATAATCCCAATTCTGTCGATGAGCGACCGATCTTCTATTCAAGAATATCCAGCACCGCACTGTGGGCAGATCTATGCCTCGACGGGCCATTTGTTACCTTGAAGGTCATTGAAAATACTGAGGCAAGCCCGGATGAGTGGTATGACGCCGCCAAGATCCTAGGCTACCAACCCTACTCCCCGTACCGAAAACTGCTCACCCCACCTGAAGTCGGGCAAATCCCTCAGCCAATAAAAGAGCCCGTTGCAACAGATCTTTGGAATGAAGAGAGCGAGTATATCTATACCAACATAGGTTCGGTCGTCTGCCTCTATAACCGGCCTAAAGATTCCGCCATCGGCTACACCTACCTGGGTACGGTTCATAGCGTCGGCAATGGCTTGGTTAAGGTTGCCGCAACGGCGAAGCTGAAAGGTGACATAAGAACGGCACCGACGTTGGAGCAATTGGAGTGGCACCGGATGGCTTATATAACAGCCGCCGTGAACTCGTGGTTTGTGTGTGGTTAAGTTAATCGATTCATTAAGCAAGGTTAAAAAAGAATAAATAAGCACTTAATATAAATAACATTATCAACCTTCACCTTCAATAAGCGTAATTAAATCTATCATATTAATCTCCTATCTGGAAGAAATGCTGAGAGATTGATATTTCATACTAGTATCAGAAGTTTTACTCTGGGATTATATCGAAAATTTTTTAGTCTTTCCTCGTGCACAAAAAACACATAATAATTGAACAACAAATAGCAATAACCTTCAGATTAAAAACCTGAAGGTTATTGTGAAAGACAACGTTTTAATGGGAAATAACGCTCAGAATTAGTAGTAGATAATTCCTTCACCCTTAGTAACTAAGGTGCCTGCTTCATTAGTAACAATTTTATCTAATTCAAAAAGTGAACCGATAGCAGCGTTACCCAATCCGGTTTCGACAAATTTACATACTGCTTCAATTTTTGGCCCCATTGATCCGGCTGGGAAATTAAATTCAGCCAGGCCAGCAGGTGTTGCCTGCTTCATTTCGGCCTGATCTTCTTTTCCATAGTTACGGTAAATTGAACCGTCAGTCAGAATAATAAATAAATCGGCATCCAGTTTCTCTGCCAATAGTTCAGCAGTCAGGTCCTTATCTATAACACATTCCACACCGACACTTTGCCCTTGCTCGAAGCAAACAGGCACTCCGCCACCACCGCAGGCCACAACCAAGTTGTCCGCTTTTAGCAAGGTCTCAACTTGCTTGAGCTCTACAATGTCTTTTGGCATCGGAGACGGAACAACACGGCGGAAGTACTCTCCATCGGCTTTAAAGACCAAGTCAGAGTCAGCCATCATTTCTTTTGCGCGTTCTTCTGTATAGACAGGGCCAACAAACTTTGTCGGATTAGCAAATGCAGGATCATCTTTGCTAACTTCTGTCTGTGTGATTAACGTTGCGATATCAAGCGAGGAGTCGATATTACGCAGCTCCTGCTGCAACATATAACCCACCATTCCGCAAGTTTGCGAGCCTAATACATCCATAGGATAAGGCGTCGTTTCTGGGGAGTATTCCTGGTAAGCCGCATTCTGCTCCATTAATAAACCCACTTGCGGCCCATTACCGTGAACAACCACTATTTCATGTTCTTTTGCAATAGCCGCAATACTGGCTGCAGACTTTTTTATATTAATTCTTTGGTTTTCAGCAGTTAATGCCTGGCCTCGAGCAAGCAATGCGTTACCACCTAGTGCTAATACTATACGCATATGATCGTACCTCCTATGTTATGGAGTGATTATTATTTTTTGATTTTAATAAAGCTAAGTAATTTTATATTTGTATCAAATAATACTTTCAACGAAGAAGTGAAAGTGTCGATATAGTATGTGAAAAATTATACGGGTTATGTGATAAGTATCAAAATACTATTTCACTAGATATGGTTTGTTAACTGTTCATTTATTCATTATTCGATTAAATATCCGTTCTTTTTCAAATAATCTGCCTGTTAAAGTCATTTTCTTGCGAATGATTCGTCAATAGTGAATATTCTCTCAACAAATAAAAAACGCCATCGGCTAGCTTTTATTCAATAATGATAGGCTGATCACAATAAGTTCTGTTGAAATAACATTCTGTACTGGATGAACACCTAGAGACCTAATCGCCCCAATTTATAGCTATACCCAAGCTACCTCAAGATGCAGGATTCAGAGTGAGACCAGCGTGCTCAGTTCAAGGAAAATGACGGTAGGAATGGTATTCCCTTTCAACGTTATTTGACACAGAAATGGGTGCGCTGGTTCACTCCCAAAGGGCGAGTTTACTTGGCTTCTATTCGTTGTTACCGATTATTAATTTAGAGCCACTAGATTTTCAAATCGGTGCCTAGCCTACAAGCCAAGTAATTCTCGCTGAAACGAGCATTTTGAGGTAGCTTGGGTATGAACACATGAATAAATTAAATAACTGTTGCCAATGCTATGACTTTTTTATATAACCAAGGGCGTATGAATTAATAAAACTATCAATACCTTGGAACCTAACCTCAGTACAACAGAACTCTTCTATGACTTGCTGGATCTCACTGAAGAGGAACAGCAACACTATCTCAGTGAACTCAAGCGCGAAGATCCCGAGCTATACCATAAGATTCAGCCTCTGCTCGAAGCTGACTCGCAGGAGAGCGGACAACTTACCGAGCTATTTGGCTTTCATGCCCAGCAAGCCGTTTCTGACGAAGTGTGTTTTTCTCATCTCCATATTGATAAATACAAGGTTCAGGATGAAATAGGCCGTGGCGGTATGGGCATTGTCTATGCCGCCGAACGTTGCGACGATACCTTCGACCAGCAGCTTGCTATCAAATTTATCCAGCCTTCTTTGACTCAAGTACTCGGTAAGGCTTTCCTATTTCAGGAAGCACAACTGCTGGCAAGGCTCAATCATCCGTATGTGGCGAAAGTGTTCGATGGTGGTGAACATCAGGGCTATGTCTATGTCGTTATGGAAATGGTCAAAGGCCAGACTCTGCGTGAAGTGATCAACTCACAACCTTTAAGCATTCAACAGCGACTAAAACTGTTTGTCCAAATATGCCAGGCGATATCCCATGCCCACCAAAACCAAATTCTTCATGCTGATATCAAGCCGGAAAATGTGCTAATTGATGAAGTTCTTGCACCTAAAGTGCTCGATTTCAATATTACTCAGAAACAGCACTTATCTCCTTCTGCAACCTCGCCCATCTTGGCATTCAGTGAAGACTTTGCCAGCCCGGAGCAGAAAGAAGGAACATATCTCACCCAGCAGAGTGATGTGTATTCTCTCGGCAAGCTACTGCTGTTTATGATTGGTGAGCAACCTGCCTACTCGGATTTAAAGGCGGTGATTAATAAAGCCACCCAGCCTCTTGCCGACAAGCGATATGCCTCTGTCATCGAGCTCATGACAGATATCGAGTGTATTCTCACAAAGAGACCCGTAAGCCTGAAAGCGCATCAGCCTTTCTATGTGGCAAAAAAGCTGCTCCAGCGACGGCCCGTATCATCGGCCCTCAGCCTCAGTCTGCTCTTGTGTGCAATGGTATTTTCCGCGGCCCTAATCCAAAAAAACCATCAGCTCGAACAGGAAAAGACAATCGCAGAGAACATGATGTTCGAAGTCACCAGCTTGCTGTTCCACAGCAAGGGAGACGTTAACAAATATATGTCAGTACAGAACATGCTGGAGCTGACCCGTAGACGGATACTGTCTAACCCCGATCTGCCCCAACACATAAAACAAAAGATGCTGCTGGCCATGATGACTCCGGTTCCGGATAAAAGCCGGGTGACCGAAGACTGCCATCCTGCCTGCACACAAATAACAACAGAAGGTAAAGAACAGTGATTAAACGGACTTTGACGGTTACAGGCTTGGCGCTCGCTTGTCACACAGCGCTCGCAGCCCCTGAGCTGCAGACAGGGTATTTTATCGATGCCCCGGTGACCGGCCTCTACTATAAAACCAGCTCCAACTACCAGGGCTTTACCGAAAAAGGGGCGTTCAAATACAACACAGGTGATGTGATCACTTTCTTTATCGGCAATGACGACACATCCTTTCCGCTTGCGACCCTGTCGGGCCAGGAGGTGATTACACCGACACTGGCTGCGACGACTCCAAGCCGCAGTGTGAACATGACAAGGTTACTGTTATCCCTTGACAGTACCCCGGAGAATCGCGAAGAGATCCATCTGGTTAGCAAAGCACTCTCCGACCCTGACTTTCAGCAGCGGCTCAAACAGATTAACTTACAGGCGCTAGACACCTCCCGAGAGGTACTTGGACTAGAGCTGGTCTCCGTCAAAGAAGCGGCTCAGCACTTGAATGAAAGCCAGTCCTATATCGAGGAGAACTTCACATCTAAAGATGTAATCCTGCATCCAATGAACGTGAAATATAAGAACATCATTATTAAAAGACGCGATTGGCAGGGAAATCTATGCTTCTTTGACGTCGCGAGAAAGGCGACACCCGAGTATTTCGGCCCTATAGGCAGTATGACCTATATGATCACTCCCAAAGGGATATACGAATACCCGGATGTAGGCGATTACTTTGGCAGTACCGATAATTCAGTGCCTAGCTGCGAGCTCAACTATAGCCGCCGCTACAAGGAGATAATGTTCGAGCCAATCTCCGTTTTTGAAGGATGGGACGGACTCATCGGCTGTGCCGCCAATGGCTGCACTCGCTCAGATCTCAACGGTTTCTCGATTGATGACTATGACGATGAAGGAGACTGGAAATACCGTACTGTCGCGATTAACTATGATCCCCATACCCGTCTGCTAATGCAGAAAAATCAGGGGCTGGGCCCGAAAGATACTGTGCCACACACCAACCAGGCCGAGTACATATGGTTCACCTATGATAATAAAAGCAACCAATCTATCGACTTCGAAGGGATCTGGCTCGAAACCCACTACAGCAATAACAGTGATGTCTCGAATCAATGTCTCTGGATCATGCCCGACGCAATCTTTTCAGCAGAAGCCAGTGGTACTGAGTGTCCAACAAGCCAGAGCGCCTACCGTGACAACGTAACCAGGCAACATGCCGATATGTGGTGGCTGGCACCGAACAACACCAAGGCAAGCCTTGCCCAGCTCAATGCACCGGTAAAATGGTATGACGAGGCATCAACCCCCCGCTACACCAGTTGGGAATACCTGCCAAGCGGCCCTAACTGGGATCAGGGAGTGCTTTACCGATTGCAGCAACATATAGTGATCGACAAAGAGGGCAAGCAACAGGCGCAAACCCACCAAATCACCGAGCTGAAAAAATACCACCATCAAGAGTCATAGTTCATGAGTCAACAAATCACGCAAATCATCCAGCAGTGGCATTCAGGTGACAAACAAGCAGAAGCCGAGCTGTACCAATTTGCCTATTTGCAACTACGGGCAATTGCCCAGCAGGAGCGCGCCCGAAGTGCAAAAAAATATGGAGAAAGCAATCAGGTACTTAGCGACTGCATCAATAACACCACCGCCCTGATCCACGATGCCTACCTCAAACTGGAAGGGACAGACTTGTCGCTGATAGAGAACCGCCGCCAGTTTTATCTGATGGCGGCCAAAGTCATGCGTCAAATCCTGATCGATCATGCCCGCACGCTGAACGCCAAAAAAAGACAGCAAGTAACCGTGGTCCATCAACCAGATGACGATAAGATTGAGCAGCTGCTGAGTATGAACAAAATGCTAGATACCTTCAGCCTGCACTACCCAAGGCAGTCGGAAGCATTGAAGCTGAAGTATTTATTAGGCTTGAGAAACCAGGAGATCAGCGAACTTCTCAAATGCAGCAGTAGCTTAATCGAAAAAGACCTCAAATTTTCTCGCAGCTGGCTTCAGGCTAAAATGGCTTAGTCCGGTTTGTATATTCAATAAAAAAATTAGGCAAAAATTTGCGGTTTTTTGCCTTTTTTCCGTCCCTTGTCAGTCCTGCGTCCCATTAGTATTTTTCCCTTATAACAACACACCAATATCTATCCGGTACGGATCTATAAGGGAATTACATAATGAAAAAAATCGGTTTACTTGCAGCGTCTGTAGCTTTGGCCCTCACTGGTTGCGGTGGCAGCGACAGTAACTCAGGAAACGGCAATACAGCGCCGGTCGAAGCTACTGATGCAGTCATCAAAGCCATCGATGGCTACCTGGTCGGCGCTGAGGTATATGTCGATCGCAACAAAAATGGTATTGCTGATTCGGGAGAAAAACTTTCTGCCCTGACCGATGCCAAGGGTGAAGTCACAATCAGTGCCGCAGACACCCAATTCCCTGTGATCATTAGAGCCATCGCCGGTAAAACGTACGATACCGACAAAGGCGGACGTCTTACTCAAACCGTCGAGATGACTGCCGAGGCAGGCTCTAAAGTTGTTACTCCATTCACCACACTCGCAGCCATCGAGAACTTGTCTCTGCCTGAGCTAGCAGCCAAACTGAACTTGCCAGAAGAAGTGATCTCAGGTGACTATGTGGCTAGCAAGGCCGACACAGATGTCGCAGAAGAAGCGAAAAAGGTCCATGCCGTTGCCCGCTCTCTTACCCTGGAACTAGGCAGCACTATCTCAGAGTCTCAGAACGAATCTGACAAACTAATTACCAAGTCAAACGACATCATCACTGTAGTAGATACTGCCATCAACAACGGTGATGAGCTGGATGATGTGCTTATTTCTTTTGATGACAGCGGAAGTGCAAGCCAAATTCCGATGCCGCCTACAGTCAAAGAACACTTTACAGGCAAAACGTTCTACTCTGTCAGTACCAACGAGTCATACTTCAAGCGTGAAGGCCTGGTTACCGCAACCTTTACCGACACAGAAGTTCACGACCTCGATGACAACGGCAAAGTTATCGAAGAGTGGCCAATCACCTATACCACCAATGGCTTCAAAGGCGGCGACGGGCTGGACGAAGTTATCTATATGAGTGATGCCTTCACCATGGTTGTCACGTCTGATAACGACATGATCTTCTACACCGAGACCGATATTGACAATGGTTTTACCGCGAAAGATGCAACAGAAGCCATGTTCAAGGGCAAAACACTCTACCACCTGTGGGACGACTCAACGACCAGCAAAGCCAGACCGACGTTCGTAACCCTGAAGTTTGATGCCACAGAAAATGTCGTGAATGTGATTGAAGACGGTGAAACCAGACAACAAGACTGGTCAATTTCTGATGCAGGCCAAATGGTCATTAAAGGTGTCATGGATGGAGATGACTGGGTGATCCAGCCAACCACTCTTATCAACGATGACTTCACTGTTTTCTATGAAGGCACATCAAACGAGAGTATTCCGTACTTCTTCACCGATAACCAAGACTTGGCTGTCAGCCTGTATGATGAGTGGTATTCGCTAGCACAATAATAACGCGGTAGATACTAACACTATAATGAGCCCTTGATGATGCCGTAAGGCCTTCACAGGGGCTTTCTTGCATCAACATTAGCCCATCACCAGCCAGACACTGACCCCCATCATCAAGCTTCCGGCAATTCGGTTCATTAGCATGACATTACCGCGTTGCTGTAACAGGCCGCGCAAAGTCCGGCCTCCTGCAGCGTATAGCAACATGCAAATCAATTCAAAAAACAAAATCACGCCGATCAAAACAGTTGCTTGTGGCTGAAGTGGCAGACTCGCATCAATAAACGGTGGCAAAAGGGAAATCATAAATGCCCAGGCTTTCGGATTGGCAATGGCCGTGACGAAGCCCTGAGTGACCAAAGAAAGCGGCTTGACGCTTACCTGAGTATCCAAATCGGACGGAATGGCCATCTTCCCTCGAGATCGCCACATCTGGATCCCCAGATAGAGCAAATAAGCGCCGCCCAGATACTTCAGTGCCAGAAAAAGGTTAGGCCGAGCCAGCAACACAGTGGCAACCCCCACCAGGGCAGACAGAGAAACTAGCCCCACACCAGCAAGCTCACCGACCATCATCCACAAACTTCGACGCACACCGATGGTCATACCCAATGTCATCGCTAGCGTCATACAGAGTCCCGGGGTCGCAGACACGGCAAAGAAAGTGGGAATAAATATTAATAAGACAGAAGGATCCATGAGGCTCGGTACAAAAATGGGAAAAAAACAGTCTACACATTAGTCAGACAAATGCCAAAGCAATAATTGATTACCGACTAGTCAATAGCCCTTGCATATTGATAGCAGAAAAGGCATTTTGAACGGGCATTCAACAAATATCTGCTTTAGGGAAAATAAGATGTCTTATGAACTGTTAGTCGGCCTTAATGTTATTAATGATCGCCGATATCAAGAATACAGAACCGCAATGAAACCGATCCTGTCACAATTTGGCGGTCGCTTCGGCTATGACTTCAAAGTTTCAGAAGTCCTGCAATCTGAAATCGAGAGCAACGACATTAATCGCGTCTTTACAATCAACTTCCCTAATCAAACGAACATGGAAGCTTTTTTTTCTGATGCAGAGTACCTAAACGTTAAAACACGTTACTTTGAAAGTTCGGTGAAAAGTACAACGATAATTTCGAGCTATGAAAAGTAAGCTCGAAATTTTTAACGGTAATTCCCGCTCGTCGTATCCGTCGGCGGGTTATCTTAGCACTCTAAATCAATCAGCGTTGAAACCGTTGGAATACACTTCGACGCTGCCTCTTTGTCACCACCGACAAACGCAGAAACTATCGCCCCTTCTTTTAACAGGCAAATCGTATCAACCAGCAGCATCTCTTTGGCAGGCTCGAGAGTTAGTACCCTAACCTTCAGTCTTATCAGCTCTCGAAGTTTTTCTTTGTGTTGCAGACAGTACGCTCTGACAGCCGATTTCGGATCACTAAATTCAGCTGCTGTGTTAATGAAAAAGCAACCTTTGAATTCATCAAGTTCAGTGACCCGATCATTAAACCAATCATCCAGCCCAGAGAACAAAGCAATGACGGACTGCTTAACGGACATCTCACTGTCTAAACACGATTTTACCCAGTGATAAAAAATATCATCCCGATATTGCAGCGTTGCCATTACCAACTCTTCTTTGCTGGCAAAGTGGTTATAGAGGGTTTTCTTCGCCACTCCCGACTCTTTTAACACTTCGTTGATACCCACCGAATTGACCCCTGCAGAGTAAAAAAGGCGCAAAGCCGTTTTAACCAGCAACAATTTCTTTTCATTCATCTTGCAACTCCTGTTTAGAAACAGATTGACACAAGGAGACAGAGTTGTCTACCCTGACAGGTAGACAACTCTGTCTCCCAATCAGATTAAGGAACAAGCATGAACAAGGTTCAATTTCCGGTTGCAGCAGGTATCGCCGCCACACTGGCTATCGGCATCCTGTCCTATCTCGATAGCCTGACTCATACCGGGCTATGGTTAATGGCTCCGTTTGGTGCAACCGCCGTGTTGGTATTCGGCCTGCCCGATAGTCCCCTTGCCAAGGCTAAAAATGTTATAGCCGGACACTTTCTAACAGCCCTTATCGGTGTATTTTTTGTTGAGTTTATTGGCGTGTATCCGTGGTCTCTGGCATTTGCAACAGGACTTGCTATCACCACAATGCTGCTAACAAGGACCACCCACCCGCCAGCTGGCGCAAACCCTATGCTTATCATGTTAACCGGGCAAAGCTGGCCTTTTTTGATAACGCCGGTATTAATCGGCGCCAGCGCGATCGTCTGCCTGGGTCTGGTATTAAATAAAGTACGCGAAGCGTATTTAAAAGCAGCCTAAGCGGCTGCGGATAAACGGACGTAGCACGCAATCAGTTTGCTTTGAGCAAACTGATTGCGTGAAGGTGCTGGCTAAAGAGTAATATCCATCTGCTCTATTACTTTGCCATAGGCTCCTGCCATGAGCCCTTTGACCTGGGCATTCTCGATAATTAGCTCTACTGAAATCTGGCTGGGTGAGGCAGGAAAAGGTGGCGATCGTGGCATGGCCACAGTGTGCAATACGCCGGTTAGGAGTGAAAAAAGCTAACTTAAAATCTGCTACATCCGATTGAGATACAAAAGCCGTTTCTGACAGGCCGAACGATGCTAATCGAAAACGACCTCGAAGCAGGCTTTCTGGAAAAAGTCGGCCCACCGGTTAGCATGCAATCGAGCTATTGGTTAGTCTGCTCTGCCAGCTTTGCCGAAACAAAGCGCTTCGAAGATGGCTAAGCGCCGAGATAAAGAAAAACAATACAACAGGACGTTATGAGTAATTTATTCAAAGATATCTATTCAAAATCCTTTTATGAGGAGTTTTCACAGATCCTCGCGCAGACTCTCCCTGTATTTGACAAGGAGGAATTTAATACGCTGATATTCAACGATGCATTTGCCGAACTCGAACTAAAAGAGCGAATGACTCATACCGCAACAGTTCTTCATCACTTTCTACCGG
The DNA here is from genome assembly GCF_001939735.1 of Photobacterium proteolyticum. Lineage (GTDB taxonomy): Bacteria > Pseudomonadota > Gammaproteobacteria > Enterobacterales > Vibrionaceae > Photobacterium > Photobacterium proteolyticum. The sequence goes on from NZ_MJIL01000084.1 coordinate 156,588, forward strand.
CAGACTTCGGCGACGCCGCTGAAACCATCAAACAGATCATTGATAACCTGCGCTCGGCTGGCATCAGGGAGAAAAGCATTGAGTACATGTTTTTCCCTGAGTACATCGCTATGTATGGGATTGATGACTACGAAAATTCAATTGCAGCATTGGAATATGTTACCCAGTTTACCAGCTGCGAATTTGCTGTCAGGCCATACATCGTGAAGTACCAAGATAAAATGCTTAAGCAGATGCTCAGCTGGTCAACACACGACAATAACAAGGTGAGACGGCTTGCCAGTGAAGGAGCAAGGCCAAGGCTGCCATGGGCCATGGCCCTGCCGAGCCTGAAAAAGGATCCCAATCCCATCGGGCCTATATTAGACAACCTCAAAAATGACAGCTGTGAAGTTGTCAGAAGAAGCGCTGCCAACAACCTCAACGATATCTCTAAGGACAACCCGGAGTTCGTTATCTCACGGGCAAAAGAGTGGCTAGGTAGCAGCAAAGAAACTGACGCGCTAATCAAACACGCTTGCCGGACATTGTTAAAGCAAGGAAACCCTGACGTTCTTCAGATCTTCGGCTTTGATAGTACAGACATTGAGTTATTCGATTTTAGGGTGACGACACCAGCCGTACAAATTGGCGATCAGTTGGAGTTTACCTTTTCACTGTTGAACCGCGGAGTATCACCGACAATGCTGCGTCTCGAATACGGACTTTACTACAAAAAACATAATGGCGACCTTTCGCGTAAAGTCTTTAAGATCAGTGAGCGAGAACTTGAACCTGGCCGGATATACGACATAAAGAGAAAGCAGAGCTTCAAGCCAATTACAACAAGAAAGCTTTACATTGGCACCCACCAGGTTTCTATCATCCTTAACGGGAAAGAGAACAAACGCGTGGAGTTTGAACTGATGGTATAGCCAAACAAATGAGAAAAGCCCTGCCTCTCTTTTTAAGTTCAATAATCACACGTTATGTAGAGGCTATGCTGTATTAAGACATTCAGGCCAGGCTTTGAGGCTTCCAAAGTATGAACCTTCCCTCTTCAGCCAGAAGATAGCTCACGCCTAGTTGCAATGAGCGTTTCTGGTGATGCCATTGTGAATTCATTACTATGAAAGAACTGGAGTAACGCTACCTTTCAGCACCTATTTTCAGCTTTTAATCTATTTTACCAGTAATAGTTCAAAGAAGTTTCATGATTAACTTTTATTAGATAACCTTTACAACATTACAGTATTTAGGGGGAATATCACAAGCAAAAAAAAGCTGGGCATCCAGCCCAGCAAAGAAAGAAAGAAAGAAAGAAAGAAAGAAAGAAAGAAATAACAATAACAATTAGCAGTGGCTCCTATGAAGCCTTGGTAAGAAGTATAGCGAGATAATATTGAATCTTAGCTGAACATAAACACGCTTATTGAAATACACATCAACAATAATCAGAACAAATTCAAACGTTTAAATATTAACAACTTAAACACACAAACACTTAACAAGTAAGTGTTTGTGTATAAAATCTCTGTCATCAAGCAGATATTAAGCAACCGTTTGATTATGTTTCCAATAAGGTGTTATAGATAAAACTTCGGAGGCTTAACAATTAGCTGAACCTGAGGAATATCACTTGCAAAATATATCTCCAAATACCCAGACAACCAAAATCCAGCAATGGATGGAACTATAATAACGAAAGCAAAGACTATAACGCGAAATATAATGGGCATAATTACTTGCTTCATTTTTCTTCCCCGATAAAAAGAGGGGATTGTCCCCTCTTTTTAATTTCTAAACTGAAGCCATTTCCAACTTTTCATCCACTGACGAGTGCTGATTCGGTATACGGAAGATCATTGCGTAACTTACCGGAAGTACAACTAGCGTTAGAATGGTTGCAAAACCTAACCCAAATACAATGGTTACTGCCATTGCGGTAAAAAACGGGTCAAAAAACAATGGAATCATCCCTAGCATTGTTGTACTGGCTGCCATACAAACAGGACGAACACGACTTACCGATGAATCAAAAACAGCTGCATACATACTCTTGCCTTCGGCAAGTTCAACATTGATCTGATCAACCAATACGATACCGTTTTTGATGATCATCCCGCTCAAGCTCAACATACCTAAAATTGCCATAAAACTAAGCGGAGCGTTAAACAGTAACAAGCCGGATGTAATACCAATCATTGCCAGCGGCACATTAAACCAAATTACCAATGGTTTTCTCACCGAGTTAAACAGCACCACGGTGATCAAAAACATGGCAAGATACCCCATCGGTAACGAACTGAAAATACTCGTCTGAGCATCTCGGGAGGTTTCATATTCTCCCCCCCACTCCAACTCGTAGCCTTCCGGTAAAGCAATCGCCTCAACCTTATCGCGAATTTTGCGCAGTGCAGAGTCAGACGTCTCACCACTATCTAAGCCCGGATCAGCAAGAACAGATATCATTCGTTTGCGATCACGGCGCATGATCAGCGGATTTTCCCATTCAGTTGCAAAATCATTGACCACCTGCGTAACCGGTACAAATGCACTGTTTTCTGTGCTCCATACCTGAAGTTTCAGCAAACTATCGGCATCCAAGCGCTCCTGCTCCGGCGCACGGGCAACAATTGGCATCAAATGGCTCTGTTCACGATATGTGCCGACCGATTTACCACTGAAATTAATCAATAATGCATTGTCGAGATCTTGCTTGCTGATCCCCACCTCTCTTGCCTGAGCGAGGTTTAATTGTGGCCGAACAACGGATACCTGATTACGCCAGTCATGACGAATATTGGTAATAGACGGCTCATCCCGCATGATTTTTTCTGCCTGCGCAGCAAGTTGACGAAGCACATTCGGATCTTCTCCGTAAAAACGAGCTTCAATTTTCGCTGCAGGTGTCGGGCCGTTTTCCAGCATCTTGACCCGGAAATGAGCTTCAGGGTAGTTATCTTTTAGATACGCCGTTAATCCAGGCATTGCAGCCACCTGCGATTCCCGATCATCCATTTCAATAATTAGTTGCGCATAAGCTGTATACCCCTTTTCAGGCGTATAAGGTAATACGAATCGCTGCGAGCCTTGTCCAATAACAGATGTCAGGTTCTTCAAACCCATATGATGCTGCTGATCATATGCCATCAAATCCTTTTCTAGCTCACTGACAAACGCTTCTGTACCGCGTGAATCTGTTCCTTCCTGCATCCAGACATCCACAAAGAAAATTGGCGTATTAGACGGTGGGAAGAATACATTTTTGACATAGCCCATCCCGAACAAGGCGGCAACCAACATGACAACCACAGTCGAGATAGTCAGTACACGAAAACGCATAGCGAAGCTCAAAATGCCTCGGTAGGCATTAAAGAACCAGCCTTTATACAGATCCTGAGGTTCATCGCTGCTGGTATTGCCATCTTTAAATAGCAAATAACAGAAAAACGGCGTAATCGTAATCGCAGTGATCCAGCTGATAAATAGCGAAATCAACAGAACTTTGAACAATGACGCACAGAACTCACCGGTCGCATCTTGCGACAGACCAATTGGCGCAAACGCCAAGATGGCAATGACAGTCGCGCCAAGCAACGGCCACTGGGTTTGCTTTACCACATCACCAGCAGCTTCCAATCGAGTCTGACCGCGCTGTAAGCCGATCAGAATGCCCTCGGTTACCACAATGGCATTATCAACCAACATCCCGAGTGCAATAATCAGTGCCCCCAGAGAGATAATTTGCAGCTGTATTCCCAGCACATTCATCACGATGAAGGTGCCGAAGATGGTCAACAGCAATACTACTCCCATCAATATCCCGGAGCGCAACCCCATAAACACCAGCAGAATAACAATAACAATGGCGACTGACTGGCCAAGGTTCACCAGAAACCCGGTGACCGATACATCTACCACAGCACCCTGATCATAGACGGTATTCAATGCCATACCCATCGGCAGACGACTTTCCAGCTGTTCGATTTTATCGGCTATCGCCTTGGAGACATCAACAACATTTACTCCGGTACTGAACGAAATGCCCAGCGACAGTGCGCGCTCTCCCATATTGCGGTACAGCAGATCTGGCGTTTCCGTTATCGTTTTATAGACCTTGGCGATATCACCCAGATAAACCAAGTCACCGCTACCCGGAGGGCTGACCAGCAAACGCTCCATCTCTTTCACCCCCGAAAACTCCCCCGTCGGATGAATTCGGATTCGGCCATCACCAATGCGGATCTTACCGGCGTTAGAAACCACATTTTGAGTCTGGATCAGGCTATAGATGTAGTTCTGATCCAACCCCAATGCGGCTAGTTTCTGCTGGCTGATCTCAACAACGACCTGCTCTTGTGGTCCACCCACAACAGAAACTTTCTTTACACCATCAATCAGAACCAGTTCACGGCGCAGAAAATCAGCATAGTTCTCGAGCTCGCGATAGGTATATCCTTCGCCCTTGATGTTCATCAGAATGCCAAACACATCGGAGTAATCATCAATGACCATCGGCGGTACAACACCAGGCGGCAACTTTACAACAGCATCATTGACCTTACGGCGCAGCTCGTCCCAAATTTGCGGCAGCATAGTCACGTCGTAACGCTCCTGCATTTCCACTTCAATTTGAGACAACCCTGCACTGTTTATCGATGTGATGTGCTTTACCTGCTGCATCTGCTGTATGGCATCTTCCAGCGGTAGCGTCACCTCTTCTTCGACCTGTTCTGGCGAGGCACCAGGATATGGTGTAATTACCAGCGCACTTTTGAGGGTAAACTCAGGAAACTCCAGCTGACCGAGGCCGGTAAACGACACAGCCCCGCCAATTAACATCAGCAGGACAAACATCCAGCTGATCACTTTGTTCTTGATACTGTAATAAGCAATATTCATGGATTATACGCCCCGCTCCCAACGAAGTGGTTTAACATCCATATCCTGCTTTAACACGCTCGCTCCAACCGCGACGATCTGATCACCTTTAGTAATGCCTGACAGTACTTCAATTCCCTGTGCACGTACTTGTCCCAGCGTAACCTCGACGGACTCCAGCTTGTGAGAGTCCGCATTGTAGCGCCATACGCTAGTTTGCTGTGTCTCGTCACTTCGGAATATGGCTGTCTGCGGCAGCACAGCGATCACCGAACTGGCTTCCTGGTTCATCACTGCCATATCAAGCAACAGCTCAGCACTCATTCCCGGCAATACGTTGAGGCTTTCAGGACGAACAAGGCTAAACACCACTTCATAAGTCTGGGTACCCGGGCTGACCTTGCTGGCATGCTCTTTATAGGACACCGGGTAAAGTGCATCTCGCGATCCGAAACGCACCAGAGGTTGGTACTTCTCGCTCAATCCCTTGTTATTGAGTGTCAGCAACAAGGATTCCGGCACCTGGATTTGCACATCCAGTAACTGATCTCCCTGAAGAGACAAAACAACCTGTGTCGGCTGGATCATCTGGTGATTATCCAGCGCAACCTTGGCGACAATGCCGGAAAACGGCGCTGTCAGCCGTGTGTAGTCAAGCTGATCGCGAGCTATTGCCAATGCCGCCTTGGCTGACTTTAGTGTGGCTTTGGCGGTATCGTATTCTGCCTTCGAGATCAGCTTTCGTTTATAGATCTCTTCTTTACGCTTAAAGTCGACAGCTGCCAGTTCATAATTGGCTTCTGCATCCATTAAGGCATTCTTGGCATCACGCTCATCCAACTGTGCCAATAGCTGGCCCTTTTCCACCTTTTGTCCTTCGATCAGATCTAGGTTGACCAACTCACCACCGATTCGAAATGCCAAGTCAGCCTGCTGGCTGGCCGCTACTCTGGCCGGGAAAATTCGAGTCTGTTGGCTGGATGCATCTCCGATAGTCATGAGCTTTACCGGGCGCGCTTTATCCTGTTGCGGGGCGGCACTTTCCGCAAAGCCACACCCGGTAAGAAGAGTGCTTGAGATCAAAATAGCGAGAGCACTCAAAGAGGCCGATTTCATAAAAGTCTTTCCATTATTGTGATTTCTATAACAATTCTATCGTGCTAGAGTGTTCATAAATACAAAACAATTAAAGACTCTCGGTTCCGGATTTCGGTACAACCGCCGATTTCATACGATTTAGGCATACTCAATGAAGACAGAAGATCTCAAACTATTCCATCAGATAGTAGAAACAGGCAGTATGAGCAAGGCATCAAAAATACTTAATTTGCCAAAATCAAGTATCAGCCGCCGATTGAAAGGACTGGAAGACGAGCTGAATTTGCAACTATTTCATAGACAGAATCGTTCAATACTGCTGACTGAAGCCGGCAACATTCTTTACGAAAACTCCAAATCCGCTCTTAACCAGCTCGAGCTCAGTATTGAAAAAGCAACAGCACCTAAGCAAGAAATCACCGGTCATCTACGTATCCAAGTACTGCCTCTACCCAACCTGCTCAACATTGGCAGCACGATTTTCAAATTTATGGATCGCCATCCGAAACTCACTGTCGAGGTTATCAGCAGCACAGAGGATAAAAACTTAGTGAACAATCACATTGATGTGGCGTTTCGCATCGGTGAAAAGATAGATGAGCCAAACCTCATCGCCCGCCCGTTTATCTCCGCTCACCTAGGGCTATATGCAAGCCCAGACTACATTGAAACACACGGAATGCCGACAAAGTTTGCTGATCTTGATAATCATAACGTCATCCGTTTTCGCTTTCCCGACGGGCATATCCTTGATCGTCTCCCCATTGGCAAAGAGCCAGAATTACAGAAAGTTTCCGGCGATCTAATCATGAACAGCATGCCGTTAATCATTGAAGCCTGTATCCTTGGCAGGGGCATTAGTTATGTGCCAGAGCAACTTGCCAGCCGTTATGTAGAGCATGGCGAATTAATCCGATTATTCGACCATATCGAGCCCTTTGTCGGCCACGGCTGGATGGTTTATCAGCCACTTGCCAACCTCTCACTCGCAGCCAGAACCTTTATCGATTTCGCACTGGCGGAGATGGAAGCCAGCGCTGACTTCTGCAGCTCGGATTCTGAAGTATTAGACAAGCTATTGATTTAAGAACTCAGCCAGCCTGAGAGCGCCACCCGAACTCAACACATACGAAAAAGCCCTTCAACGGCAGGGCAAGCCTCAACGAATGTCTTGCCCTGCACACAAGTTCAACGACGTCCAAGGCACACCTGCTCCTATGCCCTACGAAAAGCTCACTTAACGTTCAAACAATCATCCCAAAAAATACATTCTTAACACTTCATCACAAAACCGTTAGTGGTTATGCACCTGATTTTGTACTATGCATCACTGTTAGCTATAACTCAGTCAAAGCTATAAAAATTGAAAATTAACGAATCAGTGGCTTTCAAGAAAGATATAATGAATCAGGCGCAAGGAACATTTAGCACTATTGAAGATCGCTTTTGTTCAAATAACTACACCATCTTAGAAAAAATAGGTGAAGGCGGTTTCGGACAAGTTTATAAGGCTAGGCAAATAAGCACTCAAAAACTTGTCGCCATCAAGTTTCTAAGGCTGAATGAAGCTGAATCTCAGCAGAAAAAGCAAAGGAGCATCGCACGCTTTAATAGAGAGTGCGATCTGGTGCGTCGCCTTAACCATCCGAATATTGTTTCTCTGATTGATAAAGGTCAGCAGGGTGATGGACTGCTATACGCCGTATACGAATATGTCAATGGTGAAACACTAAAGGAGCATTTGGACTCTCAAGGTCCGTTACTCCCTGCAGATGCCGCGGAGATCATGGCCTGCGTCCTTGATGCGCTAGCTCATGCCCATGAACTAGGTATTGTTCACAGAGACATTAAGCCAGCCAACATTATGCTATTTAAAGTTGGGGCTAAGCAGCATGTCAAAATCCTCGACTTTGGTATCAGTACACTTAAAAGCGACGCCAAGCAAACTGACTTTCAAACGCTGACCTTAAATGATGAAGTGCTCGGTACCCCCAAATATAGTGCTCCAGAACAGCTAAGAGGAGAACCATCACTACCCCAAACTGATATATATGTCTGGGGACTCGTGTTTATCGAGTGCTTAACTGGCGTCTCTACGATTAAAGGCACTAGTGCTGCAACGGTTTTTTACCATCAACTCAGTTCTACCAATGTCCCGCTAGGCATCTTAGCTGGGCATCATTCAGCCTCATTTTTCAGACGTGTGCTGCATAAAAAAGCCCTTGAACGCCCGGGAAATACTGTCGATTTATATAACGAGTTTCAAAAACTCAATTTCTCCGACCTAGTACCTTCCTCTGCCAAGCTGAACAATGAGGCGGGCGATCATGCGACAGAAATTCTCGCGACTCAAACGGGAACATATTCATCAACTTATTCCCGGTTTATTGAACGAAAACAAATCTCTGCACTATGTGTCATTTTGTCAGAACCAGAAGGCACACCTGATTATATTACCTATGAAAAGCAAGACATCATTGAAATGCTTTTGGCTGACCAACATCACCAATGTGTAGACATTGCATTGCGTTATGGAGCAAGCCAAGTGGGTACAATTGGCGACACCACTCTATTCTATTTTGGCTACCCTGTCGTGAGTGACAATGACAGCCGCCTCTGTGCAAGAGCTGCGCTCGACATCTGGAATAACTTGAACAGTAAACAAGAACAGCTGTTTGAAAAGCACGGCGTGAATCTAGAGCTAAGAATTGGGCTCACAAAAGGGATGATGCGAAGCATTGGCGGAAATCTCCCCGAAGGAAGAGTTGCAACAGATGCCATGTCTTTAGCTAGAAATGCAAAGCCAGATGAGATCGTTTGCTCTAGCCAGTTTCAAGGCATGCTCAGCGAGCAACTGATATTCGAGCCACAAAAAGATGTGTCAGTACCTTCATCATTGCAAAAGTATATTCTTAAAGGAGAACGATTCTCCGAATCTTTCGGCTTTTTGCGCACTGTCAAATCCCACGGAGCAATGTTTGGTCGGCAAGATGCCTTCGATAAACTGTCATTAATAGATAGCCCTAGCAGCACCACGCCTCTCTTCCACTTATACGGAGATGCTGGTATCGGTAAATCTCGTCTCCTGTTAGGACTCAAAGAGAGCTACACAAATACAAGCGTGGTAACACTCCAGTGCTTACCTGAATATAAAACAAATGCCTTATACCCGATTTTAAACCTCATCACCGCGTATTTTGAGCTCAACAGTCCCGAAGCTGATCACCACTTAACTCAGGCAATGAGCTCTCTATCAGCACCTTTGGCTGAAAGAGAAAACTGCACAGCTATTTTGCGGGCATGGCTTCAGCCATACTCCCGTCTTAGTGCCTACAGTGAACAGCTGATAAATCACTCTCTTGACAATCTCTCTCTTAATGAACAAAAAAAGCTGTTGTTTATTGCTATATCACATCTACTCTCTTTAATAAGTGATGAGAAGCAAGGTGATGGCCATAGAACATCGACACTCTTTGTGTGTGAAGATCTGCACTGGGCTGATACGACAACAATCGAGTTTATTCGTTATTTCGTCGCTTCCGACTGGTTAGCAGAACACCACATTCGCTGGCTAAACAGTTCGCGTAATCCGCTTCCTGACGCTCTCGTCGAGTCAACTTACTCAATAGTCAAACTCACCACCCTAACAAAGTCCGATTGTCACAGCTTCATTCGATATTTGCTCGATAGCCAACACGTGAGTAAAAAAGTCGAAGACTTACTCACCGAACGAAGCGATGGCAACCCTCTCTTTCTCGAAGAATTAGTTACTTACGCTCAAAGAAATGCGCTCATAAAAAAAGTAAATGGTCAGCTGGACTTTGTAGTCTCTGAACCTGAGTCGCAGGTGCCCGAGAACCTAAGAGAGTCATTACAACAAAAACTGGATGGGCTTGTGTTCGCCAAAGACACGGCTCAACTCGCTGCAGCGATTGGTAGAACGTTTAGTGAGCAGTTGATTCATGCTGCATCTGACAAAGATGCAAGCCAACTACAATCTGATTTAGAAGAACTCCAGAGAGCGAACTTAATCTACATTCAACGCAATGTAGACGGCAACCAATATCAGTTTAAGCACGCGCTAGTTCGTGATGCCGTTTATGAAAGCACAACCATACAACCAACAATCCATAGCCACATTGCATGTGCCATGGAACAGAATTTCAATACTGGGGAATACTCTGCGGCCATGGTTGCTGAGCAATGGGCAAAAGCTCAGCGCCCAAGTCTTGCGGTACCGTACTACTTACAAGCGGGAGAACAATCTTCCCACTCGTCTATCGTGGAAGATGCAATTACCTACTATGAAAAAGCGCTCGCGCTCTCTAACGAGGATATTTCTGAGCACGTTTCAAAGAAGACAAAAATACAAGCGCTTATTGGTTTAAGTGATAATTTGGTACGACTAGCCAAACATACCCAAGCTCGTCAGCATTACCTTGCTGCTATTGAGGAAAGCAGTGATGAAGACAACTTACTAAAAGCAAATTTGTTCCTAAATTATGGTAAGTCTCTGGAAACTCACCACTTGCATGAACAGGCAATAGAAGCCTACTTGACTGCTGAGTCTTTATTAAATGCTGACATGTTAGCCGATAAACACTGGCATCAAATGTGGCTGTCTGTGCAAATGGCAAAGCTCTATGTCTTTTATTGGCGCAATCAGTTACAGGATATGCTCAGCGTCATCAACCTCATTGAAGAAAACGTAGTCGACTTCAACAACCCTACGACTAAAGCGAAGTTCTATGATGCCAAATTACAATATGAATTACGTCACACTCGCTATGCCTTAACGAAACAACATGTGGAATTGGCAAAACATGCCTTTATCGCTTCTCAGGAAACTGATGACTATCCGCTACAAAATAACTGCCTATTTACTTTAGGCTTTACTTGCTTATTTAGCCAGCAATACACAGACGCTCAGCAGTACTTAATACAAGCACTGAAGAATGCAACTGAAAACGCGGATACTACCCTGAAGACACGCTGTTTAGCTTATCTGACCGTACTGTTTCGACTCCAAGGGAATAGAGTGGAAACTCGCCAGTACTTACGTCAGGCGAAAGAGTTTGCTCAGAACTCAGGTATGGATGACTACATTGCGATCGCTAATGCCAACGAAGCGTGGCTCGCTTACAAGGATGAAGACTATAAACACGGCCAGACACTAATAGAACAATGCAACCATATCTGGAAAGCATTATCGAATGAATTTCCATTTCCTCTGCAATGGTTGGCTTTACTTATTGAGCTCGAACTTATCGCCAGTTCAGTACCTTTAATTTCCCAAGATATCACCAACCATCGTGTCATTAATATAATCAAAACCATACTTGATTCAAGCCAACACGCACTACCGGCATCGGTTATTAACCCATTAAAGGAGGCCATTAATAGTAGAAACATCATAGGCAAACAAAAGTACTGCCAGCAGTCTGTATTATTGGCATTAAATCATGCGAAAGCGCTAGGTTATCTATAAACAAGGATAAATTATGGAAAAAATATCGTTAGAAGAGCTGCAAAATCAGTTAAGCCCATACATTGATGAAAAGGGAAACCTTACTCTTCGCTCACAAGATATCTATGTGATAAGAAAAGATGGGAAACGAGCAACTCTTATCAATCATGAAGACTATACCGCCAAAGAGATTAAGCGAATTGAATGGTGCTATAGTGAAACAGATTACCATTTTTTCTTTGGCTCTCAGAATCAGGGACAGAAGTTACAACAGATTAATATCATTGGCCCTGCTCTTACCAAAATCGTTCCTTGGAACTTAGAGAAGGCTCAGTGCCCGGCAGGAATTAATCGCGACGACTTAAAACCGGGCTATTTGCTCGATTTGCGCGTTTTGCAACTAAACAGACTACGTGCTCCACTACGTGAAAGTTCTCAACCTTCATTTGTTCCGGATACTCCAATCGGTCACTTAGAGCCTAAATCAGACCAGCCGATAGTGAGCTTTGCCAATGACCACATCCCCACTTCAGCGCTAGAGCAACTCAAAGAGGCTGTTGGCGAGAACCTCTACATCGTATCCTACGTCAATCCTTTGATGGTAAGAGACGATAACGAATTTTACCCTTACCATATTCACTATCTCAGTACTGATGACCTTGATCGCTTAGATGCTTTAAATCTTGAGGCTGGAAATAAACAAGACCTAAACGAATTGCAACAGGCCATCTCAGAGATGAAGGCCACGATTCACAATCACCGCGATGATATCATCCCCTACATGGAGTCGATAAAAGAGCAGAGTAACACGCTCACGGCACAGTCTTTGGCTCGCTATTATCGCGATGCCGGCGTCCAGGTCGGTGCCGTTAATCCTAAAGATGTTCAAGAAGAGAGCCTTCTTGTTGGAACCGTCTGTACGGTAGCTAACCTCCAAAGCTTCCTTAAATAGCAAGTAGCAATAGAACAAATAGCCAAGCTTTTTGCTTGGCTATTACTGCTTAAATCCAAGGATATTTGATGATCTCAAAAAAACATCAGAGAGGAACCCATCGCTCGCGGTCTCCACAATCTACCTTCGATAAAATTTCCCCGTTCTTAAAGGAGATGGGGATCACCCGTATTGCGAATATTACCGGGCTAGACCATATCGGGATCCCTGTCATCACAGTTTGTCGCCCAGAGTCATGTGCAATATCTGTTGCTCAAGGAAAGGGGCTGGACCTCATCTCTGCGAAAGTCTCGGGGGCAATGGAGGCGATAGAAACCTACCACGCAGAGCACATTGATTTACCTCTGAAGTTAGCAAGCTATAACCAAATAGCGTCAAAACATCATGTTGTCGATATCACTGGCTTACCTAAAATGGCTTTCAGTACTTTTTCTGAGCACAGTCAGCGCCTCTGGATCGAGGGTGATGAACTTTTCACCAACACACCCATCTACATTCCATATGATGTCATTCACTGTAATTACACACTGCCACTCCCAACGGGAAGCGGAACATTTGTTATGAGTTCCAATGGTCTTGCATCTGGAAATAGCACAGAGGAAGCAATCGTGCATGGGCTGTGTGAAGTCATAGAGCGAGACGCCCTGGCCTTGTGGCGGGTAGAAAAGGATCACTTAAGCCAACAAGACACTCGCCTCCTCAAGCTTGATACTGTCGATGACTTAGATTGCCTTTCGGTAATAAGAAAATACCAGGCAGCTGATATTGATATCCAGGTTTGGGATATTACGTCGGATATAGGGTTACCAAGCTTCTACTGCAAAATTATACCGAAAAGCAAAACAACCGGCCCTCACTACCCGTCTGCAGGCTCAGGCACTCACCCTTGCAAAAGTATTGCGCTATTAAGGGCACTCACCGAAGCGGCTCAAACCCGATTAACCATGATATCAGGCTCAAGAGATGACATTGAAGCTAACAACTACCAGACTTCGGCCTCATCAATTAGAAGTATCGACTCAACCTCAACTCACGGCGCAAGAAGCTTTCAAGATATCGTTAGCTGGAACTTTGAACACTTTGAGCACGACATTGAGCTTATTCTGCACAAACTAAATAACGTAGGGTTAACACAAGTTGGGGTTGTTAACCTGACAAAAGATGACTATCAGATTCCTGTTGTCAGAGTTGTTGTTCCTGGCCTGGAAGGTATTGATGACTCGCCAGGATATGTTGGCGGTCAACGTGCACTTAAAACGAAAGATATACTGACTCAAGGAGGGGAAAAATGAGGACTATCATATTCTCAGGGCCAACCCTTACCGCAGATAAGATTTCAACCATTATTCAAGCGGACTGCCGCCCACCCGCGAAACAAGGTGACATATATTTAGCCACGCATGATAAGCCTGATAGCATTGTTTTGATTGATGGATATTTTGAAAGTGTTCCAGCTGTTTGGCACAAAGAAATACTGTATGCCATTTCTCTGGGAATAAACGTATACGGCTGCTCCAGTATGGGCGCGTTACGAGCCGCGGAATTATCAAGCCTTGGTATGAAAGGTTTTGGCTTTGTCTTCGAACAGTTTCACTCTGGACATTTAGAAGATGACGACGAAGTTGCGTTAGTTCATGGTCCAGCTGAACTCGGCTACCCTAGCCTATCTACCCCCATGATTAATATTAGAGCGACGTTAGATGCGGCTGTTGCTCACCACATTATTGACGCTAGTGAGTCAGCTCAGCTTGTACTTGCCTTGAAAGAGCTCCACTACCCCAAACGCTCCTTTGACAATCTCAAACAGTACGCAACAAAGCTAATGGATAAAGCGAAATCACAACCTCTGTGTAACTTTATCGACAGCCATTCTATTGATATAAAACAACAAGATGCGTTATCGCTACTTCAATCTTTAGCAAGTTCAAACGCAGATGAAATAATACCGGAGAAAAAAAGAAGTCATTTTGCCAAAACAGACGCTTGGGAAAGGCTCGTGTCGAAATTAGATCAGCAACGCAAGCTTGAATTGAATTCAGTTACAGATGAAGAGCTAGACAGAGAGCTCAAACTCGAAGGTCGCTACCGAGAATATAAACAGCAGGCTATAGCCAGAAAAGCCGCATTGCGTTCTGCCGTATCTCATCTCCCTGATACCCATAACCTGAAGAAAAGTGCACTTTTGGAGCTTGCTTTCCATCAATCTGCGCTCGAAAAACAAGAATTAGACTTTCCCAAACTCGCTCTCTGGGCTAATTCCCAACAAGTCAGTTCCAATGAATTCGATCGCTTAGTGGAAACCCAATCTCTATTGGCTTGGTTAGATCACTGTGATCAACAAACAGCCAGTGAGATGCTAGATATATTGAAGCTGACAAACCAGTTCGCTGAATACCAGAAGAAAATTGAGTTCAAACGTGCTCATCAACCACAACCTCTTTCCGACTTGGCGCTAACTGAGCAGGAATTGTGGGATTGGTATATAGCTCGAAAGCAAAACACAATCACAACAAAAGACCCAAACGATTTATATCTGATACTGGGCTTTACGTCCCGAGAAGAACTGGCAGAAGCCATAGCGCAAGATTATCACTACTACCTACAGAAAGGAGCAAAATAATGAATGAGAACCTAACACTCAACCTAATCGCAGCATTGGAAATCAAACGTGAAGATGAGCAAAAGTTCAAAGAACTATCGAATCTTGTTTTCCCTCCTCTAGCTCGTGAAACAGCCTGGACATTGACCTCTTTATGGATAGCCCCTGAAGAGAACTCCTCATCATTGAAAGTTCAAAACCAATGGCAAACAAATGCTGAGTCAACGGCTGTTGTCGAGTCCGAACTAAATAGAGCAATGGAGAAGCTTATTCAAACGCTTCCAAACTACCAACAAAATCTCGAAATGTTGGATACACTTATAGACCAAGAGTCCATTTACTATGCAACTAGCTACACAATTTGATATCAGCGACATTTGGCAATTAATAGAGTGAGAAAAAACATGGCTTTTCTAACTAATCAAAAATACTCAAGCCCAGTTTACCTCAAAGCTTTCCACCAGTTCGGGCGCCTATCCTCTACCGTAGATACAACAATTGCCCTTCCGGATGTGTCGAGAATTCATGCTGTTATTGAGTTCCAAAAGCATTGGTATATCAGAGATCTAAGTAAAAACGGGCTACGAGTAAATGGTAAGTTGATTAAGGCAAATCACCCACAATTGCTTCATATCAACGATCAAATTACCTTCTCCAGTGCGCAATGTGCTCCGTTCATTGTTAGAAGCCTAGAGCCACCAAAGGATATCTTGCTGCCTACCCTCCAAGAACATGGCGATGATCATGACATTCAGCCGATTTATCTTGAGCACTATCACTTTTTGCCCGATGAATCCTCACCTGAGCTTGTGGTCTTTTATGATCAAGAGTCTCAGCAATGGCAATGTGAACATTTTGAAAACAGTATACTTAGCCCCTTACATGACGGGGAGCAACTTAAGTTCTCAAAGCAGACATGGCAGTTATTTAAGTGTGAATCCCCTGAAAATATGGACACCTTGTGCCTGTCAGCACAAGAAAAAAATGACCTTTGCTATGTCTTTAATATTAGCCAAGATGAGGAACTGACCGAGTTAATGATTCAAAGTGCTAGTGAGTCTATCGATTGTCAGGCTCGAAGCCACCATTACTTAACCGCAATTCTCGCGCGCTATAAGGCAGAAGATATAAAACAGAATGTACCCGAGCCTTCGCAAGGCTGGCGTTCAATTGAACAGCTGACAAAAGACTTAGGATTACCCGAAACCCACATTAATATACAGGTGCATCGAGCCCGTAAGCAGCTTTCAGAGTTACGACAAACAACGGGAATTATGATTCCAGATCTTATAGAAAGAAAGCGCGGACGCATCAGGCTTGCTATTAATGATTATCAGGTAATCAAAGGAAGTCACTTAGAGATAGATACCAGAGGCTTAGCGGCTTAGTCCAGCCTTACTTGAAGTGGCCACCGTTAAGTGGCCACTTCTGTTGGTGCTCATAACCCGATCAGCCTTTACTTGTATCTATTTATACTAATTACTCTATTATTTTAAAAAATGCAATGACTCTTAGAATGAAGCAGAGCTCCCAATTATTCTCTAGGTTATCCCCCCCAATCAGCCATTAGCAGCACAAGAAAGTTCGTGTAATAACATGTAATGTTTTTATATGACCATTAAGGCTACATTTATCTCATAAAGTGAACAACGTAGCACTAATACTGTGAATCAACCATTGTTCTTGCTAGATATTGATGCCATTTAGGCGATAACTTAATAAAAGGATTGTTACATGAGCCTCAAAGAGGTTAGCAACAGATTTGAATGGTACCCCTTTAGCCATGCAAATCAGCGCAAGACAAGACAGTGAAATTCAGTTTGCCAGTCAATTGCTTGGCAAATAGCAGTACAGCGTAAAAATGGATTTATCAAACACACTCCTAAAGTACTGCTTAGAAAAAAGCTTGAGAAATAACAACACTAAAATCAGTGAGGCACTCGAAGATATCAAAGCAATGAACAAGGCCATCGGGCTAGGTATACCTGTTAGAAGGTCTGTGATTTTAATTACGTTGATTTAAAAAGCGCATTATATTGGTTTGATATAAAAGGAAATTAAATGCTGAATATTGAGTACTATTCTAAGTGGCGTCTAAATGAACCTTTTAGTTCATACCTTTCTCTAAGTTAAGTTCAAAAAATCTGATGACGATAGTTCTTAATCAATACAAATTTTATTTTTATGGGCTTCATACTCCAAGAACCAATCTCCCAACAATGTAATGAAGCAATAATCAAGCCTTCGAAACTTTTAACTATTTTAAACAAAACACAAGGATAAATAACTATGAGTAATGTTATTTCCGTACCGAATGAGAGTGGTACAATGATGACACTAGATGGTGTTGAGTATTATCTAAATACGGTACCAGCCACTAGCTCTCGGCGTTTTTCAAGGTAGTTGTCGCCTAATCATGTTTAAGCAGCTTGTTCCAACTGCTCGTTTATATCTGGTTTCTCTGG